>CASFNR010000014.1 GCA_949296115.1 uncultured Eubacteriales bacterium | reverse complement strand
GAGAGAAATCCCCGCTTTTCCGGAATCCCCGGCCGTTACACCCGTGGGCAGCTTGCCCCGGATGGGGAAATCGCTTTTCAGGGGCACCGGCCCCTCCAGAATAGCGGCGGAAACGGCTTTGGCCGCCTTCAGGTCGGACAGGACATAGCCGTTTTCCGTGGCCCAGGTGTCCACGGAGAATTTTTGGTTCACATCCGTGGCGGTGGTGATCACCGGGGTGGCCCCCAGCGTTTCCGCCAGCTGCCTAGTCAGAGCATTTGCCCCGCCGATGTGCCCGGAGAGCAGGGAAATCACGAAATTTCCACCCTCGTCCAGGCAGACCACCGCCGGGTCCGAAGTTTTGGAGGCCACAAAAGGGGCAATCTCCCGGACGGCGATGCCGCAGGAGCCGACAAAAATCAGCACCTGGCGTTGGGCGAACTGCGCTCCGTAGAAATCCCGGGAGGGCTTGGGGATGGGGGCATACCCCTCCCCCGCCAGCCGCTCCGGGGCAAAGCACACGGTTTCTTCTCCCAAAACCTCCCGGATCTTCCGCCCGGTTTCCATCCCCCGGCGGCTGTAGGCAAACAGCGCTGCCTTCACTGGGTTGCCTCCCGGAATTCCGTGGTGAATCCGGGGTGATACAGCAGCGAACGCAGGTAGTGCTCGCCCATGCACCGGCCTACTACAATCAGAGAAGTTTTGGTCAGGCCGTTCTCCGTCACCGTCTGGTGAAGGGTGTCCACGGTGCAGCGGAAAATCTTCTCATCCGGCCAGGTGGCCTTGTACACCACCGCCACCGGAGTATCCCCGGGATAGCCCCCTTCCAGCAGCTCCCGCTGGAGCTTTTCCGTCAGAGAGGTGCTGAGGAACAGCACCATGGTGGCCTGATGGGCCGCCAGCGCCCGGATGGATTCCCGCTCCGGCACCGGCGTCCGGCCCGCCGCCCGGGTGATAATCACCGTCTGGCTCACGTCCGGCAGGGTATACTCGGTTTTCAGGGACGATGCCGCACCGCAGAAGGCGCTGACTCCGGGGCAAACATCATACTCGATGCCCCGCTCAATCAGCTGGTCAAACTGCTCCCGCACGGCACCGTAAATGCTGGAATCGCCGGTGTGGAGCCGGACGGTGGTTTTTCCCGCCTGCTCCGCCTGCTCCATGACGGCAATCACTTCCTCCAGGGTCATTTTTGCGCTGTCGTGAATCTCACAGCCTTCCTTGCAGTTTTCCAGCAGCGCCGGATTCACCAGAGAACCGGCATAAATCACCACATCCGCCTGCTGGAGCAGCCGCTGGCCCCGAACCGTTATCAAATCCACGGCGCCGCTTCCTGCGCCTACAAAATGCACCATGATGCACCCTCCTTGCACTTTTCAAGCAATTCCCGGGCATTTTCGCTCATGCCCAGAATGCCGTATTCTTTGGAATATACAATCACGCCGGTTTCCAGAGATTCTCCTCCGAACCGGGCCAGATGCTCTCCGATTTTACCGGTGAGGCTGGTCAGTGCCGGTTCCCAGCAGCCCCCCTCCCGGAGCAGCCGCAGGGCTTCGTCACAGGCCACACATTGAAGCATTCCGGCGATGCGCGCCCGGTCCAGTCCCGCCGCCCCGGCGTGGGCCGCCAGAATTTCCATCCGGCAGTCGCCGTACTTGGAATGGGTGTTGCCCATTCCCCCGGCCACCTTCACCAGCTTGCCCACATGGCCGATGAGCAAAGCGCCCTTAAATTCCAGTTCCCGGCAGATTCCCAGGGTGGTCTGGATGTAATTGGAACACTGCACCGCCAGGGTGGAATCAATTCCCAGGTCCTGCCGGATAAAGTCCGAGCCGTAATTGCCCGGGGTCAGCAGCACGAATTCTGCCCCGTTCCTCCGGCGCTGGGTCAGCTCCACCCGAATGGTATCCACCAGGGCCTTCTCGCTCATGGGCTCCACAATGCCGGTGGTGCCCAGAATGGAGATGCCCCCCACAATCCCCAGCCGGGGATTGAAGGTCTGCTTTGCCAGCCGCTCCCCCTCGGGTACGGAGATTTCCACCCCCAGGCCGCCATGGTAATCCGTCAAGGCCATCACCTCCGCCACATTCTCCCGGATCATCTTCCGGGGCACGGAATTGATAGCCGCTTCTCCCACGCCTTGGTCCAAACCGGGCTTGGTCACCCGGCCCACTCCCACACCGCCGTCAACGTCGATGCCGGGAGTCTCTTGGCGGAACACCCGGGCATAGATCAGGGTTCCATGGGTCACGTCCGGGTCGTCGCCTCCGTCCTTGCGGATGGCGCAGGTGACCTGGTTTTCTTCCCGGCGGATGTCCTCCACGCTCAATTTCAGCTCCATGCCCTTGGGGGTCAACAGGGCAATCTCCCGCTTCTCCCCGCCGGTCAGGAGCATCCAGGCCGCCGCCTTGGCCGCCGCTGCGGCACAGGAGCCGGTGGTGTAACCCAGCCGCAGCCGCTTTCCGTCCTTTTCGATGTATGCTTCCATAGCTTCAGCGTAGAATCTGGTACAGCAGAGCATTGCAGATGGCCGCCGCCACGTTGCTGCCGCCTTTTCTGCCCCGGGCCACAATATAGGGAACATCCAAAGGCAGAATCATCTCCTTACTCTCCACCACGTTGACGAAGCCCACCGGCACGCCGATAATCAGCGCCGGATTCAATTTCCCTGCCAGAATCTGCTCCTGGAGGGAAATCAAGGCCGTGGGGGCATTTCCGATGGCAAAAATGCAGGGCTTTTCCAGCCGGGCTGCGTGCTCCATGGACACCACTGCCCGGGTAATGCCCCGCTCCTTGGCCTCTGCCGCCACTTCCGGGTCAGACATGAAGCAGTGCACCTGCCCCCCCAGCCGGGCCAGGATGGTCTTGTTGATGCCGGCTTTGGCCATCTGGGTATCGGTGACGATGTCGCAGCCATTTTTCAGCGCTTCCAGGCCCTTCTCCACGGCGTGGTCGGAAAACACCAGATTCTCCACATAGGAAAAATCCGCAGTGGTGTGAATCACCCGCTTGATGACCGGCGCCTGAATCGGGTCCAGTTTGGTATCGCCCAGCAGCTCGGTGATGATTTCAAAGCTGCGTTTTTCAATCTCTCCTGGTTTCATGGTTTCCAGCATGACGATGTTTCTCCTTTCGGCAAGCCGCATAGAAATTCCGGACAAAGTCCGGGTTGGCATAAAAATGGAAATGGGGGAATCCTGCATACAGGGTAGGAGTTGCCACGGCGCAGGCCCAAGACTTCCCGCTGACCTTTTCCGCTGTGAAGTCCCCGCCGGGGGCGGTGCAGTCCCAATGGTGGAACTCGTGGGCCGGGATGGATTCCCCCGCCCGGCACAGTAAATTGTCCTTCCGGGCCGTCAGGGTTACATACCCAAACCGGGTGAGTTTCCCGTTGTCGTAGCAGTCCCCCGCCAGCACCCCCACCATGGCCGTCCCGGCAATGGCCTGGGTCAGATACATGAATCCGCCGCACTCGGCGATGCAGGGCAGGCCCGCCGCCAGGGCGGTTCGGATGGATTCCAGCATGGTCCGGTTTTCTCCCAGCTGCCCGGGATACAGTTCCGGATAGCCCCCGCCCAGATACAGTCCCTGGCAGTTTTCCGGCATCCTTTCGTCGGTAAGGGGGCTGAAATACACCAGCTCCGCCCCCAGCTCCTCCAACGCCCGGAGATTGTCCCCATAATAAAAACAAAAGGCCTTGTCCATGGCCACGGCAATCCGCACCGGCTCCTGCCGGGGAAGGTTCACCGGTTCAAAGGACAGCGGCGGAGCGGACCGGGCAAGGGTCAGCAGGCCCTCCAGGTCCAGGCTCTTCTCCGCCTGGGCTGCCAGCAGGTTCAGCTTCTGCTTCAGGTCCTCCACCTCCTGGGCGGTGACCAGTCCCAGGTGACGGCTCTCCAGGGCGCATTCCTTCATAGGGGGCAGATAGCCCAGGGGGACAACCTTCTCTCCGAACCGTTCCCGGATGGCCCGGGCCAGGGCCGGATAGCTCATGGGGCTGCACTGATTCAGAATCACGCCCCGGATGCCGCTGTCCGGTTCCAGCGCCAGAAAGCCCTGGATGGTGGCCAGCACCGAGAAAGCTGCTCCCCGGGCGTTCACCGTCAGCACCACCGGGGTGCGGGTTTCCTTCGCCACCGCATAGGAGCTGGCCTGGGTGGAGGTCAGGCTCAGACCGTCGTAAAATCCCATCACCCCTTCCACAATGCTCACATCGCATCCCTGACTGTTCGCCGCCAGCAAGTAATTCAGGGTATTGGGAGAAAAGAAAAACAAATCCAGATTGGCGCTGTGGGCGCCGATCACCCGGCTGTGGAACATGGGATCAATATAGTCCGGACCGCATTTAAAGGCCCCCGTCCGCAGCCCCCGGTTCACCAGGGCCTGCAGAACGGCACAGGTCAGGGTGGTCTTGCCGCAGCCGCTGTTGGTGCCGGCCAGCAGGATTCTGGGTGCGGAACACTCCATTGTGGTTCCCTCCTTGGAAGATTGTTCGGTCAAGAAACTTTCAGGCATTCCCCCGGCGGAAGGTCAGCACCCGGTCATACCAGGTTTCCCGCCCCACACTCCAGGCGGCACAGTCCGCCGGCTTGTTCAACGCATCGACGGGGAGCAGGAATGCCGTTTCTCCGGCATCACGCTCTTCCGGCAGGATCCAGGCTTCCGCCGGGGCCGCTGCCGCTTCCGCTGCCGTACCGGGGAAGAGTCTTCCGTAGCTGTCCCCCTTCAGGGTCAGCTCCGCCTGCATCCGTCCCTGCTCCACCCGAAGCACACACCGGGCCACCCGGAACATGGGGGAACTGGAGTCCACAGCCAGGACGTATTCTCCATCGGGCAGCCGCTCCGGCAAAGGCGTTTGCTCCGCTTCTCCGGTTTTCCCGCCAAATTCCGGCCCGGCGATGGCGTCCGCCACATGGCCCACCAGCATCTGCTGAATGGCAGGATACTGCCCCAGGCCCTTCAGCCAGCATTGAACGGCGTAGCCCGCCTTCTCAAAAAGGTCCCTCCAGGAGCCTTCTTCCTGACCGGCCATGTCATTGTTGGCATGGTCTCCCGCCACCAGCATCAGGGGAATCAGCACCACCTGCCGGGCGGAGGTTTCCCGTACCAGAGCCAGCACATCCTCCACCGTAGGTTCCGCTTCCACGGTTCCCACAAAGTAGTTGGCATAGCCCTGCTCCCACAGCTTCTGCTGAAGCTTGTGATAGGTCTCGTTGGCTTCATGCTCGGTTCCGTGTCCCATATAGACAACGGCGGTATCCTCCGGGTCAAGCCCTGCGGTATCCTCCGCCAGAATCCGGATCAGGGTGTCATAATCCCGTTCCAGGGTCACCAAAGCCCGGCCCACCTTGACCGAGTCAAAGCGGTCGGCCCAGGCGGCAGCCTCCTGGAGCACATCATGATATTCACTGCCCGTCATCACATGGGTGGGCTGAATCACCACTTCCCGGACGCCGTCGGCCGCCAGCCGGGCCAGCGCCTGCTCCACATTGTCAATCTCCAGGCCGTCCCGCTCCTTCAGGATGTCCAGAATAATCTGGCTGGTAAAGGCCCGTCGCACTTCGTACCCGGGATAGGCCGCCCGGAGCGCCTGCTCCACTGCGCCGATGGTCAAGGCCCGGGATTCATTGAAACTGGTGCCGAAAGAAACCACCAGCAGCACCGGTTTTGGTTTGGTCAGACCGTTGGGCATAAACATATCCTCATTTCTTCTGTGATCCTGTTCTCCACACGCAAAACAGCCGGGGCCATCCCTCTGGGACAGCTCCGGCCGGTTTTCCGCAAGCAAATTCCCCGATTCTCTCCCTCACCCGAGGATGAACCGGGGGGCTGCACTTCAGCAGGTCTCCTGACTTGCGCATCCGCAGTCCGGGCACGCCTTCTCAGACATCCGTCCAATGGCTGACTTTCGTCCTGTGCCCGCCCTCCGCGCTTACAGTGGCGGTACCGTTCCGGAATCTCACCGGATTCTCTATTCTCCGCCCCGCCCCAGCTGGGTCGGGCGGCACTGAAATGCCTATATCCGCTGCCTATAGAATACTCATCTTTGTGGGTTTTGTCAAGAAAAAATCTGGATAATCTCCTCCGGCGTATTGACAGCTGTGCCTCCGGCGGGTATAGTGAAGGACAAGAGGTGATTGCCATGACACAAGAAGAAATGCTGACCCTGGCTGCGGAAGAAGGCTTCGCTGCTGCCGCTGTAATCGATACCGGCAAGATTGTTTTCGACCCGTCCTTCCGCCCCTACTGCGAGGAAAATCTGTGCGGACAGTATGGCGCCAACTATTCCTGTCCCCCGGACTGCGGCTCTCCGGAAGAGATGAAGCAGCGGGTTCTTGACCGCCGCCATGCCCTGGTTTTGCAGACCATCTGGGAGATCTCCGACTTTTCCGACGCCGCCGCCATCAAACAGGCCAAAACCGCTCACAACACCGCTGAAATCCAGCTGGTGAAAAAGCTTCGGGCCAACGGCTGTCAGGGCTTCATCGTGGGCGCCAGCGGATGCGCCCTGTGTCACCCCTGCAAGCAGACCCTGGGGCAGCCCTGTTCCTTCCCGGACTATCGCTACAGCTGTATGTCCGCTTACTGCGTTTTCGTCAAGAAACTGGCGGATGCTTGTGAAATGGAATACGATCCGGGAGAGGGTCTGCTGTCCTTCTTTGGAATGTACGTTTTTGATTGATGGAAAAATAAAGACAGGGCCTGCGCGGTTGCGCAGGCCCTGAGTGTGTCAAAAAAGTCTCACAGAGTTTGCCGCCTAGGGCGGCAAATGAGTCAAAATCTATTTTCGGCCGGGACCTGTGCCTGGCCGAAAATACTTCTCAGGCTGCGAGTGTGGAATTTGTTCCCCATTGGGGGACAAATTATGCACGCAGCAGACTGCAAAAACCTGTCGGAAAGCCCCGGAGGGGTTTTTCGACAGTCTGAGGGCCTGTGCGGTTGCGCAGGCCCTGTTTTGATTTACTTGCCCAAGAATTCCAACGTAACTTCCACAATGTGCTCCGCACACAATCCGAAGGCTTTCAGCACCTCGGCAGCGGGACCGGAGAAGCCGAACTGGTCGTTCACGCCGATGCGCCGCACCGGCACCGGATAGTTCTCACTGAGGAAACTGCAGACCGCCTCGCCCAAGCCGCCGATGATGGAATGCTCCTCGCAGGTGATGATCCTGCCGCATTCCTTTGCCGCCTTCAGCACCAGCTCCTCGTCCAGGGGTTTTACGGTGGACATATTGATGATCCGGGGATGAATCCCCAGCTTTTCCAGGGCGTCTGCCGCCTGGACGGCCTCGTACACCATCAGTCCGTTGGCAATGATGGCGATGTCGCTGCCGTCACGCATCACTTCGCCCTTACCGATCCGGAAAGTAAAGCCCTCCTCGTGGAACACCGGCACCGCCAGCCGTCCCATCCGCAGGTATACCGGCCCCTTGTGCTCGTAGGCTGCCTTGGTGGCCGCCTCCGCTTCCACGCCGTCGGCGGGGCAGATTACTACCATGCCGGGGATGGAGCGCATCAGGGCAAAGTCCTCGCAGCACTGGTGGCTGGCGCCATCCTCGCCCACGGACATACCGCCGTGGGACGCACCGATCTTCACGTTCAGTTCGGGATAGCCGATGGAATTTCGAATCTGCTCATAGGCCCGGCCGGAGGCGAACATGGCGAAGGAGGAGGCAAAGGGCACCAGGCCAGTGGAGGCCAGGCCGGCTGCCACACACATCATATCCGCTTCGGCAATGCCGCAGTTGAAATGCCGGTCGGGGTAGGCCTTGGCAAACATTCCCGTTTTGGTGGAACCAGCCAGATCCGCATCCAGCACCACAATGTCGTCGTGCTCTTTTCCCAATTCCACCAGAGCCTTGCCGTATCCTTCCCGGGTGGCCATTTTCTTTACGTCTGCCATCTTACATGCCCTCCAGTGCGGTAAGTTTTTCCTTCAGTTCCGCCATCGCCTGCTCGTACTGGGCATCGTTGGGGGCAACGCCGTGCCAGCCGGCGTTGTTTTCCATGAAGGACACGTCCTTGCCCTTGACGGTGCGCATCACAATGGCGCTGGGCTTGCCCTGAATGGTTTTGGCCTCCTTCAGCGCCGCTTCAATGGCGTCAAAGTCATGGCCGTCAATCGTGCGGACATGGAAGCCGAATGCCTCCAGTTTGGCGTCAATGGGGTAGGGGCTCATGACCTTTGCCACATCACCGTCAATCTGCAATCCATTGTTATCGATGATGACGCACAGATTGTCCAGATGGTAGTGGCTGGCAAACATGCAGGCTTCCCACACCTGTCCCTCCTGGATCTCGCCATCGCCCAGCAGGGTATACACCCGGTAATCCTGCTTTTTCACCTTGGCCGCCAGCGCCATGCCGCAGGCCGCAGAGATTCCCTGGCCCAGAGAGCCGGTGGACATGTCCACCCCGGGAACGGAATTCATATTGGGATGGCCCTGAAGGTAGCTGCCCACCCTCCGCAGCGTCACCAGATCCGCCACCGGGAAAAAGCCCCGATGGGCAAGCGCAGCATACAGGCCCGGAGCGCAATGTCCCTTGGACAGGACAAACCGGTCCCGGTCTGCCCACTGGGGATTGGCGGGGTCCACCCGCAGCTCCCGGAAATACAGATAGGTGAACAGGTCTGCGGCGGACAGACTTCCGCCGGGATGACCGCACTTGGCCGCATGGGTGCTCTCAATGATCCCCATGCGGACTTTGCAGGCAGCAACCTGCAGCTGCTTCTTTTCCTGGGATTTCATAGAATCCTCCTTATATTGTTATCACAATGCCATATCTCCGCTAGTATACCCACATTATACATGGGTTCGACTTTGTTTGTCAATGGCAGGACTGGCAAAAAAGGGCACGGCTTTTCCCGGGCCCTTTTGTTCATCCTATAAAATTCCGTTTTTTTCCAGCGGTCGGCTGCCAAGATACCGGATCAGCAGCGCCGAGCCGATTACCAGCAGCAGGCAGCCGCTCATGACGCTGTAGGCAAACAGCGCTTCGTTGCCCCGGCGCTGAACATAATATTCCATGTATCCGGCGCCGCCCACAGCAGCCAGCTGCAGCAGCCACAGCGGTACATTCCACCACCGGAACCCTCGGCTTTTTACCAGCCGCACCGAGAACCACACCGCACTGAAGGCCATGGCCACCGCCGCCAGCACCTGCACCATGCTGACAAATCCGTTGCTCCGGAAAAACAGGGAATCATACCGGGTGCTGTCCAGCACCACCTGGGACGCCCCGTAGCACAGCAGGAAAACCAGGCAGGTATCCCCGTCCCGGCCCCGGCCCCGGCGGTGGCTGTGCCAGTCAAACCAGGCCAGCGCCCCAAACAGCACCGCCGCCACCATGGCCTGAATCACAAAGGTTGCCAGGCGGTATTCCAGCGCTCCGGAAACAGCATTGGTCACTGGGTACACAAAGGGCAGAGACTGGATGGATTGGATAATCTGGCCCCGGTCCGAGCTGTTGTAAAAGGAGGCCAGCCGTCCCACCGCCATACCGGCGCACCCGGCAATGGCCATGCAGTCCAGCATCTGGGGCAGATTCCGGGTCAGGAACAGCACCCGCACCACCAGGGCAGCCAGCAGGCATCCGGCAAACACCCCCAGCAGGGCGTATCCGCCGGAAGCATAGTCGGTCATGGCGGCGGCAAAGCTGTCATAGCTGTCCGCCCGGCAATACCAGTGGACAAACCGGGCCAGCCCCAGACTCACCACCAGGGCCAGGGGCACCACCGCAAATCCCGCAATGGCATTGCCGGATTTCCACAGGTAGCATGCCAGAAAGAAGCAAATCGCCACCGCCGCCCCGGCGGTCAGGAGGATGGAATTCCAGTAGATGAAGGTCTCCCCCACAATCAAAGCAATTTGATCCATCGCTCAGCCTCCTTCCGGTACTGCCGTGGCAAAATAAATGATGTCGCTGATTTTTCGCTGCTGGCCGTATACCGGTCGGTTCACCAGTTCATCGTTCATCACAATGGTGGCCGTCTGGCCGCCGTCCAGGCAGTAGGCGTTCTGGCAGCCGGTAGCCGCCACATATTTGGTGAACAGCTTCACCGTAGGAATCTCCTGGTAGGGGCCCTGGGTATTGGCGGTGACCACAATGTAGTGCAGCGGTCCCATCTGGCACAGAGCCGCCCGGGCATAGCCCTCGTTGATCTCCCCCACACCGTACCAGGTGGGGTTCTTGACCTCGTAGTTGTCCACCAGCACCGGACCAAAGGCCAGGGAGAAGGAAATGTCGTTCTCATCCACGAACTTCTGCACATCCTCCACCGTCAGCACCTCTCCGCCGTAGGTGAAGTGCATATCCCCGTTGGTGTCAATATAGCAGGTTTCCGCATAGGTGCCCTCCACCCGGCGGGCAACGCCCTCATAGACCACTGCTCCGAAATCCCGGAAGCGGTAGAAGTCTCCTGCGGATGCTACCACCGCATTGACGCTGGCTGCCATTTCCGTGGTCAGGTACTGCATTTCCGAGCCGTATTCCCCGCCGGCAAGGTGCCGCCGGAACTGAGAAGGATGGGACACCTTGATCTCCGAGAAGGTATAGACCGAGCCTTCGTGGACCTCCTTCCAGGTAAAGGCGAAAATACTGTCGTCCAGGTAATACTGCACGGTGCTGTCCTCATACAGCTCTGCATCCGGCCGGAAGTAGGTGGGCTGATCCTCCAGCAGCCAGGCGGCGTCCTCCAGCAGCTGGCTGAGAACCGCCGGGTCCGTGGACTGGCCATAGCAGTCCGGATTCGGTTCCGGCGCCACCTGGACACCGTCCTCAATCCAATACCGCTTGCGCACCGGTTCTACCTCCACCTCGGCGATTTCCGGTTTTTCTCCGGACTGGAGGGCCGTCTCCATGGCCTGCACATACTGGCAGATGTAATTTTCCGCCGCCGCGCCAATATCCTGGTCTCCGGTCTTTGCCGGAGCCGTCAGCCGGGGCCGTCCGAGGGTCGTGCTCATCCGGTACAGCAGGGTTCCCGTGGCCCAGCAAGAGGCGGGCACCACCACCATTCCCAGCAGAATCAGCAGCGCCCAGACTCCGGCGCTGCGCTTCTTCCGGGGGGGAGGAGCCTTCCGCTCCGGGATAGGACCCACTGCATTTCCCTTCCGGGCGTATTTGGGTTGATAAGCCATCTGTTGCCCCTCCTTACGTCAGGTCCGCCGACATGGCCCGCAGCAGCTCCTGATTCGGCAGAACCCACCACTGACCATCCCAGAAGGTCAATTCCAGGGTAATCTCGTAGGTTTTGGTCTGGTCTGCCTGGTCTGCGGCCTCCTGGGCCGCCTGTTCCAGCACCTGGTCAATCAAGTCCTGCCGGAAATTGTTTTGCTCGTCATACAGTTCCGACATTTCCGTGGCAGCTTCAATCCGCTGACTCAGCAGTTCCTGGCAGCGGGTCTGAAAATCCGCCGTCAATGCGGTAAGGTCCGGTGTCGTAACCGTGACCTGCCGGGCAAAGCCGCCGTTCCGGGCATAGCAGTCTCCTTCAAAGGAGTAGGAAATGCCATCCAGGAACGTCTGCCAGAACAGAGCCGCCCTGGGGTCCTCCGGCATCTCCCCGCTTCCCAGGTCAGGCTGCCCATACAGGCAGCTGCCTGCCCCGGCATAGTCTCCCTGGGCAAGGGATGCCATCAGTTTCTCCGTGCAGTCGGAAGCGGCCTGGGGATATTCCAGGATCTTTGCGGGCTTATCCAGAGAATACAGGCAAAAACCCACCGTGGTCAGCGCCAGCATCAGTCCGGCAGCTGCAAACAGAACCGCAAAAAAACGGGCAACTTTCATTGATCTCTCCCCCTTCTCTCCCTTACTTGCCGAAAATGCACCGCCCGGCCGGGAGCGGTGCATGGCAGTCACAAAACGGATTCATAGATGTTTTCAATGGCCTCGCCAAAAGCCTTCTTGTCGAAAGCGGCCGCAATCTGTTCGCTGCGCTTGGCTGCGGCATCCCGCCATTTGGGATCATGGAACACTGCGTCAATGGCGTGGAGGAACTCCTGGGCGCTGGTATATTCGTACCCGTTTTCTCCCTCCTGAAGCACATCCGCAAGGCAGTCGTCCTGGCGGCACAGCAAAGGGAGCCCATTGGCAGCAGCCTCTATGTAGGTCAGGCCCTGGGTCTCACTGGTGGAAGCACTGACGAACACATCCCCCAGCTGGTAATAGTTCTGGACCTCGCCGGGGTCCACCATGCCGGTGAAAATCACATGTTCCGCAACCCCCAATTCCTCCGCCTGCTCCTCCAGGGCCAGCCGGGCCGGGCCGTCGCCCACAATCAGGAACTTCAGGTTCTCGTTATACTGCCGGGCCTGGGCAAACAGGTTCATCAGTTCTCCCAGGTTCTTCTCCCCGCCCAGACGCCCCAGGTTCAGCAGCACCTGGTCGGTGTCGGCAATGCCCAGCTCCCGGCGTTTCTCCAGCCGCTGCTGGTGAGTCAGCCGCTTGTGGTGCTGCTCCAGGCTGATGCCGCTGGGCACCACGCTGATGGGCGCCCGCATGCCGTAGCTCTGGAGGGTATTCTCCACCTTTTGGGTGGGGGCCACCAGGGTTTTCACTCGCTTGAGCCGGTTCCGGGAGATCACCTTGGCCAAAAACTCTCCCAGCCGCTTGCTGGGCACCACATAGGAGGTCAGGTACTGCTCATACAAGGTATGGTAGGTATGGACAATGGGTGCGCCGGTGATCCGGGAAATCCGGGCAGCGAACTGAAAGCTGAAAAATTCGCACTGGCTGTGCACCACATCCGGCTTCCAGTCGATGATCTCCTGAATCAGCCGGTGCCGGTAGGAAACCGGCATCCGAAGGTTCGGATACACCGCCTTCAGGGGAATCGAACGAATATAGTAAACCGCCCCCTCCTTATGGGAGTGCAGGTTATCGGAAATGGTCAGAATCCGGACATCATGGCCATTTGCGGTGAGTTCATCAAACAAATTCTTGACGGACGTGACCACGCCGTTGGTTTCCGTGGTGAACAGATCCGTTGTAATCAGAATTTTCAGTTTGGTATCCTGGGATGGCATGTCTCTTCCCTCCGTCATTGCCAAAATTGCGTTCAGGCATCAAACTATGTTCCTTTATTATACCAGCTTTCTTCGAAATTTCTATTGGCAAACTTCTTAAGTTTTTCTTAGTTTTTCCTATTTATCTTGTGTTTTCGCCGGATTGCCCGGGCCGCGCCCTTGCTTTTCCCCATTTTTATGCTATAATAACGGGAAAATATCCCCATGGAGGGAGAAAATGGATACCAAAATTCGTCGAATTCTGCCTTTGGCACTCACAATTCTCATCCTCGTTCTGGCAGCTGCCGGCGGCTGGATCTGGTACGATAACAACGTGGACCGCAGCGGCTGGGTGGAGCGGGACGGCGTCCGGTTTTACCGGGATTTCCACGCCGACCCGGTTTCCGGCTGGCTGGAACTGCCGGAGGGAACTTACTATTTTCAGGAGGGGGGCATTCCCCTTCGGCAATGGCAGGAACTGGACGGTTTTACATACTACTTTGGCGACGACGGCATCATGACCACCGGCTGGCTGGAGCAGGGGGACAAACGCTACTACTTTGGCGACAACGGTGCCATGGTTCCAGGCTGGCTCTGGCTGGGGGCTGACCGGTACTACTTCCGGGACGGCTACGCTGTCACCGGCTGGCAGGAGATTGAAGGACAGACCTATTATTTTCAGGACGACGGGAAAATGACCGCCGGATTTGCGGATATTCAGGGCAGCCGCTACTACTTCAGCCAGGAGGGCATTCTCACCATCGGATTCGCAGACATTGACGGCAGCCGATACTATTTTGACACTGAGGGCGTGCTTGCCACCGGACTGATGGAACTGGACGGTCAGACTTATCTGTTCGGAGCGGACGGTGTGATGCACACCGGCTGGGACGAAAATGAGGAGGGCCGGCGGTATTTCCTCCCGGACGGCACCCTGGCCTTGGGCTGGCAGGAAATCGAAGGGCAGACCTGCTTCTTTGGGGATGACGGCTGGATGCGCACCGGCTGGCTGACCCAGGGAGAGTATTCCTACTACCTCTTCCCGGAGGGCGGCCTGGCCACCGGCCCTACCAAAATTGACGGTGCCACCCACTACTTCACGCCCAAGGGAATCGAGGTCATCCTGGTCAACGCCAACAATCCGGTGCCCGGCTACTACCAGCGGGATCTTGTAAACGTCACCGGCTACCACGATGTGGACCGGCGGTGCTACGATGCTTTGATGCAGATGCTGGATGACTGCGCCGCCGCAGGGATTGAATACCGCATCAACTCCGCTTACCGGACGGTGGAAGAGCAGACAGAAATCCTGGAGCAGCGCACCCAGGAGTACATGGAGACCTACGAGCTGGAGGAGGACGAGGCCCGGGAAAAGGCCCTGGAAACCGTAGCCATCCCAGGCACCAGCGAGCATCACCTGGGGCTGGCCCTGGACCTTCTGGGAGAGGAAGCCATTCCCTGGTTCACGGAGCATTGCTGGGATTACGGCTTCATCGTCCGCTACACCCAGGAAAAGGAGTATTACACCGGCATCATTGACGAGCCATGGCACTTCCGCTATGTAGGGCAGGAGGTCGCCCTGGAGCTGAAGGACTCCGGGCTGTGCCTGGAGGAATATCTGGGCGCACCCCCGGTGGGATAAGAAAATGCCGCCGCACCCGAATGGATGCGGCGGTATCTTTATGGCTGTTGTAGTTCCGCCCGGGCGATTTTCTCCCGGGTCCAGCAGTCGATTTCGGTTTTTAATTCCTGCAGCCAAGGAAACTCTCTCACATTTTCCGCCCCGTAGGTCAGCTGCAGGGAGTATTCCAGGGGCAGCCAGGTAGCGATGTCCGACTCGTCGTGCTGAATCACCGCCTCCATCCGGTCCAGGGCTTTGGCAAGCCTTGCCTCCACCGTCCCCTGGTCCTCCCACTCCCGCCAGAGCCCCCGCCACTGTCCCCGGATTTCCAGGGGAAGGGTATCCAGCCATTGGGAGAACAGGGCATCCTCCCGCCTGGAATCGGCGTCTGTTTTCTCAAAAGTGGGAATGTCCCCGGTGAAGGCCTCCCCCAGGTCATGAATCAGGCACATCCGGATCACCCGGTTCATATCCAGCTCCGGAAATTCTCCGGCAAGCAGCATGGCCATCAATGCCAGCCGCCAGGAATGCTCCGCCACGCTCTCCGGCCTGCCGGTGGAGGTAACACAGTGGCGGGTATGGCACTTTAGCTTCTCCGCCACCCGGAGAATGTCCAGCAGTTCCGTCGGTTTCATACGCTTCCCCTTTCAAACGGATGCGGGCCGGAAATCCGGCCCGCAGAACACTTTTTCAGGACAAAACCATCTTGTCGTCCACTTCGTCGGAGCCGGAGGCCTGGCTGAACAGGCTGAGCAGATGCTCCACCGTCAGCTTCTTCTTCTCCTCTCCGGACACGTCCACCACCACATGGCCGTCGTACATCATAATCAGCCGGTTGCCGTAGGCGATGGCGTCACGCATATTGTGGGTAATCATCAGGGTGGTCAGATGGTCCTTCTCCACAATCCGCTGGGTGGCGTCCAGCACCTTTGCAGCAGTCTTGGGGTCCAGGGCGGCGGTGTGCTCGTCCAGCAGCAGCAGTTTGGGCCGCTGCAGGGTGGCCATCAGCAGAGTCAGCGCCTGACGCTGGCCGCCGGAGAGCAGACCCACCTTGGCGGTCATCCGGTTTTCCAGGCCCAGGCCCAGAATTTTCAGCTGCTCTACGTACTCCTCCCGCTCTGCCCGGGTGATGCCTCCCCGGAGGGTGCGGCTTTTCCCCCGGCGGGCAGCCAGGGCCAGATTTTCCTCAATCTGCATGGTGGCGGCGGTGCCCATCATGGGGTCCTGAAAGACCCGCCCGATGTACTTGGCCCGTTTGTACTCCGGCAGATTGGTGACGTCCACGCCGTCGATGAGAATCTTTCCGGAGTCCACGCCGAATACGCCCGCCACAGCGTTCAACATGGTGGATTTTCCTGCGCCGTTGCCGCCGATGACGGTGACGAACTCCCCTTCCTCCATGGTCAGGTTCAGGCACTGGAGGGCCACCTTCTCATTGATGGTGCCGGGGTTGAAGGTTTTCCACACATTTTCCAGTTTAAGCACGGTTCTTCACCTTCCCCTTCTTGTGGAAATACTGCTCCTGCCAATAGGGAATGGCCAGGAACAGGGCCACGATCAGCGCAGAAATCAGCTTCATATAGTTGGTGTTCATCTTGAACTCGCTGATAACCAGCTGAATCACCACATAGTAGATGATGGAGCCGAAGGAAACCGCCAACAGCTTCAGGCCAAAGTTCCGGAAAAGCTTTCCGAATGCCACCTCTCCGATGATGATGGCCGCCAAACCGATGACAATGGCGCCCCGGCCCATATTGATTTCCGCAAAGCCGTTGTACTGGCACAGGATGGCCCCGGACAGGGCAACCAGGCCGTTGGACACCGCCAGGCCCAGCACCTTATTGAAGTTGGTGTTGATGCCCTGGGCCCGGGCCATGTTCTCATTGGCGCCGGTGGCACGGATGGAGGCGCCCAGCTCCGTTCCGAAGAACCAGTACAGTACCGCAATCACGGCCAGAGTCACCAGCAGAACCACAAAAATGGGGTGCTGCCAGATGGGGCGGGTACCCTTCTGCACCTCCTGAAGGTAGCGCAGGGATACCAGCAGATCATAATTGTTCACATTGACGGACACGTTGGCCTTCATGTCCATAATGGCCAGATTCACCGACCAAAGGCCCAGCTGGGTGAGAATGCCGGACAGGATGGCCGGAATGCCGCATTTGGTGTGGAACAGGCCGGTAACCAGTCCTGCTGCCAGGCCTGCCACCAGTGCCAGCAGCATGGCCACCCACAGGGGGTATCCCGAGGTCACCAGCACCGCACACATGGCGCCGCCGGTACAGAAGGAGCCGTCCACCGTCAGGTCGGAAACGCTCAGCACCTTGAAGGTGATGTACACCCCGATGGCCATAATGCCCCAGATCAGTCCCTGGGCCACGGCCCCGGGCAGGGCGTTGAGAAAGCTTGTCATAGAAATGTCCTCCGAATGGATTTCGCCGGAAGTGGGCGAGGTAGCACAGCTGCCTCGCCCGCTTGTTGGGTTGGTATGAAAATCAGTCGAGGGTTACGGCCTCGTAGCCCTCCAGGGGGGTGATGCCCAGAGCGTCACAGATAGCGGCGTTGTACTTGGGGGAAAAGTTGTCCGCATAGCCGATGGGCATGGTGGAGATGTCCGCCTCGCCGGTGAGAACCTGGGCCGCCATCTCAGCGGTCTTGACACCCAGATCGTAGTAGCTGATGGACAGGGTGGCCACGCCGCAGCCCTTGCAGATGCCTTCCTCACCGGTGATGACCGGAACGCCGGCGGGCTGGCAGATGCCGTCCACGATACCGGCAGAAGAAGCCACGGTGTTGTCGGTGGGCACATAGATCACGTCGGAATTATCAGCGGCAGTCTGGGTCACAGCCTGCAGATCGTTGGAGTCAGCGAAGGGGTACTGGGTGCAGGTGTATCCCATCTCCTCCAGGTACTTCTGGACGGTGTCCACCTGGTACTGGGAGTTGGCCTCCGCAGAGCAATACAGCAGGCCGACAGTCTCAGCATCCGGGAACCAGTCCTTCACCATCTGAGCCTGCTGATCCAGGGGCGCCAGATCGGAGGTGCCGGAAATGTTGCCGCCCACAGTGCCGGTGAAGCCCTCAATACCCAGGGCCACGCCGTACTCGGTAACAGAGGTAGCCAAAATGGGGATGTCCGCAGTAGCGGCGGCAGCAGCCTGGAGCGCCGGGGTAGCATTCGCCATAATCAGATCCACGTCATCCGCCACAAAGGCGTTCACAATGGGTGCGCAGGTTGCGGCATCGCCGGCAGCAACCTGAATATTGATTTCCACATTATCCGCACCCAGCAGTTCGGTGAGGCGGTCAACAAAGCCTTGGGTCGCAGCATCCAGCGCCTCATGGGGCACCAGCTGGCAAACGCCCACAACATACTTCTCTCCGCTGGCGGCAGCGGCGGTGCCCTCCGCAGCGGCGGCAGTGGTGCCTTCTGCGGCAGCGGCAGTGGTCTCAGCGGTGTCGCCGGCAGAGCCGCAGGCGGTCAGCGTCAGCAGCATGGCGACTGCCAGAATCACAGCAAACAGCTTTTTCATAATTCTTTTCTCTCCTTCTTCAATTTTCCATGCACATGTGTGCGTGCAGGGAATACTGGATGGGACATACTATACCACCCCGTGAAAACCATGTCAATGGATTTTTATGAATCTATCTTATGCATTTAAAAATTAAATACTTAATCTCCAAAAGCAGCGGCTCCGGGTTCTCGGAGCCGCTGCGGAATCATTGCACCGTCAGCTTCCGGCAGGCAGCCGCCAGCTCCCGCAGAGTGCTGCAGGGCACCATGGTGCACACCTCCGCCACCGCCTGGACACTGCGCAGATACTGCCATTTGTTCTGGCTGATGGGGTTGAGCCAGAGCACCCGCCCGGCCTGGCGCTTTGCCTCGATCAGCGCCCGGATGGCCCGGGGCTGGTCGATGGTCTTGGTATCAGAGAGAATCAGCAGGGTGGTGGCGGAATTGAGGATGGGCGGCTGGCTGAGGCACAGCTGTTCCAGAGCGGTGCCCAAGTCGGTCCCCCGGCCGTAAATTCCCGTCTGTCCCACATAGCTGCGGAATAGGTCCATGTTCTGCAGCTGGAAGGCGTCTGCCTCCACCATGGTTTCCGAAAACAGGAAGGTGCGGGAATTGTCGGACACCTGGTTCAGGCTCTGGATAAACCGGAGGGCGAACTCCGAAAACTGCACCATGGAGCCGGACACATCGCACAGCAGCACCAGATGCCGCCGCTGGGCCTTCTTTTTCTTGTAGCGAAGATGGTAAAAGCTGCCGCCGGTCTCCAGGCCCTTGCGGATGGTCCGCCGGAAGTCCAGCTTGCCGGTGTGTCCCCCCCGCTTGCGCTTGGCGGACAGCTCCCCGTTGATCTGCCGGGCCACCGCCTGGATGATGTCGATGGCTTTGGGAATCTCCGTGTCCCGGAATTCGGAGATGTCCCGGTAGAGGATGCCCAGCTCCGGGTCCAGTTCTTCTCCGCCCACGCCGGCGTTCTCCATGAGCATCTGCTGCTCCAGCAGGGTCCGGGCAAAGACGGAATGGATAAACTCTCCGTAGAGCTTGGGGTTGCGCTCGGCGGCGCTGCGGTACTTCTCCATGAAATTGCGCAGCCGCTGCCGGGCCTCCTCGGGCATGGCAGCATAGGTTTCACGCTGCTTTTCATCCAGGTCCATGGGCTGGCCGTTGATCTGCAGCTCCTCCTCCGCCTCCTGGCGGTGCTGCTGCATCTCCTGCTCCCGCTGCTGCTGCTCCTTGGCCTGCTGGCGCATCCGCTCCTCGGAGATGAAAAAGCTGTCGAAGCACCGGTCGAAGGTGAGCTGCTCCTCCCGGGACTTGGCATACACCGTCCGCAGGGCGGTTTTTACCCGGGTCCGGTCCGCCAGGCCCAGATCAATGAGTATCCGGGCGGCATCCTGAGTCTCCTGGGGGCTGACAATCAGTCCCTCCAGCCGAAGCATCCGGGAGAAGGCGGACAGCTTTTCCAGGTACACCTGGGGCTCATCCATGATGGTGTCCCCCGCAGGCGCCGCAGTGGACCACGTCCTCGTCCTCCAGGGCGGCGATGTCCTCGTGGTTCTTCAGCACGAACCCAGCGGTCTGCCGCAGGGCGTCAGGGGTCAGCTCCCGGATGCCCAGGGCATCCAGTGCCGCCGCCCAGTCCAGGGTCTCCGCAATGGAGGGTTTCTTCAGGATGGTCTCGCTGGCACGGAGCTTCTGCACCGCCAGGGCAACCTGAGCGCAGAGCCGGTCATCCACATGGGGCAGCTTGGCCCGGAGAATGGCCAGCTCCTTCTCCATATCCGGATACTCAATGTACAAATAGGCGCAGCGGCGGCGCAGGGCCTCGCTGAGGGGCCTTGCCCGGTTGGAGGTCAGCACCACAAAGGGAATGGATTTGGCCTTCACCGTCCCCACCTCGGGGATGGACACCTGCATTTCGGAGAGCAGTTCCAGCAGGAAGGCCTCGAACTCCTCGTCCGCCTTGTCGATCTCGTCCACCAGCAGCACCACCGGCTTCTCCGACCGGATGGACTGGAGCAAGGGCCGCTCCAGCAGGTAATCGTCGCTGAACAGGGATTTGGTCAGGGCATCCTTGTCCTGGGTGTTCATATTCACCTGGATGGACAAAAGCTGCTTCTGATAGTTCCACTCGTACAGGGCTTTGCTCTCATCCAGGCCCTCGTAGCATTGCATCCGCACCAGGTCCCGGTCCAGGGCATAGGCCATCACCTTGGCAATCTCCGTCTTGCCCACGCCGGCGGCCCCCTCAATCAGCAGGGGCCGTCCCAGCTCCAGAGCAACATACAGCACCGTTGCCAGGGTTTCATCGTAAATATAATGGGCTTCGTCCATTTTCTGTTTCAATTCTTCAAAGGTCATGGCAGACACTCCTTTGTCTGTTGTTTTCCCCATTATACCACAGCCCCCGCCGGATGGGAAGGAAAATCTCCCGGGACACAGCAAATCCCCCGGCTTTCACCGGGGGATTTCAGGCAGGATTTACTTGCTGGCAACGGCTTCAATCTCCACCAGAGCGCCCTTGGGCAGGCTCTTCACCGCAAAAGCGGCCCGGGCCGGGAAGGGCTCCGTGAAAAATTCGGCGTATACCTCATTCATGGCGCCGAAGTCGGCGATGTCCGCCAGCAAGACAGTGGTCTTTACCACATCGGCGCAGCTGCAGCCCGCTTCCTCCAGAATGCTGCGGATGTTGGTCAGGGACTGCCGGGTCTGGGCGGCAATGTCCTCCCCGGCAAAGGCGCCGGTGGCGGGGTCAATGGGCAGCTGCCCGGAGACAAACAGCAGGCTGCCCGTCTGGATTGCCTGTGAGTAGGGGCCGATGGCGGCGGGGGCTTTTCCCGTGTGAACAGATTGATTCATAGTCTCATGCTTCCTTTCTGATTGGTTATTCTTCTTCCGCTTCCAGATACCAGCCGGTATTGTTGGGCGCGTGCGGATACTGGAATGCTTCCGCAATCAGGGCATACTGGGGCAGCGGCGTGATTT
Organism: uncultured Eubacteriales bacterium; assembly: GCA_949296115.1. GTDB lineage: Bacteria > Bacillota > Clostridia > Oscillospirales > Oscillospiraceae > Faecousia. The sequence goes on along the minus strand of CASFNR010000014.1, from coordinate 21,916 downwards.
CGTCCTCGTCATACCGCCAGCCAACACCGTAGGGCTGGGAGCCGGTAAAGCTGGACCAGCAGTCCGGATGCTGCTCAATGAAGCGTTCCTGCTCCTCCTTGGGTACCCGGCTGCCGCCGGCGGGGTTCAGCCGGGCGCACAGATGGGTCAGGGGCAGGTCGTCCAGAGGAGACAGGTCCGTGGCATGGGTGTTGCTGATGTTCAGCATCTCCAGGCTCTCACAGGCTGCCAGGGGACTCAGGTCCTCAATATATTCGCAGAATGCGATTTCCAGGAATTTCAGTTTCTTGCAGTTTTCGAAGGGGGTCAGGTCCTTGATGGGGGCGCCGGAGACAATGATATACTCCAGATTCACCATTCCCGCCACAAAGGGCACCGCATCCAGATATTCATTGTGTCCGATGTCCATGAACCGGACATCCTCGCAGTAAATCAGGTCGGCGCAGTTGTCGTCCACCAGGTCGTAGGTGCAGCGGATGACCTCCACATCCGTCAGGGTGCTGCCGCCGCCGAACCAGATCCGCCAGACCACCTTGGTCCGGTCCCGGTAGTCCTCCCGAATCTGGGCCATCACCTCATTGGAAAGCTTGCAGTTGTCCAGCACAAACCGGTCGCAGTTGCCCAGCAGATCCAGGGCGGCCCGGACCTGCTCCTCCCCGTCGTCGCCAATGTTCTTGTTGGTCAGCACCACTTCCGTGTCGCTGGTGGAGAGGGTCTGGCCAAAGAAGTCAAAGGTGTAGTGGAATACCACTTCCGGCGCCGTATCCATGAGCAGCTTTACATCCTCCATGGAGAGCTGGCTGGTTCCTTCGGCGTCCATCAGCTCCACGCTGGTCAGGTTGGGAAGCATGGCCAGCTTCTGGGCCGTCTCCGTCACGGTTTCCGGCGTCATGGCGGACAAATCCAGCTCCGTGGTTTCCGTATCGTACTCCTGTCCCAGCAGCTCTACGGTACACTGCACCGTCACCCCTTCATAGGCTTCCTTCAGTGCTTCCAGCTCCTCCAGAGTCAGTTCGGGAGTCCGCAGCGTCAGTCTTTCCAGCTGGGGCAGGTAGGCCAGATTGGTCATCAGGGTGTCGTAGGAATAGTCCTCCGGCATCAGTTCCAGTTCCCCGCTCTGCCAGTCACAGGCGGCTCCGCCCAGGTCCACCTGATAGGTCACGGTGCATTCCGGCCGCTCCCCACGGAATTCCTCCAGCAGGTCGTAGGCCTGGCATCCGGAAGCGTCCAGGGTTTTCAGATTGGAGAAGTAAGTTAGCAGAACCTCCAGGTCCTCCCGGGTCAGGGTCGTGATCGTGATGGCATCTGCTCCATTGTCAATTCTCTGATCCTGGAAGGGTACCAGCCAGGCAATCTCACAGTTGGGCAGCTGGGCGTGGAGGCTGTCATATTCCTCCCGGGACAGGTCCTCTTCCCGCAGGTCCAGGCTGACCGCATGGATGGAGTAGGGCTTCCCGCCAACAAAAACATGGTTATCCCGGTACCAAAGGAACCCAATGGTACCCCCGACACCCACACAGGCAATCAGGATAATTGCCAGCAGGATGATCAGAACTTTTTTCATATGCGCATTGACCTCCAAGTTTTCATTACAGGGTATCTTATCATATTCTGTCCCAAAAAGCAACCTTGCCCAGCATTCAAGGCCGCAGACGGATTGTCTGCGGCCTCAATTGTGCCATTATTCCCGGCGCAAGGCCTCGATGGGATTCAGGTTCGCCGCCTGAATGGCGGGCAGCATGCCGAACACCACGCCGATCAGGGTGGAGAATACCACCGCCACCGCAATGGCCGGAAGGCTGATGGACACCGGTATCTGAACCACCCGGGAAATCAGCTGGGCCATGATCACGCCGGTGATGACGCCCACCAGACCGCCCAGGCTGGTGAGCACCGCAGACTCCGTCAGAAATTGCAGCAGAATCCGCTTTTTCTTGGCGCCGATGGCCTTCTTCAGTCCGATTTCTCCGGTACGCTCCGTGACGGACACCAGCATGATGTTCATCACGCCGATGCCGCCCACCAGCAGAGATATGCTGGCAATCCAGATCAGCTGGGTATTGGTGGACTCGGACATTTTCTGCAGCTGCTGGGCCTGCTCCAGCATATCCTGGCTGCGGTAGTCAAATTTGCTGCCGTCCGGGTCCACAATCTGCTTCTGGGTCAGAAGCTTGGCCGCCTCCTGGCCCGCCGTGGTCATGGTATCCGTGTTTTCCACCTTGATAGCCACGCTCTGTGGCTCATCAAACCGGTAAACGGTAGCCCAGGCAGTCCCCGGCAGGTAAACCGCCCCGGAGGAGGTATTCATGTACAGCTGGTAGTCCTGCATGTTCTGGATGGAAGGAGCAAATTCCTCCGACAGCGCCACAACACCCACCACCGTAAACACATCCCCGGCCATTTCCAGGCACTTGCCCACGGGGTCCTCTCCGCCGAACAGGTTCCGCACCGCATTGGTATCCACCAGCGCCACCTTCCGGCATTTGGCAAAGTCCTGCTCCGTAAACCCACGGCCGCTCTTGACCTGCAAACCATAAACGTTCAGATAATACGGGTCAATCCCATAAACCTCGCCGTTATACTGGGTATTCAGGTAGTATACATTTTCCGCATAATTCCGGTAATAGTACAGGGAAACCTGCTCCACGCCCTGAATCTGGGCCAGCTTCTGTCTGGTTTCCTCGGTGATGGTCCGTACCCCCTGGGGAATGTCGTTCCAGGTTAGGTCGTACGAGTGGCCGTCCTGGTTCAGCTGGACGGTTACCACATTGTTCCCTGCGCCGATCAGGTTCTCCTTGATCTGTTCATTGGTTCCCTGAATGGTGGAAACAATGGTGATGATCGCCGCAATGCCGATGATGATACCCAGCATGGTCAGCAGTGACCGGAGTTTATGTCCCCAGATGCCCTGAAAGGCGAGCCGAATATTTTCTGTCATATGCCGCCCTCCTTAATAGCCATACAAGGTGTTCAGGTCGCCCTCCACCGTGGCGGCGCCCTCTTTTACGTTCTTCCCGTAGGGGAAGGCGATCAGGTCCGTTTCCTCCAGGCCGCTGCGGATCTCCGTATAGCTGCCCCACAGGGACTTGCCTACGGTGACATACCGCTTCTCCAGTCTGCCGTTTTTGCCCTGGACAAAGACGTAGGACCGTCCCTTTTCCGTGCGAACAAAGGGATTCTGCAGGTAGATTCCATTTTCGCCGGTACCGGTGGAATAAGTCATATTCACATACCGTCCAGCCTGAAGGTCCGCACTGCCGTCCACGAAAGCGGTGAAGGGGTAGTAGGAGGAATTGGGATTTTCCATGCCGTTCCAGCTGTTCTGGCTGCTGGGGAAATCGCCGATGCTCTGAACGGTCCCCGTATAGGTCATGCCGGTCTCCCAATCGCTGATGGTAACCTCCTGCCCGATCTGAAGGCTGTCCTTCTCCAGTTCGTTGATGCTTCCCTGGATATAGAATCCACCGCCGCCGGAGACCTTCAAGAGCGGCGACTTGGTATCCTTCGCTTCTTTTTCCGTCAGAACCGAAATCACCTTCCCGTCGATTTCCGCATAGACGTTTCCGTCATTAACCTCGGTCTGCATGATCTTGTAATCTGCGTCCGCCATTTTGACCTGGAATTCCAGGTCTTTGATCTTCTTCTGCTGCTCAGAACGCATCTGGGCAATCTGGGCGGCGGTAAAGCCGCTGCCAAAGTCGAAGTCAGGGATGTTCATCCCCGGGTCCTCTTCTCCCAGGTCCATCAGGGTATAGTCGGGGAGGAAAGTTGCGTCAAAGAACCGCAGGGAATTTCCCCGGGAAACATGGATGCCCTGCCAGACTGTTCTCTGGCCCAGGGACATATTCCCCTCCGTCACCTTGAACACCACATAGTAGGAGGTCACCTGCACCGGCGTGGTTTCCGGCTGTCCTTCCTCCGGCATGGCGGAGGCATTGGAGGCAGGCGCCTGCTCCGCATCTGCCGGTTCCATTTGCGCCGCTGTCTCTGGCACAGACTGTACAACGGTTTCCGGCACGCTTTCCACCACAGGCTGGGTCTGCACCGTGGTTTCCGATACGGTCTCCACCGTGGTCGGAGTTGTTTGGATCGTTGTTTCAGGCACCGTCTGTATAGTGGTTTCGGGCACCGTCTCCACTGTGGTTACCGGGACGGTCGCCGCCGTGGTTTCCGGGAGGGTTTCTCCTGTGGTCTCCGGAATCGTCTCCACCGTGGTTTCCGGAACGGTTTCCCCTGTGGTCTCCGGAATGGTTTCCACTGTGGTCTCAATTGTGGGGTCAGTCGGCTCTGTGGGAAGGTTTGCCTCCTGAAGCAGCTGCGCCTGCTGCCGCAGCACTTCCAGCAGCGTGCTGTCAATGGCCGTAGAGTCCCGCATCCAGCAGATCAGCGCCTTTTCCGGAGTGCTGCCATCGTACTCCGGGTTGTTGGAGACTTGGTACGCCTGGGTCAGTTCCGTTCCCATCTCCTCCCCGGTGTCTCCGGGGACGTCGTCGTAGCTGGGCAGCTCCATGGGTTTCATGCTGTTGATTTCCCGGAGGTAATTCTGGGCGTCCTGCAGTTCCAGCTTCAGCTTTTCCACCGCCAGACGCTTCCGCTCCAGGGCCAGTTCCGACAACGTGGTGTCAAAGGTCATCAGCAGATCCCCTTTCTTCACCTCGTCCCCTTCGGAGACCAGAATCTCTGTCACCGTCTGGGTGTCGGAAAGAAAGACCGTCTGGATTTTGTCCGTCGTCACCGGGCCATAGCTCTCTTTGGAGTCGCCCCAGTATTCCGTCATGCCGATGGAGGTAAAGGGATAGACACCCACCGGCTCCGCCCCGCCCCGGGTGCCAAACCAGATTCCGGCAGCAATGGCCGCCGTCAGAACCACCGCCGTCCCAGCCAGAAGGGGCTTCTTATTCCTGATGTTCCACTTCATTCGTGTCACCTCCCGGGGCAGTTTCGCCTGTGTGCAGTTCTCCATCCAGAATCCGGTAGGTCTTATCCGCACAGGCTGCGATTCCCGGCTCATGGGTAATCATGATGATGGTCATTCCTTCTTCGCTTAGCTGGCGGAAAATGTCCATAATCTGGTTGCCCGCCTTGGTATCCAGTGCGCCGGTGGGTTCATCCGCCAGAAGCAGGTCGGGCTTTCCCACCATGGCCCGGGCGATGGCCACCCGCTGGCACTGACCGCCGGAAAGCTGGTTGGGCAGGAAGTGCATCCGCTCCTCCAGGCCTACTGCCTTCAGCGCTTCCGCCGCCCGCTCCCGCCGTTCCTTCACCGACACCCCGGCATAGAGCAGCGGCAGCGCCACATTGTCCAAGGCATCCATTTTGGGCAGCAGGTGGAAGCTCTGGAACACAAAGCCCAGATGCTTGTTCCGGATTTCCGCCAGATCGTCATCCGTCAGATCCTTCAGGTTCCGTCCGTCCAGCTCATAGCTGCCGGAGGTGGGCACGTCCAGGCAGCCGATGATGTTCATCAGGGTGGTCTTTCCCGAACCGGAGGGGCCCATAATCGCCAGATAATCCCCCCGCTCCACGGTCAGGTTGATATTTTTCAGCACCCGAACCGGCTCCTTGCCCTGAATATAGTCCTTGCAAATATCGGTCAGCTTCAGAATGGCCATTACGCCACCTCGCCTTCCGCCAGGGGTTCTTCCACCGGCTCCTCCGCAGCAGGCTCCTCCCGGGTGGTAGGCGCCCCCTCCCGGCACAGCTGCTCATCGGGGAAAGCAATGTAATCCGACACCGTCAGACCCTCCAGGATTTCCTGGGTATCGTTCATGGGATTGTACTCTCCCAGGGTTACCGCCCGCTTCTCCAGCTTGCCGCCCTTCTCCGCCCAGACATAGGCGGAGCCATCCTCGTCAAAGCACACAAAGCTGTTGCTGATGCTCAGGCCGGCGACCTCCCCCTCCTCCGTCAGAAGTTCCAGATACAGGTGCTGGCCCAGAATCAGTCCGTCCGTGCTGTCCAGCGCCACATAGAAGGGGTATTTGCTGGAATTGCTCATTTCATCCACACTGCCGCCATAGTAATTGTTTCCGCTGCCCTGGGAGGGATTCTCATAGTCCACCAGGGTGACCGTACCCGTCCACGCCTGGGTGCTGTCCGTCCGGGAAACTGCCTTGATCCGGCTGCCCTGGGTAATGCTGCCCCGCTGAAGCTCTCCGATGGTCCCCTTGATCCGGTAGGAGCCCACCTGCTGAATGGTAATGTACGGGAGGGGATTGCCATAGTTGTCGGTTCCGTCCTCGCTGATGGACTGCACCCGTCCATCGATGGGAGAGGTAACCACCGCATTGGCCAGCAGGTCCTCCGACTTGGCCACCTCGTTTTCCTTGGTCTTGCGGTTCAGCTCCGCCTCTTTCAGATCCACCTGGGTGGTCTGAATCTGGACGGTGTACTGGAGTTTGTCCGTTCCGCCTACGGTTTCCCGTTCCCGCTCCAGGGTGGCAATCTGGCTCTTGAAATTCTCAATGGACGCATCCAGCTGTTCCAGTTCCAGACGCTGCTTGTCCAGCGTCAGCTGAAGCTGCTCGGTATCGTAAGCAAAGAGCTTCTGCCCTTTTTTTACATCGTCTCCGGCTTTCACATATACTTCCTCGATGGTCTTTTCCCCATCCTTTTCGATTTCCGTCACGTTTTCGGAAACCACCAGTCCGGCAAATCGGTCTCCGGGGGCAATTCCGCCCATGCCTGCCAGCACTTCCACGGACTGCACATACACCGCCGTCTTTGACGAGCAGCCCGCTGCGGATACGCCCAGGCACAGCAGCAGCGCCAGTGCCAGCCATCGCTTCATTTTCATACGGGTAACCTCCTGCTATGGTAGTGTTGTCTTTCACATTGGACTCCATTATACGGTTTTTTTATCCAGGAATCAACCTTTCCCCGTTTAAGGATTTATTAAGTTATTTTTGGTTGTTTTTTTCCTGGAAAAATTCTCCATATATCAGCAAAATCCGCCCCGGTTCGGGACGGATTTTGATTGAATTCCGCAGGCAGCGAGAAACGTGCTGCCCCCCTGTTTCCAAACGGGATTCAGTTTTCTCCCACATACACAATGCCGCAGCCGTTTGGCCCGATGTGGCTGCCGATGGCAGCGCCCACATTGATGAGCCTGCTGTCCGGGACGTCATATCCCAGCTGCCGGATATGCTCCGCCAGAACCCGGGCGTTGTCCCGGTTGGCGGTGTACATCACATACAGGGGAAAATCAGCGCTGGGTTTGCGATGCTCCAGACACTTGCACAGATAGTCCATCCCCTTGCGCAGCCCCATGGCCTTGGAGGGAACTTCCACCTTGCCCTCCCGGGAGACCCGGATAATGGGCTTGACCTGGGCCAGTGTGCCGATCTTATAAGCGGTGTGGCTGATTCTCCCACCGTGGTACAGGTACTCCAGGGTATCGATGCAGGCGTAGAGCTCAATCCGCTCCCGCAGCTGCTCCACCCCTTCCGCAATTTCCGGGGCAGACTTCCCCTCGTCCCGGAGCCGGACGGCGTACTCCACCAGCATGCGCTGGCCGCCGGTGGCGTTCTTGCTGTCTACCACATAAATGCCCTCATCGCCTGCCATCTCCCGGGCCATGCAGGCCCCCTGGTAGGTGCCGCTGAGTGCGGAGGACAGGGTGATGTATACCGCTTCTTCTCCCGCCTTGCGGGCCTGATGAAACTGCTCCGCCACCAGTCCCGGCGCAGCCTGAGCGGTTTTCGGTGCGCCCTCATTCTCTTCCAGGAGCCGGTAAAACTGCTCCTTGGACAAATTCACGTTTTCCTGGTATTCCTGATCCCCAAAAATCACCGTCAGCGGAATACAGAAAATTTGCTGCTTTTCCAGTTCCCAAGGCTCAAAATCCGCCGCAGAATCTGTTATAATTCTAACCATTGACCCCTCCGCCCAAACGCTGGGCAATCTTCGCCTCAATCCGACTCTTCACCAGCGCCGCCACCTCCGTGGGTTTCATGGTGCCATACTCCTCATAGGGAATGGGTTTGAGATAATGAATCTCCACCGAAACGGGCTTGCTGCCCTTCTGATCCAGCACCCGGAAACAGTCAATCAGGGCGATGGGTACAATGGGGCATTTGCTCTTGGTGGCGCACCGGAAACTGCCCCCATGGAACTCCAGCAGCTGGTTACCCAGCTTGCTCCGGGTTCCCTCCGGGAAAATCAGGTAGCCCCGGCCCTTTTTCACTTCCTCTGTAACCTTCTGAATCACCGTCAGAGACTGGCGGACATCCTCCCGATCCATGGGGAATGACTGGGTGCACAGGGCAATCTGGTGCAGAAAGGGGATGTTATACAGTTCCTTCTTCAGCACTGCACCAATGGGCCGGTCGCAGGTTACCGCAATGGCCAGAACGTCAAACATTCCCTGATGGTTGGCATAGAGCATGAAGCCGCCCTCTTTGGGAATGTTCTCCGTGCCGGAAACCGTCATGCGGATGTTGCCGCCCTTCACCGCCCGGTCCAAAATGAACTGGATATGCCGGTACTTTTCCAGTTCCGGGTAATCCTCTGTATGCTTGGCGTACCGGCACAGCTTGAACCACGCCCCCGGCACAATCCACAGGTTCTTCAGAACCATGGTCACAATTCGGTTCATACTTCCTCCCTAGCTAGAACAGGATTTGTTCTATGGTAGCATATTTTCAGAAAACATGCAACTGGGTTTCTCGTGCGGTCAAGATATGGATTGACTTTTCCGGCGCCTTCTGCTATACTGGTGCGAAGTTTTATCCAGGATTTTCCCACGCTTCCTTCGGGAAGCAGAACTTTTCCCAATATGTTGACACCTCAACAATTTTCATCGAAGTAGGAGTCTGTTATGCGTCTGGCACAAAAACTGTACTGCCGCTGTTTTCAGAGCGCCCTGCGGCTGGCCCTTCCATTCCTTCCCTATCGCTCCCCCCGGATTATTCATAGTGTCCGGGAGATTCCCCAATGTCTGCTTCAGAAGAAGATCACCAATGTGCTGGTGGTCACCGACGGTTTCCTGCACATCAGCGGCATGCTGGAGCCAATGAAGCAGGCCCTGAAAGAACAGGGCATCGCCTTCACCGTCTACGACGAAGTCACTCCCAACCCCACCGTCCTGAACGTGGAACTGGCCCGGGAACGGTACCTGCAAAACGGATGTCAGGGACTCATCGGCTTCGGCGGCGGGTCCTCCATCGACTGCGCCAAGGCGGTGGGCGCCCGGATTGCCCGTCCCAACAAGCCCATTTCCAAAATGCGGGGCATTCTGCAGGTGCTGCTGCCCATTCCCTACCTGATTGCGGTACCCACCACCGCCGGCACCGGCAGCGAAACCACCCTGGCCACGGTAATCACCGACGATAAGAACGCTCACAAATTCCCCATCAACGATTTCCCCCTGATTCCCCGGGTTGCGGTACTGGACCCGGAGATGACCCGCTCCCTGCCGAAGAACATGACCTCCACCACCGGCATGGACGCCCTGACCCACGCCATCGAGGCCTACATCGGGCAAACCACCACCCGCCAGACCCGGGCTGACGCCCTGGAGGCCGCCCGGCTGGTGGCGGAAAATCTGGAGAACGCATACGCCGACGGCAACAACATCACCGCCCGGGACAAGATGCTCCGGGCGGCCTTCCTGGCTGGCCGGGCCTTCTCCAAGTCCTATGTGGGCTACTGTCATGCAGTGGCCCACTCCCTGGGGGGCCGATACCACATTGCCCACGGTCTGGCCAACGCCGTGCTGCTGCCCTATGTGCTGGAAGCCTACGGCTCCGCCATCGACCGGAAGGCCAAGGACATTGCCATCGCCATGGGGCTGGCTGATTCCCAGACCCCTCCCCGCCAGGCCACCCAAGCTCTGATTTCCAAAATCCGGCTGATGAACCGGAACATGGGGATTCCGGACAGACTCCCCGGTGTGCGGACGGAGGACATTCCCACCCTGGCCCGCTATGCCCATCGGGAGGCCAATCCCCTGTATCCGGTGCCGGTGCTGATGGACGCCAAAGAACTGGAACAATTCTACTATGATGTCATGGAGGAATCCCAATGACCCCTTCTGAAATTGAAGCCCTGTACCAAAAGCAGCGCACCTTCTTCTCCTCCGGCGCAACCCTGGATGTGGCATACCGAATCTCCGCCCTGAAAAAACTCCGCCAGGCCATTGTAGAGAACGAGACGGCCATTGCCCAGGCCCTGCGGGAAGATTTGGGCAAGTCCGCTGAAGAAAGCTATATGTGTGAAACCGGTATGGTCATCAGCGAAATCAGTTATCTGCTCCAGCACATCCGCCGCTATGCCCGGAAGCGGACCGTTCTCACCCCTCTGGCCCAGTTTGCCGCCCGGAGCTGCCGCAAGCCCACTCCCTACGGCGTGTGCCTGATTATGAGCCCCTGGAACTACCCGCTGCTTCTGACCCTGGACCCCCTGGCCGACGCCCTGGCAGCGGGAAACACCGTAATTCTCAAGCCCAGCGCCTACTCTCCCGCCACCAGCGCCCTGCTCCAGGATCTGCTGAGCCGGATTTTCCCGGAGGAATATGTGGCGGTGGTCACCGGCGGCCGGGCAGAGAACGCCTGCCTGCTGGAGCAGAAGTCCGACTATATCTTCTTCACCGGCAGCAAATCCGTGGGCCGTCTGGTGCTGGAAAAAGCGGCCCCGCACCTGACCCCTGTCACCCTGGAACTGGGGGGCAAAAGTCCCTGCATTGTGGACCGCAGCGCCAAAATCTCCCTGGCCGCCCGGCGGATTGTGTTCGGGAAATTCCTCAACTGCGGCCAGACCTGCGTGGCTCCGGACTACATTCTCTGCCATGAATCGGTGAAGGACGAGCTGATTGGCTGCCTGAAAGCCGAAATTCAGAAGCAGTACGGCGCCGACCCACTGAAAAATGCCGCATACGGCAAGATCATCTCCCAGAAGCATTTCAGCCGGGTTTCCGGCCTGATGGACGAGAGGAAGGTGGTCTGGGGCGGAGAAACCGACCCCGCCGCCCTGAAAATCGCCCCCACCCTGATGGCAGACGTCACCTGGGAGGATGCCGTCATGGGCGAGGAAATTTTCGGCCCGGTGCTGCCCATTCTCACCTTTCGCCAGACCCAGGAGGTCCTTGACACCGTCCAGGCCCATGATACGCCTCTGGCCCTCTATGTTTTCGCCGAGGACAAAGCGTTCATCCGCACCGTAACCGACCGCTGTGCCTTTGGCGGCGGCTGCGTCAACGACTGCATCATTCATCTGGCCACCAGCCGCATGGGCTTCGGCGGTATGGGGGAAAGCGGCATGGGCGCTTACCATGGAAAAATCGGCTTCGACACCTTCACCCACTACAAGAGCATCGTGGACAAGAAAACCTGGCTGGACCTGCCCATGCGCTACCAGCCCTATCAGAAAATCTGCAACCGGTTGGTAAGGCTGTTTTTGCGGTAAAATATTAACTCCCTCTGTCTGGATACCAAACAGGCAGAGGGAGTTTTGCGGGTGGGATTATGATTTATTTTTGGAGTTGTCAGCTTTGCGTAAAGATGCGTTCAGCTTCTTGATGTTGTGTTTGGCAATGGCTAACTGTACAACATAAATTATTACAAAAATCAGGGTGAACAATCCATAATATGCCAAAAATCCTGTCACACTATGCTCCATCCAGAGCATAAAATAGGCTGCCGGAAGCGTAATCAAGGAGATTGCCAGGAAAAATACTCCAGTTTGTACGGCAATGCCCCAGCGCTCTATTTCCCATATGATGGAGCATCCGGCACAGCCGGCTCCAATGAATCCGGTAACCAATGCCTGCAAAAGTACAGAGCCAACTTCGCTGCCGACAACTTGAATGAACTCCGGCGTACAGGGATAGTATGTTCCATTCCCTATCTGAAACGACAGAAAAATTGTGATGCCATATCCGATGGCAATTCCTATGGGAAATCCCCGAATGCAACGAGAGAGCAATTTCTTTTTCATGGTTTCACCTCATAGTTCCAATCGCTCTTTGAGTTTGGAAACGTATCGCCGGGACACATAAGTCGAGGAGCCGTCTGACAATTTCACACAAATCGTTCCGGCAAAGTTCAAATCGAAATGATCAACCTTCCTTAAATTGATAATCTCGGAATTGGATATCCGGACAAACTGGCTGGGCGGCAATCGGCTTTCCAATTCATACAGCCGCTGACGAAGGGTATATTCCCCACTGTCGGTAGCCCCAAAGACCTTACCGCCTGTAGCATACACCCGAATGAGGTCTTCCTGGATCAGCGGCTGGATTTTTTCACCCTGTTTTCCGAAGAGAATTTGCAGAGGGGAATCGGTCAGGGTGCGCACGATGGTTTGCACATCTTCCGACATGGAAGCGGTATAGATCACAATTTTGGGTTCGATGCAGGATTCGTCCAGCTTGATTTCTATCTGCATTGTCTCCACCTCCTTGTCATGACACAATCAGTATAGTGAAGAAAGCGAAAGCGTTCAAGGGCTTCTCCTTAGTCGGTTGATTTTGGACGATGGGTGGTAACATGGACTGCGCAACTGACAGGGATTCCGTGAAAAACGGCAAAAATCCCGTCCGGATGGATTGCACCGGACGGGAGGGAAATTTTCTATTACAGGGTAGCAGCCATAACGGCTTTGATGGTGTGCAGCCGGTTCTCCGCCTCGTCAAAAACAATGGAGCGGTCGCTTTCAAAGACTTCGTCGGTGACCTCCATGCAGTCGATGCCGAACTTGTCGTAAATCTGCTTTCCGATGGTGGTGTTCAGGTCGTGGAAGGCGGGCAGGCAGTGCAGAAAGCGGCACTGTTTTCCCGCGTTGTCCATCAGGGCCATGGTCACCCGGTAGGGCGTCAGATCCTCAATCCGCTCCTGCCAGACGGCGTCCGGCTCGCCCATGGACACCCACACGTCGGTGTAGATCACATGGGCCCCCTTGGTGGCCTCCATGGGGTCTGTGATGAATTCCAGCACCGCTCCGGTCTGGGCCGCCACGGCCTGGCACTGGGCAATCAGTTCCGGGCTGGGGAAATACTTCTCCGGAGCGCAGGCCACAAAGTGCATTCCCATCTTGGCGCAGCCCACCATGAGAGAATTGCCCATATTGTACCGGGCGTCGCCCATGTACACCAGCTTCTTCCCCTCCAGATCGCCGAAATGTTCCCGGATGGTGAGAAAATCCGCCAGGATCTGGGTGGGATGGAATTCGTTGGTCAGACCGTTCCACACCGGCACACCGGAATATTTCGCCAGCTGCTCCACAATCTCCTGACCGTACCCCCGGTACTCAATGCCGTCAAACATCCGTCCCAGCACCCGGGCGGTATCGGCAATGGACTCCTTCTTCCCCATCTGGGAGCCGGTGGGCCCCAGGTAGGTAGCGGTCATGCCCAGATCCGCCGCCGCCACCTCAAAGGCGCAGCGGGTCCGGGTGGAATCCTTCTCAAACAGCAGGGCCACATTCTTTCCCTGATGTATCCGGTGGGAAATTCCCATTTTTTTCTGCTGCTTCAGCTCTGCCGCCAGATTCAGCAGGGAGTCAATCTCCTCCGGGGTGAAATCCAGCAGCTTCAGAAAACTCTTTCCCTGTAACTTGGTCATGCCAGCCGCTCCTTTACATAGGCAATCTGGGACTCCACGGAAGCGGCAGAGGTGCCGCCCTGGGAAACCCGCTTCTCCACACAGGTGGTCAAATCAATATCCTGATACAAATCCTCCCCGAACAGGGGGCTGAAAGTCTGATACACATCCAAGGGCAGGGTCTCCAGCACCTGACCGTCGGCAATGCATTTGGCCACGATCTGGCCGGAAATCTTGTAGGCGCTGCGGAAGGGCAGGCCTTTCTTCACCAGGTAATCTGCCAGGTCGGTGGCATTGATGAAACCGCCCTGGGCCGCTTTTTTCATATTCTCCGGCTTGGCGGTCATGGTTTCCACCATGGGGGCAAAGACCTTCAGGCACATCTTCACCGTGTCCACCGCATCGAACACCGCTTCCTTGTCCTCCTGCATATCCTTGTTGTAGGCCAGAGGCAGGCCCTTCAGGGTGGTGAGCAGGGCCATCAGGTCGCCGTAGACCCGGCCCGTCTTGCCCCGGACCAGTTCCGCCATGTCCGGGTTCTTCTTCTGGGGCATGATGGAGGAGCCGGTGGTATAGGCATCGCTGAGCTCGATGAACTTGAACTCCCAGCTGGCCCAGAGAATAATCTCCTCCGAGAACCGGCTCAGGTGCATCATCAGCAGAGAAATGGCGCTCATCAGTTCCACGCAGAAGTCCCGGTCGGACACGCCGTCGATGCTGTTGCGGGCAATATCGTCAAAGCCCAGGGCCTTGGCCTCCATCCAGCGGTCCGTATGGTAGGTAGTGCCCGCCAGAGCGCAGCAGCCGATGGGGGATACATTCATCCGTTTCCGGCAGTCCGCCAGCCGGTCCAGGTCCCGCAGGAGCATCATGGCATAGGCCATGAGATGGTGGCTGAACAAAATGGGCTGTGCCCGCTGCAGATGGGTGTAGCCGGGCATGATAACGTTCCTGTTTTGCTCCGCCTGGGCCACAACCGCCCGCAGCAGCGCTTTGACCAGATCGGCAATCTCGTCAATTTCAGAGCGCAGGTACATCCGCAGATCCAACGCCACCTGGTCATTCCGGGACCGGGCGGTGTGGAGCTTCTTGCCCACATACCCCAGCCGCTGGGTCAGCACCTGCTCCACGAACATATGAATATCCTCGCAGGTATAATCAAAATCCAGCTTTCCGGACTCCAGATCGTCCAGAATACCCTGCAGACCCTCAATCAGAGTATCCGCCTCCTGTTTGCTCAGGATTCCCTGGGCCCCCAGCATGGCGGCGTGGGCCATGGAGCCGGTGATATCCTGCTTGTACAGCTTGCAGTCAAAATGGATGGAAGAATTAAAATCATCCGCAATGCTGCTGACTTCGCCGGATGTCCGTCCGGCCCACATTTTTGCCATAGTCCGTTCCCTCAAATCCTAATTTTTTTACTGCATGATGAAACGATGTTCCGTGCATATCCGTCGAACCATCCCGCACAGGCTGCAAGTGTGAAATTTGCCCCCCTCACGGGGGACAAATTTTCGTTTCAGAATCAGTTCTTACAGCTTTCCCTGCTCCCGCAGCGCCTGAACCTTGGTGGGCAGGCCCCACAGGTTGATGAAGCCCGCAGCCTGGCCCTGGTCGTAGTCGCTCTCCCCGAAGGTCACCAGATTCTCGGAGTACAGAGAATAGGGGGAGGTGGTGCCGGCGGGGATGATGTTGCCCTTGTAGAGCTTCAGCTTTACGGAGCCGGTGACGTACTCATTGGCCTTGTTGGCGAAGGCGGTGAGGGCCTCCTGCATGGGAGAATACCACTTGCCGTTGTAGATCATGTCAGCGTAATCCACCGCCAGCTTCTGCTTGATGTGCAGGGTATCCTTGTCCATGGTGATCATTTCCAGCTGCTGATGGGCAAAGTACAGGATGGTACCGCCGGGGGTCTCGTACACGCCCCGGTCCTTCATGCCCACCAGCCGGTTCTCTACGATGTCAATGATGCCGATGCCGTTGGCGCCGCCCAGCTCGTTCAGCTTCTCAATGATCTTGGAGGCCTTCATCTTCTCCCCGTCAATGGCCACGGGAGCGCCAGCCTCAAAGTCGATGGTCACATAGGTGGGCACGTCGGGGGCCTTGAAGGGAGACACGCCCATTTCCAGAAAGCCCGGCTTGTCGTAATCCGGCTCGTTGGCAGGGTCCTCCAGGTCCAGGCCCTCATGGCTCAGGTGCCACAGATTCTTATCCTTGGAATAGTTGGTCTCCCGGCTGATCTTCAGGGGGACGTTATGGGCCTCGGCGTAGTCGATTTCCTCGTCCCGGGACTTGATGTCCCACTCCCGCCAGGGGGCGATGATCTTCATCTCCGGTGCGAACCGCTTGATGGCCAGCTCAAACCGGACCTGGTCGTTGCCCTTTCCAGTGGCGCCGTGGGCAATGGCGTCCGCACCCTCTGCCAGGGCGATTTCCGCCAGCTTCTTGCCGATGACCGGCCGGGCGAAGGCGGTGCCCAGCAGGTAGGTCTCGTACTTAGCGCCCATTTTCAGAGAGGGGATGATGATGTCGTCCACCATCTCGTCCACCAAGTCCGCCACAATCAGCTTGCTGGCGCCGGTGGCGATGGCCTTGGCCTCCAGGCCCTCCAGCTCGTCGGCCTGTCCCACATTGCCGGCAACGGCAATGATCTCAGGGTTGTTGTAGTTCTCCTTCAGCCAGGGGATGATGATGGATGTATCCAGACCGCCGGAATAAGCCAGCACAATCTTCTTGATGTTGTCCTTATTTGCCATGTGAATGCCCTCCAGATGAATAATATTCACGTTTGTCGTTTAATATACACGGATTATACTCCCACATCCTGGTTTTGTCAACGGCTGTTTGCATAAAAATACCGCCCCAGGGGATTTTCGGTAATTTCACCGCATTTTGAAAGTGTTTTCCGTCATCAGCGGTCATTTTCCACAAAGAAAGCGGCTGTCAAGCCGGTCTGCGGATCGGAATCATCCGGTTCTCTGCCCCGGTTTTCCCGGGAAATGATTGCCCGGGTCTCTTTTTATCTGTATATTTTAGATGTATAACCGAATATTCCATTTTGCGTTCCTTCTGGAATATCCGGTTATATCCACTGCCGCTGCATATTCTCCCAGAAAACAGTTCCGGCGCGCTTCCGCGCGCCGGAACCTGTCATTCGGTCCACAGAAAGTTCATGAATTCAGGAACCAGCTTTTCCCAGTCTCCTTCCCAGTGGCCGCCGCCCACCTGGGAGTACAGCATCACCGCCGCTCCCCGTTTTTTCAGCAGGTCCGCCGCTTTCTTGTTCCACAGATAGGTTTTGCTGCTGTGATCCTCCTTGTTGGGATTTTTCAGGCCGTAAGCCTCTTTCGTCCCCCAGGAGAGGTAGGCCCGGGTATCCGGGCTGATGTCGCTGCGCTTCAGGTCATCCGTCAGGGGTCCCATGCAGAAGCCGATGGCATTGGACAGGCATCCGGCCTTGGAAAACCACCGGTTGTAATGCGTTATGCCATACAGCGCCATCAGGCCGCCCATGCTGGAGCCGGCAATGCCGGTACACTCCCGGAAGGGAATGGTTCGGTACTCCCAGTCGATCAGGGGCTTTACCTGCCCCACAAGCCAGTCCATGGTGGCCTGCCCCATGGGCGGAATCCCGGCAAAGTGACTGCCCTGGTCCGCCGGATAGGGCAGATATTCACTCAATCGTTCATCTCCGTCGTGGCCGCACTCCACGCCCACCACGATCATGGGCTTTTCCCAGCCGGCGAGGAAGTCCGCCAGCCCCCAGCACCGGCCGTAGGTGGCGTCCTCGTCCCGGTACAGGTTATGCCCGTCGAAGAAATACATCACGGGGTAACGTTCCTCCGTTTCAAAATATCCATCCGGGAGATAGATATGAAGAGGACGGTTGGTTCCCTTTGAAGGGTACAAAAAGTCCCGTTTAATCAGCATTGCTCCGTTTCCTCACTTTCCGCCACTCTCACTTGAGGGCTCCGCATCGGTCTGACCGCCGCCATTTGGTGCTGGTTCTCCATGGCCTGAAAAATCTTCCGCCGCATCCCCAGGGCAATGGGAATCGCCAGGGCAAGCGACAGGAGATCCGCCACCGCCTGAACCGTGGCCACACCGTAGGCCCCCAGCAGCCAAGCCATCAGATGCAGAATGGGAATAAAGCAGGTTCCCTGCCGGGCAGACGCCAGAATCAGGGCTCCACGGGCATTTCCCAGGCCGGCGCAAAGCATATTCACCGTGGCAACCCAGGCATGGATGGGCAGGGCGATGCACTGACTGACCATGCAGATCACACCAATCCGCCGCATCTCCGGATCCGGTCCGGCAAATACCACAATAATTCGGTCTGCCAGCAGGGCCAGCACCAGGCCCATCAGGGCCGAACCAAAAATCGCCACCCGAGCGCTGTAGCGGTAGCTCTCCTCCACCCGGTCAAAGCGTTTTGCACCCCAGTTGAATCCCGCCACCGGCTGGAATCCATTGCCGAAGCCCAGGATAATGCCGAAGGGGAACATCATAATCTTGGTGCACACCCCGATGCCCGCCAGCACCGAATCGGAGATGCTTCCCGCCAGATCGTTGAGCAGGATGGCCGAAACCACCGCCAGCCCCGTGCGGAACATGGAGGAAGACCCTACCGAAAGGATCTTGGTCAGGATGTCCCGGGTGCAGTGGAAATTGCGGATGCTCAGATGCAGCAGGCTCCGCCGGGTGAGATAGGGGAAAATCAGGATGGAAAAGCTGACCCACTTGGAGATTGCCGTGGCCAGGGAGGCTCCCGCCACGCCCATGTTCAGCCCGAAAATGAAAATTGGGTCCAGAACGCAGTTCAAAATGCCGCCGAAGCCCATGCCCACCATGCTCAGCGTGGCGCTGCCCTCACTGCGCAGGCACTGGTTCATCACAAAGCTGGTGGCCATAAAGGGCGCAGCATACAGAACGTAGGTGGCATAGTCGATGGAATACTGCTCGCAGGTGGGCGTCGCCCCCAGCATCCGGACCATAGGCGTCATAAACAGAAGGCCCACCACCATCAGCGCCGCACCAAGGCCCCCAGCCAGGAAAAAGGCAGTGGACAGAACCTGGCTGGCTTTCTTCTCGTTTCCCTCTCCCAAGAGCCGGGCGATGTAGCTGTTGGCGCCCACCGCCAGCATGGAACCGGCCATCATAATCAGCTGATCCAGGGAGGCATTGACGCTCACCGCCGCAGTGGCGTTGGTACCCAGGGAACTGACAAAGTAAGTATCCGCCAAGGAATAGATGGAGTTGATGAGGAACGCCACAATGGTGGGAATGGCCATCTGGGGAATCACCCGGGAGATGGGGTCGTTGAGCATTCTGTTCTTCCTCAATTCCTGGCTCTGCGTATGTTTACCCATATTTCTATTCCTTTCTATCCCGTCAAGTTCCCTGCGGATTGCCCCGGAAAAGGCAGCCCCGCAGCCTGCCGCCGCCCTTGCCGTCTCTTCGATTTCTATCATAGCGGATAATAGCATGGAAAGCAACCGCCCTGGAAGAATCTCTCCTTTTTGTCCACTTATTTCCGGTTATATAATACATTATTGACAATGGAATTCAAATCGCCTATACTATATTTGGTTGAATTGCGTAAAACCCAAACTTTAACAAAGGATCAGGTGATTCACATGTACATGGACGATTATAAGCGCTGGCTGGAAGCCGACCTGGAAGATCCGGCGCTGACAGAAGAACTGAAATCTATCGCCGGTCAGGACGAGCAAATCAAGGATCGCTTCGCCGTTGCTTTGAAATTCGGCACCGCCGGTCTGCGGGGCGTGCTGGGCGCCGGTTCCAACCGGATGAATATTTACGTTGTCCGGCAGGCCACTCAGGGCCTGGCCAACTGGGTCAAGACCCAGGGCGGCAGTCAGTTGGTTGCCATCTCCTATGACAGCCGGATCAACTCCGACGTATTTGCCAAAAACGCCGCCAGCGTTCTGGCCGCCAACGGCATCCACGTCCGGATTTACGACGCCCTGATGCCCGTCCCCGCCCTGAGCTTTGCCACCCGGTACTACGGTGCCAACGCCGGCATCATGATTACTGCCTCCCACAACCCCGCCAAGTACAACGGCTACAAGGCCTACGGCCCCGACGGCTGCCAGATGACCGATGACGCCGCCGCTGTGGTGTATGCGGAAATCCAGAACACCGACATCCTCACCGGCGCCAAGTGGATGTCCTTTGAGGACGGTCTGTCCCAGGGGCTCATCCAATATGTGGGCGATGACTGCAAGGAGGCCCTGTACGACGCCATCAAGGCCCGCTCCGTCCGTCCCGGTCTGTGCAAGACCGCTGGGCTGAAGCTGGTGTACTCTCCCCTGAACGGCTCCGGTCTGGTGCCCGTCACCCGGGTGCTCCATGACATTGGCATCGACGACATCACCATCGTCCCCGAGCAGCAGTATCCCGACGGCAACTTCCCCACCTGTCCCTACCGCGCTGAAGCTGGGCCTGGAACTGGCCAAGTCCTCCGGCGCCGACCTGATGCTGGCCACCGACCCCGACGCCGACCGGGTGGGCATCGCCATCCGCTGCCCCGATGGAACCTACGAACTGGTTTCCGGCAACGAAGTGGGTGTGCTGCTGCTGGACTACATCTGCCAAGGCCGGATTGAGAAGGGCACCATGCCCAAGAATCCCGTGGCG
Source organism: uncultured Eubacteriales bacterium (assembly GCA_949296115.1). GTDB lineage: Bacteria > Bacillota > Clostridia > Oscillospirales > Oscillospiraceae > Faecousia. Next base: position 1,718 of record CASFNR010000014.1, on the reverse strand, counting down.
GTGAAGTCCATTGTCTCCACCCCCCTGGCCGATGCGGTAGCCGCCCACTACGGTGTGGAGATGCGCAATGTCCTCACCGGCTTCAAGTGGATCGGCGACCAGATTGCCAATCTGGAGGCCGCCGGAGAAGTGGAGCGGTTCATTTTCGGCTTTGAGGAGAGCTACGGCTACCTGGCCGGTCCCTATGTCCGGGACAAGGACGCCATTATCGGCTCCATGCTGATCTGCGAAATGGCGGCTTATTACCGTTCCATCGGTTCTTCCATCAAGGAGCGACTGGAAAGCATTTACGCCCAGTACGGCCGGTATCTGAACAAGGTGGATTCCTTTGAATTCCCCGGCCTGTCCGGCATGGACAAGATGGCCTCCATCATGGAGTCCCTGCGGAGCAATCCCCCCAAGGAAATCGGCGGCTATGCCGTCACCAAGGTGACGGACTACAAGAAGCCCGAGGAAACCGGTCTCCCCGCCGCCAACGTGCTGATCTACGCCTTGGAAGGCGGCGCCACTGTGGTGGTCCGTCCCTCCGGCACCGAGCCCAAAATCAAGACCTACTTCACCACCCTGGGCAAGGATCTGGCAGAAGCCGAGGCCCAGAAGGAAACGCTGGCGCAGGCTCTGAAGCCCATTCTGGCATAATTTTTCGATAAAGATACCCGGTGCGGTTCAATAAAGCCGCACCGGGTATTGTTCTGTATTCTTAGTTTCTGGCCGCAGGCTGCTCAGCCTCGTGACCATGCTGACGGAAAATCCGTCTCAGCATGAACACAGCCACAATGGCCAGCACGAATTCCGCCCCGAACTGGGCATAGGCCAGACCATACAGCGGGAACAGGGTATTCAGCAGGAACAGCAGGGGAATTTCAAACACAATTTTCCGCAGAATGGCAAACAGCAGGGAGTATTTTCCCTTGCCGATGGCGGCAAAGACGCCCACCGCCACAAAGTCTGTGCAAATAAACACCAGGCCCAGGCAAAGTCCCCGCAGGAACGCCGTGCCGTAGGAGACAATTTCCGGATTCTCCATGAACATCCGCACCAGCGCGGGAGCGCCGAACCAGTAAAGACCCGTGACCACCGCCATGCTGGGCAGGATAATGGATAGCGAGAATGTAATGGTCTTTTTCATCCGCATATCGTTTCCACTGGCGTAGTTGTAGCTGACCAGGGGCATGATACCCTGAGAATAGCCCAATGCAACCTGGAATGGCAGCATATTGATCTTCTGGGCAACGCCCATGGCAGCCACGGCGGATGCGCCGTATACTGCGGTAAAGTTGTTCAGGATGGTGGTTCCGGTGACATTGAGCAGATTCTGAATGGAGGCCGGGATGCCCACGCCCAGGATGCCCAGCACCACTTCCTTGCTCAGATTTTTCAGCTTCCGGATGTCCAGACAGACAAAGGTCTTTCCCCGCTTTATCCGGGCCAGGGCAAAGAAATAGCCGCAGGCCACGCAATTGCTGAGGAACGTGGCCAGGCCTGCCCCGGTCGCCCCCATGTTGAAGCCCCAGGGCAGGATAAAAATGGGGTCGAGAATGATGTTCAGAATACAGCCGCTCATGGTGCCGATGCTGGCATGAATCGCAGAGCCTTCGCTGCGGACCATCTGGCCCTGCACCACGTTCAAAATGGCAGGCAGTGCGCCGAAGTTCACCGTCCACAGCAGGTACCCGGAGGTGGCCTCCCAGGTGGTAGCGTCGGCGCCCAACAGATTC
>CASFNR010000013.1 GCA_949296115.1 uncultured Eubacteriales bacterium | reverse complement strand
GGGCAGGAATCCCGGACAAATGAGCAGTTCGCAGCGCATTGGCTGCAGGCCCTGCCTGCCCGCCGGAGATTCGCTGCATTTTCTTCCCGATGGGAAGAAAATCAAAGTGTTGCCGCCGTCCAGCCGGCGGCAAGCAGCAGTCCACCGGACTGCTGCATTCAGATGGTTCGAATCTCCTCTGACCACGCAAAAAGCCATCCACCCCGATTGGGGTGGCTTTTTGGTGACCCGCCGGAGATTCGAACTCCGGACCCACTGCTTAAAAGGCAGTTGCTCTACCGACTGAGCTAGCGGATCGAATGGCTGGGATGGCCGGATTCGAACCAGCGAATGCCAGAGTCAAAGTCTGGTGCCTTACCGCTTGGCGACATCCCAATGTTCAGTGGCTGGCTTTGCTCGGACACACGGCATATTATATCATGGTTTTTTCCGTTTGGCAATCCTTTTTTTCAGGATTTTTTCCTTTTTCTCCGACACAATCCGGGAATTTGCGGCGGCGCTCCGGCTCCCTGCACGCCGCCGCCCCAGCCCGGGAGACCCTGAGAAAGCGGCAAAACCTGCCCGTTTTCCAGGAAAACGGGCAGGTTTTTTGCCTTTACAGCTTGCAGAAGGCCACGGCGGTTCTGGCCGCCAGGGCTGCGTTATTGTAAACCAGCTGAATGTTGGAGGCCAGGGAGTCGCCCCCGGTGATCTCCGCCACCCGGGCCAGCAGGAAGGGGGTGGTGTCCTTGCCGTGGATGCCCTTGGCATTGCACTCGGCAATGGCCTGGTCAATGGCGGCGTTGATGGTCTCCAGCGGCATGGCATATTCCTCGGGGATGGGGTTGGTCACCAGCATGCCCCCCCGCAGGCCCATGTCCTTGCTGGCCCGCAGCGCTGCCGCCAGCTCCTCCGGGGTGTCCATCCGGTAGTCCACCCCGAAGCCGGAGCGGCGGGTGTAAAAGGCGGGCAGCTCCTCGGTGCCGTAGCCGATCACCGGCACGCCCTTGGTCTCCAGGTATTCCAGGGTCAGGCCCAGGTCCAGAATGGACTTGGCCCCGGCGCAGATCACCATCACCGGAGTCTGGCCCAGCTCCTCCAGGTCGGCGGAGATGTCCATGGTGGTCTCTGCACCCCGGTGAACGCCCCCGATGCCGCCGGTGGCAAAGATGGAGATGCCTGCCATGTGGGCGATCATCATGGTGGTGGTGACGGTGGTGGCGCCGTCCTGGCCCTTGGCGCACAGAATCGCCAGGTCCCGGCGGGAGGCCTTCCGGATGGCGGTGCCCTTCTTGCCGAAGTATTCAATTTCCTCCGGGGTCAGACCGGCCTTCAGCCGGCCGCCGATGACGGCGATGGTGGCGGGAACCGCCCCGTTCTCCCGGATGATCCGCTCCACGTTCAGGGCGGTCTCCACATTCTGGGGGTAGGGCATGCCGTGGGAGATGATGGTGGATTCCAGCGCCACCACAGGCTTGCCCGCCGCCAGAGCCTCGGCCACTTCCGGTTTTACGTCCAGGCACTGATTCATGTTCATGGATGTCACGTTCCTTTCCAAAACGAAAATAACAGGTTGTCATCGTCCCATCCGGGCCTTCAGGGCCGGGGCGGACAGGGCGGGGTTGATGGTTTGTTCCGACTCCATGGCGATGGAACCGGCGGCCAGGCCTGCCCGGGCGGTGGTCTCCAGGTCGCTGCCCTCCAGATAGGCCCAGACCAGAGCCGCCATGAAGGCGTCGCCGCAGCCGGTGGTATTCACCATCCGGCCGGGAATGGTGGGCAGCCACAGCCGCTGGTTTCCCATGGCGGCCAGCACCCCTTCTGCCCCCAGAGACAGGAACAGCCGGTGCAGCCCCAGGCCCAGCAGGACATCTGCCGCCCGAACCGCATCCTCCCGGCTGCGGATTTCCACCCCGGAGAGCAGTTCCGCTTCCAGCCGGTTGGGTTTCAGGGTGTGAATCCGGGAGAGAATGGGCCTGATTTTCTCCGCCTTGGCGGTGGACACCGGGTCCACAAACAGGGGAACCGTGAGATTCTCCGCCAGATAGGCCAGGGACTCCCGGGGGATGTTGGTATCCGCCACCACCACCTGGGCATTGTCCAGGATGGAGCGGAGGGAGGCCAGGTAGCCGGGGGTGATTTTCTCACAGATGGCCATATCGGACACCGCCAGCACCATCTCTCCCCCCGGGGCCGCCAGGTACAGATAGGTGGAGGTGGTACCCCCGGGAATCTGCAGGGCATGACTCAGGTCGATGCCCTGCTGGGAGCATACCGCTGCCGCCTGCTGGCCGTGGAGGTCGTCCCCATAGGCGGTGAGCAGCCGGACGTCCAGGCCCAGCAGGCTCATGTTGTGGGCAATGTTCCGGCCCACGCCCCCCAGACTGGTGGTGACCACCCCGGGATTGGAGTCCGCCGGTACCAGCGGGGCAAAGGACCGGCCCCCGATGTCCACGTTCACGCCTCCCACCACCACGGCGTAGGCGCTGCTGCGCAGGACATAGCCCTTCCCGGCGATGCAGCCCTTCTTCATCAGGTTGGAGATGTGCACCGCCACCGAGGAACGGGTGATGCCCAGTTTCTCCGCCAGCTCCTGCTGGGAGATCATGGGGTTGGCCTCAATGAGCTGCAGAACCTGCCGCTCCCGCTGGGTCATGGTCATCGCCTCCTAATATCTAAGCAAGTATTAGTTTTATAAGCACATCTTTATTTTACTTCGGCAATCTCTTCCCGTCAAGCACAAAAAAGCCCCGGCGCACAAAATGTGCACCGGGACAAGGATAATTTCAAAAATCTTACAGTGTTTGCCGCCGCAGGGGGCAAACAAACTCAAAAGAGTTTTCCGCCGGGACGGGGCGCGGCCCCCTCTGATGCCCAAAACCGGCGCATCAGGTGTGGTTTCTGGTATTGTAGGCCCCCTCGAATCCGATCATCAGGCCGCCCTGCTCCGCATAGTAGCTGCACAGCACGCCGGTGGTCTCCATGTGGAACCGGGCCCCGGGGAACCGCTCCAGAATGGCGTCCCGGAGCTGCAGGGTCATATCCGGGCCGAAGCAGTGGGCCACCCGCAGCAAGCAGCCGTCGTGGAAGCCCCGCTCGGCAATCATCTCCACCAGGGTGTTCAGGGCCTTTTTTGCCCCCCGGGCCTTGTGGACTGGGGCAATCTGACCCTCCTGGGCCTCGCCGCAGACCCGGATGCCCAGTACCCCGGCAATCTTGGCCACGGTGGGGCTGACCCGGCCGTTCCGGGCCAGGTTGGTCAGGGATTCCAGGCAGAACAGGGTGTAGGTATGGTCCTGATAGTCCCGGACCTTTTCCAGCACCTGCTCCGGCTCCAGCCCCTGCTCCATCAGCTCAAAGAGCCGGTCAATGATCATGGCCTGCTCCGGACCGGCGGCCATGGAGTCAATCACATAGACCTTGGCGCCGGGGTGCTCCTCCATGTAGGTATCGGCCGCCTGGCAGGCGGAATTGTAGCTGCCGGACAGCACCTGGGTGATGGTCACGGCGAACACAACGTCCGCATCCCCGAAGGCTTCCAGCCAGTCGGACACATTGGGGCAGGAGGAACTGGACTTTCCCTTGTACTGCCGCAGCTCCTGGGTCATCACAGCGGTGTCCTGGGCGCCGTCGTCAATGTACTCCCGCTGGCCGATGATCTTCATGGGAACACAGGCGTACAGGGCGGTATTGTTCAGCAGATTGGAGGAGGAATCGGATACAACTTTATATTTCATAGGATCTCCTTGGGTAAAACCTGAGATTTTTGGTATGTCTTAATCGGTTTTTAAAAACCCGCTGATATTGTATCAATGTAAGTTGACAATGTCAAGGGAATCTCATGAAAAAGTTTTCAATATTGACTTTCCCGGTTTTTGCAGCTATAATGACTCAAGGTGATGCACAATGCGCGAAGAAACCAAGCGGCGGATTGCCGCCTCTGTGGAATGCTTCCGGCTGCCCCGGTACGCCGAAATTCCCAACGTGGGACTGTACCTGGAGCAGGCCGCCAAATACATCGGGGAATACCTTTCCCCCCTGGGGGACACCGCCCTGACCCCCTCCATGATCAGCAACTATGTGAAAAAGGGGCTGATTTCCAGCCCGGTAAAAAAGCAGTACAGCCGGGACCAGATCGCCTACCTGTTCTTCATTGCAATGGCGAAAAACGTGCTGTCCCTGGATGCCCTGGCCGGGTTTTTCCAGATTCAGCGCCGGACCTATCCCCTGGAAACCGCCTACGACTACTTCTGCCGGGAATACGAGGGGCTGCTCCGGTTCACCTTCGACCTGGAGGATACCTTTGATTCCGACAGCGATGACGACAGCGACGAAAAACGGCTGCTGTTCACCTGCATCGTGGCGGCGGTGCAGAAGGTCTACCTGGAAAAATGCCTGGAGGCCATCGCCGCAGAGACGGAGGAAGTCTCCGCCTGAAAAATCTGCCACCGGGAGCCGGATGCGGCTCCCGGATTTTTTTCGCCGTGAGGTGGCAGATCATTGACTTTTTCCCCGGTTTGTGAAATAATAGCTAGACGAAACTTATAGAGCAAGAGAGGATTTTATCCATGATGCAATCCAGAACCCACACCTGCGGCGAGCTGCGGCTGTCCGACGCCGGCAAGCAGGTTACCATCGTCGGCTGGCTGGAGAATGTCCGGGAGGTCGGCGCCAATTTTGCCTTCTGCGTCCTCCGGGACTTCTACGGCACCACCCAGGTGGTCATTGAAAACGAGGCCATGATGTCCGTCATCAAGCCCCTGAACAAGGAGACCACCCTCTCCGTCACCGGCACCGTCCGGGAGCGGGAGAGCAAGAACGCCAAGCTCCGCACCGGCGACATCGAAGTGGTGCCGGAGAAGATCGAGGTGCTGGGCAAGTGCCGCCACAACCAGCTCCCCTTTGAGATCAACAAGAGCCGGGACGCCGACGAGAACACCCGGCTGAAGTACCGCTTCCTGGACCTGCGCAACCCGGCGGTGAAGAATAACATTGTGCTGCGCTGCCAGGTGGTGGCGGAGCTGCGGCGGCTGATGACCGAGAAGGGTTTCCTGGAGATCACCACCCCCATCCTCACCGCCTCCTCCCCGGAGGGCGCCCGGGACTACCTGGTGCCCGCCCGGAACCACCCCGGCAAGTTCTACGCCCTGCCCCAGGCCCCCCAGCAGTTCAAGCAGCTGCTGATGACCGCCGGATTTGACAAATATTTCCAGATCGCCCCCTGCTTCCGGGACGAGGACGCCCGGGCGGACCGGACTCCCGGCGAGTTCTATCAGCTGGATATGGAGATGGCCTTCGCCACCCAGGAGGACGTGCTGTCCACCCTGGAGGACGTGCTGGTGCCGGTGTTTGAGAAGTTCGGCAAGTACAGCCGGGTGACCCAGGCCCCCTTCCGCCACATCCCCTTCAACGAGTCCATGGAGCGCTACGGCACCGACAAGCCCGACCTGCGCATCGACCTGGAAATTCAGGACATCACCGCCGAAGTTCAGGGCTGCGGCTTCGGCCCCTTTGAGAACGCTACGGTCAAGGCCGTGGCGGTGGACAACTTCACCCAGGCCCGGAAGTGGATTGACAAGCTCCTGGCGGATGTGGAGGTCCAGACCGGGAACAAGGCCTGCTGGGTGAAGGTGGATGAAAACGGCAATTTCACCGGCGGCGTCTCCAAGTTCCTGGGAGACTGCCAGGCCGCCCTGACGGAAAAGCTGAATCTGAAGCCCGGCAGCTTCGTGTGCATGGCCGCCGGCAAGAAGGCTGCCGCCCAGAAAACCGCCGGCGTCATCCGTACCCTGCTGGGCAAGCGGGTGCCCGGCCACTTCGACGAGGACCAGTACGCCCTGTGCTGGATTGTGGACTTCCCCATGTACGAAATCGGGGAGGAGTCCGGGGCCCTGGAATTCTGCCACAACCCCTTCTCCATGCCTCAGGGGGGCCTGAAGGCCCTGGAAGCGGCGGAAGGCGATACCGAGAAGCTGCTGGCCATCCACGCCAACCAGTATGACCTGGTGTGCAACGGCTATGAAACCGCCTCCGGCGCCGTCCGGAACCACGACCCGGAGATCATGGTCAAGGCCTTCCAGATGGTGGGCCTGGGCGAGGAGGATGTAAAGGCCAAGTTCCCCGCCATGTACAACGCCTTCACCTACGGTGCGCCCCCTCATGCCGGCGCCGCCCCCGGGGTGGACCGGATCGTGATGCTGCTCACCGGCGAGGAGAGCATCCGGGAGGTCATCACCTTCCCCATGAACAAGAACGCCCAGGATCTGATGATGGGCGCCCCCACCACCGTGGACAAGAGCCAGCTGGACACCGTCCACATCGCCATCCTGGAAGAGTAAGCTTTCACGGCCGCGCCGGGCATCCGGCGCGGCATTTTTCAAATCCGGCGAAACCAACGCCGGATTCTGTCGAGTATTTATTGTAGAGAAGGAGGCCGTGTTTATGGAGGACGCCGACATTGTGAATCTGTACTGGGAGCGGGACGAAAGCGCCATCACCCACACCCAGGACAAATACGATCGCTACTTAACCAAGATTGCCCTGAACATTCTCTCCGACGCCGAGGACAGCCGGGAGAGCGTCAACGACACCTATCTGGCTGCCTGGAACTCCATGCCCCCCCACCGGCCCGGGGTGCTGTCGGCCTACCTGGCCAAGCTCACCCGGCGGATTTCCATTGACTGCTTCCGGGGCCGGAACCGGGCCAAGCGCCGGGACTCCCAGTACGCCCTGTCCCTGGAGGAGCTGGGGGAGTGCGTCAGCGGGGGGAACACCACCGAAGAGATTGTGAATGTCAAACTCCTGGCGGATGCCATCGGGGTTTACCTCCGGCTCCAGAGCCCCCGGGCCAGAACCGCCTTTCTGGCACGGTACTACTACCTGGATTCCCTGAAAGAGGTGGCCGCCGCCTGCGGCATGACCGAGGGCCAGACCAAAAGCCTGCTCTACCGCACCCGGGTGGGGCTGAAGGAATACCTGCGAAAGGAGGGCTTCGACCTATGACGGCAGAACAGCTTCACGACGCCATCGGCCTGCTGCCGGCAGACCTGCTGGCGGAGACGGACAGAGCCCGGCAGGCTCCTCCGCCTGGGAAAACGGTGTTATGGAAACCGGTTCTGGCCATGGCCGCCTGCCTGACCCTGGTGCTGGCGGGCTGGTTCTGGTGGTTCCAGCCCAAGGGCAGCGCCGGCGGTACCGCCGATACCGCTTCCCTCCAGGCCGCCCCTGGGGCAGGAGCGGCGGAAAACGGGGCGGCAGAGGAGGCGGAAATGGCCCAGGCAGCGGAGGAAGCCGCCCCCTTCCGCTCCCAGAGCGCTGCCACCGATGGAACTTCCCTGCCGGAGACAATATCCACCCCCCGGCTGGAAGGTAAGCCCGGGGACCCGGCAGCGGCGCTGCTGACCTGCCCGGCGGACTGGACGGACTACCGGACCCAGATGGGGGAGCAATTCGACCTGACAGAGCTGGCGGGCCGAATGGAATCTTTGGGGGACAGCTGGTTTGAGGACCAGGACCTGGTGCTGATCCGGGTGGAAAACGTCCCCCAGGGAGAAGCGCCCCAGGCGGAAATTCTCCGGCAGGAGGAAGGAATTCTGGAAATCCAACTGCCCCGGTACGACGAAACCGGGGAGGGAACCTGCTGGCACATCCTGCTTCCGGTGGAGAAAGGAACCCTGGAAACGGCAGCGGAAATCACCCTGATCCGGCAGTAAACCGAAGCATAGCCCAGGCCCCGGCCCCCGAAAATGGGGAACGCCGGGGTCTTGTGTTGTTATGTAAATAAATTTGTTGTGTTTTTATCTATTTTCCCCCTTCCATTTTCTGGTCAAATCCGTTATAATTACCAATGCGTTACCCCTTTCTTAAATCATCATCCGAGGAGACCGCCATGAGAATTCTGTATGACAGCAAGCAAACCCTGTATAAATTTCCCTTTGGACCCCTGGTGCCCGGCCAGACCTGCACCCTGAACGTCCATGTCCCCGCCACGGTGCGGGCCAGTCAGGTGACCTGCATCCTGAACCGGGACGGAGACAGCAGCTCCCAGAGCATCGTCCTGGCCCTCAAGCAGCGGCAGGGTCCTTATGAAATTTTCTGCGGGGAATTCTCCCTTTCCTCCCCGGGTCTGTTCTTCTATTATTTCTTTGTGGACAACCCCGACGGAGGCTTCCGCCTGTTCAAGCAGGGAGACGACACCAACATGGAGGCCGGCGACCTGTGGCAGCTCAGCTGCATTCCCCGGGATTTTCACACCCCGGACTGGGCAAAAGGCGCCACCTATTACCAGATTTTCCCAGACCGGTTCCACCGCTCCGGCTTCTGCGACCTTACCGGCAAGCTCCGGCCCTACACCCTCCACCAATACTGGTACGAGGATGTGCACTGGCAGCCCACGGAACAGGGCATCGTCCTGAACAATGACTTTTACGGCGGCAATTTCCAGGGCATCACCGAAAAAATGGATTATATTGCCAGCCTGGGTACCACCATATTATATCTGAACCCCATCACCAAGAGCTTTTCTTCCCACCGCTACGACACCGGGGACTACAAAACCCCCGACCCCATGCTGGGCACCGAGGCGGACTTCACCCGGATGTGCCAGGCGGCCCATGACCGGGGCATCCGGGTGATTCTGGACGGAGTGTTCTCCCACACCGGCACCAACAGCCTGTACTTCAACCGGGACGGGGCCTTCGGCAGCGGCGGCGCCTATCAGGACCCCAACTCTCCCTACCGCAGCTGGTATACCTTCTACCAGTGGCCGGATGTGTACCACTGCTGGTGGAATTTCGACACCCTGCCCACGGTAAACAAGATGGAGCCCTCCTTCCTGGAGTATATCATCACCGGGGAGGACAGCGTAGTGGCCCACTGGCTCCGGCTGGGGGCCGACGGCTACCGGCTGGACGTGGCGGACGAACTCCCCGACGAGTTCATCCGGATGCTCCGGCACCGGGCCCATGAAATCAAGCCCGACGCCCTGATCCTGGGGGAGGTCTGGGAGGACGCCTCCAACAAGTGCGCCTACGGCCAGCGCCGGGGCTACTTCACCCAGGGCGAGCTGGATTCCGTGATGAACTATCCCTTCCGCACTGCCATCATCAACTATGTCCGGGGCATCGACGGCGGCAAGGGTCTGAAGGATACCGTCATGTCCATTGTGGAGAACTACCCGGCGGAGGTGGTGCTGTGCAACATGAATATGCTGGGCACCCACGACACCCCCCGGATCCTCACCGCTCTGGTGGACGATTTCCACGGCGGCCGGGAGGAACAGTCCAAGCGGCACCTGACCCGGAACCAGATGGACGTGGCCATTGACCGGCTGCTCACCGCCTCCTTCCTGCAGTACACCCTGCCCGGCAGCCCCTGCCTGTACTACGGCGACGAGGCGGGGATGGAGGGACACCGGGACCCCTTCAACCGCCGCCCCTTCCCCTGGGGACAGGAGGACAGGGAGCTCCAGGCCCACTTCCGCCGGCTGGGCCAGCTGCGCAAGCGCTATGAAGCCTTCCGGCTGGGAGACATCCACTTCTGCAAGGCCCAGGACAAGCACCTGGGGTTCAGCCGAAGCTACCGGGGGGAGACCTTCCACGTCTACTGCAACCGCAGCGGCGACCCCTGGGAAATTCCCTTCGGCCAGCCGGTGTTCGGCTACAACCTGCAGATTCTGGCGCCGGACTGCCTGACCATCGGCCCCCGGGGCTTCTGCGTTACCAAGGGGTGAGATCATGGAGCAGGAACGGTTCGTCAGCGGCTACTGCCGCCAGCTGGACGCCAGCCGGATGGTGGAAATCCTGCTGGAAAACGGAATTCTGAAAGAGGCGGACTGTGCCTACGGCGGCTGCGTCTATGAAAGCAGCTGCCCCATCGCCGCCGAAATCCGCCAGGCCCAGCAGGAATAACCCAATTGACCTTTCACGCCCCGGCGGGGACTCCGCCGGGGCGCTTTTTTCATGCCGGGGGAAACTTGGTGTAGGTCTTTCCCGCCCGGAGGTTGGCGCCCCGGAGCCGGGCCAGCTCCCCCGCCGTCACCGGCTCGTAACCCTGCTCCAGCAGGGCGTCCACAATGTCCAGCGCCGCCTGGACGGAGCTGGTGCTCATGTCGTGGAGCAGCACGATGTCCCCGTCGTGAATCTTCCCCAGCACTGCCTTCTCAATGGCGGCGGTGTCGTGGGTGGCCCAGTCCCGGGGGTCCACGGACCAATTGAGAATGGCCAGCCCCCGGACCTCCGCCACCTGCCGCACCGCATCGGAGCAGCAGCCCCCGGGCGGGCGGAAGAACACCGGATGGCACCCAACAGGCAGCAGGGCCTGGGTATCGGACAGCTCCTGGGCAATGTCCCGGCGGCTCATGCCCTGCATGGACTTGTGGGAGTAGCCGTGGAAGCCGATTTCATGGCCCTCCTCCACAATTCGCTGGGTGATGTCCGGGTATTGGGCAATCCGGTAGCCGCACAGCAGGAAGGTGGCCGTCACCCCCCGCTCCCGAAGCCCATCCAGCAGCTGCCGGGTGTACCGGCCGGAGGGACCGTCGTCAAAGGTCAGCGCCACATATTTCTGCCCCGCCGCCCCCTGGGCGGGAACCGCCAGAAAGCTCAGGCACAGGGCCAGCGCCAGAATTCGCCGCATGGAAAAACTTCCTTTCTGTGTGGAATGGTGGTGTCTTCCCAGAAAAGCTTTGACTCACCGGGAAAAATGGGGTATAGTAGAGGGTGGAGGATTGCGGTATGAATTTGCTTTGTCCCATCTGCGCCCAGCCCTTGTCCCGGGAGGACCGGCGCTGGGTCTGCCCCAATAGCCACAGCTTTGACGTGGCACGGCAGGGTTATGTCAACTTATTGCCCGTTACCCGGAAGCATTCCCTGCACCCCGGAGACACCCGGGACCAGGTGGCCGCTCGGCGGGAATTTCTGGAAGGGGGATTCTATGCCCCCATCGCCGAAACCCTGATTGAGACCGCCCGCCGGCTGCCCATCAAAGGAGAGATTCTGGACGTGGGCTGCGGAGAGGGATACTATGCCGCCCGGCTGGCCCAAGCCCTGAACCTGCCCCTGACAGGAATGGATATTTCAAAAGAGGCAGTCCGCTTCGCCGCAGGAAAATACAAGCAGGCCCGGTGGCTGTGCGCCACCGCTTCCCATATTCCGGTGCCCGACGGCAGCGCGGGGCTGGTGACCAGTCTGTTCGCCCTGACCATGGCAGAGGAATTTCGGCGGGTGCTGATTCCCGGGGGATACTTCTTCCGGGTGCTGGCCCAGCCGGACCATCTGCTGGGACTGAAATCCATTATTTACCAGCAGGTGATTCAAAAGGAATCTCCCCCTGATTTTGCGGTGCCGGGGTTTGTGCCGGAACAGTTGGTTCCCATCCGGTTTTCCTTCACCCTGGAGGGAAAGCAGGTGGAAAACCTGCTGGAAATGACCCCCCATGTGTTCCGCATCAGCAAGGAGGGCGCCCGGCGGCTGGCGGAAACGAAAATGCTCACCGACACCGCCAGCTGCGTCCTGCAGGTGTTCCGACGGGATTAACTTGCCCCCGCACGACGGGAGTATGTCTGGAAAAATGTCGAAAAACTGAAAATGATTCGCCGTTTTCGGGACTTTACCCCGGTGACGGCAAAAAACGGAGAAGAAATTATGCTGGAAAAACTGCGGGCCCTGTGGGGCCGCTACGAGGAGCTGTGCGCCAAGTCCGAACAGCCGGACTTCTACGCCGACCCCAAGAAAGCCGCCCGGCTCATCAAGGAAAAAAACGAGCTGGAGCCCATCGTCCAGACCTATCAGGACTACTGCAAGGCCCAGCAGGACATGGACGACGCCCAGGAGCTGATGGCCGACCCGGAGATGAAGGAGCTGTGCCAGGAGACCTTCGCCCAGGCCAAGCAGCAGAAGGAAGAACTCTACCAGAAATTGCAGATTCTCCTGCTGCCCAAGGACCCCAACGACGACAAGAGCGTGATTGTGGAAATCCGGGGCGGGGTAGGCGGGGAGGAGAGCGCCCTGTTCGCCCACAGCCTGTTCCGGATGTACACCATGTACGCCGCCAAGATGGGCTGGAAGCTGGAGCTGATGAACTACAACGAGACGGAGCTGGGCGGGGTGAAGGAGGCCGACTTCATCATCGAGGGCCAGGGGGCCTACTCGAGACTCAAATATGAGTCCGGGGTCCACCGGGTCCAGCGGGTGCCGGAGACGGAATCCGGGGGCCGGGTCCACACCTCCACCGCCACCGTGGCGGTGCTGCCGGAGATGGAGGAAGTGGACGTGCAGATCAACCCGGCGGATATTGAGATGCAGGTCTACCGGGCCAGCGGCGCCGGGGGCCAGCACGTGAACAAGACCTCCTCTGCCGTCCGGCTGATTCACAAGCCCAGCGGGATTGTGGTGGCCTGCCAGGAGGAGCGCAGCCAGGTCCAGAACCGGGAGAAGTGCATGCGGATGCTGGCCAGCAAGCTCTACGAAATCGAGCAGAGCAAGCTGGATGAGGCCGTCACCGGCATGCGCCGGAGCCAGGTGGGCACCGGCATGCGCAACGAGCGCATCCGCACCTACAATTTCCCCCAGGGCCGGGTCACCGACCACCGGGTGAATCTGACCCTGTACCGCATCGATGCGGTGATGGACGGAGATCTGGATGAGATTATCAATGCCCTGGCCACCGCCGATCAGGCGGAGAGACTGAAAAACGCGAAGTGAGAGTATGATAAAAGAATTTGACACCTGTTCCCCGGAGCAGACGGAGGCCCTGGGGGCCGCCCTGGGGGCCGTGATTCCCGCCGGGACGGTGCTGGCCTACCGGGGAGATCTGGGTGCGGGGAAAACCGCCTTCACCCGGGGACTGGCCCGGGGGCTGGGATACCGGGAGCCGGTGACCAGTCCCACCTACACCATTGTCAACGAGTACATCGGGGGACGAATTCCCCTGTTCCATTTTGATATGTACCGGCTGGGCTCCTCCGAGGACCTGTGGGACATCGGCTGGGAGGACTACCTGGACCGGGGAGGCGTGTGCGCCGTGGAGTGGAGCGAAAACGTGGCCGACGCCCTGGAGGGCGCCCTGGCCGTGTCCATTGAGAAGCTGGGGGACACCCAGCGGCGGATTACCCTGGAAGGAGGGGATTTCCTTGCTGATCTTGGCCTTTGAAACCAGCGCCAAAGCCGCTTCCACCGCCCTGTGGGAGGATGGAAAGCTGCTGGGAGAGAGCTACCAGAATACGGGGCTGACCCACAGCCAGACCCTGATGGTTATGGCCCAGGATCTGCTGAAGCAGTGCGGCAAAGCCGTGGCGGACGTCACCGCCGCAGCGGTGGCGGCAGGCCCCGGCTCCTTCACCGGGGTACGCATCGGCATGGCCGCCGCCAAGGGCTTCGCCTGGGGGGCGGAGATTCCCTGCTATGGGGTGAGCACCCTGGAGGCCATGGCGGAGCATCTGGGAGCATACGAGGGCTATGTCTGCCCCTGCATGGACGCCCGGCGCAGCCAGGTGTACAATGCCCTGTTCCGGGCGGAAAAGGGGACGCTGACCCGCATTGCCCCGGACCGGGCCATCGCCCTGAAGGAGCTGGAGGAGGAGCTGAAAGCGCTGGAAGGACCCATCTTCCTGGTGGGAGACGGGAGCATCCTGTGCCGGAACACCCTGCCCCTTCCCAATCTGATTCTGCCCCCGGAGCACCGGATGCACCAGCGGGCAGACGGGGTAGCCATTCTGGCCGCCCGGAAGATCGCCGCCGGGGAGCCGGGAGATGCCGCCGCCCTGGCGCCCAACTACCTGCGGCTGAGCCAGGCGGAGCGGGAGCGGCTGGAGCGACTGCAAAAATCCGCCGGGGAAACCCCGGCGGTGTGATACCATATTCTATGGAAATAAGGAGAAACAGAAAATGGCAACGGTTCATGTTTTGGAGCATCCCCTGATTCAGCACAAGCTGGCCATCCTGCGCAGCAAGGACACCCCGGTGAAGGAATTCCGGGAGCTGGTGGGAGAAATCGCCGGGCTGATGTGCTTTGAGGCCACCCGGAATCTGCCCACGGAGGAAGTCACCGTGGAGACCCCCATCACCACCGCCAAGTGCCGGATGCTCTCCGGCAAGAAGCTGGCCATTGTCCCGGTGCTCCGGGCGGGTCTGGGCATGGTGGACAGCATGGTGGCCCTGATTCCCTCGGCGAAAATCGGCCACATCGGTCTGTACCGGGACCCGGAGACCCACAAGCCGGTGGAATACTACTGCAAGCTCCCCGAGGACATTGAGAACCGGGTGGTGTTTGTGGTGGACCCCATGCTGGCCACCGGGGGCAGCGCCGTGGCGGCCATTGATTTCCTGAAGCAACACGGCTGCCGGAACATCATCATGATGAACATCATCGGCTGCCCCGAAGGCGTGGCGGCGGTGCAGAAGGCCCACCCGGATGTGGAGATCTACCTGGCGGCTCTGGACGAAAAGCTCAACGAGCACGCCTACATCGTTCCCGGTCTGGGCGACGCCGGGGACCGGATCTTCGGCACCAAGTAAAAACTGCTTGTTTTCTATATAAAATGCAGGGGTTCAACAGCGTAAATGTATAAGAATTGATAAATATTCTTATAATTTGTTGCATTACTGTCAAGGGTATGCTACAATGTGCGGGAAATTCATTTGTTGGAGAGAACGCTATGCTGCTGCATTATATCATGTGTTTCTTGGTGTCCATGGTGCCCCTGATCGAACTGCGGGGGGCCATTCCCTACGCCGTGGGCATGGGACTGGACTATTTCACCGCCCTGGTGATCTGCGTCATCGGCAATATGCTGCCGGTGCCCATCATCTACCTGTTCGCCCGGAAGGTGCTGATCTGGGGCATGGACAAACGGTATATCGGCAAATTCTTCACCTTTTGCGTGAACAAGGGGGAGCACGCCGGTCAGAAGCTGACCCAGAAGGCCGGGCGGGGCGGACTGTTTCTGGCCCTGCTGCTGTTTGTGGGCATTCCCCTGCCGGGCACCGGAGCCTGGACCGGCACCCTGGCCGCCTCGTTCCTGGACATGGGCTTCAAGTCCGCCACCCTGTCCGTGTGTCTGGGGGTGGTGCTGGCGGGCATCATCATGGGCGTGGTGAGCGTGACCGGGGTACACGTTTTCGGACTATAATCATTGGGAGGAATGGAATATGTCGGATTGTCTGTTCTGCAAAATCATCGGAGGGGAAATTCCCTCCAGCAAGGTCTATGAGGATGAGTTGGTCTTTGCCTTCCGGGACATCGCCCCCATGACCCCCACCCACATTCTGGTGGTGCCCAAGGCCCACCTGGACAGCGTGGATGCCGTCACCCCGGAAAACAGCGGCGTGGTGGCCCATATTTTTGAGGTGATTCCCCGGATTGCCCAGGCCGAGGGCCTGGTGAACGGCTACCGGGTGGTGAGCAACTGCGGCCCCGATGCCGGTCAGACCGTGAAGCACCTGCATTTCCATATTCTGGGCGGAAAACCCCTGGCCACGGAAATGGCCTGAGAAACCAAACTGCCGGGAGCGGCGGCCATTCGGCCCCGTTCCCGGCTTTCTTCTTGACATTTTGAGATTTATCGCTATAATCCATAGTTCGCACCGCAAATTGAGTCTTCGGGGGGCCGGACGCATCCGGCTGAGATTGGGCTTTGTGGCCCTGACCCGTGAACCTGATACGGCTAGTACCGTCGGAGGGAAAGATGCACAGATGAGATACCACTGCGTGTCGCATTGCACCTGGACGGGTTTGCAATGCGGCATTTTTTTGCAGGAGGTAGATTCTCAAATGAACAACACTAGACGTCTCACCGAAAGCGCCATGCTCATCGCCCTGGGCGTGGTACTGGAGTATGCGGGCAGAATGGTGATTCCCCCCATGCCCTTCGGCGGCCAGCTGACCCTGGTGAGCATGCTGCCCATCGTGCTGATTTCCTATCGCCACGGGGTGAAGTGGGGCCTGACCGCCGGCTTCGCCTACTCCCTGGTCCAGATGGCCATGGGCGCAGATACCGTCACCGCCGCCTTCCAGCCCGGCTACTTCGGCGACGGCACCATGGTGGTGAACGCACTAGCCATGTGCCTGCTGGACTATGTGCTGGCTTACACCCTGCTGGGTCTGGGCGGCATCTTCCGGGACAAGATTTCCAACCGGGGCATGGCCCTGATGGCCGGCTCCCTGGTGGCCCTGGGCGCCCGTTACCTGGCCCACATTCTCTCCGGCTACATTCTCTTTGCCAGCTACGCCGAGTGGTTCTTCACCCAGGAAGGCTTCCCCGCCTGGGGCGCCCGGTTGGTGGAGACCATGAGCCCCAGCGCCCTGGGACTGCTGTACAGCGTGGTATACAACGGCATGTACATGGTGCCGGAGATGATTCTCACCGCCATTGTGGCGGTGCTCATCGCCAGAGTCCCCAAGATCGTCACCAAAATCAGCTGAGTCCCCTGCCCCCCGGCCGCCTATGGCGGCAAATAAACTCAAATAAGTTTTCTGCCGGGGCGCACCCCAGGGGCGCACCCCAGGGTGGCCTCTCTTGCCCCTGCGGGGCAATTCACCTTCTGTACCTGGCAGAAAACACTTCTCAGGCTGCAAGTGTGGAATTTGTCCCCCTGCGGGGAACAAATTATGCGCGCAGCAGACTGCAAAAAACCTGTCGAAAGCCCCGAAGGGGGTTTTCGACAGTATGAAGTACCGGAAAGCAATGCTTTCCGGTACTTTTGTTTATTTCCACAGTCCGTCGGGATAGACCCCGGCGTCGGTGAGGGCCTTCAGGGACTGCACCACAAAGGGCTTGTCTGCGGCGTAGGTCACCCCGAACCACTGATCCGGGGAGGTGAGCACCCGGAAGGTGGCCTTCCCCTCGGCGATCAGATCTGCCACGGGAATGGGCAGGAAAAATTCGCACTTCAGCGGATTCTCAGGCAGTGCGTCCTTCAGGAAATCCGCAAACCGGCTCTCCAGATCTCCCAGAAAACCGGGCATATAACCCCACAGATTCATGGAAACGATGGTATCTGCCGGAACCTCTGTCCAGGTTTGTCCTCCGTCCTCGGTGAAGTGGATGCCCTTTTCGTACTTTTCGATCACCTTCCGCTCGGTGACCTTGGTGAGCATTCCCTCTTCGTCCGCCTCGCAGATGCCCCGGGAAACGCTGCCGTAGTCGGTGACGGTTTTGCCCAGCTCATAGCCCACCATGCAGTGGGCGTTGGGGTCCTCCGTCCCGGTCAGGTAGTCGTACACCACCCGGTAGGCCGAAGCGCCGTAGTAATCGTCGGCGTTGATCACCGCAAAGGGCGCCCCGTCAATGGCCTCCTTGGCGCACAGCACCGCATGGCTGGTGCCCCAGGGCTTGGTCCTGCCCTCCGGCACGGTGAAGCCCTCCGGCAGGTCGTCCAGCTCCTGATAGGCATAGCGGATTTCCACCGGTGCTTTTTCCAGCCGTTTGCCTACGATTTCCTTAAAATCCTGCTCAATTTCCTTCTTGATGACGATGACCACCGTATCAAATCCCGCCCGGTGGGCATCATAAATGGAATAGTCCAGAATGGCCTCTCCCTGGCTGCCCATGGGATCGATCTGCTTCAGTCCGCCGTAACGGCTGCCCATGCCTGCTGCCAGAACCACCAGGACCGGCTTTTTCTTCATGATTGTATCTCCTTTGTTACAGGTTTTCTTTACCCTGATTATACCGGTTTTTTTGGAAAAGGCAAGGGTTCTTTCCACTTTTTTCCAAACAATTCAGCCCGTTATCCATTTGGGGTCCAGATACACCGGCTCCCGCCGGATTTTCTCCCAGGAGAATTCCGCCGTCAGTTCCGCCAGGCTGATTGCCTCCGGTTTTTCCGTCAGACCGGCGCAGCAGGCAAGCACCCCGATGAGCTGTTCCCCTCGGAGATTCTGCCGCAGAACCCCCAGGTCCAGATCCTTGTCCCGCTTGCTCAGCCGCCGCCCGTCCGGGGCCGTCAGCAGGGGCACATGGGCATATTTCGGATGGTCAAACCCGAACAGCTCCTGCAAATACATCTGCCGGGGAGCGGAGCTGAGCAGGTCCATGCCCCGGACCACTTCCGTGACCCCGCTCTCCCCATCGTCCACCGTCACCGCCAGCTGGTAGACATAAATTCCGTCCGCCCGCCGGACCACCATATCCCCGCAGTCCCTGGCCAGGTTCCACCGGGATTCCCCCTGGACCCGGTCCCGGACCACCCATTCCCGGTCCGGCACCAGCACCCGCCAGGCGGGGGCCCGGTGAAATTGGGCCCGCTCCTGTTCCGTCAGATGCCGGCAGGTGCCGGGATAGACGTAGGTGCCGTCGGACAGGTGGGGAGCGTCGGCGCTGTGGAGCCGGCTGCGGGTGCAGTAGCAGGGATACAGCAGTCCCAGTTCCTCCAGCCGGTGAAAATATTGCTCGTAGACCTGCCCCCGGGTGCTCTGGGCGGGGGTCTCCCGGTCCCAGGTCAGTCCCAGCCAGGTCAGATCCTCCCGGAGAATCCGGGCAAATTCCCCGCTGGTCCGCTGGGTGTCCAGGTCCTCCATCCGCAGCACCAGCTCCCCGTCCCGGCTGCGGACGCTGAGCCAGGCCAGCAGAGCGGCAAACACATTCCCCAGGTGCATCCGTCCCGAGGGGGTGGGGGCGAACCGCCCCACTGGCTTCATGACGCCAGCCAATTCAGCCACCATCCCACAATGGCCAGGATGCCCAGCATCTCTGCAATGGCCAGCACCAGCAGGCAGCCGATGCCCTTGGGCTTTGGTCTGTCGTCCAGCACCGCCTGCTCTTCATCCAGCTCTCCCTCATCCTCGTAGACTGCCTTGGAAAAGTCCACCGCCGGATTTCTCCTGGTATTTCCGTAGCCGTTGGCGTGATTGCGCACCGCCGGTTCCGGTTCCTCTAGCAGCTCGTGAATTTCATCCAGCCATTTCTGGTCGGAACCGTACAGGGCCTCGTCAATCACCGATTCATCCAGGTATTCCCCTTCCTCGCCGGCCGCCTCTGTTTCCTGGGCCAGCGCTTCCGCTTCTTCCTCTTCCTGCAGCGCCTCGTTCAGCCGCTCCAGCTCCCGCTTGGGATCATCAAACATGGGAATCCCTCCTTTGAGCGCTATTTTACAGGATTTCAGCCGGATTGTAAAGACAATTCCCTCCCCAAAAAACGCCCGCCTCCGTTCTCTGGCTTTCCTGCGAAAAAATCCCCAAATGCTTTTCCCCAAAACCGGGATTTTTCCACAATTTCTTCTTATGAAACCTACAAAAACTTCTTGTGTTTTATGGCTATATATGATAAAATTTAAGTTGATATCGTATGCTCAGAAAGAAGCCGCCCCACCTGATTCCGGCTTCCCAAGAGAGAAGGAAAGGAGCCGATTTATGTATTCTTCCGCCTATGTCTGGGCCAAGGTTTTAAACCACATGGAGGAACGGCTGGGGGCCGTCACCGTGTCTGCCTGGTTCGACGACGCCGAGGTGGTGGAGCTGAACGAGAACAATCTGATTCTCTACTCCCCCTCGGATTTCCGCCGGGAGATTATCCGCCGCCGCTGCACCGAATACATTCACGATGCTTTGAAGGAAATTTTCAACTCCGACGCCAAGCTGCTGGTCTTTGGCGATGAGGAGCTCAACGCCCGCAAATCCAAGGGCACTGCGCCCAACGCCATGGATTTCAATCCCCAGTTCACCTTTGACAATTTCGTGGTGGGTCCCTCCAACCGGTTCGCCCACTCCGCCGCCATTGCGGTGAGCAAGACCCCGGGCCAGGTCTACAATCCCCTGTTTCTCTACGGCCCGCCCGGCGTGGGCAAGACCCACCTGCTCTACGCCATTGCCAACGGCATCCGCAAGGAAAATCCCGATGCCAACATCGTCTACATCAAGGGCGACCAGTTCACCAACGAGCTGATTGACGCCATCAAAAACGGCAAAAACATTGAATTCCGCTCCAAATACCGGGAGGCGGACCTGTTTCTGGTGGATGACATTCAGTTCATCGCCGGCAAGGAATCCACCCAGGAGGAATTCTTTCATACCTTCAACAAGCTCTACGAAGAGCACAAGCAGATCGTCCTCACCTCCGACCGCAAGCCCGACGACATGCTCACCCTGGAGGAGCGGCTGCGCAGCCGGTTCCTGTGGGGTCTGATTGCGGACATCAATCCCCCGGACTACGAGACCCGGATGGCCATCATCAAGAACAAGGCCAAGCAGCTGGGGTTGAATCTGGATGACGAGGTGTGCAACTACATCGCCATCAACATCACCAGCAATGTCCGGCAGATTGAGGGAACCGTCAAGAAGATTCTGGCCTACCGGGACCTGAACAACATGCCCCTGGACCTGCCCAACATTTCCCGGGCCATTGACGATATGTTCAAGTCCGAGGGCAGCGCCCTGCCCACCCCCAGCCTGATTATCTCCCAGGTCTGCAAGTTCTACAACGTGGACGAGGTGGTGCTCCGGGGCACCCAGAAGAACAAGGGCACCGCCGAAGCCCGGCAGGTGGCCATGTATCTGATCCGGAAGCTCACCAATCTCAGCCTGCCGGACATCGGCAAGGAATTTGCCCGGGACCACTCCACGGTGATTTACGCCATCCGGAAAGTGGAGGTGGCCCTGAAAAACGGGGACACCAACATGCAGAACAACGTCCGGGACATCACCGCCAACATCAACTCCTCCCTCTAGCCGTACTTTTTCTTGAAAGAAAAAGTAGGCAAAAAGAACTTTAATGGCGAACGGGGACAGTGGGATTCTTTACTTCCGGTGCCCGGTATCGTTTCTGCTGATGAAGGCTTTCGAAGAAAGACGATAGCCGGCAGAAAGAACTCCGATGGCGCACGGGGACAGTGGGATTCTTTACTTCCGGTGCCCGGTATCGTATGGTAGGATTCTTCAATCCCGGTGCCCGGTAGCGTTCTTGCCGGTGAAGGCTTTCGAAGAAAGACGATAGCCGGCAGAAAGAACTCCGATGGCGCACGGGGACAGTGGGATTCTTCACTTCCGGTACCCGGTAGCGTTTCTGCGGAAAGGGTCTGTAGGAAGAAAGACGGAAGGCTGTTTTCCGTATAGCTGCTGTTCTCTTTTTTAGCCGGTTTTTTTTCCACAGGGACTGTGGAATGTGGAAATGAAAGCTGTTGATAAAGTTGTGGCTGAATTTCTGTTCACAGGGGCTGTGGAAAGACGGAGGAATTCCCACACCCCGCCTGTTGAAAAAAAATCGTTGCGCCCGTAACGGAAACGGGAGTTATCCACATAAAATTCCCCTACGGCTGTTATTACTACCTTAACTTCTGAAAGAGAGATCTCTCTCTTATCCGATAACAAGAAAGGATTTTGACCATGCGCTTTACCTGTGAAAAAAGTATGTTGGTCACGGGACTGAATATCGCGGGCCGGACAGTGGCTCAGAAGAGCAGTCTCACCGCCATCGAAGGCATCCTGTGCAAAGCCGGACACTGCCTTGCCCTCACCGGATATAACATGGAAACCGCTATTACTTATGAGATTGAAGCGGACATCACCGATCCCGGTGAGTGCATCCTTCCCGCCCGGCTGTTCGGGGACATCATCCGCCGTCTGCCGGAAGGCCCCGTCACCGTGGTGGTGGACGAGGGATTCAAGGTATCCATCCGGGCCGGCTACGCTTCCTTTACCATTGCGGCGGAAACCGCCGAGGATTATCCCGACCTGCCCGATGTGAACACCGGACGGGCGGTGGAAATTCCGCAGAACCGGCTCAAGGAGATGATCTCCGGCACCATCTTCGCTGTGTCCGAGAACCAGGGCCGTCCCATCCACACCGGTGTGAAATTCGAGGTGACGGATGATTCCGTCACCGCTGTGGCTGTGGATGGATTCCGTCTGGCCCGCCGGACCTACCACCCCCAGGAGGGCACCGGCCGGGAGATGAATTTCGTGGTGCCTGCCCCCAGCCTGAAGGAAGTGGAGAAAATCCTCACCGACACCGAGGACCCCGCCGCCTTCACCCTTGGCCCCAAGCATATTCTCTTCCAGATCGGCAATGCCACCCTGGTCTGCCGGCTGCTGGAAGGAGAATTCCTGGATTGGCGCCGGGTGGTGCCCACCAACTGCCCCATTCAGCTGGTGGCCCATGTGTCCGACCTCTCTTCCTCTGTGGAACGGGTGGGTCTGATTGTGTCCGAGAAGTACAAAAGCCCGGTGCGCTGCGTGTTCGGCAACCAGGAGGTCCAGATGCGCACCTCCACCTCCATCGGCGCCGCCGAGGACCGGTGCAGCTTCGCCGGTGACGGCAAGGAGCTGGAGATCGGCTTCAACGTCCGCTATCTGGCCGATGCCCTCCGGGCCATTCCCACCGAGGAGGTCACCCTGGAGCTGACCAACGGCTTAAGCCCCATTGTTCTCACCCCGGTGGATGACAAGCACGACTTTGCCTACATGGTGCTGCCGGTGCGCATCAAGAACGTGTAAGAGGTGGAGCCATGAAGGTTACGGTTACCAAAAAGGAGTCCGTTTCCCCGGTGTACATCGGTACGGATTACATCAAGCTGCAGGACGCCATGAAGCTGGCCAACGAGGCCAAGGCCCTGATTCAGGAGGGCCAGGTGGAAGTGGCCGGAGAAGTGTGCACCATGCGGGGCAAAAAACTCTATCCCGGCGATGCTTTCCGGTTCCAGGGAAAGACCTACCGGATTGAAAAGCAAGTATGATTCTGGAAACGCTCAGTCTGCAGGGCTTCCGGAATTATGCCCAGGCGGATTTTGAATTTGATCCCGGGGTGAACCTGATTGTAGGGGACAACGCCCAGGGCAAGACCAACCTGCTGGAGGCCATTGCCTATCTTGGCAGCGGAAAAAGCTTCCGGGCCCAGAAAACCGGGGAAATGGTGGGGTTCGGAGCGGAATTCGGGGAGATTTCCGGCACGGTGTTCTCCCAGGAGCGCCGCCAGAGTCTCCGCTTTGTCCTGTTCCCCGGGGCAAGGCCCCGGCAGATCTGGCGCAACGGGGTGAAGAAGAAGTCCGCCGGGGACATCGCCGGGGTGCTGCCCACGGTGCTGTTCTGCCCGGAGGACCTGATGATCCTCAAATCCGGCGCCGCCCAGCGGCGGCGGTTTGGGGATAATGCGTTATGTCAACTTAGACCCAACTACGATGCCGCTCTCACGGAATACAACCGGATTCTGGAGCAGAAAGGCCGGATTCTCAAGGATCACTTTGAAAATCCCCGGCTGCTGGACATTCTGCCGGAATACAATGCCCGGCTGTGCCAGGTGGGGGCCCTGCTGATCTCCTACCGGGCCCGGTTTTACGACAGCCTGGGCAAGGCGGCGGCAGTTTACCATAATCAGTTTTCCGGCGGCGCCGAGGCGTTCCGCCTGGAATATAAAACCGTGTCCACGGTACCGGATGTGTTTGCCCCGGTGCCGGTGCTCACGGAAAACCTGCTGGCGCACAGCCGCGCCCATTACCGGGCGGAGCTGGAAAGCGGCCAGTGTCTCACCGGACCCCACCGGGACGACTTCACCGTCACCCTCTCCGGGGTGGACCTGAAGGCCTACGGCTCCCAGGGCCAGACCCGCACCAGCGCCATCAGTCTGAAGCTGGCCCAGCGGGAGCTGATGGCCCGGGAGTGGGGAGAGGAACCGGTGCTGCTGCTGGACGACGTGCTCTCGGAGCTGGACCCGGGACGGCAGGACTTTGTGCTCAACCAGATCGTCTCCGGCCAGGTGTTCATCACCTGCTGCGAGCCGGGACGGTTTACCCGGCTGGGCAAAACCATGGAAATCAAGCAGGGACGGGTGATCCGCTGACACCCATCCCTCTGCCTGTATGATAGATCGGGAGGATATTATGTCTGACGAAACCAAAGTAACACAGGAATACGGCGCCGAGCAGATTCAGGTGCTGGAAGGATTGGAGGCCGTCCGGAAACGTCCGGGCATGTACATCGGCTCCACCTCCAGCAGCGGTCTGCATCATCTGGTGTATGAAATTGTGGATAACGCCATCGACGAAGCCCTGGCGGGATACTGCAAGCACATCACCGTCACCATCAACCCCGGCGACTCCATCACCGTCACCGATGACGGCCGTGGTATTCCTGTGGATATTCAGCCCCAGACCGGCCGTCCGGCTCTGGAGGTGGTGTATACCGTGCTTCACGCCGGCGGCAAGTTCGGCGGCGGCGGCTACAAGGTCTCCGGCGGCCTTCACGGCGTGGGCGCGTCCGTGGTCAATGCCCTGAGCCAGTGGCTCCGGGTCCGGGTCCACAAGAACGGGAACATCTACGAAATGAAGTTCGCCCGGGGCCAGATCACCCAGGAGATGACCATCGTGGGCACCACCCACAAAACCGGCACCGAGGTCACCTTCCAGCCGGACCCGGAGATGTTCGACACCCTGGTGTACGACTACGAGGTGCTCCACGAGCGGATGCGGGAGGAGGCCTTCCTGAACGCCGGCCTCTCCATCACCATCACCGACAACCGCCAGGCCGACGACATCTCCGATGTGATGTGCTACGAAGGGGGCATCCGGGAATTCGTGGCCTGGTGCAACCGGAACAAAACCCCCATTCACCAGGACATCATCTACATGTCCGGCTCCAAGGGGGACGCCTCTGCGGAAATCGCTGTGCAGTATAACGACGGCTACAACGAATTTCTCATGTCCTTTGCCAACGACGTCCGCACCCCGGAGGGCGGCATGCACGAGACCGGCTTCAAAACGGCCCTGACCCGGGTGCTCAACGCCTACGGGGTGAAAAACGGCATCATCAAGGGGGATGACAAGGTCTCCGGCGAGGACTGCCGGGAGGGCATCACCGCCATCATCTCCGTGAAGCTCACCGACGCCCAGTTCGAGGGCCAGACCAAGGCCAAGCTGGGCAACGCCTACATCCGGACATTGGTGGACCAGATTGTCAACGAGCAGCTGTCCGTCTACTTCGAGGAGCACCCCCAGACCGCCAAGATCATTCTGGAGAAGGCCATGATGGCCAACCGGGCCCGGGAAGCCGCCCGGAAGGCCCGGGACTCCATCCGCCGGAAAACCGGCCTGGAATCCGGCCAGATGCCCGACAAGCTCCAGGACTGCAACGAGCGCAACCCGGAGCTGTGCGAAATCTACATCGTCGAGGGCGATTCCGCTGCCGGCTCCGCCATTCAGGGCCGGGACTCCCGGTTCCAGGCCATTCTGGCCATGTGGGGCAAGATGCTCAACGTGGAGAAGGCCCGGGCGGACAAGATTTACGGCAACGACAAGCTGTATCCCCTGATTGTGGCCCTGGGCGGGGGCATCGGGGAGGACTTCGACATCAATAAGCTGCGCTATCACAAGGTCATCATCATGTCCGATGCGGACGTGGACGGCGCCCACATCCGGACGCTGCTCCTGACCTTCTTCTTCCGGTACATGCGGCCCATGATTGAGAACGGCTTTGTCTATTCCGCCGTGCCCCCCCTGTACAAGCTCACCCGGGGCAAGACCGTGAAGGTGGCCTACTCCGACGAGGAGCGGGACCAGGTCTCCGCCCAGATGCGCGCCGACAATCCCAATGCCAAGGTGGACATCTCCCGGTTCAAGGGCCTGGGCGAAATGGACCCCCACGAGCTGTGGGAGACCACCATGGACCCGGAGAAGCGGACTCTGCGCCGGATCACCCTGGAGGACGCCAGCCGGGCCGACGCCATCTTCACCGTACTCATGGGCGAGCAGGTGGAGCCGAGAAAAGAGTGGATCGAGCACAACGCCAAGTACGCGGTGAACATTGACATCTGACAGAAACCGGGGATTTGTTCCCCGTTTTGCGGGAAATACAAACATTGGAGGTGTCCTTTTTGGCACATAACCGCAGCTATAAACCAGAGGATATCCGCTTCCCCGACCAGGTGATTACCCAGAGCAACCTGGTGGAGGAGATGGAAAAATCCTATATCGAATACGCCATGTCCGTCATTGTGGGCCGGGCCCTGCCCGACGTCCGGGACGGCCTGAAGCCGGTGCACCGCCGGATTCTGTACACCATGTATGAAAGCGGCCTGACCTCGGACAAGCCCTTCAAGAAGTCGGCCACCTGCGTGGGCGACGTGCTGGGTAAGTATCATCCCCACGGCGACGGGTCGGTATACGACGCCATGGTCCGTCTGGCCCAGAATTTCTCCATGCGCTACCTGCTGGTGGACGGCCACGGCAACTTTGGCTCCGTGGACGGCGACCCCCCGGCGGCCTACCGTTACACCGAGGCCCGTCTGTCCAAAATCTCCAACGAGATGCTCCGGGACATCGACAAGGACACGGTGGACTGGGACCCCAACTTCGACGAGACCCGGAAGGAACCCCGGGTGCTCCCCAGCCGGTTCCCCAACCTGCTGGTGAACGGCTCCTCCGGCATCGCCGTGGGCATGGCCACCAACATTCCCCCCCACAATCTGAAGGAAGTCATCAATGCCTGCGTGGCTGTGCTGGACGACCCGGAGGCCACTCTGGCGGACCTGATGGAGCACATCACCGGCCCGGACTTCCCCACCGGCGGCATCATCATGGGCCGCAGCGGCATCCGGGCGGCCTACGCCACCGGCCGGGGGAAAATCGTCATCCGGGCCAAGACCGAGTTCGAGGAATTCAACCGGGACCGGGTGCGGATCATCGTCTCGGAGCTGCCCTACCAGGTAAACAAGCGGCAGCTCATCAAGGCCATCGCCGACCAGGTGAAGGACAAGCGGCTGGAGGGCATCTCCGACCTCCGGGACGAAACCGACCGAAACGGCATGCGGATGGTCATTGAGCTGAAGAAGGACGCCAATCCCCAGGTGGTGCTGAACAACCTGTTCAAGCAGACCGCCCTGCAGACCAGCTTCGGCGTGATTCTGCTGGCTCTGGTGGACGATCAGAAGCAGCCCAAGATTCTCTCCCTGCGGCAGATCATCGACGAATATCTGGCCCACCAGGAGCAGATTCTCACCCGCCGGACCCAGTACGACCTGAAGAAGGCCCGGGAGCGGGCCCACCTGTTGGAGGGTCTGCTGATTGCCCAGGATAACATCGATGAAGTCATCCACATCATCCGTACCGCCTACGACGACGCCAAGCAGCGTCTGATGGACCGGTTCACCCTGGACGACATCCAGGCCCAGGCCATTCTGGATATGCGCCTGAAGGCCCTCCAGGGCCTGGACCGGGAGAAACTCCAGGCGGAGTATGACGAGCTGCTGGAAAGAATCAACTACTATCTGGAGCTGCTGGCCGACGAGAGCAAGCTGAAGGCTCTGCTCCGGGAGGAGCTGATTGAGATCCGGGACAAGTTCGGCGACGACCGCAAGACCCTGATTCAGGACGTGGAGGACGAGATCGACATCGAGGACCTGATTGAGGAGGAGACCTGCGCCTTCACCCTGTCCAACGCCGGTTATGTCAAGCGGATGCCGGTGGACACCTACCGGACCCAGAGCCGGGGCGGCCGGGGGGTCAATGCCCAGAACCTGAAGGAGGAGGACTACGTCAAGTCATTGACCATTGCCTCCACCCACGACCATATGCTCTTCTTCACCGACACCGGACGGGTCCACCACCGGAAGGGCTACCAGATTCCCGAGGCCGGACGTACCGCCCGGGGCACCGCCATTGTGAACGTGCTGCCCCTGGAAGCCGGGGAGTCCGTCACCGCCGTGGTGGCCACCCGGCATTTCGACGAGGATGAGTTCCTGGTGATGGTCACCCGGAAGGGCACCGTGAAGCGGATTCCCTTCCTGAGCCTGAAAACCAACCGCAAGGGGGGCATCCGGGCCATTACCCTGGACGAGGACGACCATCTGATCAACGTGATGCGCACCCACGGCAGCGACAACATTCTCATTGCCACCGCCCAGGGCTATGCCATCTGCTTCAGTGAAACCGACGTCCGGCCCATGGGCCGGGAGGCTGCCGGCGTCCGGGGCATCCAGCTGTCCCCCGGGGATTTCGTGGTGGGCGCAGAGAAGGCCGAGGAAGGCAAGACCCTGCTCACCGTTACGGAAAACGGCTACGGCAAGCGCACCGAGCTGACGGAATACCTGCGCACCGGCCCCAACGGGGAAAAGACCCCCCAGAGCCGGGGCGGCAAGGGCCTGAAGAACTACAACATCACCCCCAAGACCGGCAACGTGGCCGGCTGCCGGGTGGTCAGCGACACCGACGACGTGATGCTCATTGAGAACAGCGGCGTCATCATCCGAATTCCCGCCGCCTCCATCAACGTCTACAAGCGGGACGTCCAGGGCGTCATTGTCATGCGCATTGAGGAAGGCAACCAGGTGGTGTCCCTGGAGCGGGTAGAAGGCGAAATCGAGGAGGAGCCCCAGGCGTGAAAACCATAACCCTGTATACCGACGGCGCCTGCTCCGGCAACCCCGGCCCCGGGGGCTGGGGAGCCATCCTGGCCTGGGAAGGCCATGAGAAGGAGCTGTCCGGGGGGGAAGCAAGCACCACCAACAACCGGATGGAGCTGACGGCGGTGATCCGGGGGCTGGAGGCCCTGAAGGAGCCTTGTCAGGTGGAGCTGTACTCCGACAGCAAGTATGTCATCGACGCCCTGGAAAAGGGCTGGGCGGCAGGCTGGCAGAAGCGGGACTGGGTGAAGTCCGACAAGAAGCCCGCCCTGAACCCGGACCTGTGGCAGCGGCTGCTGGAACTGTGCCGGATTCACCAGGTCCGCTGCCACTGGGTCAAGGGCCACGCCGAGAATCCCAAGAACAACCGCTGCGACGAGCTGGCGGTGGCCCAGTGGAAACGGCTGAAGGGGGAATGAACCATGTATCTGCCCATCGGAAACGACATGTCCGTCCGGGAGCGGAGCATTGTGGGAATCTTCGACCTGGACAACACCTCCACCTCCAAGCGCACCCGGGAATTTCTGGAAAAGAGCGAGGAGCTGGGAGAAGTGGTGCCCTGCGACGATCTGCCCAAATCCTTTGTTCTCACCTCGGAATATGGCTTTGACCGGGTGTACCTCACCGCATTGAATGCGGCCACCCTGGAAAAACGGCTGAAATAAGAAGCGCACCCGCCGATGGTCCACCGGCGGGTGCGTTTTTTGATTTTTGATTAACATAATTTTCAAAGTCTGGGGATACCGGCAGGTTGTCAACAGGAGTTTTCCACATTTTCCACAGGTTTTTCCACAGAACATTTGAGATAAGATGTTGATAAATCAGGGCTTTGCCGGGGTGTGTCGAAAATTTTCCACAGGATGCCGCAGCAGTGTGGAATTGAATACTGTTTACATAATCTGAAAAATCCGCCCCGGAACTTGTCCGGGGCGGGATTGTCTGTATGGGAGGAAACCGGAATCAGGGCGCCTCCTCCCAGGCGGCGTAGAGGGTCATGCTCTGGCTCACCTGGTAGGTCTCCATGTCCCAGGGGTAGCGGTAATTTTCGTCGCTGTACCAGCCGGCAAAGACGTAGCCTTCCCGGGTGGGAGGTTCCGGCTCTGCCACCAGGTCGCCGTACATCAGCTCCTGGGACGGGACGTCGGTGCCGCCCCGGGAATCGAAGGTCACGGTGTAGCCGTTGTTGGCCACCCCGTACAGAATCAGCACCACCAGCAGGACAATGCCGCCGATGATAATCCTGTCCAGGGTTTTCACGGAGATTTTCACGTTCCGGTACAGGCCCCGGAAGGGGCGCTGGGGCTGCTGGGAATCGGGGGTCTTGTTTTCTTCCATCTTACTTGCGGACCAGGTACTTTCTCATATCGATGGAGCAGGCCACCAGGATGATGACGCCCTTGACGATGTACAGCAGGTTCTGGTCCACGGACAGGTAGTTCAGACCCACGAAGATCAGCTGCAGCAGCAGCACGCCGATGATGGCGCCGCTGACCTTGCCGATGCCGCCGACGAAGGAGATGCCGCCGATGACGCAGGCTGCGATGGCGTCGGACTCATAGTTCAGGCCGGTGTTGGCGTTGACGGAGGCGATACGGGCGGCGTCCATGAAGCCGGTGAGGCCGTAGAGCATGCCGGCCAGCATAAAGACCATGATGATGGTCTTGACCACGTTGACGCCGGAGACGTTGGCGGCGTCCTCGTTGGAGCCGACGGCGTACATATTCTTGCCGAAGGTGGTCTTGTTCCAGATCACCCAGACAACCACGGCAATGATGGCGGAGTAAAGCACGTACCGGGGAACGGCGGTGTTGCCCACGGTGAACAGCTTGCCGGTGACGAAGTTCCGGTAGGCCTCGCTCATGCCGGACAGGGTCTGGCCGGAGTTGGTGCCCAGCTGCATGTAGATCAGGATGATGCCGTAGACGATCAGCTGGGTGGACAGGGTGACGATGAAGGGATGGAGCTTGAACTTGGCCATGAAGAAGCCGTTGACAAAGCCCACACAGGCGCCGGTAACCAGCACCGCCAGAATGGCCACGGGGACGGGCATGACGCCCAGGCCGGGGAACAGCTTATTGGTGGTCAGCTGCAGACCGGCGGCAATACAGGCGGACAGACCCACCACACGGCCGGCGGAAATATCGGTACCGGCCAGGATAATACAGCCGCCGACGCCCAGAGCGATGGGCAGCTTGGCTGCGGTCAGGTTGATGATGTTGACGATGGAGGGGATGGACAGGAAGGTGGGCTCCGCAATCCAGATGCCGATGACGGCAATGGCAATGATGATGAACATGGCGTTGTTCATCAGCAGGTCGCCGATGGCGCGCTTACGGTCCTTGGGGCTCATAGCCTTCAGCTCAGCAATTTTGGAAGGCTTCTTATCTTTCAGTTTCGTCACGGTTTCTTCCTCCTTAAGCATACTTTGCGGCAAGGGTCATAATTTCTTCCTGAGACGTATTCTTGGCGTCTACCTCGCCGGCCAGACGGCCGCCGGACATGACCAGAATCCGGTCGCACACGCCCAGCAGTTCCGGCATTTCGGAGGAAACCATGATAACGGTTTTGCCTTCCTTCGCCAGGTCCAGGATCAGCTGATAAATTTCATACTTGGCGCCTACGTCAATGCCCCGGGTGGGCTCGTCCAGCAGCAGCACCGTGGGATTGGTTTTCAGCCAGCGGCCCAGGATAACCTTCTGCTGGTTGCCGCCGGAGAGGGACCGGATCTGGGTGTACTGGCTGGGGGTCTTGATGTGCATGGCGTCGATGCTCCATTCGGTGGCGTCGGCCATCTTCTTGTCGCTGAGCAGCAGGCCCTGGAGGTAGCTCTTCAGGCTGGAGATCACCGTATTTTCCCGGATGTTCAGAATGCCGAAGATACCGTTGGCCCGGCGCTCTTCCGTCAGCAGGGCGAAGCCGTTCTTGATGGACTCCGTGGCGCTGCGGTTGAGAACCTGTTTGCCGTTGATGTAGATTTTTCCTTCCTTCCGGGTGGCCACGCCGAAGATGCTCTCCAGCACCTCAGTCCGGCCGGAGGCGTCCAGGCCGGCGATGCCCAGCACCTCGCCCTTCCGGGCGGTGAAGGAGACGTCCCGCAGGTGGGAGTACATGCCCGTCAGGCCCTCCACCCGGAGCAGTTCGTCGCCCACCACGTTGTCCTTGGGGGGGTACCGGTTGGTCAGCTCCCGGCCCACCATCAGCCGGATGATTTCGTCCATGGTCAGGCTCTTGGCGGGCTTGGTGGCAATCCACTGGCCGTCCCGCATGATGGTGATGTCGTCGGAGATCCGCAGGATTTCCTCCATCTTGTGGGAGATGTAGATGATGCCGCAGCCCCGGTCCCGGAGCATATTGATGATCTTGAACAGGTGCTCCACCTCATTCTCCGTCAGGGAGGAGGTGGGCTCGTCAAAGACGATGACCTTGGAGTTGTAGGAAACCGCCTTGGCGATTTCCACCATCTGCCGCTGAGAAACAGGCATGGTGCTCATGATGGTCTTGGGGTTGACGTTGATGCCCAGCTCGTTGAAAACCGCCATGGTGGCGTCATACATCTTCTTCTCACTGGTGAAGGGGAGCCCCTTGGCCACCATGGGGAACCGGCCCAGCCACATATTGTCCATGACGTTGCGCTTCAGGGCCTGATTCAGCTCCTGATGCACCATGGCCACGCCGTTCTCCAGGGCTTCTTTGGAATTCTTGAAGTTGACTTCTTCCCCGTTGAGGTAGATTTTGCCCGCGTCCTTTTTGTAGACGCCGAACAGACACTTCATCAGGGTGGACTTGCCTGCGCCGTTTTCGCCCATGAGCGCATGGACGGTGCCGGCCCGGACCGTGAGGTTGACGCCATCCAACGCCTTGACACCGGGGAATTCCTTGACGATTCCTTCCATGCGCAGCAGGACGGGTTCTTGATTCTTATCCAAATTTTTCGCCTCCTGATTGTGGAATTGCTGGGAATTCTCCGCAGAATAAGGGCAAACCCATGACTGGATCATGGGCATGACCGTATTCTGCGAAGGGCCCCGAGATTGTCAAAGCAGCCGCGCCGAAACGCGGCTGCTTTGCAATGCCAGAGATTATTCGCCGGTGTAGGCGGAGTAGGGGATGTTCACACGCCAGGTGCCCACCACGTTGGCGGTGTCGATGGTATCGAACTTGTCAGCGCCGGTGGCCAGGTTCTGAGAGATGACCACAACCGCATTGGCCATGCCCTCGGCATCCTGCTTGATGGTGCCGGTCATGGAGCCGTCAGCGATCTTTTCCTTGGCAGCGTCGGTGGCGTCAACGCCGAAGACGGGGATGTACTTGCCGCCTTCCTTGTTGTAGCCGGCGTTCTGCAGAGCGGAGATGGCGCCCAGAGCCATGTCGTCGTTGTTGGCGATGACCAGCTCAACCATGTTGCCATTGTCCTCGGAGTACTTGGACAGCAGGGTCTGCATCAGGTCCTGGCCCTGCTGAGCGGACCATGCACCGTTGGCATCCAGCAGGTACTTGGAGGTGTTGGCCTCATCGTAGAACACCAGAGCGGGCTTGCCGGCAGCGGTCAGGACAGCGTCGGCATCCTCAACACCGTACTGGGTACGGGCGTCGGCCTCAGCGTTGCCTTCCTGGCCCTTGAACATGACGTAGGAGATCTCACCGTCGCCGTTCAGATCCAGGGCCTCGTAGTTCTCCAGGACGTAGTTGCCGATCATCTCGCCCTGCATGTGGCCGGCCTGGGTGTAGTCGGTGCCCACGTAAGCAGCCTTGTCATAAGCGGAGACGATTTCCTCGGAGACGGAACGGTTGAAGAACACCAGAGGAGTGCCGGCAGCCTGAGCCATATCCACAATGGCCTGGGTGGCGTCGTCGGAGCTGGCGTCCACGATGTTTACCACCAGGACAGCGGCGCCCTTGGTGATGGCGGTCTGAATCTGCTCGGTCTGGGTGGTTTGGCTGTTGTTGGCGTCATAGTCCTGGTACTTGATGCCGGCGGCATCCCAGGCGGCGTCCATGGCAGCGCGGACGCTGGACAGGTAGGTATCACCGAAGGTGTACCAGAAAATGGCAACCTCACCGTCGACACCGGCAGCTGCAGCAGCAGCGGTGGTGGAGGCGGTGTCACCGCCCTCAACGGGAGCGGCAGTGGTTTCCGTGGTGGTGGTACCGCCGCAGGCGGCCAGGCTCAGAACCATGACCAGTGCGAGGACCAGTGCGAGAATCTTTTTCATTGAAATTTTCCTCCTTGTATTTTTCGGGGGCTTATGCCCCCAAAATCATGAATACTATATCAATTTTGCCCGAAAATGTAAAGCGTTTTTGTTAAAACTGTGTAATTATACAAAAGTATTACCCATGTTTTGGTAATAACAACGAACAAATTTTTCCAGTTGCCGTCAACCCCAAAATTGAAAACCCGTTCTTTTTGAAATAATTGCTGGAACAAATTTTCACAAAAGGAGTGCTTTTTTGTGAAAATGGACATCACCGGCGAATCAAAAGGCCCCCCGGCGAAAAGCGGCGGATACTCCGCATTGACGAAGGGGGAAACCTTTGTTATACTGAAACCAAAGCCCCGAACCGGAATACTGAATAAAGGAGAATGCACCATGCAGGCAATGCTTAACTGGCTGGCGGACCCCACCGTTTTTCAGGTGAACCGTCTGGATGCCCACTCGGACCACATCTGCTACGCCTCGGCCCAGGAGGTGGCGGCGGGGGTCAGTTCCCTGCGCCAGAGTCTGGACGGCCAGTGGCTGTTCCGCTGGAGTCCCAATGTGGACGCCTGTCCCGGGGATTTCTGGCAGGAGGATTATGATCTGGGACAGTTCGGCACCATTCAGGTCCCGGGGCACATGGAGACCCAGGGCTTCGGACAGATTCACTATACCAACAAGCTCTACCCCTGGGACGGACACACCAGTCTGCTTCCCCCGGAGGTGGACTGGCAGAACAGCCCCGTGGGCTGCTATGTCCGGCTGTTTGACCTGGCCCCGGGACTGCTGGACAAGCAGGTGTGCGTGTCCTTCCAGGGCATTGAGCAGGCGGCCTTCGTCTGGCTCAACGGCCACTTTGTGGGCTACTGCGAGGATACCTTCACCCCCTCGGACTTTGACCTGACCCCCTATATCCGCCCCACCGGGAACCGGCTGTGCGTCCAGGTTCACAAGCGCAGCACCGCCGCCTGGCTGGAGGACCAGGACTTCTTCCGCTTCAGCGGCATCTTCCGCTCCGTGTTCCTCTACGGCAAGCCCCGCTCCCACATCCAGGACCTGTGGATCCGCACTTCCTTCGACCCGGACGCCGGCAGCGGCGCCATGGACTTCCGGCTGGTCATCGAGGGAATGGCCTCCGTCCGGGCGAAAGTCTCCCATCCCCAGGACGGGACCCTCTTTGAGGGCGGCCTGGAGCTGATCCGGGATGGAAATTATGTCAACTCCCAGACCCTTTCCTTCCCCATGGTCCGCCGGTGGGATTACGGCAGCCCGGAGCTGTACCGGGTGGAGCTGTGGGTTTATGACGAGGAGGGCGGCCTCACCGAGTACATCCCCTATGACACCGGTTTCCGCCGGATGGAAATCCGGGACAAGGTGCTGACCCTGAACGGCCGGCGGCTGATGCTCAACGGCGTGAACCGCCATGAATGGAATCCGGATCGGGGCCGGTCCGTCACCGACGAGGACATGGACGCCGCCATGGCCATGTTCAAGGCCAACCGGATCAACGCCGTGCGGACCTCCCACTACCCCAACCAGAGCCGGTGGTACGACCTGTGTGACCGGGCGGGCATCTATGTGATGGACGAGACCAACATGGAGACCCACGGCACCTGGCAGAAGGACATGGCGGTGGACCCCACCTGGAACGTGCCGGGAAGCCTGCCGGAGTGGAAGGACTGTGTTCTGGACCGGGCCAGATCCATGTTTGAGCGGGACAAGAACCATGTGTCCATCCTCTTCTGGTCCTGCGGCAATGAGTCCTACGCCGGGGCGGACATCCTGGCCATGGCGGACTTCTTCCGGGGGGCGGACCCCAGCCGGGTGGTGCACTACGAGGGCGTGTTCCACTGCCGGGAATTCGACGCCATCTCCGACGTGGAGAGCCGGATGTACGCCACCCCGGCAGAAATCCGGGAGTATCTGGAAACCGACGGGGGAAAACCCTACTTAAACTGCGAGTATATGCACAACATGGGCAACTCCCTGGGGGGCATGGAGAGCTATGTCCGCCTGGGGGAGGAATTCCCCCAGTACCACGGGGGCTTCATCTGGGACTACATGGACCAGGCCCTGTTCTATACCGACGTGAACGGCCGGAAGGTGCTGGGCTACGGCGGCGACTTCGGGGACCGGCAGTCGGATTACAATTTCAGCGGCAACGGCATCGTCACCGCCGACGGGGAGGAAAAGCCCTGCATGCAGGAGGTGCGCTACTGGTACGCCGCCCCCCGGGAGCGGGCGGCCCACGACCAGGCCAACCGGGACGCCCGGAACGCCATGGAAATGCCGGTGCACAAGACTTCCAGAACCCCCCTGGTGGTCACCCAGGGCGACGGGGCCTGGGGGGTGAAGGGCGAGGAATTTGAGATTCTCTTCTCCATCAGCCAGGCGGGGCCCTGTTCCCTGCGCTGGGGCAGTACCGAGTGGATGTGGCGCGGTCCCCGTCCGGCCTACTGGCGGGCTCCCACGGAGAACGACATCGGCTGCGGCTTCCCCCTGCGCAGCGCCGTGTGGTCTGCGGCGGACCAGCACCAGACCTGTACGGAGCAGACGGTGCTGGAAAACGGAGATGACTGCTTCGCCATCCGCTACCGCTTCACCGCCCCGGTGCTGCCGGGACTGCAGACCGACGTAACCTACCGGGTAGACCGCAGCGGCAATCTGGACGTGGAGGTCCACTACTTCGGCGCCCCCGGCCGTCCGGAGCTGCCCCTGCTGGGTCTGCGCTTCGCCACCCCCAGACCGGTGACCCGGACGGAGTGGATGGGCCTGTCCGGGGAGACCTACCCCGACCGGTACAAGGGAGCCGTGTACGGCCTGCACAGCGAGGTTCCCCACATCGCCAACTATCTGGTGCCCCAGGAGTGCGGCAACCACCAGGACACCGACTTTGTCCGTTTCCACATGGACAACGCCCGGCTGTACCTGGAGAAGCGGGACGCTCCCTTCGCCTTCTCCGCCATTCCCTACACCCCCGCCCAGCTGGAGCAGGCCTTCCACCGGGAGGAGCTGCCCCTGCCCACCCGGACGGTGATTACCGTCTGCGGAAAAATGCGGGGCGTGGGTGGCATTGACAGCTGGGGCAGCGACGTGGAGCCTGCCTACCGGGTCAGCGCCGGGGAGGACATTGTGCTGAACTTCCGCATCCGGGGAGAATAATTCAATAGAAATCATATTTGGGCCGGATAAGCTGCTTGTCCAAAAAAGCCTTGCAGAATTTGCCGCCGCAGGCGGCAAATAAGACAAAATCTATTTTCGACAGTCTGAAAAAAATCCACAGGGTTTTGATACCCTGTGGATTTTTTTTAATTTCACTGGTCCAGCGCCTGCCGGGCCAGGCGGACGGCTTCCGGGTCGGTCTGGTCCAGGTGCCATTCGTCCAGACCGGGAATGCCCATGGGCACCCCCTCCCGGCGAAAGACCATGCCGCTCTCCCGCCTGGTCTTTCCGCTCATGTGGAAGGCCCGGGCCTGGGGCAGCGCCCGGCGGAAGGCGGTGATCACCTTTGCGCTGACCCCGGCGCCGATGAGCACCTCCGGCCCGCCGACCTCGTCCCGAAGCCGCAGCAGGGCGGCGATGGTGCCCATGCCGGCGGCGCAGTTGGGGGCGGCGCCGCTGGTGAGCACCGTGTCCAGCCCCAGGTTGGCCGCCTCCAGATAGGTTTTCACCGGGTCCCGGGACACGTCGATGCACCGGTGCAGGGTCAGACCCTTTCCCCGGGCGGCGTCCAGCAGGGGGGCCATGGCCTGGGCGTCCAGGGTTCCCTGGGCCGTCAGGCAGCCGATGACAAAGCCGTCCGCCCCCAGTTCCCGGAGCCGGACCATTTCCATGGCCATCTGTTCAATTTCCTCCGGGGTATAGAGAAAGTCCCCGGCCCGGGGCCGCATCAGACAGCGGATGGGGATGCCGCTCTCCCGGCGGATCTGTTCCAGCAGGGCGGCGGAGGGGGTCAGACCGCCCACCGCCAGGGCGCTGCACAGCTCCAGCCGGTCCGCCCCGGCGCCGATTGCCGCCCGGGCCGAAGCCAGGGAATCCACACAGATTTCCAAAATTCCGGACATAACCGTTCCTCCTGAAATGCGTTTGCGCAAGATGGGTTCAGAATACCAAAGAAGTCCCGAAAAAGCAACCCTGTCTCCCATTTTTTGGGAAAACCGCCTTTACAAACCAGCGATGATGGGGTATGATGAAAATAAGAAAATTTTGATGGAGGGATCTCAATGGAACGTGTCTGTGAATTTCTGAAGAAAGCCGGGGTATATTACCTGGCCACGGTGGAGGGGGATCAGCCCCGGGTCCGTCCTTTCGGCACCGCCAACATCTTTGAGGGAAAGCTGTACATCCAGACCGGGAAGTCCAAATCTGTCTCCCGGCAGCTGGCCGCCAATCCCAAGGCGGAAATCTGCGCCTTCCATCAGGGAACCTGGGTCCGGATTGCCGGGGAACTGGTGGAGGACGACCGGGTGGAGGCGAAGAAGGCCATGCTGGACGCCTATCCCAATCTCCGGGACCGCTACGACGAGAACGACGACAATACCCAGGTGCTCTACTTCCGCAACGCCACCGCCACCTTTGACTCCTTTACCTCCATGCCGGAGGTCATCACCTTCTGATTGAGGAAACCGGCAGCTGCAAGTGTGGAAGTTGGCCCCCGCTGGGGGACAACGCATACGCCCGGCAGACTGCAAAAATCCGTCGGAAAGCCCCGAAGGTTTTTCAACAGAATGAGCTGCCCGCCTGTGAAAACAGGCGGGCAGTTTTTTTGTCAGGGAAGGTCAGGCACGGCGGGGCTGGTCTGGGTGTTTTCATAGTAGGCGTAGCAGAAGCTGCTGCCATCCCCCAGTCCGTCCAGAATCTCCACCATGTCCCCGTCGGACACGCCGGTGGTGACCACCACGGGATTCAGCAGGGTCTGGCTGTCAGGGTCGTAGCCGGTGTAGACCACGCTCTGGCTGCCCAGCTGCTCCACCGCCGCCGCCGGGACACACAGCACATCCGTCTGGGTGTCCACGGTGAGGAAGGCGGAGGCGGTCATGCCGGGAAGCATTTCCCCGCTCTTTTCCAGGGTCAGCTCCACGGTGAATTTGCTGCTGCCGCCCTCGTTGGTGCCGCTGTTGGAAATCCGGGAGACGGCAGCGGTGAAGCTCTCGCTGCCCAGGGCGTCAATGGTCACCTGGGCTTCCTGGCCCTGGTGAATCAGAGCCACATCCTGCTCATCCACGGTGATTTCCACCTTCATGTGGTTCTGAGAGGTGACGGAGCCGATGCTGACGGTCTCCAGGGTGTAGGGGGTGAAGGCGGGAGCGGTGCTGCCGGTGCCGCCGGACATTCCCCCGCCGGAGCCCATCATACCGGACAGGTCCATTCCTCCGGTCATGCCCCCTGTGGGGCCGCCGGCGTTCACTGCCTGGGCGGAGATTCCCGCCAGATTGCCCTGCTGGTCCACAATCAGCAGCACCGTCTGTCCGGCAGTGAGGGCGGACAGGTCAACGGAGCCTGCGGCGTAGGTTTTCTCCACGGTCAGGTCTGTTTCGGCGGCGCTGACCTGGGGCAGGTTCTGCAGGTCGGTGATGGTATAGGCATAGGGGGTCTGCTGAACCTGGATTTCCCCGCCCCCCACCGCCACCAGCCAGGCCACATAGCCCCAGTAGGTCTGGGGAGCGGCTGCCACGGTAAGGGTGAGAGAAAGGGAGACGGTGCTGGTCCCGTCAGTGAAGGTGATGCTCAGGGGGTATTCCCCTGCCGCCGCCGGGGTGCCGGTGAGCAGACCGGAACCGGGGTCCAGGGTCACGCCTTCCGGCAGACCGGAGACGCTCCAGGTTCCGCTCACAGGATTTCCGCCATTGGCGGCCTGGAGCTGGGCGCTGTAGGGCTGTCCGGCGTTGGCCTGGGGCAGGGACTGGGTGGTGATGGTCAGCCCGGTCTGAGCCGGAAGGTCACCGGCAGGGGGGGTTGTTTCCGTGGGCTGAGTCTCGGGAACGGGCTCCGCCGCCAAGGTGGGCTGAGTCTCCGGGACGGGTTCCGTCACCAGGGTGGGCTGGGTCTCGGGAACGGACTCCATCACAGCGGCGGGCTGGGGTTCCTCCGCAGCCGGAACCTCCTCCGCCGAAACGGTATCGGTGCTGCTCAGAAGGTCGGGAGCGGAACTGTCCCCGGAACCGGCTTCCACCAGCCACAGGGCCTGCTCCGTGTTGCCCACCACAATCAGGTTATCCCCGGCCTGGGCCTGCCCCGCCGGTTCCAGAACGCCCTGGTCGCTGACGGCATATACCTGGCCGGACCCGGTCCAGCTCCAGTGGGCGGTCAGGGCGCTGCTATCCACCCCGGGCAGGTCCTTCAGACTGCCGCTCCACTGCCGGGGGGCGCTGATGTCCAGCTCCAGCCCCTGGCTGCCGGACCCGGTGACCCGGGCCATGGCGATGACAAAGCCCTGGCTCTCCCCGGACTGGGACAGCAGCTGAAGGGTTCCCCCGGCGCTTCCCCCGGAGAGCAGGTAGGCTCCGTCGGTGTCCACCCCGGTGACGATGCCGTCGCAGGGGGCGGTGACGGTCTGGGTGTCATAGAGGATAAACAGCTCCTGCATCAGCTCCTGGTAATCCTGGCGCTGATCCACCAGCTGCTGGTATTCGGCGGTGTGGCCGGTGTCCGTCAGGGTCATCAGGGTCTGGCCCTTGGACACGGTCTGGCCCTGGGTCACGGAGACGGTGCCGACGGTTCCGGTGTAGGCTCCCGCCTTCCAGGGGCTGTGAATTTCCAGGACGCCCTGGCCCAGGGTTTCCCCTTCAGCGGTGGAGACGGTGACGGTCTGACCCACCTCGTAATCCTCATCCTCCAGGGTGACGGTGATGGTCCCGGCGATGTTGGATTTCACCTCGCCGGTGGCCTGGGTCCCGTCGGAGAGGGTGACGGTGACTTCCTGACCGGTGACCAGCTGGGCATCGCTCTGGATTTCCACCGCCATTTGGTTATCCAGGGACAGCACCGCCAGGGCGCCGTGCTCCAGCATCACCTGGGATACACTGTCTCCGCTGGCGGCGTAGAGAATTTTCACCGTGCCCCCGGCCTGGGCGGTAACGGTTTCCGGGGCGGTGCCGGAGCTGGCGGCGGTGATTTCTTCAGACAGGTAG
This sequence comes from uncultured Eubacteriales bacterium, assembly GCA_949296115.1. Lineage (GTDB taxonomy): Bacteria > Bacillota > Clostridia > Oscillospirales > Oscillospiraceae > Faecousia. Next base: position 65,074 of record CASFNR010000013.1, on the reverse strand, counting down.
TCCAGGGTTTCCTGAACTGCGGCGATGGCGGTCATGACGCTGACCCGGTCCACCAGGGCGATGGGGTCCCCCTCCTGGACGGTGTCCCCGTTGCCCACCAGATAGTCGGTGATTTTCACTTCTGCGGGAATGTCCAGGCTGACGGCGGCCTCGGCGCTGAGCAGTCCGCCGCCGGAAATCCGGGTATCCAGATCCTGCCGGACAACCTGACCGGAGAGGATGCTGGCCTGGGGGGTATCTTCCCCGCCGGCGGCCACCATGGGCAGCACCGCCAGGGTCAGCACCAGCACGCCGGCGCAGCCCCAGGCAATGTAGCGCCGCCGCTGTTTTTTCCGTTGTTTGTCCATAGCCTTAACCTCCATAGTGCAGGGCGTCGATGGGCTTCATCTTGGCGGCCTTGTTGGCCGGGTACAGGCCGAACACCAGACCGATGACAAAGCAGAAGCCCACAGAGATCATGACAACCCCCAGATTCAGGTGGAATACCAGGTCCAGGCTGGCCACCACGGTGTTGATAATCTGCAGAATCGCCCAGCTCAGGAAGATGCCCAGGCAGCAGCCCATCATGCACAGCACCACTGCCTCCATGAGAAATTGAGTCAGGATGGTGCCCCGGCTGGCGCCGATGGCCTTGCGGATGCCGATTTCCCGGGTCCGCTCGGTGACGGTGACCAGCATGATGTTCATGATGCCGATGCCGCCCACCACCAGGGAAATGCCGGCAATGCCGCCCAGCATCACCGTCATCATGGAGGTGACGGAGCTCATGGCGTTCTCCAGGGCGTCCTGGGTGGAAATTTCGAAGGCGTCCTCGTCCTCCTCAAAGCGCTCCATCAGCAGCCGGGTCATGGCTTGCTCCGCCTGCTCCACGGTGCCCCCCGCCGGGGCGCTGACGTAGAATTCCGTCACCTGGGGGGAGACGGTGCCGGAGAGCCGGACCAGGGAGGTGTAGGGCAGATAGGCCACCATGGATCCCCCGGAGAACAGGCTGGTCAGACTGTCCTCTTCCTCTGCCAGGACTCCTACCACGGTGTACTTGGTTTGATTCAGGGACACGGCCTGGCCCACGCAGTCGGTGTAGCCCACAAGCTCCTCCGCGGCGGCCTCGTTGAGCACGCACACATAGGTGTGGCTGTCCACGTCGGACTGCTTCAGCCACCGGCCCATGGACAGCTGCAGACCCTGGATGTCATAGTAGTCCTCCGTGGTGCCGTAGACCGTCACGGAGCCGCTGCCTTCGCTGCCGGTGCCCTGGGCGGAGTCGGTAATGCAGGGAGCCAGCTTCCCCAGGTCCCCTTCCTCCTCCGACCACTGCCGCAGGGTGTCCAGGTCCAGGGGCTGGCCTTTGTCGTCCTCGATGGTGACGCTGAGCAGGCTGCTGCCCAGGCTGGAGATGGTGTCGGTGACGGATTGGGTGGCGCCGCTGACCAGACTCACCAGCACCACCAGGGCCATCACGCCGATGATAATGCCCAGCATGGTCAGCACCGCCCGCATTTTGTTGGAGCCGATGGACCGCAGGGCCATTTTCAGAGATAACATTACAGATTCACCTCCGTAATCCTGCCGTCCAGAATGTGGATGGACCGGGAGGCCTGTCTGGCCACGTTGGGATCGTGGGTAATCAGCACGATGGTGTTGCCCTGGGCGTGGAGCTCATGGAAGATGTCGATGATTTCCTGGCTGGTTTTGGAGTCCAGGGCGCCGGTGGGCTCGTCGGCCAGAATCAGCTTGGGCCGGGTGACGATGGCCCGGGCGATGGCCACCCGCTGCTGCTGTCCGCCGGAGAGCTCCGTGGGCAGGTGCCTGGCCCGCTTGGTCAGGCCCACCCGCTCCAGGGCCTCCTTCACCCGCTGGACCCGTTCGCTCCGGGGCACCTTCTGATAAATCAGGGGCAGCTCCACATTTTCCTCGGCGGTGAGCTTGGGAATCAGGTTGAAGCTCTGGAACACGAAGCCGATTTTCCGGTTCCGGATCTGGGCCAGCTGATTTTCCGTGTAGGATTCGATGGGCAGGTTGTCCAGGCGATAGGTTCCGGCGTCCGCCACGTCCAGGCAGCCGATGATGTTCATCAGGGTGGACTTGCCGCTGCCGGAGGGGCCGATGATGCTGACAAATTCCTTGGGATAGATGTGGAGGGTGGCGTGGTCCAGGGCCCGGACCCGCTCATCTCCCACCAGGTATACCTTGCAAAGGTCGTGTATGTCGATCATGGAAGCGCCTCCTTAATCCCGTCCGCCGGGGGCGCCGCCCTGGGGCATTCCGCTGCCGGCATCGGGCCGCTGACCGCCGCCCATGCCGCTGGGCATGCCGCCCTCGGCCATGTCCATGTTCTTGCCGCCGCCCATATTCTGGAAGTCCCGGCCTCCTGTGAATCCGAAGAAGTCTGTGGACTCGGTGTAGTAAACCGTGTCGCCTTCGTTCAGGCCGGACTTGATTTCAGCGTAGGAGCTGTTGGTCAGGCCGGGAACCACGTCCACCTGTCCGCCGTACTCCTGGGTTTCCTCGTCGTAGGTGGTGTAGACATAGTAGCCGGTGCTGGTCTGGTGCAGGGCCTCCACGGGGATGAGGATGGCGTCGTCCACGCCTTCAATCCGCACGTCCACGCTGGCGCTCATGCCCGGCAGCATTCCGTCGATTTTGTCCAGGGTGATTACTGCGGTGTAGGTGCCGTCGGAGGCGGTTTTGTCGATTTCCGTCACCGTGCCGGTGAGGGTGTCCTCGCTGACGGAGCTGACGGTGACGTCGGCGGTCTGGTCCAGGGCCAGGGAGAGAATGTCCCCCTCGTCCACGCTGATGGTCACGGACATCTGTTCATCCGGGGCCAGGGTAATCAGCTCCACCGCCGTTTCCCCGCCGGTTTCCGTCTCGTCCAGGTCTGCGGCGGCGTAAACGCTGCCGGAGATGGGGGCGGTGAGACCCCCGGCCTGCTGGATGTTCAGCAGTTCCAGCAGGTCCTCCTCGGTTTCGCTCCGGGTCTGGAGCAGGGCGTCATAGCTGGCGCTGGTGGTGGTGTCCGTCAGGGTGAACAGGGTGGTGGAGGCGTAGACCGCCTGATTTTCCTTGGCGTTCACCGTGCTCACCGTCCCGGCGTAGCCGGTGACGGCCAGGGGGCTGTGGATGTACAGGGTTCCCTCTCCCAGGGTTTCCCCGGATTGGGACAGCAGCCGGACGGTATCCCCCGCCAGGGGCCCGTTGTCGGTGACCAGCACCGTGGCGGTGCCTGCCAGAACGGCATCCACCGTTCCTTCCTCCTGGGTGCCGTCGGGCAGCTCCACGGTCAGGGTGTCTCCCTCTGCCAGGGCGTCGGTTTCAACATCCACCGCCAGATACCCGTCCAGGGAGATCACCGCCAGGGCGCCGCTGTCCACCATCACCTGGGAGACCTTGTCTCCGGCCTGGGCGTTGAGGGTCTTGACCCGTCCGGAAACCCCGGCGGAGATGTAGCTGCTGACCTTGTCATCCGAGGCGGCGGCGATCTGGTCGTCCAGATCATCCAGCTCCTCCTGGAGCTGGGACATGGCGGTGCGGACGGTAGCCATGTCCGCCGTGGCCAGCAGCTGGCCTTCCGTCACGGTGTCGCCGTAGTCCACCAGCATCTGGGTGATCTCCACCCCGGCGGGGGCGGAAACCACTTCCGTGTCTACGTTGGCCAGTACCCCGGACCCGGAGACCAGGGTGCTGATGGTGCCCCGCTGGGCCTGGGCGTTGAGCACCTCAGTGGAGGACATGGCGAATTGTTCCCGAACCCGGCGGCGCAGGGTGGTGACGCCCAGAATCAGGGCGACGATCAGCACCACTGCCCCAATGGCGGCGGTGCGGATGCGCTTGCGCCGGCGTTGTTTTTTTGATTGGCGCAGGGCCTGAAACAGGGCGTCATCCTGCTCCGGCAGGGGAGTGTTGGGATTTTCCTGATTTTGTTTGCTCATAGTGGCTCCTTTCCATCCGGCGGGGAGCAGACGCCCCGGGATGACCTTGGGTTGAGACCCATTGTAGCCCGGAAACCTGAAATATGCCTTAAGAAACAGGGGAAAAGAAAAAAATTTCCCGCCGGGGGATTCCCCGGCGGGAAAAAACGTTATCTTATGCCAGCTCCACCCGGGGATACCGGGCAGCCTGATAAAGGGCCAGGGCGGCGTCCTCCCGGGTCAGGGGGGCCTGGGCTTCTAAGTCAAAGCCGCAGCTCACCGCAGCGGACCAGGCATCCGCCGCCCAGGCGGGCAGGGTCCCCTCCTGGGTCTGCACGGCCTGGTTTCCGGTCAGGTCCAGGGCGTTCTGCAGCAGCACGGAAACCTCCGCTCCCGTGATTGTCTCCTCCGCCCCGAATACCTCCTGATTGGGCAGACCGGCGGTCAACCCTGCCCGGACGGCGGCGGCCAGGTAGGGCTGGAGCCACTGGGGCACTTCATCGGTGTAGCCGGTGAGGGCGGTTTCCTCGTCAACCGGCAGGTCCAGGGCCTTCACCAGCATGGTCACAAATTCTCCCCGGGTCACCGGCTTGTCCGGAGAGAAGCAGGTTTCCTGAGCGATGGTCTCTCCGGAGAAGATGCCGGTGTGGCGCATCCACTCTGCGGCGAAACGGCACTCCCGGCCCACCGTGTCGGTGTACTGGGCGGCGTCAGAGGGCTTGAGAATGGTCACGGTGACGGTGGCCTCCCGGGACACGTTCCCCGCCGGGTCGGCGGCGGTGTAGGTGAAGGAGTCCACCCCCACCTTATTCTTCTTGGGGGTGTAGGTGAAGCTGCCGTCGGAATTCAGCGTCACGGTGCCCCGCTTGGGCTGGCGCACCAGGGAATAGGTCAGATTCTCCCCTTCCGGGTCGGTGACTTTTAATTTACCAGTATTTTCCAGATTCTTGTAGGTCTCCAGGGTGGAGTCCTCGGCGATGGGGGCCTTGTCCTCCTTGCCCCGGATGCCGATGGTCATGGTGGCCTCCGGGGCCACGGCGGATTCATAGATGGGCAGGTAGCTGACCTGGGCCACGTCGTCGGTCTCCGTTTTCAGGGGTTGGAAGGTCATCTGGGCCACCTGGTCGGCGGTGAGAATGTCACCGGGCCGGAGCACCCGGGTGCCCAGGTACACCCCGCCGTTTACCGGCACCTCCGTCAGGCAGATGCCGGTGAGGGCGTCCTGGGAGAAGTCCTCTGCCGAGAAGCAGTAGACGCTGCCGCTTTCCACCTCTGCCGCGGCTGCCGCGCCGATACATCCACAGACGCAGCACAGCGCCAGAAGCATGCTGACAATACGCTTTGGGAACATACACAATACCTCCAAATAAAGATGTTCGGTGGTATTGTTTGCCAGAGCTGGCAGAATTATTCACCGGTTTTTTTCAGGAAATCCGGTACAGCCGCTTTCCGTTCTCCAGGGTAATCCGAGCGGCCTCCTCCGGGGAGATGCCCCGCAGCCCTGCCAGAACCTCCGCCATCCGGTAGAGCTTTCCCGGGTCGTTCCGCCGGCCCCGGAAGGGCTCCGGGGCCATGTAGGGGCAGTCCGTCTCCAGGACAATCCGGCTCAGGTCAATGGTCCGGGCGGTTTCCAGGGCCCGGCGGGCGTTTTTGAAGGTCAGCACCCCGGTGAAGCCGATGTACCAGCCCCGCTCCACCAGCTGCCGGGCCATCTCCGCCGAGCCGGAGTAGCAGTGAAACACCCCGGTGACCGTGGGGAACTCCCGAACCACTGCCATTCCGTCCTCGTGGGCCTCCCGCTCGTGGACGATCACCGGCAGGTCCAGTTCCCGGGCCAGGGCCATCTGGTCCCGGAAGGCCCGCAGCTGAATCTCCCGGGGGATGTCCTCATAGTGGTAGTCCAGGCCGATTTCCCCGACGGCCTTTACCTTGGGATTTTGTTTCCATAACATTCTGTAGGCTTCCAGGGTCTCCCCGTTCACCTCGTCGGCGGCGTCGGGATGGGAGCCAACGGCGGCGTAGAGGTAGTCATAGCCCTCCGCCAGGGCACAGGCCGCCCGGGAGGAGGCCAGGGAGCACCCGGGATTCATCAGCAGGCCGATGCCCTGCTCCGGCAGGGCGTGCAGCAGTTCGTCCCGGTCGGCGTCAAAGGCCCGGTCATCCATGTGGGCGTGGGTATCAAACAAGGTCATGGCAAAGTCTCCTTTTCTTCCTGCAATATGGCCACCACGCAGCCGTCCACTTCCCGGACCCGGGGATCGCTGGGGGAGAAGTCCGTGTGGTTGGGGTAGCCCCGGAGACCCTCTCCGGAGAGCTTGGCGGCGGCCTCCTTCAGCACCCACAGCCGCAGCAGGGCCAGCCGGGGATTCTCTTCCCGGGCCAGCCGTTCTGCCTCGGCGGGGGAGAGGATTTTTTGTTCCAGTCCCGGATGAATCTGCCGGTCCATCTCTTCTGCATCCACTGCCACGTTCCGGTCCGAGAGGACGCAGAAGGCGTGGCGGGGGGTGTGGGACAGAGAAAAGTGCCAGGAGCTGCCGGGGAAATAGGGCTTGCCCCGGTCCCCCCGGGCCGCCGGGGGCAGGGGCTCCCCGGTTTCCGCCCGGTACAGTTCTTCCAGTAACTTCCAGGCGGTTTCGTGGCCGGTTCGGCCCTCCAGCCGCCGCCAGCCGAAGCGGATCACAGGGCGTCGATGATGTCCGGGGGATTTTTGGGGCCGCCGGAATCCCGCAGCCGCTCCGCCAGCATCACCGCCCCCACTGCCAGCACCGCCAGACCGCACAGGCTGAACACCACCCGGGAGGCGGTCATGGGCATGACAATCAGCACCACCCCCAGCACCGCCGCAGCGGCGGCCAGCAGCCGTCCTCTGGCCCAGCTGGAGTCAAACCACTCCTGCCCGCCCCGGATCAGCAGCAGGATTCCTGCAATCCGTCCGATGCCCGCCGCCAGCACCAGGGGATGGCGGAGCAGCCAGCTGCCCAGGGTCAGGCAGACCAGGGCGCCCAGCACCGAGCGGAGGGTGCCGAACCGGCTGAGCACTGCTGCGGCGATGAAGCAGACTCCCGCCGCCAGCAGGCCCCAGCCCAGCACCGTGGAAATCAGGGCGGACAGGGAGTCCGGGTTCAGCATGAGAATCAGGCCCATCACCATCAGCACGGCAGGCCCGGCAATCCGGTACAGCAGGGAAGACAGGTCCCATCGTTTCATAAGCAAACCTCCGGTTTCCGCCAGGAAATCCCGGCGTTTTTTACTCAGTATACCGGGATTTTCCCGGTCTGTCAATGCCGGTTCCCGGCGGCGGAATCCGGCAGATTTTCCTTGCTTTCTCTGGGGAAATCTGGTAGAATGGGAATGGTAAGCCAACCCTAACCAATGACAACGACAGGAGGACGTTACAATGGCAAATCCCTACTCCGGCACCCAGACAGAGAAGAATCTGATGGCTGCCTTCTCGGGTGAATCCGAGGCCCGGAACAAGTACACCTATTTCGCCTCCAAGGCCAAGAAGGACGGCTTTGAGCAGATCGCAGCCCTGTTCCTGAAGACCGCGGACAACGAAAAAGAGCACGCCAAGATGTGGTTCAAGGAGCTCAACGGCGGCATTGGCTCCACCGCCGAGAACCTGCTGGCCGCTGCCCAGGGCGAGAACTACGAATGGACGGATATGTACGCCGGTTTTGCTGACACCGCCGAGAAGGAGGGCTTCCACGACCTGGCCCGGAAGTTCCGGCTGGTGGCAGCCATTGAGAAGCACCATGAGGAGCGCTACCGTGCGCTGCTTCACAATGTGGAGACGGCCCAGGTCTTTCAGAAGAGCGAGGTCAAGGTCTGGGAGTGCCGCAACTGCGGCCACATCGTAGTGGGCACCAAGGCCCCGGAGGTCTGCCCCAGCTGCGACCATCCCCAGTCCTATTTTGAACTCCTGGCTGAAAATTATTGAGCAAATCCGAAGCGCCCCTGCCGGATGTAATCCGGCGGGGGCGCAGTTTTATTGGTCAGGATAAGTACACGTTCAGGTCCACCGGGCCGTTGATGCCGGGCACCTTGCCCTGATCGGAATACTGCCACATCTCCACCCGCCAGGGGTAGGTCATCCGGTCCTGATACAGGGCCAGCCAGAACTCGTAGTCCTCCAGCTCGCTGAGGTAGTACAGGGTTTCGGACTGGTGCCAGTTGAAATACACCATGGGCCGGTAGCCCTTGCGCTCCATGTTGCCGCAGAAGTGCCGCTGCAGGTCCGTCAGGGTCCGGGCGTCCATGCCGTTGGCGGTCCGGGCGTCGGAGGCGGGAATCTCCCAGTCCAGGATGATGGGCATATCCAGGGTATAGTCTCCCAGAATCTCCAGCATGAAGGCGATTTCCTCGTCCACCTCCTGGATGTCCAGGGCCTGGGAGAAGAAGTAAGCGCCGATTTTCAGCCCGGCTTTGGTAGCCCCTTCCAGATTGGCCTGGGCGTATTCGTCCTCCACCAGCTTGCCGGAACCATAGCCCCGGTATCCCAGGCGGATGATGGCGAATTCAATGCCGGAGGCCCGGACCCGGTTCCAGTCGATCTGCCCCTGATGGGCGGATACGTCGATGCCCGGGGAGCTTTTCAGGTTTTGCAGCACCAGGTAGTTCTGCCGGTTGTACTGGAAATCGTACCGGTCATAGGGGTTGCGCTCCGGGGGAATGGTGGGATTTTCCGGCTCTGTCTCTTCCAGAGTGGGCTCCAGGAATGCCTCGGTGGTCTCCTCCTGAGCCTGCTGGTGATAGTCCGGCAGGTCCTCCGGGTCCTCGTCCCTGGCCCCGAAATAGGGAAGGCAGGCTGCAATGGTCACCGCCAGCACCACCGCCGCCAGCAGGGCAATGGCCCCCAGAATCCACTCCGCCCGGATGTGAATCCGGCGGCGCAGGGCGGCGATCACCGCCTCTTCCTCCGGATATTCCTCTGTGGGAATCACCAGGGTGGTTTCCACCGTGCCTTCCGGTTCCGGGGCAGGTTCCGGCTCCGGCGCAGGTTCCGGTTCCGGGGCAGGTTCCGGTTCCGGCTCGGGTACCGGAGCGGGTTCCGGCTCCGGTGTGGGGTCGGGGATCTCATTCGCTGTTTCCGGTTCCGCCTCCGGCGGGGATTGGTTCTCCGGAGCAGCCTGTTCAGGCGTCGGCTCTTTCTTTTCTTCCAGTTCCAGGGTTTCCATGGCCACGCCTCCTTCCCTGCCGCCGGATGCGGCGGCATACTTTCGACCTAGTATACCATAATTTCCCGCTTTCGCCAAGAGGATTGTCCTGGAATTTTATCCTTAAAGAATTCTTAAACAATCCGTTAATTTTCCCCTGTTTCGGTTGCATTCAGCGTATTTTGCAATATAATAAGGGAAACCAATTCTCTTCGGCAAAGGTGATTCTCTATGAATGGTATCAGCGGATGGCTCCGGCAGTTCTCCATGAAGGTTTCCATGGGCCTGCGCAGCTTTATGGCGGGGCGCTACGGCACGGACAAACTGAACATGGTGATCCTGTGCGCTGGTCTGGCGGCCAGTCTGCTGTCCGTATGGATTTCTGCGCCTGTGTGGAATCTGCTGCTCTTTGTGCTGAGCTACGGCCTGATGATCTGGGCCATTTTCCGCAGCCTGTCCCGGAACACCTACCGCCGCTACCAGGAGAACCGGAAATTCCTTCAGTTTTTCTTCCGGCTGAAGGATCGGGACAACCGGTATTTTGACTGCCCCAAGTGCCGCCAGATGGTGCGGGTCCCCCGGGGAAAGGGAAAAATTGCCATCACCTGCCCCCGGTGCAAGGAAAAATTCATCCGGAAAACCTGAAAGCACTACGCTCCCCACGGCGCCATGCCGTGGGGAGCGTTTTTGCTATTCTTCCGCAATTTTTGCCAGAGGGGCGTACTTTTTTACGTTCTCAATGCCCTCCAGGCATCCGGCTTTGGCGGCATAGCCGTCGGAGGCGGCGATGATCTCCCCGTTCCGGGCCCGGAGCCGGAACCGGAATTCCCCGGCCCGGTCCCGGTACAGCTCAAACTTGGGATTGGACCGGCGGGGGCAATCGCCGTCGGTCTGGTCCTCCACCCCTGCGGCGGCGTTTTTTACCACGCTGGCGATGCCCTTGCGGCAGGCGGCGGCGCAGGCGTAGACCCCGGAGGTGAGGATGCCCTGGCCGTTGGGGGCCTTCAGGTCAAACTTCACCCCGGTGGCCACCGGCCGGATCACAAATCGGGCCATGGCTCATCCCTCGTCAATGGCAAAGGAAACCGGGGACAGGCCGGTCAGGTAGGGTTCCCCGTCCTGACGGGCCACTTCCAGGTCGAGCGTGGCCTGCTTCAGTTCCGACCAGTCGGTCATGCCCAGATTGTACACGTCATACAGGGACACCCGGACAATGGCCCGGCTGTGGGGCTCCACCTCCGCCCAGAGGAACAGGTCTGCCTCTTTCCCGTTGACGGTGCCCTGGGGGGCATAGAAGGCCAGGGGGTAGTCGGTGCCGTTCTCCAGATACAGCCGCAGGCTACCGAAGCTGGGGTCCTCCGGTGTGGAGTAGTCCGGGATTCCGCCCTGATAGAGAATCCGTACCCCGTCCTGATTCACCAGTTCTTCCCCGCCGTCGGCCACCTTCTGGACATAGTCCGGGTCGCATTCCGGGTAGAGCACCACCGGGCGGGAATCCACGGTCTCATAGGATTCGTCGTCAATCACGTCCAGCCGGAAGGAAATCTCCTGGAACTGGGTGATGCCTGCGTCCATTACCTCGGTCTCATCCAGATAGAAGTAGCCCGTTCCCGTCTGCCCGGGCTCCGCCTCCGCATAGATGTCTCCATACTGCATGGAAAATCCGTTGACCATCAGATCATCCAGATCCAGCCACACATCCATGTCGGTGTTGTTTTCCACCGCCACGGCAATCTGACCGGGGAAGCCATCCCCGTCCTGCCAGTCCGCCACCACCCGGAGATCTGCACTGTCCAGGAGCACCATGCCGGTGTCCCACCAGTCCGGCGTCTGCGCATCCGGCTGGGGCGCTTCCCCGGCGGCATTCTCAATGGCCTGGTCGATCAGATCGGACAGGGTTTCGGGGATGGGCTCCGGCTCCAAGGACCAGACCCACTCCTGGCTATCCAGATCAGGCCGGACGGTTTCCTTCGGGGACAAATTATCCCCCACCCACTCCGCCAGGGGCACCGCCAGGGCAATCACCAGGGCCACGGCAACGCCCACCAGGGGGCTTGCGCTGTTCCGTCTGCGGGTGCGCTTGTCCCAGACGAAGGGATTTTTCCGTCGGATGGGACGGCGCTGGGGGGCGTCGATCACCAGGGGCTCCCCCTCATGGGTGTGCAGACCGTGGGTGATTTCCTCGGTAAAGACCTCGTACATACAGTTGCGGCAGCGTTTGCCGTTAAAGGGCTGACCGCAGCTGGGACATTTCATTTTTGCCATGGGATTCCCCTCTTTCTGTATGGTTTTTGTTTATTATACCAGCCGGAGCGGGGCGCTGTCAATCCGGGAAAAAAGGAACCCCCGGAACAAACGCTGTGAGACTTTTTTAACACGCTCAAGTGCCGGAAAGCATCGCTTTCCGGTACTTTTTTATGAAATAAATTGAAATGACGGCGGGCAGAACATTAGATTATCCTGCCCGCCTGAAAAATTATTGGTCTTTCAGAATCCATCCCACCAGCGCACTGATTCCGGACATGAAAAATCCTCCGCCGATCAGAAAATAAGATACCCAGATCATTCCGGCATACAGCAAATCCAGTCCTACCAGGTTCAAAATTGCAATGCCCAGGAGCATCAGCGTGTTGCCAAACAGAATGCCTCTCATCAATCAAACCTCCCCATCTTTTCCGTGAAAAAGGGATTATTCCCCTTCCACAATGGAGTAGAAGTCGGGAACTTCCTCCTCGTCCATGACCTGAAGATCAAACCACAGGTCGTACACCCCGCCGTCCCGGACAAAGATCACCCGCTTGTAAGTGGTTTTCTCCTGGGTTTCCGAATTGGTGATATAGTGGTCCATATAGAGGGTAGGGTAGTCCGGCTCCTCGCCCAGCCAGCTGAAATACTCGCTCATGTTTTCCAGCCCGGCCACGGAGTCCAGGTACCGGGGGATGGCAGGGGAGTCGCTGTCCCGTTTCATATCTTCGGGAGCAATTTCTGTCAGAACCATGCCCCCCACCAGGGCGCCGTCGGAGCGGAGAATGTCGCAGGTCTTGTCGGTGACGTTGGAGATGGAATATCCCTCCGGCAGGGAAACCGAAAAGTCCCCTTTCTCCGGGATGGTTTCTTTCTCACATCCCAGCAGCAGAACCGCCAGAAGCAGAAACGGAATGAATATCTTGAGTCGATTCATATTAGCCTCCTTGTTTCCTTGACTGTGATGCTTTCATGATAGAGCATTCCCTTCTGCAAATCAATGGAAGAGGGAAATTCTGAAAGAAATCTTAAATTTTTCCAAAGAAACAGCGCCGCCCGCCGGGTTTTCCGGCGGGCGGTGTTCAATCAATCTTAATGAATTTCTTCCGGCAGGGGGAATCGGTCTGCGGTATTTTCCGGCAGATTCTCCAGAATGGAAATGGCTTCCTCCTGGGAATCGGCAGGGAATACCGCCAGCACCGTTTCTTCCTCCAGGGTGGTGCACAGCACCATGGGTTTCAGCTCCCGGTAAGCCACGAATTCTACCGTTCCCCCCTGGGAATCACGGCCGGTGCCTTGAATCCAGTCCCGTTCAGCATCGGGAAAGCAAACGTAAATTTGGGGAAGAATCTCCCCGTCCAGCCAGATACCGCCCTCATATCCCTGGTAGAATTGGTCCTTTTCCGGGGAAAACCGGTATCTGACATAGGTTCCCTGAATTTTGACGGTACAGGGATTTCCCTGGCCGGACTGGCTGAACCGATAGCCGGGGAGGGTGGTATCAATGGCCTCTTCCGTAGGACGGGCCAGCAGATACCAGATTCCCAGACACAGGGCCGCCAGACACAGCACAAAGAGTATTATTTTTTTCACAGCGGTTTCTCCTTTCTCCGGGAGAAATCAGCCCGCCCCCATGAGAATCCGGGCCAGCTCCGAATCGGCGTCCAGAATCACCGTCTTTTCCGTTCCGGTGAGGCTGGATTTCAGAGCGTCCAGGGCCAGGGTGAATTCATAGAATTCCTGCTTGTCCTGGGTGTCGTAGGCCTCCGCCAGCAGGCGCATATACTCCGCTTCGCCCTCGGCCTCCAGCTTGGCGGCTTCCGCCTCCGCATCGGAGATGATGATGTTCACCTGCTTGTCCACATCGTTGCGGATGATGGAGGCTTCGTAGTTGCCGTCGGCGGTGTATTTTTCCGCCATCTGGTTCCGCTCGGAGATCATCCGGCTGTAAACGGCGTTCAGGTTGCTCTCCGGCAGGTCGAACTGCTTGATTTTCACATCCTCCACCCGGATGCCGTAGGTTTTCGCCAGGGAATCCACATCGGCGGCGATGTTCTCATAGATTTCGTTCCGCTTGGCTCCGTCCTCCATGTTGATGATGTCCGACTGGGCCAGGGTGCCCATGACGGTTTTCAGTTCGTTGTAGGTCAGAGCGTCCAGCCGCTGTTCGGCCACGGTCTTGGAACCCAAGGTCTGGTAGAACAGCTTGGGGTCGGAGATGCTCCAGAGAATGTAGCAGTCCACGGTCATGTTCTGCTTGTCCGAGGTGAGAACCTCAGAAGGGGGGATGTCATAGAACTGGGTGGCCTTGCTGAAATACTTCACGCTGTCCAGGAAGGGCACCTTGAAGTGCAGTCCCGGCTGGTCCACGGTTTCGATAATCTTGGCAAAGCGGACGGTGCAGGCATACTCATCCTCCCGGACGCTGTAGGTGGCGTTCAGTCCACCCAACAGGAGAACCGCCAGCAGAATCAGAATGATCAGACTTTTTTTCATTGCTGTTCACCTCCATTGCCGTTTACCAGGGATTCCAGGGGCAGAAGCATCTGCACATCGGAGCCGCTGCCGGTGTTGATATACAGCTTCACCCCGGGAAGAATCTGGGAAATGGCTTCGTAATACATCCGGGACCGGGTGATGGCCGGATTCTGGGCATACTCGGTATACATGGCCTGGAACATGGCCACCTGCTCATAGGCCTCGTTGATCCGCTTCTGGCGCAGGTATTCGGCATTCTGAATCAGCTTGTCCGCCTGGGCCTGGGCGTCGGGGAGCTGGGCGTTCTGGTAGGCCTTGGCGTCGTTGATCACCGTCTCCGCCTGCTGCTTGGCGGTCTCCACCGCCTTGAAGGCCTCGATGACCTCCTGGGTGGGGGGCTCGGCGTCCTGAATCTTCACGTCCACCAGGGTCAGACCGATTTCATATTCTTCCAGAATCTGGGAAACCAGGTCCCGGACCTGCATCTGGATATTCTCCTTGCCGTCGGTGAGCACCGCATCCACGGTGGAGGAGCCTACCACGTTGCGGATCTGGCTCTGAATCAGGTTCCGGAGAATCAGCTCCGGGTTGTTGGAGGAGTAGAGGTAGGCCACCGGGTCGGAAATCTTGTATTCCACAAAGAAATCCACGTTGACAATGTTGTAGTCCCCGGTAATCATGGCGCTTTCTGCGGGATTGAACTGGGCGCCGGAGCTGTCCTGAATGTAGCCCAGCTCGATTTTCTGGTAGACGTTGACCTCTACCTTCTCCACGCTCTGGATGCCCAGGGGGAGCTTGAAGTGGACGCCTGCGTCCACCACGTTGGTCACCTTGCCGAAGGTGGTGACCACGGCCTGCTCCTTGTCGTTGACGGTGTAGAAGCAGGTGCTGCCCAGGGCAACAATCACCAGCACCAGGGCAATGAGGATAATTTTTCTTCCGGTTTTCAAAGGACTTCTTGGGCTTTTTCGGCTGGTTGCCCGGCCAGCTGTAGGTTCCGTCTTCGTTCATGATTGGTTCTCCTTTTCATGAGGGGATGGTTTTTGATTACTTTCTGTATTTGGCAACAAGGGCGGGAATATCCTCCTTGTCAATCCACTCTTCGCTGTATCCGCAGCGGCAGCACAGGTACCGGTTTACCCTCACCGCAGAAAAGTTGCTCCATCCTACGGGAATATTGTTGCCGGAGCCGTAGGCGCCCACCCTTCCGGGGATCAGCAGAATATCCATGCCGGCGCATTTGGGGCATATACCTTTGTTTTTCATGGGTTTCTCCTTATAATTGGGCCAGCAGGCCCTCCGCCCGGGCCTTCAGCTGGTTGGCGCACCACACAGTGAGCATAATCCGCAATACTTCAATCAGTTTTTTCCGGACCCCGGGAACAGACTCCCGGAAATCCCGGGTGACGGTTTCCAGAGCCTCCTGCCAGCCTTCCTCCCCGGTGACCCTGCCCACCCGGGCCGCCAGCCGGACAAAGTAGAAATACAGCTGGGTGTCGTCCACCTGGTCGTCGCTTTCGTCCGCCAGATTGCCGTTGAGGTACTGCATCAGCCGGACAATCTGCTCTAAGTTCATGTTTCCCTTGAGAATGTGCATGTTGAGAATCCGGCACAGCTGCTCCATGGAGTAGCGTTTGCCCTGAGGGGGCGGGAGAAAACCCCGCTTCACCCAGTTCTGCACGGTGTGGGATTCCAGCCCCGTCAGGCTGGAAACCTGGGCCAGAGTCAGCCCTCCCGCCAGAAACAGGGAATGGAACGTCTGATCCACCCGATCAGCGTCCTCCAGCCGGGCGGTGAGGGTGGTGCCGGGAATGGTCCAGTCCATGATTTCGCCTCCTTTTCACCATTGTGCCCATCCGCAGAGAAATTCTCCGACGGTTGTTTGTACAATTTGATATTATCACAAGGTCAGTTGATTGTCAAGCAGGATTATTAGAAAGCCAATATTCCGGGAAGGGGAGAAAATGTGGATTTTTCCCAGGGGAATTCCGGGGATTCACCGATTTTGGACTTTACGAACGGGAAAAAGTGTTGTACAATAGGTCAGATCCAAATTTGGGAGGTGGAAAAATGGGCTGTTTGCGCTGCGGACGAGAGGTGGAGGAAGGCCAGGCCTTCTGCCAGGATTGCCTGATTGAGATGGGGAAATATCCCATTGACCCCAATACGGTGGTGCAGATTCCCGTCCGGACCGACGGGACGGCGGGGAAAAAAGCGGCCCGCCGCCGGGGTCCTTCCCCGGAAGAGCAGATTCAGATTCTGAAGCGCCGGGTGCGGATTCTGACGGCGGCAGTGATTCTGCTGGCCATCCTCTCCATTTCCCTGTCGGTGCTGGCCTACCGGATTCAGGAGCAGTACCGGTTCCGGCCGGGTCAGAATTACACATCCGTGATTTCCACCCAGCCCCCCTCCGCCAGCGGTCCCACCGGAACGGAGACCCTGGGTGAGAAGTGAATGTTTCACGTGAAACATTTTTGAACAGGAAGGAAAGAGAAATGGGAAAAATACTGGCAGTGGTCAATCAGAAGGGCGGCGTGGGCAAGACCACCACAGCCGTGAATCTGACGGCAGCCCTCCATGACCTGGGGCTGAAAGTGCTGCTGTGCGACTTTGACCCCCAGGCCAACGCCACCTCCGGCATGGGCCTGGACAAGCGAAAAATCAAATACTCGGTGTACGACGTGACCATCAACCAGGTTCCGGCGGACCAGGCGGTGATCTCCACCCAATACGGGGATGTGCTTCCGGCTTCGTCGGACCTGGCAGGAGCGGCGGTGGAGCTGATCAGCGCCCCCCACCGGGAACTGCAGCTGGAGAAGGGCCTTCACAGCCTGAAGGAGCAGTACGACCTGATTCTCATCGACTGCCCCCCCTCCCTGGAGCTGCTGACCCTGAACGCCCTGTGCGCCGCCGACGGCATTCTGGTGCCGGTGCAGTGCGAATACTACGCCCTGGAGGGACTGAGCGATCTCATGTCCACCCTGCGGATGGTGAAAAAGCGGCTGAATCCCCGGCTGGAAATCTTCGGGGTGGCACTGACCATGTTCGACGGCCGGACCAACTTCTCCGCCCAGGTGGCCCAGGAGGTCCGGCGGCACTTCCCGGGCAAGGTCTTTGCCTCGGTGGTGCCCCGGAACATCCGGCTGGCGGAGGCCCCCAGCCATGGGGTGCCGGTGTCGGCCTATGACCGGAGCAGCCGGGGGGCCCAGGCCTACAAAGCCATGGCCGAGGAAATGCAGAAGAAATTGGAAGGAAGGATGGTTTGATTGGCATCAAATAAAGGACTGGGCAAGGGCCTGGGGGCCTTGCTGGGGGACTTCACCGAGGAGGCCGTCCAGAGCAGCGCCTATCAGATTCTGCCCATCTATAAGGTAGAACCCAATCCCGACCAGCCCCGGCAGGACTTTGACGAAGAGGAGCTCCGGGCCCTGGCGGATTCCATCGGGGTCCATGGGGTGATTCAGCCCCTGACGGTGCGGCAGATGCCCAGCGGCTACTACCAGATCATCGCCGGAGAGCGGCGCTGGCGCGCGGCCCGGCTGGCAAACCTCAGCGAGGTGCCGGTGGTGATTGTGGAGGCCGACGACAAGAAGGCCATGGAGCTGGCCCTGATTGAGAACCTCCAGCGCCAGGACCTGAACCCGGTGGAAGAGGCCCTGGGCTATCAGGCTCTGATTGAGGAATACGGCCTGACCCAGGAGGAGGCCGCCGGGCGGGTGGGAAAGTCCCGGCCCGCCGTGGCAAATGCTTTGCGGCTGCTGGGTCTGTGTCCCGCCGTGCTGGAAAAGCTGAAGAACGGGGAGCTGTCCGCAGGCCATGCCCGGGCGGTGCTCACCCTGAAAACGGAAAAGCAGCAGCTGGAGGCCGCTCAGAAAATCATCGCCCTGGCCCTGTCTGTCCGACAGGCGGAAACCCTGTGCAAGAACATGAACAAGGAGCCTGCCCCGAAAAAGGAACCGGTGTTTGCCGTGGACTATGTGGCCGAGTGCGAGAAAAACCTGTCCAAGCGGCTGGGCCGGGGGGTTAAGATTGTCAACGGCAAGCGCAAGGGTCGGTTTGAACTGGAATTTTACGGGGAAGAGGACCTGCAGCGGCTGCTGGATGCCCTGATGGGCCTGGGGAAGTGAGGCAGATATGGAGAAGAAACTGTACCGCTCCCGGAGAAACCGGATGCTGGGGGGCGTCTGCGGGGGAATCGGGGAGTATCTGAACCTGGACCCCACGGTGATTCGCCTGCTGTGGGTGCTGTTCAGCTTCATGGGCGGCAGCGGCCTGCTGGCCTACCTGATCTGCCTGGTGATCATTCCGGAAAATCCGGAACAGCTGTAACGGAATAAAGAGCGTCATACAAGAAGGAGTAAGAGAGTATGCTGGATATCAAGAAAATTAAGGAAAATCCCGACGCCGTGAAGGCGGGCCTCCGGGCCAAGGAAGTGGACTGCGACGCCACCGTGGACCGGATTCTGGAGCTGGACGAGCAGCGCCGTGCCCTGATTGCCGACACCGAGGCCCGGAAGGCTCGGCAGAACAAGGTTTCCAAGGAAATTCCCCAGCTGAAGAAGCAGGGGAAGGACGTGGCCCCCATTTTCGCCGAGATGGCGGAGCTGAAGAAGGGCCTGGCGGAGGATGCGGAGAAGCTGGACGCCTGCCAGGCGGAGCTGCGCACCGCCATGCTCAGCCTGCCCAACCTGCCCGACCCGGACCTGAAGCCCGGCGGCAAGGAGAACAACGAGCCCCTGCGCTACTTCGGGGAGCCCCACAAGTTTGACTTTGAGCCAAAGCACCATGTGGACCTGTGCCTGGGTCTGGGCCTGATCGACTATGAGCGGGGCGTGAAGCTGGCGGGCACCGGCAACTGGATGTACACCGGCATGGGCGCCCGGCTGGAGTGGGCCCTGCTGAACTACTTCATCGATACCCACATTGCCGACGGCTACGAGTTCATCCTGCCACCTCACATGCTGGAGTACCAGTGCGGCGAAACCGCCGGTCAGTTCCCCAAGTTCGCCGACGAGGTCTATAAGATTGCAAACCCCACCGACGACCGGATTCACTACATGCTCCCCACCGCCGAGGCGGCCCTGTGCTCCATCTACCGGGATGAGATTCTGCCCGAGAGCATGCTGCCCAAGAAGCTGTTTGCCTACACCCCCTGCTTCCGCCGGGAGGCCGGCTCCCACCGGGCCGACGAGCGGGGCATGGTCCGGGGCCATCAGTTCAACAAGGTGGAGATGTTCCAGTTCACCCGGCCCGAGGACTCCGACGCCGCTTTTGAAGAGCTGGTCGCCAAGGCGGAGAACCTGGTGAAGGGCCTGGGCTTCCACTTCCGCACCGTGAAGCTGGCGGCAGGGGACTGCTCCGCCTCCATGGCACGGACCTACGACATTGAGATTCAGATTCCCTCCATGAACGGCTACAAGGAGGTTTCCTCCGTGTCCAACGCCCGGGATTACCAGGCCCGCCGGGGCAACATCCGCTTCCGCCGGGAAGAGACCGGCAAGCCGGAATTTGTCCACACCCTGAACGGCTCCGGCCTGGCCACCTCCCGGATTTTCCCGGCCATGGTGGAGCAGAACCAGAGAGCCGACGGCTCCATTGTGGTGCCGGAGGTGCTGCGCAAGTATCTGGGCGGCATAGAAGTGATCGAGAAAAAGTAAACAAAAAGGGAGAGCCTCGGCTCTCCTTTTTTTTTTGCAAATATGAAATGGGAAATCGTAAGGATTTTATCGATATGGATTTGACAAATCCAACTTTTCCCGGTATAATGGCCCTGAGCGGGCAAATGGGCCCGCAGGCTGTGAAATAATCTGAAAAGGACGGATCAGACTATGTATAAAATCGTTCGCAAGAAGGAGCTGAACCCCTCCGTCACGCTGATGGAAGTGGAGGCCCCCTTCATCGCCAAGAAAGCCAAGGCCGGTCAGTTCATCATCTTCCGGGTGGATGAGCTGGGCGAGCGGGTGCCCCTGACCATTGCGGGCTATGACCGGGAGGCCGGCACCGTGACCATCATCTTCCAGAAGGTGGGCTTCTCCACCAATGCCCTGGGCGCTCTGAACGAGGGCGACTACATCCGGGACTTTGTAGGTCCCCTGGGCAAGCCCACCCCGGTGGAGGGCAAGAAGAAGGTGTGCGTGGTTGGCGGCGGCGTAGGCTGCGCCATTGCCCTGCCTTCCGCTGCGGGCTTCAAGGAAGCCGGCGCCGAGGTTACCGTGATTGTGGGCTTCCGGAGCAAGGACATTGTGATTCTGGAGGAGGAGTTTAAGGCCGTCTCCGACCGGATGATCCTCATGACCGACGACGGCAGCTACGGCCGTCATGGCCTGGTGACCCAGCCCCTGCAGGAGCTGCTGGAAGCCGGGGAAACCTTTGACGAGGTGCTGGCCATCGGCCCGGTGCCCATGATGAAGTTCGTCTGCAAGACCACCGAACCCTACGGCATCCACACCAGCGTGTCCCTGAACCCCATCATGATCGACGGCACCGGCATGTGCGGCGGCTGCCGGGTCACCGTGGGCGGGGAGACCAAGTTCGCCTGCGTGGACGGCCCGGAATTTGACGGCCACAAGGTGGACTTTGCCGAGCTGATGAGCCGGAACAACACCTACCGGGACCGGGAAGCGGAAGTCAGCCAGACCCATACCTGCCGCATGGAAGCCATGGGCAAGGCTCTGATCAAATAAACAGGAGGAACTGGGAAATGGCCAATATGTCTTTGAAGAAAGTCCCCATGCCGGAGCAGGACCCCAAGGTCCGTGCCCGGAATTTCCAGGAGGTCACCCTGGGCTATACCGCCGAGCAGGCGGTGGAAGAGGCCGGGCGCTGCCTGAGCTGCAAGAACCCCAAGTGCGTGGAAGGCTGCCCGGTGAACGTGCGGATTCCCGAATTCATCAAGAAGGTCCAGGAGGGCGACTTCAAGGCCGCCTATGAAATCATCACCTCCACCAACGCCCTGCCCGCCCTCAGCGGCCGGGTCTGCCCCCAGGAGACCCAGTGCGAAGCCCGCTGCGTCCGGGGCATCAAGGGTGAGCCGGTGGCCATCGGCCGTCTGGAGCGGTTCGTGGCCGACTGGTACCGGGAGAATGTGAATGAAATGCCCAAGCCGGTCCCCTCCAACGGGGTCAAGGTGGCGGTGGTGGGCTCCGGCCCTGCCGGTATGACCTGCGCCTCCGATCTGGCGGGCATGGGCTATCAGGTCTCCATGTTCGAGGCCCTGCACACCGCCGGCGGCGTGCTGGTCTACGGCATCCCGGAGTTCCGTCTGCCCAAGGCCATTGTGGCCAATGAAATCACCAAGCTCCAGGCCCAGGGCGTGGAAGTGATGACCAACATGGTCATCGGCCGGGTTCTGACCATTGACGAGCTGTTCGAGATGGGCTACAAGGCGGTGTTTGTGGGTTCCGGCGCAGGCCTGCCCATGTTCATGAACATTCCCGGCGAGTCTCTGAAGGGTGTCATGTCCGCCAACGAGTACCTGACCCGGACCAACCTGATGAAGGCCTACACCGAGGAAGCCGACACCCCCGTCATCCGCTCCAAGGCGGTGGCTGTGGTAGGCGGCGGCAACGTGGCCATGGACGCCGCCCGGTGCGCCATGCGTCTGGGGGCCGACAAGGTGTACATCGTCTACCGCCGGGGCGAGGCGGAAATGCCCGCCCCATCGAGTTCAAGACCCTGTGCAACCCGGTGGAAATCCTGGGCGACGAAACCGGCCGGGTCTGCGGCATGAAGTGCATCCGCATGGAGCTGGGCGAGCCGGACGCTTCCGGACGCCGCCGTCCCATTGCGGTGGAAGGCTCTGAGTTTGAGCTGGAAGTGGACACCGTGATCATGTCCCTGGGCACCAGCCCCAACCCCCTGATCCGCTCCACCACCCCCGGTCTGGATACCAACCGGAAGGGCTGCCTGATTGTGGATGAGAACGAGATGACTACCCGGGAAGGCGTGTTCGCCGGCGGCGACGCCGTCACCGGCGCAGCCACCGTCATCCTGGCCATGGGCGCAGGCAAGAAGGGCGCTGCTTCCATTCACAAGTTCCTCCAGGAGAACAAGTAAGAAGTACATAAAAAACTCCACAGCCTGTGAAAGGGCTGTGGAGTTTTGTTAATAAGAAATCCCGGCAGAATTTGCTTCTGCCGGGAAAATTCTTACTTCACCGAGGAATTGGAGCGCAGGGTCACGTCGTGAGCGCCGCCCTCCACAATGGACACGGAGGAAACCAATGTCAGCTTGGCATCCCGCTGCAGGTCGGGGATGTTGGTCACGCCTACGTTGCACATGGTGGACTTGACCTTGTACAGGGAGGCCTCCACATTGTCGTGGAGAGGTCCGGCGTAGGTGACGTAGGAGTCCACGCCCTCTTCAAAGCTCAGCCGGGCGGAGCCGCCCAGGTCGTAGCGCTGCCAGTTCCGGGCCCGGTTGGAGCCTTCGCCCCAGTATTCCTTCATGTAGGCGCCGTTGATCATCACCTTGTTGGTGGGGCTTTCGTCAAAGCGGGCGAAGTACCGGCCCAGCATCAGGAAATCGGCGCCCATGGCCAGGGCCAGGGTCATGTGGTAGTCGTGGACGATGCCGCCGTCGGAGCAGATGGGCACATAGATGCCGGTTTCCCGGAAATACTGATCCCGGGCGGCTGCAACCTCAATCAGCGCGGTGGCCTGACCGCGGCCGATGCCCTTGGTTTCCCGGGTGATGCAGATGGAGCCGCCGCCGATGCCCACCTTTACGAAGTCCGCCCCGGCCTCCGCCAGGAACCGGAATCCGTCCTTGTCCACCACGTTGCCGGCGCCGATTTTCACCTTGTCGCCGTAGTGCTCCCGGACCCAGTCGATGGTCTTTTTCTGCCAGCAGGTGTAGCCCTCGGAGGAGTCAATCACCAGCACATCTGCCCCGGCTTCCAGCAGGGCGGGGACACGGGTGGCGTAGTCCCGGGTATTGATGCCGGCGCCCACCAGATAGCGCTTCTTGTCGTCCAGCAGTTCCAGGGGATTCTCCTTGTGGGAGGCATAGTCCTTCCGGAAAACGAAGTACATCAGATGGTCGTTGTCGTCCACACTTGTGGGCCCAGATGATGTCGTTGGCTTCCTTCAGGGTGGTCTTGGCGGGAGCGGTGATCAGCTTTTCCCGGGGGGTCATGAAGTCCCGGACCTTCTCATCGGGGGTCATCCGGGAGACCCGGTAATCCCGGCTGGTAACGATGCCCAGGAGTTTGCCGGTGGCGGTGCCGTCCTCGGTGATGGCCATGGTGGAGAAGCCCTTCTGCTTCTTCAGGGCCAGCACATCTGCCAGAGTAGCGTCGGGGGTCAGGTTGGAGGCAGAGGTGACAAAGCCGGCCTTGTAGGCCTTGACCTTGGCCACCATGGCGGCCTGGTTCTCCACGCTCTGGGAACCGAAAATGAAGCTGATGCCGCCCTCCTTGGCCAGGGCGATGGCCAGGGTATCGTTGGAAACGGACTGCATCACAGCGGAGGTCAGGGGAATGTTCAGGCTGATGGCGGGCTCTTCCACACCCTTGCGGTATTTGACCAGAGGGGTTTTCAGGCAGACACGATCGGGAACGCAGTCTTCCGATGTGTAGCCGGGGATCAGAAGATACTCGCTGAAGGTATGACTGGGTTCCGGGTAGTAGTAGGCCATGGTTTTTCCTCCTATAAAGAAATATATAATTTATAAGAACTTACAAAACAATTGGCTCAGGACTGGAGGGTTTCACCGTCACCTTCGTCCAGTACCTCCTTGACCTCTTTGCCGTCGCTGCTCAGGTGCTTGAAGTTGCCCAGAATCTGGCTCACCGGGTCCACAATGGCGAAGGTGTGGGGATAGCGCCGGACAATCCGGCTCACTGCGGCGGCCTGGTTCTTGTTGACCACGCACAGCAGCACGCTGGTCTCCCGGCCGGAGTACATGCCCTTGGCGGGAATCAGGGTGGCAGAGTGATGGAGAGATTGGATCAGCTCCCGGGAGATTTCTTCGGGGTAGTCGGTGATAATCTCAAAAGAGATCGCCTCCCGGCCGGACTTCATCAGCCGATCCCCCACGGTGGTGGACATGAAGGTGTAGAGGATGCACAGGATTACCGGCTCCATCTGGAAGTCATAGACAAAGTAGCTGCACACGGCGATAAAGGCGTTGATGGCGAAGCTCATGCTGAAGAAGGACTTTTCCGGACAGCGCTTGTGGACGATGGCGGAGATGAAATCCGTGCCGCCGGTGTAGGCGCTGGCCTTCACCAGGATGGAATAGACGAAGCCCTGGATGATACCGGCCACCAGGGGCCCCAGAATTTTGCTGGTGCCGTTGTCCGTGGCGTAGGCCAGGGAGGTCAGGTCCACCTTTTCCAGAACCAGCAGACCCAGGGAGAAGGTAATCACATACACCATGCTCCGCAGGGCCAGGGGCTTGCTCACCTCATAATAGCACCACAGGGCCAGGGGCAGGTTGATCAGCAGGCTCAGGTAGCCCACGCTGATGCCGGTGATATACTGCACCATGGTGCAGATGCCGTTCAGACCGGCGGGGGCGAATTGGTTGGGAAACACAAACAGTTGATAATTCAAGGCGGAAACCAACGCCACAAAGATGATGACGCAGTAGGTCAGAGCCTTTCTTCCAGTGTGCATAATCGCCACTCCTATGAAATTAGAAAGATAAAACCGGGCGGAATCGGCCCGGATTCTTAATATTAGATTCTATCATACCCTGTTCTGATGGTCAAGCTATTTTCCAGATAAGCGGAAGATTTTTAGGGATAAATTCCGGAAAAACCCCAATTGTCCGCTAAATAAAGATACTTGTCCATGGAAAAAACACAGGCCCGGGCAGAAAAAAATTAAACCGTCTCTTAGCCGGAAAACCGAAAAAATTAACCCAATCTTAGCCGGGGATGTCCTATGATAGCGGAGAAAAAAAGACACGGAGGAACCTATGGAAGTATTGATTCAAAACTTCGCGGACATCACGCTGCAGCAGGTGATCATGTGGGTCATCGGCGGCGTGCTGATCTACCTGGCCATCGCCAAGGACATGGAGCCGACCCTGCTGCTGCCCATGGGCTTCGGCGCCATTCTGGTGAACCTGCCCAATTCCGGTGCGGCGGCGGTGATTGACCACCTGTTCGAAATCGGCATCAACCAGCACGAACTGTTCCCGCTGATTCTGTTCATCGGCATCGGCGCCATGATTGATTTCCAGCCCCTGCTCACCAATCCCAAGCTGATGATCTTCGGGGCGGCGGCCCAGTTCGGCATTTTCTTCACCTTGTGCATGGCGTCCCTGTTCGGCTTCCAGCTCAACGATGCCGCCTCCATCGCCATCATCGGCGCTGCCGACGGCCCCACGTCCATCTTTGTTTCCCAGATGCTGAAGTCCAACTACACCGCCGCCATCATGGTGGCTGCCTATTCCTACATGGCCCTGGTGCCCATGGTCCAGCCTCCCATCATCAAGCTGTGCACCACCAAGGCCGAGCGGAAAATCCGGATGCAGTACAAGGGCAAGCCCGTTTCCAAGCGAACCAAGATTCTCTTCCCCATTGTGGTGACGGTGATTGTGGGCCTGGTGGCCCCCGACGCCGTGGTGCTGATTGGCTTTTTGATGTTCGGCAACCTGATCCGGGAGTGCGGCGTGCTGAACTCCCTGTCCGAGACCGCCCAGAATGTGCTGGCCAATCTGATTACCCTGCTGCTGGGCATCACCATCGCTTCCCGGATGAGCGCAGAGGAGTTCCTGAAGTTTGAAACCCTGCTGATTATGGGCCTGGGCCTGGTGGCCTTCATTGTGGATACCTTCGGCGGCGTGATGATCGCCAAGATCATGAACCTGTTCCTGAAGGAGAAGATCAACCCCATGATCGGCGCTGCCGGCATTTCCGCCTTCCCCATGTCCGCCCGGGTGGTACATAAGCTGGGCCTGGAGGAGGACAACCAGAATTTCCTGCTGATGCACTCCATCGGCGTCAACGTATCCGGCCAGATTGCCTCGGTCATTGCCGGCGGTCTGATTCTGGCCCTGGTAGGAGGTTAAGAGTATGCACATGGACCTGTTTCTGAATTCACTTCCCATTCTGGGCTATGGAATGCTGGGCATTTTTGTGGTTACCGGGGTAATCATCGGGGTGGTCACCCTGCTGAACAAGCTCAGCTGAACGGAAATTGATGCCATTGGGAGCGCCTGCCGGGCGCTCCCAAAACTTTTGCCGATTTTTAGCTGTCAATGGTATTTACGAACGGATTGTGAACAATTATAATGAGTCGGTAATTCAAAAAAGGAAGGAAACACAACCAATGCTGCCTGCAATTCTGCTCTTTGCCGTTACCTATGTGCTGATGCTCACCTTCAGCCGGTACCGGCCCTACATTGCGCTGACCTCCGGCCTGATTTTCATCATCACCGGAATGCTGCCTCTGGGAGAGATCATTCCCTCTCTGGACTTCAACGTACTGCTGATGATCGGCGGCACCATGGGTCTGGTCCAGCTGTTCATTGACAGCCGGATGCCCGAACGGCTGGCGGACATGATTATGGCCAAGGTTCCCACGGTCCAGTGGGCCGCCGTGTGCCTGTCCCTGTTCGCCGGTGTGATCTCCGCCTTCGTGGACAACGTGGCCACGGTGCTGATGGTTGCCCCGGTGGCCCTGGAGATCTGCAAGAAGCTGAAAACCAACCCCATCCCCGTGCTGATTGCCATTGCCGTGTCCTCCAACCTCCAGGGTGCGGCCACCCTGGTGGGCGACACCACCGCCATTATGCTGGGCTCCGCCCTGGATATGTCCTTCATGGACTTCTTCTGGTACTACGGCAAGCCCTCCATGTTCTTTGCCGTGGAGCTGGGCGCCGTGCTGTCCGCTGCTATTCTTTACTGGATTTTCCGCAAGGAGAAGGGCAACATTCCCAAGACTGGCAAGATGACCGAGGTCAGCGACTATGTTCCCACCGGCCTGCTGCTGGGCGCCATCGGCCTGCTGATCTGCGCCTCCTTCGCTCCCGAGAGCTGGCCTCTGCCCGATGAGATCAACGGCATCATCTGCTGCTCCCTGCTGGTGGTGGGCCTGATCTACAACTATGCCAAGAAGAAGAGCCTGGCTGCTGTTATCGATCCTCTGAAGGCCATTGACTTTGAGACCCTGGGGCTGCTGGTGGGCCTGTTCCTGATGATCGGCGGCATCTCCAACATGGGCGTCATCGATGCTCTGGCGGCCCTGCTGGCTGACCTGGGCGGCGGCAATGTGTTCCTGATGTACACCATCATTGTCTGGGCTTCCGTGCTGATCTCCGCCTTCATCGACAACATTCCTTATGTCGCCACCATGATTCCCGTCATCGGCGGCATTGCGGCCCAGATGGCCCCGGCCCTGGGGGTGGATGCAACCCTGGTGGGCATCCCCCTGTACTTCGGCCTGCTCTCCGGCGCCACCCTGGGCGGCAATATCACCCCCATCGGCGCTTCCGCCAACATCACCGCCATCGGCATTCTCCGCCGGGAGGGCTACGAGGTGGCCAATTCCGACTTCTTCAAGATCGGCATTCCCTTCACCCTCTCCGCTGTGATTCCCGCCTACATCTACATCTGGCTGATCTACGGCGTCTGACCCGGCAGCGCCGGGAGGCAATGGCGCTACCAACCCAGGTGATGGACGCAGTTCACCACCCGGTAACCGGGATGAAACGAGAACAATCCCCCTGCCATCGGCGGGGGGATAATTCTTTGCTTGGCACCCCGTTACCGGGCGGCCGGTAAGACCGGCGGCTAATGCGTTACGCAGTCAGGCAGGAGTCTCAAATTCCTGCTCGGTAACCGGGTACGGAACATAACAAATCCCCCCGCCATCGGCGGGGGGATTTGTTTTTAGTTGTACCTCGTTACCGGGCGGCCGGTAAGACCGGCGGCTAGTTCGTTACGCAGCCAGGCGGAAGTCCTGGATTTCCACTCGGTAACGCAGTATGATGCAACAAAAATCCCCCCGGCAACGCCGGGGGGATCATTTTTTGTAGGCACCTGGTTACCGGGCGGCCGTCTGCGTTCACCACCAGGGTCCGTAGCGCACTGGCCGCCGGTCCTACCGGCCCGGCTTAGACCAGGGCGGCGGTGATGATGGCCATCTTGTAGACCTCGTCGGCGTTGCAGCCCCGGGACAGGTCGTTGATGGGCGCAGCCAGACCCTGGAGAATGGGGCCGTAAGCCTCGAAGCCGCCCAGACGCTGGGCAATCTTGTAGCCGATGTTGCCCGCCTCAATGGTGGGGAAGATGAAGGTGTTGGCGTAGCCAGCCACGGGGGAGCCGGGGAACTTCAGCTGACCCACTTCGGGAGCCACAGCGGCGTCGAACTGCATCTCGCCGTCAATGGCCAGATCGGGAGCCATTTCCTTGGCCACGGCGGTGGCGTCATGGCTCAGCTTTACGGTGCCGCCCTTGCCGGAGCCGTTGGTGGAGAAGCTCAGCATGGCAACCTTGGGATCAATGCCGAATACCTTGGCGGTCTTGGCGGTCTCAATGGCCACTTCCGCCAGCTTCTGGGCGGCGGACAGGGTCACGTTGCCTTCCTTGTCCACGGAGTCCTCATAGCTCAGGTTGATGGCGCAGTCGCCCATGGCCAGCTTCTCGTCGCCCCGGACCAGGATGAAGCAGGAGGACACCAGATGAGCGCCCTTCTTGGTCTTGACCAGCTGCAGAGCGGGCCGGACGGTGTCGGCGGTGGAGTAAGTCGCGCCGCCCAGCAGGGAGTCGGCGTAGCCCATCTTCACCAGCATGGTGCCGAAGTAGTTGCCCTTGGACAGGGCGGCACGGCACTCCTCGGGGGACATTTTGCCCTTGCGCAGCTCCACCATCTTCTCCACCATGGCGTCCATGCCGTCATAGGTCAGCGGGTCAATGATTTCCACGCCGTCGATGTTGAAGCCGCCCTTGGCGGCGTTTGCCTTAACTTCCTCCACGTTGCCAATGAGGATGGGGGTCAGGAAACCACCCTCCACCAGACGGGCAGTGGCCTCCAGGATACGGGCGTCATGGCCCTCGGTGAACACGATTTTCCGGGGATTCGCCTTCAGAGTTTCGATCATCGCTTGGAACATGGGTATCTACCTCCAAAAAGTGGGCCAAAGCCCATAAATTTACACCTACATTATAACGCACCTTTTTCCAGGGTGCAACCCTTTTTTCACTTTCCCTCCAAAAACCGGCAAAAAGGCCCCGCCGGAATATTTTTGTTCAATCTGATGAAAAGTATTTCAAAAACGGCGAAATTCCTCTTGCATTTTGTGCGAATTCCCTGTATAATGAAACCAAACTCTGGAAAATGGAGGCGATGGCCTGTTGGGTGAACTGGTTGCGGTTCTCTCCGGGAAGGGAGGAACAGGCAAAACCTCCGTCTGTGCCGGAATTGCCACGGCCCTGGCCCAGGAGGGAAAGCGGGTTCTGTGCATCGACTGTGATGTGGGTCTGCGGAACCTGGACATCTCCCTGGGGATGACGGACTGCGGCGCATTGTCCTTCTGGGATGTCTGCCAGGGGGGCTATGGTCTGGAGCAGGCGGCGGCCCATCCGGACCTGCCGAGTCTGCGGTTTCTCACCGCACCGGTGAACCGTCCGGCCCAGGAGATCTCCCGGGCGGCCTTCTCGGAGATGCTCCGCCGGGCCAGAGGAGAATTTGACTACATTTTTCTGGACGCTCCCGCCGGGGTGGACGCCGGATTTCATCTGGCGGCGGAACCGGCGGATCGGTTTCTGCTGGTCACCGGACCCGGCCCTGCTGCGGTGCGGGACGCCGCCCGGGTGGCGGACCTGCTGGAGCTGATGGGCAAGCGGAATGTGCGGCTGATTGTGAACCGGGTCAGCCGGAAGATGCTCCGGGCGGTGGATTTGACGGTGGACGATGTGATGGACACAGCGGGGCTGCCCCTGATCGGGGTGATCCTGGAGGACCAGCGGGTTACCCTGGCGGCTTCCTTCGGCCATCCGCTGCTGCTGTACGCACCCACCTGTCCCGCAGCCCTGGCCATGAAGCGGATTGCCCGGCGGATTCAGGGATACCCCGTCCCCCTGACGTTACGATAACCTGTTGTTACCTCAATACCTAAAGGAGTGAGTGCTTTGAATATCGCATTTCTGGCGCACGATAAAAAGAAAGAACTGATGGTGCAGTTCTGCACCGCCTACAAAAGCGTCCTGATGAAGCACAACCTGTTCGCTACCGCCACCACCGGCCGGCTGATTGCCGACAATACCGGATTGAACCTGACGCTGCTCCTTTCTCATAAACAGGGCGGACACCAGCAGATCAACGCCCGGATTGCCTATAACGAGATTGACCTGGTGCTGCTGTTCACCGACCCCAATACCACCGATCCCTGGGACGACAGCCAGATGATCGAGACCATCCGCTACTGCGACAAGCACAACGTGCCCATTGCCACCAACCTGGCTTCGGCGGAAATGCTCATCATGGGCCTGCGCCGGGGCGACCTGGATTGGCGGGAAATGCTGCACACCAAGACCAGATATTGATATGGACTTTGCGGCCGCCCGGGTCTGCCGGGCGGCTGCCATTTCACGGAGGAAACGATATGGAAATCATCAAGCCCCGGACCCTGTCCGGCTTTATGGAACTGCTGCCCGGCAAGCAGATTCAGTTCGAGAAAATGACGGAGATTCTCCGCCGGACCTACGCCTCCTACGGCTTCGCCCCCCTGGACACCCCGGTGATCGAGGACGCCCAGATTCTGCTGGCAAAGGGCGGCGGGGAGACGGAGAAGCAGATTTACCGCTTCACCAAGGGAGACAGCGACCTGGCCCTGCGCTTTGACCTGACGGTGCCCCTGGCCAAGTATGTGGCACTGCACTATAACGAGCTGGCCTTCCCCTTCCGGCGCTTTCAGATCAGCAAGGTCTACCGGGGAGAGCGGGCCCAGCGGGGCCGGTTCCGGGAGTTCTACCAGGCGGACATCGACATCATCGGCGACGGCAAGCTGGACATCCTCAACGAGGCGGAGATTCCCGCCATTATCTATAAGGTGTTCCGGGGCTTCGGCCTGACCCGGTTCCAGATCCGGGTGAACAACCGGAAGATTCTGAACGGATTCTACGCCCGGCTGGGGCTTTCGGAGCGCAGCGGCGACATCATGCGCACCGTGGACAAGCTGGACAAAATCGGCGCCGACAAGGTCAAGGCCATCCTGCTGGAGGACTGCGGCCTGACGGAGACCCAGGCGGAGGAGATTCTCCGGTTCATCGCCATCCGGGGCACCAACGAGCAGGTGCTTGCCGCCCTGGAGGGCTATGCCGGCAGCAATGACCTGTTCGACCAGGGTCTGGCGGAGCTGAAGGCGGTGTGCGCCAATCTGGCGGCTTTCGGGGTGCCGGAGGAGAACTTTGCCGTGGACCTGACCATCGCCCGGGGCCTGGACTACTACACCGGCACGGTGTACGAGACCACCCTGCTGGACCATCCGGAAATCGGCTCGGTGTGCAGCGGCGGCCGGTACGACAATCTGGCGGGCTATTACATTGAGAAGCAGCTGCCCGGCGTGGGCATTTCCATCGGCCTGACCCGGCTGTTCTATGTGCTGGACGAGCAGGGCCTGCTGAATCCCCAGCTTCCCAGCGCCCCGGCGGACGCTCTGGTGCTGCCCATGACCCAGGACCCCGCTCCCGCCATTGCCCTGGCGGAGATCCTCCGGGGGGCCGGACTGCGGGTGCAGCTGTACGGAGAGCAGAAGAAATTCAAGCAGAAGATGGCCTACGCCAACAAGCTGGAGGTGCCCTTTGCGGTGCTGCTGGGGGAGGACGAGATCGCCGAGGGGATGTGCTCGGTGAAGAATATGGTCACCGGCGAACAGGTGAAGCTGACGCCCGAGGCGGCGGCAGCCCACATCCGCTCTGCCTTGGATGCAGGGGACTGCCCGGTGATTCTGGAGAAATAACCGCCCAACCGCCGGGGAAAGAAAAGTTTTGCTTGCATTTTCCCGGCGGTTGTATTATACTGGATAGCGTTCCAAACCACCATGCCGGTGTGATGGAATTGGTAGACGTAGTGGACTCAAAATCCACCGGTAGCGATACCGTGCCGGTTCGAGCCCGGCCACCGGCACCAAAAATCCCGAATGCGGCAGCGTTCGGGATTTTTACTTGTTCACTTTTCACTCTTCACTTTTCACTCTTCACTTTTCACTGGCCTGTATTGCCTGCCCGGGATTTTTGGAAGTGAATAACGAATAGTGAAAAGTGAAAAAGAGTGGTGTGCCCCTGCGGGGCACGGATTCCAATAAAATGTCCCCCGCTTCCACGGAAGCGGGGGACTAATTGCGTCGCAGAGGAACGATTACTTCTGCATGATGTGAATGGCGAAGCCGCCGAATTCACCGTCCAGATAGACGTTCTTCAGCTTTCCGTCGTCAAAGTAGGCGGCGGTGTCCATGTTGAAGGTGTAGCCCTTCTCCTTCAGCTCTGCCACAGCGGCCTCCAGGTCGGGGGTACGCATGGCGATGTGGCCGTTGGCGCCCAGATAGGGGGTTTTCATGCACTCAAAATAATTGCCGGCAAACTCGGACTTGTTGCCGTGGCGGGGAGCCAGGTTGAACATCATGCTCAGCAGCTCCGCCAGCTTGGCGGCCTCTTCCGGGGCGGCGCAGTTGACGCCGATGTGTTCCAGTTCAAATGTACAGTTCATAGAATCCTCCTTTTGGACGGGTGGAGCGCCGGGTCGGGCAGAACCGCCGCTCCGGGTGAGCAGATATGTAAGGAAATTTCCTTACATCGGGAACATAATCAGGCAGCCCACAGTCAGGGCCAGCAGCCGGATGAAGTACTGGGGAATGGTGAACATCCAGAACTCCTTCAGGGTGTAGTTGCCCAGGCCCATGCACATGGCGGGCAGGCCGTCGATGGGCAGGAAGTGTCCGCACCAGCCGGAAACCACGATGGCGGCAGCGGCGGCGGTGGGATCAAAGCCCAGGCTGACACAGGTGGCCACGGCCATGGGGGCGAACACCAGCACAGTGCCGATGGTGGAGCCGGTCATGGTGGCCAGCACGCTGGTCAGGATGCAGAATACGAAGATCAGGACGAAGGGGCTGATGCTGCTGCCCAGCATGCCGGCAACAGTCTCGCCAACCAGGGAGGTCAGACCGGTGACGCCCAGGGCCTCGGCAACGCCGATGACGCCGGCGGACATCAGGATGATGGGAGCGCCCAGGCTGGAGCAGATTTCCTTGAAGGTCATGATCTTGGTCAGCAGCAGCACGCACACGGCAGTGGCGACCACGGCGTAGCCGGCGTCACCGATCTTGCTCTGCAGGATCATGCCGATGATGGAAGCTGCGAAGCAGCCGTAGATCACGTACTCCTGCCACTTGGGCAGCTCCACGGTCTCCTCCACTGCGGCCTCAGCAGTCTCAGCGGTCTCGGGGATGTCCTTGGAGGGCATGAACTTATAGGAAACCAGGCACCAGGCCAGGAACGCCAGGGACAGAATCAGGTTGGCGATGGCGAACTTGGGCAGGGACACGCTCATGGCCATACCGCCGGCCTCCAGAACAGCCAGCACATAGCCGTACTGCAGGGCGGTGTTGATGGGGATCAGGGGATGGTTGCAGGCGAAGCCGGCGGGCATCAGGAACTTGGACCGGGGCAGGGCCTTGGTGGAAGGAATGGTGGACAGCAGGCCCAGGGTCATGACGTAGTAAGCGGTGGAGCCGGTGCCGAACAGGCTGGTGCCCAGCATTGCCACCAGGATAATCAGGACGTAGGCCTTATAGCCGCCCTTGGCGGCCATGTTGACGATGGTCCGCTTGAACGCAGCGATGAACCGGGTCTTCTGCAAGCCTGCGATAACGGCCATGAAGGACGCCAGCATGATGATGCTGGAGTTGGAGAAGCCGCGGAAGGCAGTGGCAATGTCGGTAACACCGAACAGAACCATCAGCGCACAGGCGATCATGGGGGCGGCGCCGAAGGGCACCTTGTCGGTCATGATCAGGTAGATCATGAAAGCCGTGACGAGCAGCGCGATAATCATTGGGGCTGTCATTTGTTTGTTCTCCTCTCTGGATATGGGATATTCTTTTTTCCGTGATTTAAGTGTTGCCGTAGCTCTTTTATTTCAGCAGGGGGACTGCCCGCTCCCCCTGCTGGAATACGGAATGGGCGGAAGGAAGAATCAGCCTTCCTTCTTGGCGATGGCCATGCGGATGGCGTAGTCCATGGCGTTGACCAGGCTCAGCTCATTGGCGTGGCCGGAGCCGGCGTGGCCGAAGCCGGTGCCGTGGTCCACGGAGGCCCGGATGATGGGCAGGCCCAGGGTGACGTTCACGCCTGCCACGGCCTCCCAGTGCTTTTCCTCCCGGTTGTAGACGAAGCCCTTGACCTTCAGGGGGATGTGGCCCTGATCGTGGTACATGACAACCACGATATCATACCAGCCGCCCAGCGCCTTGGAGAACACGGTGTCCGGGGGGGTGGGCTTCTTCTCGGGGACGTTGATGCCCTCTGCCAGGGCGGCGTCGATGGCGGGCTGGATCTCCTCGATCTCCTCCCGGCCGAACATGCCGTTCTCACCGCAGTGGGGGTTCAGGCCGGCCACGCCGATCTTGGGCTCCTTGATGCCCAGGGCCTTGCAGCCGGCGTTGGCGATGCGGATGCAGTCCAGGACCCGGTCCTTCTTCACCCGGTCGCAGGCCTCCCGGAGGGAGACGTGGGTGGAGACGTGGACAACCCGCAGGTTCTCATGGGCCAGCATCATGGTGTACTTGCTGGTGTGGGTGTAGTCGGCGTAGATCTCGGTGTGTCCGGAGTAGTGATGGCCCGCCATGTTGATGGCTTCCTTGCTCAGGGCGTTGGTGACGGTGGCGTCCACTTCCCCGGCCATGGCCAGCTCGATGACCTTCTTCACGTACTGGAAGGAGGCCTCGCCGCCCACGGCGCAGGCGCCTACTCCAAAGGGCTTGGGCTCATCCAGGTCGGAGGTGTCGGGAATCTTTTCCACGGGAACCAGGCCCAGGTCCATCAGGTCGATGGTGCCGTAGGTGTACTTGCCTTCGGCGGGGGTCTTGACCACGTTCAGCTCCAGCTTGATGCCGTTGACCTTCTCGGCCACCTTCAGGGCGTAGCGCATGGCGCTTTCGTCGCCCACCACCAGGGGCTTGCAGCGGTCGTAGACAGCGGCGTCTGCCAGAGCCCGGACGGTAATCTCAGGGCCGTTGCCAAAGGGGTCACCCATGGAAATGCCCAGAATCGGTCTGCTCATTGTATGTTCCTCCTTATTTTCAAAGACCTGCGCCATCAGCACATGCCGTTTTCTGCGCTCTCCTTCAGAACCTGCTTCAGCTCGGCAACGCCTTCCTCACACAGGTAGTTGAAGGGCTTGCGGCAGTCGCCCACGGGGTAGCCCAGCAGGTTGACGGCCTTCTTGATGATGGTGTTGGGGTTGCCGAACTTGAACACCCGCTGCAGGGCGGCCACGGCGTCCTGGGCCTGCTGGGCCTTGTCCAGCTCACCGGCCACAAAGTAGTTGTAGATGGAGGCCACGGTCTTGGGCCACAGGTTGGCACGGCCGGCGATGCCGCCCTTGCCGCCGTTCTGGAGGCAGAAGAGGATGTTGCCGTCGTTGCCCGCCAGGACGGAGAAGTCCTTGCCCAGGTCCTTGGTCAGGTCGATGTAGGCCTTCAGGTTGTCCCGGTCGCCGGAGGAGTCCTTGGCGCCCATGATCACGTCCACGTCCTTTGCAAGCTTTGCCACGGTCTCGGGCAGCAGCTTGTTGCCGGTGCGGGGCGGGATGTTGTACAGGACGATGGGGATGTTCACATGCTTGGCAACCTCTACATAGTGGTCATACAGTTCCTTCTGGCTGGCCACGGCGAAGCTGGGGGTGATGATGCTCAGCACGTCGGCGCCCAGTTCTTCCGCCCGCTTGCTCATGTAGATGGTGTCCTGGGTAGAGATGCAGCCGGAGCCGGCATACACGGGGATGCGGCCCTTGACCTGATCCACCACGGCCTCCAGGATTTCTTCCTTCTCCTTCAGGCTCAGGATGTAGCCTTCGCCGTTGGTGCCGAAGGGGAAGATGCCGTGAACGCCGCCGGCGATCTGACGCTCCACCTGGTTGCGCAGTTCGGGGATGTTGACGCTCTCATCGGCGTTCATGGGGGTGACAATGGGGGGGATGATGCCTTTGATTTCAACGGGTTTCATATATCTTGCTCCTCCTTACATGATTTCCAGATACAGCTTTCTGGCGTCCTCGGGGGTGACCAGACGCATATTGTTCACCAGCAGCCGCTGAACCTGCATACCGGCCTCTACCAGGCCCTCCAGGTCGCTTTCGGGAACGCCGAATTCCTTCAGGCTGGTGGGGATGTCCAGATGCTTGACAATGCCTTCCATCTTGGCGATCATCCAGGCGCTCTTCTCGTCTACGGTTTCGCACTTGACCTTGTCATGGCAGCAGCGGTCATAGGCCAGGGCCAGCCGCTCCCGGAAGGTGGGATCCTGGGCGTTGAAGCGCATGACGGGAGCCAGCAGAATGGCGTTGGATACGCCGTGGGCGATGTGGTATTTGCCGCCCAGGGGATAGCTCAGGGCATGGACGGCAGTGGTGCCGGAGGCGGTGATGGCCAGACCGCCGTAGTAAGCGGCCATCTGCATCCGGTTCTTTTCCTCCATGGCGTTGGAATCGTCGCAGGCCTTTTCGATGTTGTTGAGGATCAGGTCGCAGCCCTCCAGGGCGTACATGTCGCTGAAGGGGTTGGCCTTGTTGGAGGTGAAGCACTCGATGCAGTGAGCCAGGGCATCCACGCCGGTGGCGGCGGCGATCTTCCGGGGCAGGTTCTTGATGAGCCGGGCGTCCAGAATCACGTAGTCCGCAATCATGTTCTCATTGACGATGCCGATCTTCAGTTCCTTCTCGGGCACGCCCACAATAGCGTTGGGGGTGACCTCGGCGCCGGTGCCGGCGGTGGTGGGAATCAGCACGATGGGCACGCACTTACGGGCCATGCCGGGGTTGTCCAGCAGCTCCTTCACGCCGTACTCGTCAGTGACCAGCACGCTGGCCAGCTTGGCTGCGTCCATGACGCTGCCGCCGCCGCAGGCCACGATCAGGTCGGCGCCGCTCACCTTGAATTCGTCCACGATCTTCTGCACCGCCATGTAGGAAGGCTCCGGGGGCAGATCGTCCAGGACGTAATAGGACACGCCGGTGGTCTTGACCACGTCCTCCGCCAGGCCGAACAGGCCCAGGCTCCGCAGGCCCTTGTCGGTGAACATGGCCACCTTCTTGGCCCCCAGGGTCTTGATGATGGCGGCGATGTTGTCCATGGCGTTTTCGCCGCCGTAAACCGCGTGGGGCATCTTCAGATTGTAGGTTGTCAGCATATCAAATCACTCCTGTGAGAATTAAATTCCGGAAATTACTTGGCATCCCGGGCGCCTTCGCCGCTGGTGGGGTTGTACACGCCATAGCGTTCCCGCTTTGCGCCCATTACATCCGCCTCGGTGAAGCTGACGTACTTCACGGCCTTCCGGGTGAAGGCGGCGTAGGTCAGGTGGAGACGGCCGTCGGCGCTCTGCATGATGTAGGGGTACTCATACTGCTTGTTGTTGGTCTTGTTCTCGTCGCCGATGTAGCCCTCGCCCCGCTCCATCCAGCGGATCATGGGGAAGGTCAGGCCGCCGTCCTCGGACAGGGCCACTGCCACCGGGCACCGCAGGCCGGGCCAGGCGCACTTGCTGCGCATGTCCTCGGAGACGCAGGTGGGGTTGTAGGCGATGGCGATCCGGCCGGACTGGGTGCGGATGGCGCTGATGGAGGAGTTGTTGTTGGGCAGCACCGTGGGCTTGGGCTCGGACCAGCTGTCGCCCCAGTCAAAGGACTCGCTGCGGTAGATGTTGTCCGCTTCCCGGCTGCGCATGAAGGCCACCAGGTGTCCGTCGTCCAGCTCCACCACGGTGGGATGGACCCGGCCGTTGGACTTGGGCATCATCACCTGATGCCAGGTCTTGCCCTGATCGTCGGAAATCCGGAAGGCGGAGGGGTCGCCGGCCAGGCCGTCCACGGCGTCGGTGCAGATCCAGGTGCCGTAAATCCAGCGGCCGTTCTTCAGGACCTGAATGGGCTGCCGGGAGAAGGTGCCCTCCTCGGGGAAGATGGTCTCATAGTCGGACCAGGTCTTGCCCCCGTCGAAGGACTTCTGGCAGCGGACCTGGGAGGTGAACTGCATGTTGTCCTTGCCGGGAACCCGGCCCAGCTGGGCGGTGTACATGCACCACACGGCGCCGTCGGGTCCCATGAACAGGGAGGGGTTCTGCTCCGAGCGGGTGGGGTCGTCGGAGACATTCACAGGCTCCTCCCACTTGTCCGCCCCCTTGGGCAGCCGGGCGCAGACGATATGTACATCGGCGTCCCCTTCGAAGGTGCCGGCGAACCAGCAGCACAGCAGATCACCGTTGGGCAGCTCCACCATTCCGGGGCCGTGGCAGGTGCGCCAGGGGCCGGGAGGGATGATGGCTTCCATGGTGCCCATCTCTTGGTTGCAGTAGACCTGACCATCCATGGTCAGACCGGGCAGGGTAGGATATTGCATACTGTTGACCTCCATTTTTTAGTTTATTTTCAGGCCTGCCGGGTCAGCCATTGGGTCAGGCTGACCAGCAGATCCTCACTTCCGAAACCGCCGGATTTGGAGATGACGTACCGGGTGACGCCGTGGTAGGCGAACCGGGACAGCACCACGCCGGCCTCCAGCTCGCACAGGGGCTCAATCTGATAGACCCCCAGGCCGTCCATGCACTGCTTCAGGGTGTCGCCGCCGGTAATCAGCAGGGTGCCCTCCACCCCATGGTCGTTGATGGATTTGAGAATCTGGCCCAGGGAGCCGGAGATCCGCTGGCGGATGTCCTCCAGCACCAGGCCCTTTTCCCGGGCGTAGTCGGCGGTGGGCTGGTTGCTGCCGGGGTCGTTGCTGTCGATGACCGCATGGCTGCCGGCCTCCAGCTGGGAGATCCAGGCTTCCAGCTGCTCCCGGCCCTCCTGGGTGCTCCAGTAAGCCGGTTCCAGCTTCTGGTCCGGGCGCATCCGCAGCCGCAGGAAGCCTGCCTGCTCCGCCCGTTCCAGCTGGGTCAGGGTGATGGGGTTGACGCTGCCGCAGAGCATCAGCAGCCGCTGGTGGAGCCGGGGCATGGGGATGCTGTGTCCGTCAATCCGGGTGTCCAGCAGCTCGGGGAGCATGGCGGCGAATCCGGCGCAGCCTGCCATGACGGAGAGTCTGCCGCCTTGGAGCAGCCGGTGGCCGGTGGCGAACAGGTCCTCCTCGCTGGCGGCGTCGAAAATCAGGATGCCCGCCTGCTCCGGCAGAGGGCTGTCCGGGCCAAGGGGGGGCAGGGAGACCACCGGGTCCTGGGTCTGGGCGGAAACCAGCCGGTCCACCCGGGATTCCGTCACCGGCTCAAAGGGGTCCTTGCCGAAGACACTCTGGTCCACCGGCACCTCCCGGATGTAGTGGACCCCGTCGATGGTGCAGCGGCCGATCTGGGGGAAGGCGGGAATGAAGGGCAGCTGCCGGGCGCCGCTGGCGTGGAGCACGGCGCTGAGCTCGGCGCCCACGTTGCCCCGGAGGGCGGAGTCGGTTTTCTTGTAAATGTGGGGAACCTGGAGCTTCGCCGCCAGGCTGACGGTCCGGTAGACAATGTCATAGGCCTGGTTGGCGGGCAGGTGCCGGGTCTCCGCGTCCACGACCAGCACATCCACGGTTTCGCTCAATGCGCTCCAGTCCGAGGCGGCGTCGGTGATCACGGCGGTTTTGGCGCCGTGGGTGGCCAGCTGTACCCCGGCATCCAGTGCGCCGGTAAAATCGTCCGCAATAATCAAGAGCTGGATCATGGACATCTCTCCTTTTTCCGGTTGAATTGATTTTGTCTATATTGTATCAGGAAGGGTCAAAATCGGCAATAGAAATTGTGAATTTTTTGTTTCTATGTGAAACGATTTTAAGAAAATTAAAAATAAAATGTGAAATTTCGTTCCATTATGAAACAATCGGAAAGAAAGAGATAAAATAAAACCTGAAATTGATACACACTGCACAAGAAATCCCCGCCCCGGCCAAGGGCCGGAGCGGGGAGAGAACGTACTTATTTTTTTGCCTCGCCCAGATGCCGCCACAGGGTGGTGCGGCTGATGCCCAGCTGCCGGGCGGCGGCGGTCTGGTTCCCGCCGTTGGCGTTGAGAACCTGATAGATGATGCCCCGGGTCAGCTCCTCCAGGGTTCCCTGGGGGATACCGTTGGGGACGGCGGGCTGACTGGGGTGGAACAGCCCGCTCTCCTTGGACAGCAGCTCCGCCACCAGGGAGGAACGGATGTAGGGCGATTCCGTCAGCACGGCCAGCTCATAGAGCACCTGCTTGAACTGGGTGTAGTTGTTGGGCCACTGGTACCGGCGCAGCTGCTCGATGGCGTTTGGCTCAAAGCCGGAGATCTGTTTGCCCAGCTCCTGGTTCAAGCTGTTCAGATACAGGCTGGCCAGGGAGGGAATCTCGTCCGACCGGGTCCGCAGAGCGGGCAGCCGCAGGGTCAGGCAGCCCAGAGCCAGGGTGAAGGCTCTGGCGGCGGGGGGAAGGGCCTCCCCCTCGTCACAGGTGCAGGAGAAAATCAGCCGCTGGCGCTTGGCCAGGCCGGTTTCCTGAATCACGGTCTGCAGCTGCAGGAGCCTGCTTTCCGGCAGGGTCTCGAAGTATTGGAAATACAGGGTGTTGTGGTAGGCGTTGAAGGGAGAGTTGGGGTGATTCAGGAGAAAATCCCAGCTTTTTTCCGCCAGCAGCTTGCAGTTGAACACCCAGAAGGGGGAATTGGTCTGGCCGCTGCGCAGGTACAGGGCCCGGGCAATCTGCTCCTTGCCGGTGCCGTTTTCCCCGGCGATGAGCACGCTCTGCTGGGACAGGGCGAAGGCGGAGACGGTGGATTCCACCTCCCCCATGGCGCCGGAAATGCTGTAGAAGCTGCTCATGAACAGGTGATCGCACTCTGCCCGGCCATAGCTGCGCATCCCCAGCTTACTCCCCCGGAGGGGAATCTGCCCCGGCCGGCAGGTGAAGAGCACATAGGTGTTCTCCCACATCCGAATCTGCCGGGCGGTGATACCATAGAGGGTATTGAGGTTCTTATAATAGAAGGACAGGGACCGGCCCGGGGTGACCTCCTTCAGGTGGGAGCGGAGGGTGGAGAGCAGCTCGGCGGCGGGGTCGGCGGGCTGGGCATAGCACAGGTTCCCCTTCCGGTCCAGAAGCACCATGGAGACCTCGTCCTGATTCATGCTCCGCAGGATCAGGTTCTCCTGCCGGATGCGCCGGAAGCCCTTGCTGAAGGAGATGGCCTGGTCCAGGGCAGTGCGCAGGCTCTCCGCACCGGAGGTGATGAGGAAGGCGTCCATTCCCATCTGCCGGGCGGCGGTGTGGGTGACCATGTCGCTGACCACCATCCGGTAGCCGGTGCGCTGGAGCTGGGTCAGGGTGCTGACCACGTCCTCCCGGCTGTGGATGGTGATGATGTCCAGATCGTAGCGCAGCAGGTCGCACAGGATATGGGCCGGCTCCGTGATGCTGGGAAAGCCCACAACGGCGTACCGTCCCCCATAGTTCTCCGCCAGCTTGATGGACCGGAGCACGTCGTAGACGGACAGCTTGATGTCAATCACCGGCAGGGAGCTGACCTGCCGGATGCGCTCGGCGGTGCCGCCCCGGGAGATGACGCAGTCGTACCGGTCCCGGGGCAGGGCCTGGACAATGGCGGCGCCCTCGTCCAGGTCTCCGATGGCAATGTCCAGGGTGACATTGGGGTAGCTCTCCGCCGCCCGGGCCATGGCGGTTTTCATGCCCTCGTAGGGGGCGATGCCGAGTATGTGAATGTGGGGTTCCTCCATAGCAATTCCTCCGGAATGGAAAATCAACTATCGACAGTTTATCACAGACTGTCTCAAAAAGAAACTATATTTTCATGGGAAGGCAGATTTTTCATCCGGAGCATCCAGGGAAGTGTTTCGAAACCGTGCAGCCGGGTCAGACAATTTCTTCCAGGTGGTAGATATAATCCAGGGACTTCAGGGCTTCGATGATTTCGTGGTGGGTTTTGTACTTTTTCAGTTCCGGGCTGCAGATGGTGATGGTGATGGTGTACACGCTGAGTCCGGAGCCCACATAGGCCTGGTTGGACTCGATGTCGTCAATCCGCAGCCCCAGCCGCCGTCCCACGGTGACGAAATCCCGGAGGTATTCGCTGTTAATCAGCTCCAGGTGGATTTCAAAATGGTTGGAGCGGTTCTTCAGGTACACCTCAATGGAGGGAAAGGCGGACAGAATGCACAGCAGGAACAAAAACACCACCAGAGTCACGGTGTACAGCCCCGCGCCGATGGTGAAGCCCAGGCAGGTGCAGGCCCACAGGGCGGCGGAGGTGGTCAGGCCCTTGATCTGGCTGCGGGAGCTGAAGAGCACCGAGTTGCCGCTGATCATGGCGGCGGAGACGATGGCGGCGGCGGACAGCAGGGGCAGGGATTCTCCCTGGGCCCGCATCAGGTAGATGTCCAGCATCATGCACACCGTGGAAAAGAAGGCGATCAGCACAAAGGTCCGCAGACCTGCGGAGTGCCGCTTGCTGGAGCGCTCGCATCCGATGATGGAGGTGAGCACCACGGAGATGGCGATGCGCAGGATGATGGACAGGGTGTTGGGCTCCTGGGCCCAGGAACCGATCCAGCGGACGATGGGGTCGCTGGTTTGGAGCATTGTCAGGGTTTCCATGACCGGGAATTCCTCCTTCTGGCAGACTGGCCGGGCAGGGAATAGCCGTACAGGGCGGCGTGCTCGTCCGCCGCCTCGTCAAAGGCCATTTCCTCCTCGTAGTAGGGATTTTCGTGTTTGGGCAGCTCCCGCTGAATGGCCTGAATCTGCTGAATCAGCAGCTCCACCTCATTGGGCGGCTGCTCCGCCGGGGTTTCCGGCATCTGCGCCTGGGCCAGGTTTTCCAGACCCTTGCCGCAGGAGCCGGACAGGTACAGCGACAGCTTGGCGCAGGCGGGGCCGATGAGCTCATAGAGCACGCTGGAGGCCAGGATGATGGTTTCCAGGGCCTGGCCCATGCTCCCGCCCAGGGTCCGGGCGCCCATGGCGGCCAGGCCGATGGCCACCCCTGCCTGGGGAATCAGGGCAAGGCCCAGATAATTGCGGACGGACTTGTCCTTCCGGGCCAGCAGGCAGCCCAGGAAGGCCCCGCCGTACTTGCCCACGATCCGGGTGAGGAAGTAGGCCACCCCCACGGTGAGCAGGGACACCCCGCCCACGCTGTCCGAGGAGCCGAAGATGGCCCCCAGGTCAAAGTTCAGCCCGGAGCGGACGAAGAACAGCAGCAGAATGGGGGGGCTGAAATAGTTGAGCTGCTTGAACAGCCGGCTGTCGTCGGTGGTGTTGATGTAGACCATGGCCATGGACATGCACCCCAGCAGGGCGGACACATCCAGCAGGGCGCAGATGCCGCAGAAGGCGA
Source organism: uncultured Eubacteriales bacterium (assembly GCA_949296115.1). Lineage (GTDB taxonomy): Bacteria > Bacillota > Clostridia > Oscillospirales > Oscillospiraceae > Faecousia. The sequence goes on along the minus strand of CASFNR010000013.1, from coordinate 21,771 downwards.
ACAGCAGGGCGATGGTGACGATCAGCCGGTTGTCCGTGGAGCGCTTGTGGAGCAGCAGCTTCAGGAACAGGCCGAACAGGCCGCCCAGCAGAAACACAAACAGGTTTACCAGCAAGGGTGTGACCATATTTCCCACCTGGAAGGAGCCGGTCATGGAGGCCAGGGCCAGGGAGATGGCCACGCTGTAGGCCACCAGTCCCACCACATCGTCCAGGGCCACCACCTGGAGCAGGGTGTCCACGAAGTCGCCCCCGGCGTGGGTCTGGCGGATGGTCATCATGGTGGAGGCGGGAGCGGTGGCGGAGGCCAGGGCGGCCAGCACCACGGAGAAGTTCAGCTCCAGCCCCAGCACCAGGTAGGTGACCAGGAATACCACCACCGAAGCCAGGCAGGCCTCCAGCACGGTGATGAGCAGAATTTTGGGGCCGCTTTTTTTCAGGGTGGAGAACCGGAAGAATTCGCCGGTGCTGAAGGCAATGAAGGCCAGGGCGATGTCCGCAATGAAGTCCATGCCGGAGATCAGGCCGGTGGGCACCAGATGCAGGCAGTAGGGGCCCATGAGGATTCCCGCCACGATGTAGGCCGTCACATTGGGCAGCTTCAGCCGCTTGGTGATCCGGGTCATGGCGAAGCCCACAATCAGCATCAGGGAAATGGAGATGATGATGATGGAGACGGAGGAGGTGATGTGCAGCGCCTCGAACAGGGGTGTGGTCATGGGAGCGCTCCTTTCTTTGCTTTTCCTTTACTATAATCCCGCAGGAAAAAAAGTCAAGAAAAATTCCGGATTTTCTTTTGAAAATCCGGAATATATGTTTACATGAAGGGATTAGTTCCGAAAACAACGGAAAATCCGGAGAAAAGAAAAACCGTCAGACAAAGGGATTGAAGTACCGTCCCCCGTTGCGCCAGGTGAGCAGCAGAGACAGCCCGGCCAGCAGGCAGCACGCCGCCATGCACGCCCAGTCCATCCGGGAGAAGGCTCGCCCGGAGTACCAGGTCCGCCTGGGGCCCTTGCCGAATCCCCGCAGTTCCATGGCGTTGGAGATGGTCTCGATCCGGTCCATGGAGGACAGAATCAGGGGAATGAGAATGGCGCTGGCGGCCTTCAGCCGGTTCACCAGGCTGGCCTTCCGGCTCATCTCCACCCCCCGGGCCTGCTGGGCCAGGGAGATGTCCCGGTATTCCCGCTGGATGTCCGGGATGTAGCGCAGGGCCAGGGCCACGGCATAGCTGACCCGGTAGCTCACCCCAATCCGGTTCAAAGAGGCGGCGAACTCCGAGGGATTGGTGGTGCATACAAACAGCAGCACAATGGGGATGGTGCAGGCGTTCTTGAGAATTACATTCAGGTGATAGAACAGCTGCTCCGTCGTAACCACATAGGGTCCCACCAGGGAAAACAGCACCGTCCGGCTGCCGTAGATGCCCACCCCATGCTCCGGGCTGAACAGGAAGATCAGCACATTGTTCAGCAGAATGTAGGCGAACATAATCCCCAGCATGAAGGAGATGTCCGAGAGTTTCAGCTTGGCGATCCGGAACAGCACCAGAGCCGCCGCCGTCATGGCGATGAGCAGGGGGGTATAGAAGCTGGTCATGGCCGCCAGACTCCAGGCGATGAGGCACACCAGCTTGCAGGCCCCGGTGAGCCGGTGGATGGGAGAGGGCCGGTCGATGTAATTGAACAGGTTGATCATAACCGCACCTCCCGGTCCCGGGCGATGAACCGCCGGGTGAATTCCTCCGGCTGATTCACGCCGCACAGGGCGCTCAAATGATACAGGGAAGTCTCCTTCAGATGGGCTGCCGCCACGATTTCCGGGTCGTTGAGTACCTCCGCCGCGGACTTGTCCGCAATCACTTTTCCACCGTGGAACACCATGGCCCGGGGGGTGTATTCCAGCATCAGGTGCATATCGTGGGTAATCAGCACCACGGTGATGCCCTGGCTGTTCAGCTCCCGGAGGAAATCCATGATCTCGGTGTAGTGCTTCAAATCCTGCCCGGCGGTGGGCTCGTCCAGGAGAATCATCTCCGGCTTCAGCACCAGGATGGAGGCAATGGTCACCCGCTTTTTCTGGCCATAGCTCAAGGCAGACACCGGCCAGTTCCGGAAGGGGTACAGCCCGCAGACCTTCAGGGCCTCTTCCACCCGGGGACGGATTTCCTCTTCTGCAACCCCCCGGTTCCGCAGGCCCAGGGCAACCTCGTCAAAAATCTGGGTCTTGGAGATCATTTGGTTGGGGTTCTGCATCACATAGCCGATGTGATCCGCCCGCTCCTTGATGGACAGGGCGGACAAGTCCGTCCCGGCAAAGGTCAGACTTCCCCCTTGGGGAATCTCAAATCCGCAGATCACCTTGGAGAAGGTGGATTTTCCTGCGCCGTTGGTGCCAACGATGCTGAGCATCTCCCCCCGGTGGATGTCCCCGGTAATGCCCCGGAGGGCATGGTGTCCCCCTTCGTAGGTAAAGTCCACCCCCTCCGCCCGGAGCAGGACCTCCCGCTCCGGCTCCGCCGGGGCCGGGGGCTGCCGGGAAAACCACCTTCGAACCTGCGCTTTCTGCTCTGGGGACAGGGTCAGCTCCGGCAGGTAAGACGGGCGGATCTCCGGCGTCAGGGTCACCCCGGCGTATTTCAGCGCCGTCACATACAGCGGCTCCCGGATGCCGCTGCTTTGCAGCAGGTCGGAGCAGAGCAGCTTGTCCGGGTCCCCGTCGTAGCGGATTCGCCCGTCTCCCATGAGCACCACCCGGTCTACCGGGCGGTAGAGCACATCCTCCACCCGGTGCTCGATGATGATGACGGCGCAGCCGGTGCGTTTCTGAATCTCGTCGATCAGCACAATGGCCTGCTTGCCGGTGGCGGGGTCCAGGTTGGCCAGGGGTTCGTCAAACAGCAGCACCTCCACCTGGCTGACCATCACGCCCCCCAGGCTGACCCGCTGTTTCTGCCCCCCGGAAATCTCGTGGGGGGCATGGTGGAGCACCTGCTCCACGTCCACCAGCTTTGCCACCTGCTCCACCTGATGGTGCATTTCCTCCGTGGGAACGCAGTCGTTTTCCAGGGCGAAGGCGATGTCCTCCGCCACCGTCAGGCCGATGAACTGGCCGTCGGAATCCTGGAGCACCGTGCCCACAATTTTGGACAGGCCAAACAAGCCCAGCGTTCCCGCCTCCTGCCCCGCCACGGTCAGGCTGCCGGTGATTTTCCCGGGGTAGGAATTGGGCACCAGGCCGTTGATGCAGTGGGCCAGGGTGGACTTGCCGCAGCCGGATGGCCCGGCGATGAGCACCTTCTCCCCCTTGCGGATGGTCAGGTTGATGTCGTACAGGGTGGGCTCCGCCTGGGCGGTGTACTGGAAGCCGAAGTGGTCAAACTTGATAATCCCTTGGTTTTCCAACCGGATCTCCTCCTAAACAGGAAAGGCAGGCGAACCGCCTGCCTTCTCCATGTGTGTGATTACTCCTTGGTCAGGCTGCCGGCCTTGGTCTTGGTGGCGGCGTAGGCAACGCACAGCAGGCTGCCCACGATGGCGGTGGTGACGGCGTTGGAAACACCTGCCACCAGGCCCTGGGCGAACAGCTTGTCCAGGGGATCGTTGTAGATCAGGATGTCCAGCACGGGAGCCACACCGCCCCAGCAGATCACATGACCCACCAACTGGGCGATGTTGAACTTGATCAGGCCCTTCTTGCCCATCTCGGCCTCATCCATCTTCAGCAGCTTGGTGGCCAGGCCCATCAGCAGGCCGAACACAGCGGAAGCGAAGACCCAGCTCCACCACACGCCCCAGCCGTAGCTGAAGTCAATCAGGGTATGACCAATGAGGCCCACCAGGGCGCCGGCGATAGGGCCGTACACCACGGACAGGAAGGCCAGCAGGCCGTACTGCACGGAAATGCTGGTGTTGGGCACCGGGCTGGGAATGGCGACGAACCGGCCCAGTACAAAGAACAGCGCCGCGCCGATGCCGATGGCAACGATGGTTTTTACGGAGAACTTCTTCATAAACTTTCTACCTCCATTTATTTTCTCTGCTCCCGGCGGAACCGGAAACAGGGGTTAACGAAATCCCCGGAAGGGTTCAATCCGGATGCGCCAGGAGTTGCCGGTGCCGATGTTGTAGGCCCGGGCGAAGGAGCCTTGGTTGATGGCCACCGCCACGCAGTCCAGGCTGTTGATGTAGGCCAGGGCCTCGCCCACATACACATCGGCAAAGCTCTTGGCGTAGAGAATGATGTTCCGGTAGACGCAGCGGGTGTCGTTTTCGATGGTGATGCTCACCCGGTCCCCGTAGTGGACGCCGGTTTCCAGGAACAGCGCCCGGGGGATGTTGGTCCACAGGCTGCCGAAGCGCACATCCAGCACGTCGATGGTTCCGCAGACGGCGCCGTTTTCCAGTCTGGGCTCCACAATGGGCAGCCGCACCAGCGATTCCACCGGAATCTCCGGGCCGACCCCCTCAAAATCAATGATTCCCGCCGCCAGCCGGGCCCCGGTGAAGGCGTACACATCCCGGCCGTAGAAGGTGTAGCTCTCCCCGGAGCGGGGCAGCCGGTTCACGTTCTCGTCAATTTCCCGGGCGCAGACCACTCCCTCCAGCCGGAGCACATGGGTCAGGGTGCCATTGTCCGGGGTGACAATATATCGGCCGGACTTGGTCCGCACCACCACGCTCCGCCGGTCGGTGCCCACTCCCGGGTCCACCACCGAGGCGAACACAGTGTTCTCCGGCCAGTAGCATACCGTCTGAATCAGCCGGTAGCTGGCCTCCCAGATGTTGTAAGGGGTTATGTCATGGGTCAGGTCGTGGATGTTCAGGCCGGGGCATACGCTGTAGGCCACGCCGTACATGGCGCTCACCGCCCCGTCCACCAGGCCGAAATCACTTTGAAATACCAGAGGATACACGAAAAAACCTTCCCATTCAGAATCCAACCCCATTATAGTTTATTCTCCGGAAAAGTCAATTCCCCAATCCGCTGCCTTGTGTCCGGGGCGGGAATGTGCTAGAATTGAAAAAAACGGCCTGGCCGGACGGGAAGAGGGGAAACGCTGTGGAAACGGAAAGACTGATTCTGCGAAAGCCGGAGCCGGGAGATCTGGACCGGTTCGAGAAGCTGTTCAACACGGACTTTGTCACCCAATATCTTTGCATGGAGAAGCTGGACCGGGCGGGGTGCCTGGCTTATCTGGAGCAGATGGCCCGGGGGGAGAAGGATTTGGCCCTGGTGCGCAAGGCGGACGGGGGCTTCATCGGAAAAATTCACCTGGACCCGGACAACCTGCGCTATGAGGTGAAGGCGGTGTCCCTGTCCTACTGGGTGGGGGAGCCCTACGCCCGGCAGGGGTACATGACGGAGGCTCTGAAGGCTCTGCTGGACAGGCTGTTCCGGGAAGAGGGATATGAAATTGTGTCGGCCCAGGTGCTGACCCCCAACACCGCCTCGGCGGCGCTGCTGGAGAAGCTGGGCTTCACCCGGGAGGGGGGACTGCGCCGGGCGCTGCGGTGGCGGGGTGCCCTCTACGACAACCTGCTCTATTCCCTGACCCGGGAGGAAGCGGCACGGCGGAGCGGGCAGGGTCCCCTTCCCACCCTCTGAGACAACCCGGCAGACAAGCGCCGCCCCGGATTTTTCCGGGGCGGCGCACTTTCTTATGACTTGACGGGCCTCTGGGTCAGCCGGTACAGCAGGCCGGTTATGGGCCGCAGCAGCAGACAGTCCACCCCGGCGGCGATTGCCACCGAGGGAATCAGAACCGCCAGGAGGAACAGCAGGTGCCGCAGGGGGATGAAGCTGCCGGACAGCAGCGGTCCCAGGTCCAGCCGGGAAAGCATGGCCTGCATCACCATGGTGTGGACCAGGTATACCGACAGGGAATGCCCGGCCAGGAACCCGATTATCTTCCGGCACCGGGGGCCGGTGCATTTGCAGCCCAGCCGGCGCAGCAGAAAATACATACCCAGGGTGATGCCGGTGAACAGGGGGGACAGATCATGGGCGCCATTGGTCAGCCCCAGGGCTTTGACCAGGGTGTTGAGGACCAGGCACACCCCCGCTCCGACCCATAGCCAGCCCAGGCGATTGGACGGCAGGCACCGCTCTGCGCATACCCCGATGTAGAAATAGAACGACCAGCCCCCGAATAGGTATTCATAGCCGAACGACAGGCCCAGGGCCTGGGCAGCCAGGCTGATTCCGTGATAGGCCATGCCCAGCCCCAGAAACAGGGCGCAGGTCCGGGGGCTGGCCTCCTGAAAAGCCCGGGCGAGCAGGGGCGCTGCCGCCAGATTCCCGGCCAGGAAAAACAGGAACCAGTATTCCGTCCCTTTCAATCCCCCCAGGACATTGACCAGAAATTGCCGGACCGCCTGACCGGGCCGTACCAGCCCGCTCAGCACCAGGGATGGCCCCAGCAGCACCATGGTCCGCAGGAAAAAGAAGAACAGCACCGGGACGCCGAGATAGATGAGCTTTTTGGCGTAGTATCGTCCCAGGTTTTGGGTGGGCACCAGGGCAAATCTGCCGCTGATGGCAAAGAAAAGCCCGTTGCAGGTAAACAGCACCGACTGCGCCACATTCTGATACAGCAATGGGGCGCCGCCGGTGAAGGTCATGTTCGCCATGGTATGCACCCCGATGACAAAGAGCATGGCCACCACCCGCATGAAGTCGTACTCCGGCAGTCTGGCTTTCCCTTTCTCTTCTTCCACGACATTCCCTCCCGTCTGAAAAAAGCCGTTTCCCCCTTCAGCGGCCCGAAGAAATGAAACGGCTTTTTCTGTCCTTGATGTGATATTGTGATGCCGGCGGCGGGCTGCCGGGGGTTACCGGATCAGCAGCTCGGCAATCTGGATGGCGTTGGTGGCAGCGCCCTTGCGGATCTGGTCGCCGCAGCACCACAGGCAGATGCCCTTGTCGTCGGTGAGGTCGGGACGGATCCGGCCCACAAAGACGATGTCCTGGTCGGAGGTGTCCAGGGGCATGGGGTACTGCTTGTTCTGCAGATCGTCCACCAGCTTGCAGCCCGGGGCTTTGGCAATGGCCTGCCGGACCTGCTCCACGGTGACGGGGACGTCAAAGTGGCAGCTGACGGAGATGGAGTGGCTGCGGACCACGGGCACCCGGACGCAGGTGCAGGTAACCTTCAGCGCCGGCAGATGCATGATCTTCCGGCCCTCGTTCTGCATCTTCATCTCTTCGCTGGTGTAGCCCTCGAACTGCTCCCCGCCGATCTGGGGAATCAGGTTGTAGGCAATTTGGTGGGAGAATACCTTGGGTTCATAGGTCTTGCCCTCCCGCAGGGCCTCCACCTCCGCCATCAGCTCAATGGGGCCGCCGGCGCCGGCGCCGGACACCGCCTGGTAGGTGGAGGCGGTCATGGTGCGGATGGGGGAAATGGCGTTCAGGGCGTTCACCGCCGTGACGGTGATGATGGTGGAGCAGTTGGGATTGGAGATGATGCCCTGATGGCTCTTCACATCCTCGGGATTCACCTCGGGGACAATCAGGGGCACCTTGGGGTCCAGACGGAAAGCGGAGGAATTGTCCACAAACACCGCCCCGGATTTCACAATGGCGGGAGCGAACCGCTTGGCGATGTCGTTCTCCGCAGCGCCCAGGACGATGTCCACCCCGGCGAAGGCGGTGTCGGTGGCTTCCTCAATGGCCACGTCCCGGCCCTGGAAATGGACGGTTTTGCCCACGCTCCGGGCGGAGGCCAGGGGCACCAGCTTGCCCACGGGGAAATTCCGCTCCTGGAGAATCTTGATCATTTCCTGGCCCACGGCGCCGGTGGCGCCCAGGACGGCTACGGTATAGGTTTTCATGGTAATTCCTCCCGATTATTTGGTGATGAAGCTGTTGTACAGCACCCGGATGGCGTCCTTGAAGTCCTTGTTGTCCACGCCGAAGATGATGTTCAATTCATCCGGGCCCTGGTTAATCATGCGGATGTTGATGCCGGACTCGCCCAGGGCGGCGAAAATCTTGCCGGAAATACCGGGGCGGAAGGCCATCTTCCGGCCAACGGCGGCAACCACGGCGATCTGGTGATGGACGTCCAGGGTGTCCGGTTCCGCTTCCTTCTTGATTTCCGCCATGATGGTGTACAGGTCCTTTTCCACGGCGGCGGTGGGCAGCACCACGGAGACATTGTCGATGCCGTTGGGCACATAGTCCACGCTGATGTTGTGCCGTTCCAGCACAGAAAGCACCCGGCGCAGCACGCCCACCTGGTTGCTCATGCCCCGCTTGGACAGGGAGATAATGGAAAAATCCTTCTTGCCGGTGATGCCGGTGATGAACCGGTCCGGGTCGTGGTCTCCCTCGAAGGAGCCCTGGATCATGGTGCCGGGGGCCTCCGGCTCGTTGGTGTTGCGGATGTTCACGGGGATGTTCTTCTCCCGCACCGGGAAGATGGAGTCCTCATGGAGCACCTGGGCGCCGGAGTAGCTCAGCTCCCGCAGCTCGTCGTAGGTCACCTCGGGGATGGCCTGGGGGTTATCCACAATCCGGGGGTCCGCCATGAGAATGCCGCTGACGTCCGTCCAGTTCTCATATACGTCCGCATCCAGGGCCGCCGCCGCCAGGGCGCCGGTGATGTCGCTGCCCCCCCGGGAGAAGGTGTGGATGCTGCCGTCGGGCATGGAGCCGTAGAAGCCGGGGATCACCGCCCCGTACCCTTCCAGCACATGGTAGCGCAGGGCCTCGTAGGTCTCCTCCTGGTTCACCGTGCCGTCCAGGTTGAATTTCACCCAGTCGGCGGCGTCCACGAACTGGAAGCCCAGGTAGGCTGCCATCAGCTTGGCGGAGAAATATTCGCCCCGGCTGACCAACTCATCCCGGCCGATGGACTTATCGTCCAGCCGCTTTTTCAGGGCCAGCAGCTCCGGCTCCAGGGGCAGGTTCAGCCCCAGCTCATCCCGGATGTCCAGGTAGCGGGAGGCGATCATGTCGAAGATGCCGCTGCAGTCCACCCCGTATTCCACATGGGCATGGCACAGGTACAGAAGGTCTGTGAGCTTGTGGTCGCCGCTGAAGCGCTTGCCTGCGGCGGAGACGATGACCACCTTCCGCTCCGGGTCCGCCATGAGAATGTCCCGCACCTTGCGGTACTGCCCGGCGTCCGCCATGGAGGAGCCGCCGAATTTGACTACTTTCATATTTCAATTCCTCTCTTAACTAGGCTGATCAACAGGATTTATTCGCTGAGTCCGGCGATGAAGGCATCGGGATGGTCCTTGCGCCAGGCGTGCATCCGGGCCACGGACACCGGCATGGTCACCACCGCGTCCCCCCAGTGCTCCCGGGTCTCCCCGTCCCAGCCGCCCCGGACATAGTATGCCATGGTTTCGCTGTTGAGTGCCGTCACCTTGGGGCCGTAGGGGGCGTAGAAGCCCTTGCCGGCGGCCACGTCGATGAGGTCCTCCACCACATTGTATGCGGTGGGGTACCGTCCGGCCCCCTGGCCGTAGAAGCTCATCCGGTCGGAGGTCTGGCCCAGGAAGGTGATCAGGTTGTAGTTCAGGGGCACCGCCGCCTCCGGGTCGCCCTGGGGCACCAGCTGGGGCTGAACGTACACGTCGAAGCCCGTCTCGGTCCGCTTGGCGGCGGACATCAGCTTGCACACCAGACCGTGGGCGGCGAAATTGGCCACATCCTGGGCCTGGATTCCCGCAATGCCCGCCACGGGGACGGACTCCTTGTCCAGGGTGATGCCGAAGGCCACGTTGGCGGAGAGAATCACCTTGTGCCAGGTGTCGATGCCCTCCACGTCGGTGGCGGGGTTGGCCTCGGCGTAGCCCAGGCTCTGGGCCTGCTTCAGGGCCTGGTCGTAGCCCATGCCGAAGCGGGTCATATGGTCGAGGATGTAGTTGCAGGTGCCGTTCATGATGCCCCCCACCTGGTTGATGGTCTGGGCCCGGCGGGAGCGCTCCAGCTCGCTGAGCCAGCCGATGCCGCCGCCCACGGCGGCGGTGCAGCGCAGCTTCACGCCCATCTCCTCCGCCAGGGGCACCAGTTCCTCATAATAGGTGCATACCAGGGCCTTGTTGGAGGTGACGTAATTCTTCCCCGCCTTCAGGGCCGCCACTGCGAACTCATGGGACGGATGCAGGCCGCCCATGGCTTCCACCACCGTGTCAATCTCCGGATCGTTCAGGATTTCGGCAAAATCCTTCACCGGTTCGGCGTCAGGCAGGGAGATATTCTCCAGGCACAGCACCTTGGTCACCTGCATATTCTTCTGGGACGCGGCGATCTCGTAGACACCCCGGCCAACCACGCCGAAGCCCAGCAATCCGATCTTCATGAAACATCCTCCGTTAATGTACGAAATAAAAACAGATGTTTTCGCCTCGAAAACACTTGCTTTTTTACGAAAAACAGTATATCATATACCTGCTCAAATTTCAACTACACCAAAAAGCCAAGGATTTGCCTGAATTTTTCGTCTTTTTGTGCAATTGGTAGAAAGAAAACACGGTTTCAGGAGGTTATTATGCTATACCATTCCACCCGCAGCGCCGCCCTGACGGCGGACAGCGCCCAGGCCGTTCTGGAGGGCCTGGCTCCCGACGGCGGCCTGTATATGCCCGAATCCATTCCCGCCTTTGACTGGAAGGCCTGCCTCACCGGCTCCAGCCAGGACATGGCCGCCCGGATTCTCTCTGCTCTGCTGCCGGATATTCCCCAGATGGAAACCCTGGTTCACCGGGCTTACACCGGCAAATTCGAGACGGAGGACCTGACCCCCCTGGTTCCCGTGGGGGATTTCTCCGTGCTGGAGCTGTTCCGGGGTCCCACCTCCGCCTTCAAGGACGTGGCCCTGTCCATGCTGCCCCAGCTGCTCACCGCCGCCAAGACGGAGAAGGGGGTGAAGGAGGATATTCTCATCCTCACCGCCACCTCCGGCGACACCGGCAAGGCCGCCCTGGAGGGCTTCCACGACGTGCCCGGCATCCGCATCTGCGTGTTCTACCCCGACGGGGGCGTGTCCCAGGTTCAGCGGGCCCAGATGGTCACCCAGGAGGGTAATAATGTATACGTCTGCGCCGTGAAGGGCAACTTTGACGACGCCCAGACCGGGGTGAAGAACATCTTCGCCGCCTGCCAGGGCAAAGCCCTGCCCTACCGGCTGTCCTCCGCCAACTCCATCAACATCGGACGGCTGGCCCCCCAGATCATGTACTATTTCCGCTCCTACCGGGACCTGCTGGACGCCGGGAAAATCACCCTGGGCCAGGATGTGAACTTCTCCGTGCCCACGGGCAACTTCGGGGATATTCTGGCCGGGTACCTGGCCAAGCTGCTGGGTCTGCCGGTGGGAATGCTGATCTGCGCCTCCAACGCCAACAACGTGCTCACCGATTTCATCCGCACCGGCACCTACAACCGGCTGCGGCCCCTGCTGAAAACCACCTCCCCCTCCATGGACATTCTGGTGTCCTCCAACCTGGAGCGGCTGCTGTATCTGCTCAGCGGAGACACGGCTCTGGTGGCGGAGCTCATGGGCAGGCTGAACAAGGAAGGGTCCTACACCGTTCCCGCCGACCTGCTGGAAAAGATTCAGTCCCGGTTCTGGGCGGCCTGCTGCGACGATGCCCGTGCCGCCGAGATCATCGGAAAGGTTTACCATCATTTGGGCTACCTGTGCGACCCCCACACCGCCTCCGGCTGGGCGGCGGCGGAAGATTATGTCAACCAGACCGGCGACACCCGGCCCATGGTGGTGCTGTCCACCGCCTCCCCCTACAAATTCCCGGCAGCGGTTCTGGAGGCCATCGGCGGCGACACAAGCGGCACCGAGTTCCAGCAGATGCACCGGCTGGAATCCCTCACCGGGGTGCCCATTCCCAAGAATCTGGCGGGCCTGGAGGGCAAGGCCGAGCTGCACACCGGCGTCATTGAAAAGGACGCCATGCTGGACTATGTCCTGAATCTGTAACCCCTTCGGAGAAAGAGAGACTATGAAACAAGTAACCATCCGTGTCCCCGCCACCACCGCCAACCTGGGTCCGGGGTTCGACGCCTTCGGCTGCGCCCTGAGCCTTTACACCGACGTGACCTTTGAAGAAACGGACTTCGGCCTGGAAATCACCGGCTGTGACGAGGAATTTTCCGGCCCGGACAATCTGGCCTACACCTCCTACTGCGCCGTGCTGAACACCATGAGCGAGGAAGTCCGGGGGGTGAAAATCCACATCGACGCCCACATCCCCATCTGCCGGGGTCTGGGCTCCTCCGCCGCCCTGCTGGTGGCGGGGGCCATGGGAGCCAACGTGCTCCGGGGAAACAAGCTGTCCACCCAGGGCCTGCTGAACATCACCAACGCCATGGAGGGCCACCCGGACAACCTGGCCCCGGCCTTCCACGGGGGACTCACCGCCTCCATGGTGGACAACGGCCTGCCCGTGTGCGTCAGCTTCCCCCTGCACCCGGACTGGGAGTTCCTGGCCCTGGTGCCGGACTTCAATCTGCCCACCTCCCTGGCCCGGAGTGTGCTGCCGGAACAGATCAACCGGGCGGACGCCATCTATAATATCTCCCACGGCGCCCTGGTGCTGAAGGCTCTGGAGCTGGGGGATGAAAAGCTTCTGCGCAACGCCATGCAGGACCGGCTCCACCAGAACTACCGGAAGAAGCTGATTCCCGACTACGAGAAAATCGAGGCCCTGGTGCGGACCACCGGGGCGGGCTTCTGCCTCAGCGGCGCCGGTCCCACCCTTCTGTGCGTCACCCAGGACCCCCATCTGGAAGAGAAGCTGGGGAAAAAGCTGGACTCCATCACCCAACAGTCCTGGCAGATGCTGCCCCTCCATGTGGAATTCCAGGGGGCTCATGTGATTGCCCAGGCGTAAAATCGCCGCCGGAACCGGTGCAGCTTTCTGACAGGAGGATTTCCTATGAACATTCAGGGCCGGAAAGAATTTTCCCTGTTTCTGCTTCTGCTGCCCCTGCCCCTTTGGGGGCTGTGGTCATTGTACCGGCCCCTTTGGGAAATGGACACCCTGGATTCGGTTTTCCCCCTGTCCATTCTGCTGGGCACCCTGTTCTGGGGCGTTCTGGGGTGGCTGATAATTGCCATCCCCTTGTATTTCAGCCGGACCATTACCCTGGACCGGGAGGGCTGCTGCTTCCGTTTCCTGTGTTTCCGCCGGAGGTTCAGATGGGAGGAACTGACCGTCCAATCCTGGGAAAACCGCAGCCCGGTTCTGGGATTCTCCCGATGGTTTTTCCCCCTTCACGGCCCGGGCATTCTGATCAATGTGAAAGGTCGGGTCTATCATGACCACTGGGAAGCCGGTGCGTACTGCCTGATCTTCCATCCCATGACCAGCGTCTTTCTCCGTTTTCTGCCGCCAATGGGGGAAAACGGGGGCATCGGCTACGGGGCGGACCGGAACCGGCTGCTGGCTGCGCTGGACTCCTTCAGCCAGTGCCCCGGGATACCGCAGGATTGACTTCAAAAGCAGCAAAGCGCTTGGAAAGCGAAAACCGCTTTCCAAGCGCTTCTATTTTATATAGTAGGGAGGGTGGCTTTAATCGTTGTCCACCATCTCTTCCTGCAGTTCGCTGCGGCGGATCAGGTAGCGGCGGATGGCGAACAGCCCGGCAATGCAGGCGATGCAGGCCAGATTGCTCCAGGGGTCGTCGTGGCTGAGAATCACATGGCGGGTGATGGCCACGGTGAGCACCTCCAGAATGTTGGCAGGGGTGGTGTCCAGGAGCATCCGGACAAATTCCAGGCCCACCACAATGGTCAGCAGGTTGTGGAGCATATAGCTGGCGTCGGAGAAGTAGCCTTCGCTGGTGAACATATGGCACAGCTCCACCCCCAGGGCGATGAGCAGGGCCAGAACGGTGATGGCGGCAATGGCCATTTCCATCATCCGCAGCAGTCTGCGGAAAAAGTACTCCAGACGGCGGTCGTGCTTGGCGAATTTCTCGTCCCGTTCCCGAAGCTTGGGGTCCTCTACATGGGGCAGCTGGCTCATAGGGGGTACCTCCCTGCGTCTTTTTCCTCATTATACACCACCCGAAGGGAAAAGAAAAGGATTATTTTTCCTTTTTTCCGAACCCGGCAGAGCCTTTGGAGAAATGGGACTTCATGTCCTTCCGGGCCTGGTTCACCTCCTGCTCCAGCTCCCGGGCGGACATCCGCAGCACCCCGCTGCCCAGGCTGGACAGCTGCACCAGGGCATCGGAGCTGGCCAGCCGCACGGCATAGCTGCCTCCGATCTCCCGGACCAGGGCTTCCAGATAGGCGTCCGCCGTCTCTCCTTCTCCGGTATAGACCACCTGGATGTTGTGAAACTGGGTCTTTTCCCCGGGATTTCCCTTCTGTTTGTAGCCGTCGAATACCACCACCAGCCGGCACTTGGTAAAGCCGGCGTAGCTGCTGAGCAGGTCGCAGAGCCTGCGCCGGGCGGCGTCCAGGTCGTCTTTGGCCAGGGCTTTCAGCTCCTCCCAGGCGAAAATCATGTTGTACCCGTCCACCAGAATGTATTTCTGCTTGGGGGGCTTGATGGGAATTTCCTCGGTGGCGGGCCGGTTCTTCGCCGGGCTGCGGTAGAGCCGGGTGGTCTGGTCCCCGAATTCCCGCCGGAGGATGGCTTCCAGCTCCTTATCCTCCACCGCCAGATTCCGGGTGAGGATTTCCGGCTGTTTTTCCGTTTTCAGTCCGCTTTCCAGGTGCATATAGTCTTTCACCTGTTTCCATTTTACAGTGAAGCCCGCCCCGTGGGCGCAGAACACCGAGTCCGGGGTGTTGTCCAGGTCCGCCTCCGGGTCGTAGCCCAGCTCCGCCACCACCTGGTCGGTGTTGTGGCAGGGGGCGTAGCCGTGAAGGGTCAGCTGGAGCCGGCCCCGGCCCTGGGTGTAGGCCGCCAGGGTGTCGGCGTAGTCCTTCACCTCGCCTGCGGGCACCAGTCCCCGGAGGGTGGACAGGTCCCCGGCGGTGTCCGGGGCATCGAATTCGCCCCCCATGGCCCGGATGTCCGTGATGGCCCGGCCCACCTGGGGCGCCGGGAGGGTCAGCTCAAAATCGTACCAGGGCTCCAGCAGGATAGATTTGGCCTGCATCAGCCCCTGGCGCACCGCCCGGTAGGTGGCCTGGCGGAAATCGCCCCCCTCGGTGTGCTTCAAATGGGCTTTGCCCACCAGCAGGGTGATTTTCATGTCCGTGATGGGGGAACCGGTGAGCACCCCCAGGTGGGGCTTCTCCTCCAGGTGGGTGAGGATCAGCCGCTGATAGTTGATGTCCAGCACGTCCGTGGAGCAGGCGGTGTCGAACACCAGCCCGGCCCCCCGGGGCAGAGGCTCCAGCAGCAGGTGGGTCTCGGCGTAGTGCCGCAGGGGCTCGTAGTGGCCCACCCCTTCCACCGTGTCGGCGATGGTCTCCTTATAGAAAATCCGCCGGTCCTCCAGGGAAACGTCCAGGCCGAACCGCTGGGCCACCACACTGCGGAACACCTCCAGCTGCACCCGGCCCATGAGCTGGACGTGAATCTGGCCCCCGGCCATCACCAGATGGAGCTGAGGGTCCTCCTCTTCCAGCTGCCGCAGCTTAGGCAGCACCGCCACCGGGTCCGCCCCCTTGGGCAGGGCCACCCGGTAGGTCATCACCGGCTCCAGCACCGGAGGCAGGGAGTCCGGCTCCGCTCCCAGGGGCTGGCCCGCCCAGGTTTCCGTGAGCCCCGTCACTGCCGCCAGATTTCCGGCGGTCAGCTCCTCCGGGGCGGTGAACTTGTCCCCGGAATAGCAGCGCAGCTGCTGGATTTTCTCCTCCCGGGCCTCTCCTTTGGAGTTTCCATAACAAATGGAACTGCGGACCTTCAGGCTGCCCCCGGTGATCTTCAGCCAGGTGAGCCTGGCTCCCTGGGGGTCCCGGGAAATTTTGTACACCCGGGCGGCAAATTCTCCCGGGTATTCCGGCTCCGGGGCGTAGACATCCAGCGTTTCCAGCAGATGCTCCACCCCCTCCAGCTTCAGCGCCGAGCCGAAGCAGCAGGGAAACAGCTTCCGCCGGGCAATCAGCCCCCGGAGATTTCCCGCCGTCACCGTGCCGGTTTCCAGATAGTTTTCCAGCAGGGCCTCGTCGCACAGAGCGGCATTTTCCGCAATTTTCCCGAAATCCGCCCCAAAATCCACACAGCCGGGGCTTAACTGCCGCCGCAGCTCCGACAGCAGCTCCCCCCGGCTCTTCCCCGGCAGGTCCATTTTGTTGACAAACAGAAAGGTGGGCACCTGGTAGCGTTCCAGCAGCCGCCAAAGGGTCATGGTGTGGGCCTGCAGGCCGTCGGTGCCGCTGACCACCAGCACGGCGCAGTCCAGAATGGGCATGGTCCGCTCCGCCTCGGCGGAAAAATCCACATGGCCCGGGGTGTCCACCAGGGTCACCGCCCGATGGGCGGTTTCCAGCCGGGCCTGCTTGGAAAAGATGGTGATGCCCCGGGCCCGTTCCAGGGCATGGGTGTCCAGCAGGGCGTCCCCATGGTCCACCCGGCCCAGGGTCCGGCGGGCGCCGGCCACATAGAGCAGCCCCTCGCTGAGGGTGGTCTTTCCCGCATCCACATGGGCCAGCAGACCCACGCTCAGGGGGAGTTTGTTCGGTTGTTCGGGCATATGAACGCCCCCTCTCTGTAGATAATTGGAGCCATTATACCATGACGCAGGGCATTCGTCGAGGGATTGCCCCGGATTTCTCAAACCGGATTTCTCAAAAAAGGGCGGCCCGCCGGGCCGCCCGGTTCCCCTTATCCCAGACAGTTGCCGCAGGGGCTGTAGCCCTGGTCAATGGCCTCCTGGTAAGAGGAAAACTCCACCCGGTTCTGCTCCGCCGGCAGGTTGGGGCAGTCCGGGGTGTGGAACTTGTGGGAATTGATGTTGCCGATGTAGAATTCTTCCCCCGCCGTTTCCGGGGTCTCCGGCCGGGCGGACTGGTTGTCCCAGGTGAAGGTGACGGTTTTCCCGTCGCTCACCGCCTGGATGGTGCCCAGTTCATCGGTGCGCAGCACCATCACCCCCGCCTGTTCCAGCCGGGACAATGGGGCCTCCTGGGGATGGCCGTAGGAATTTCCCGCTCCCACGGAGATCACCGCGTATTCCGGCTCCACCTGATAGAGCAGCCGGTAGCCGGTGGAGGTGTCCGAGCCGTGATGGCCCACCTTCAGCACATCGGCGCGGAGCAGTTCCGGCTCCGACTCCCAATAGTCCAGCAAATCCCCTTCCGCCGTGGTTTCCATGTCCCCGGTGAACAGGAAGGCGGTATCTCCCAGTTCCACCCGGAGCACCAGGGAGGTGTCGTTGGTTTCGGCGTAGGACTGAACCGGCCCCAGCACCGTCACCTCCGCCGCCCCCAAGCTCCAGCGGTCCCCGGGGCTGGGGATGGTGATTTCCAGCCCCTGCTGATCGGTATAGTATACAAAGTCATCGAATACCTGGGAGGAATAGGTCCGGGTGGGGGCGTACACCGCTCCGGTGGGGTACACCGCCAGCACCGCCGGCAGGCCGCCCACATGGTCCTCATGGGCGTGGGTGCACACCACTGCCGTCAGTTCCTCCACCCCCTGCTGCTCCAGGAAGGACACCACCAGATCGCTGTCTGCCCGGTTCCCTCCGTCGATGAGCAGGTATTCTCCCCCGGATTCCACCAGGGCGCAGTCCGCCTGGCCCACGTCCAGGAACGTAACAATTAAGCTGTCTTCCCCGGCGGTTTCCGTGCCAGCCGTGGTTTCCGGAACTCCAGCCGGTCCGCCGCCGCAGGCGCACAGAATCAGCGCCAACGCCAGCAGCAGCGCAAGCAATGGTTTTTTCATTGAATTTTCTCCTTTTGGGCAGCCCCAAGCAGGGCCTGCCGGTCATTGGGGAGGGATTCCTCCAGCACCTGTTCCAGCAGACGCTGCAGGCAGGCTCCGATTTCCCGGCCCCGGAAGCCCAGGGCCAGCAGGTCCTCTCCGTTCACCGCCAGATCGGTGACCTTCAGGCAGGCGTCCTCCCGGCGCAGTTCCTCCAGAATCTGCCGGATTTGGGGAAACAGCTCCGTCTCTCCCGGCTCCACAACGCCCTTGCTGCTCATATCCGCCTGCTGCAGGGCGACCTCCCGCTCCATCTGTTCCCAGCCCAGGCGGCTGAGTTGGCGGCGCAGCTGCTTTTTCTCCGGCATCAGCCGGTTCATGTGCTGGGCAATCAGCTCCACTACCTGGCAGCGCAGCCGGGTGGGGGCCTTCAGCCGGAGGAGCACCTGCTCCGCCATTTCCGCCCCGGCGGTGGCGTGGCCGTAGAAGTGGCCCCGGCCGGTTTCATCCCGGGTGAAGGTGGGTACCTTGCCGATGTCGTGGAGCAGGGCGGCCCAGCGCACCGTCAGCTCCGGGGGCACCGCCCCGGTGACGTAAGCCACATGGGTGAATAAGTCGTAGGCATGGTGGGGGCTGCGCTGGTCGAAGCCGATCATGGGGGCCAGCTCCGGAATGGCCGCCCCCAGAATGGAGGCAAATTCCACCAGGTCCGCCCCGGTGACCAGGGGCAGAAGCTTGCACAGCTCCTCAAACACCCGCTCCCGGGACAGGCTGTCCAGCCGGCAGACCGCTTCCTCCATGGCCCGGCGGGTTTCCGGCTCCACGGTCAGGCCGTAGCGGACCGCAAAGCGCACTCCCCGGAGAATCCGAAGGGCGTCCTCCCGGAACCGGCGCTCCGGTTCCCCCACCGCCCGGAGGATCTTCTTCTCCAGGTCCCGCCGCCCGCCGAAGGGGTCGGCAAAGCCCCGCCGGGGGGAGTAGGCCATGGCGTTGACGGTGAAATCCCGCCGGGCCAGGTCCCCCTCCACGTTTTCCACGAAGGATACCCAGTCCGGGTGCCGGTTGTCGTGGTAGTCCCCGTCGGCGCGGAAGGTGGTGATCTCCACCACCCCCTCCGGGGTGCAGACCCCCACGGTGCCGTGCTTTTTCCCTGCCAGCACCAGCTTTTCCCCGGCGAACACCTGCTCGATCTGCTCCGGCAGGGCGGCGGTGCACAGGTCATAGTCCGCCGGGGTCAGCCCCAGCAGGGCGTCCCGGACGCAGCCCCCCACCACATAGGCGGCAAACCCGGCCTTTTCCAGGGCGTCCAGGCATTGATTGACATAACACGGGAGCTTCATGGGTTCCGTTTCTCCTTTTCTTTCGGCGGCAGCAGTTCTCCCGGCTGGGGCAGGTCCAGCAGCACCCAGGCTGCGCCCCCCAGGTACAGCCAGGGATAGACCGTCCAGGCCAGGGCCATCAGGCACAGGGGTACGGCGGCAATGCCCACTCCCCGGCTCTGACTCAGGCATTCCTCCCCGGCGGAGCGGGCGGCGATGTAATAGGCGTAGAGCATCAAGCCCATGCACCCCAGCATTTCATAGAGGTAGGACTGGAGCTGGGGGGTGCCGCTCCAAGTCTGGTACTGGTTGATCATGTGGATCAGCCAGAACAGGCACACCGGCAGGTGCAGCAGGAAGGGGGGACGCTTCCCCGTCATCCGGCAGCCGCCGGTGACGATCAGGCACGCCGCCGCCAGCCAGCCCAGACCCCGCCAGCCCAGGCCCAGCGCCCCGGTCATTTTCGGCTCCGTGGTGAGCAGGGTCCAGGCCAGGGATGCCGCCAGGGTAAGACAGCCTGCCAGGGCCCAGCCCGACCTTGTCTCCGGCCGGAAGGCATTGCGCCGGGCCATCCACCCCGCCACGGCTCCCCCGGCCAGGGCCAGGAGCACCAGCGCCGCCAGCACCCCGGACAGGGGATGCCCTGCCAGCAGAGCGGAGGCCGGGTCATAGGCGGCGGCATACAGCAGCCGCCGGGCGATCAGTCCCAGAACGCCCAGAATCAGGGCCGCCATGGGAAAAAACAGTTGGGTTCGTTCCTTCATAACAGTAACTCCTAAAAGTGCCGGATTCCGGCGTATCATAATGGCTTATTATACCAGTCTATTGTCCCAATTTCCACCCCTTCGTCAAAAAACTCTTTGGTGAGTTTTTCGCCTTGTTTCCCCGGGAAAATCAGAGTATAATACCTCTATCTCAGAAATTTGGAGGCATCTCATGACGTTTGCCCAATTGATTTCCCTGGCGGTGATTGCGCTGGCGGCGCTGCTGTTCGTCCTGCGCCGCAGTCTGCTGCGGGGGATTCTCTGCGCTGCGGCGGCAGCCGGCGCCTTCTCCGTTCTGGCCGGCCTGCCGGGGTGGCAGGGACTGCTGGTTTTTGCCGGAAGCTGGGTGGGCCTGGTGCTGCTGGCCCTGGCCTTTCTCGCCGTTGTCTGCGCCCTGGTGGATCTGAACAAGCCCCAGGAGCATGACAGCAAGTTCTACCGGACCGTGATGGACCTGTACATCGAAGCCCTGATCAGCCTGGTGTGGGTCCGGCTGGAGGCCCGGGGCCTGGAGAAGATCCCCCAGGAAGGGCGCTTTCTGGTGGTGTGCAACCACCTGTTCATTGCCGACCCGGGGATTGTGCTCCACTGCTTCCGGCACAGCCAGCTGGCCTTCCTGACCAAGAAGGAGAACTACAAGCTGCCCATCATCGCCAAGTTCCAGCACAAGATTCTCTGCCAGCCCATTGACCGGGAGAATGACCGGCAGGCTCTGAAGTCCATCATCAAGTGCATTCAGCTGCTGCAGAATGATGAGGTGTCGGTGTGCGCCTTCCCCGAGGGCTACACCAGCAAGGACGGCCTGCTCCATCCCTTCCGCTCCGGGGTGTTCAAAATCGCCCAGAAGGCCAAGGTGCCCATTGTGGTGTGCACCATTCGCAATACCCGGAACATCTTCAAAAACCTGGCCCGGTTCCGGCCCACCCCCGTTCCCTTCCATGTGGTGAAGGTGCTGCCCCAGGAGGAACTGGCGGGACTGTCCACCGGGCAGATCAGCGATCTGGTGTACGAAACCATGATCTCCGATCTGGGGGAGGATTTTCGGTTCCAGAGCCAGGAAACCCAGGAAAAAGCCCCTTGATTTCTCCCGGAAAGCCTTGTATAATCCCAACAGGAATAAGCCAGATAATTTGGAGGAAATACCATGAAAAACAGCGAAAAGACACTGGATATGATCGTGACCCTCTGCAAGAACCGGGGCTTCATCTACGCCGGCTCCGAGATTTACGGCGGTCTTGCCAACTCCTGGGACTACGGCCCCCTGGGCGTGGAGTTCAAGAACAACGTGAAGAAGGCCTGGCTGAAGAAGTTCGTTCAGGAATCGGACTACAACGTGGGCCTGGACGCCGCCATTTTGATGAACCCCCAGACCTGGGTTACCACCGGCCATGTGGGCTCCTTCTCCGACCCCCTGGTGGACTGCAAGGGCTGCGGCTCCCGGGAGCGGGCGGACAAGCTGATTGAGGCGGCCGAGTCCGGCAAGGGCGTGAACGTGGACGCCATGAGCTTCGAGGAAATGGACGCCTTCATCGCCGCCCACGAGGATGTGGTCTGCCCCCAGTGCGGCAAGCACAACTTCACCGCAATCCGGAAGTTCAACCTGATGTTCAAGACCCAGATCGGCGTCACCGAGGACACCTCCTCCACCTGCTACCTCCGTCCCGAAACCGCCCAGGGCATTTTCGTGAACTTCGCCAACATCCAGCGCACCACCCGCAAGAAGCTGCCCTTCGGCGTCTGCCAGGTGGGCAAGGCCTTCCGCAACGAGATCACCCCGGGCAACTTCACCTTCCGCACCCGGGAATTTGAGCAGATGGAGTGCGAATTCTTCTGCCAGCCCGGCACCGACCTGGAGTGGTTCGCCTACTGGAAGGACTTCTGC
>CASFNR010000012.1 GCA_949296115.1 uncultured Eubacteriales bacterium | reverse complement strand
CAACAGATTCATCAGCGGGGTACGGAACACCACAGACAGCAGGGCGAACAGCAGGCCGCTGAACACCGAACCATAAAATCCAAACGCCGAGCTGGTGCGGACCATCTCGTGGTCCCCCCGGCCCAGGCTGCGGCTCATCATGCTGGAAGTTCCTACGCCGAACAGGTTATTCACGGCGTTGAAGGCCAGCATCACAGGGTACACCAGGGTCACCGCCGCATTCTGCACCGGGTCATTGAGCATCCCAACAAAGAAGGTATCCGCCAGGTTGTACACCACCATCACCAGGGAGGACACCACCATGGGGATGGACAGCTCCGCCACCGCCCTGGGAATGGGCATGGATTCAAATAGGTAGGTTTTTTCCATATCTCTCGCCATAACATCCGAACCTTTCCCGCAAATCAGCATCTTCAACCTTATTAGTATAGTGCACCATCAACGGGGATGTCAAGACCCGTGCCCGCTTCCGGAATTCTTGACATTCCCCTGGCGCCATGGTAGAGTGAAATGGTATCGCGCAAAAACACGGGTTTGGAGGAAGAGACATGAGAAAAGGAAATCCAGTTGCCCTGCTTCCCATCGGGGTCTTTCTGGTGATTTATCTGGGGTTAGGGTTGTTGTTTGAGTACGGAATGCAGATCCCCATGGGATTTTACAACATTCCCATCGTCATCGCCTTTCTGATTGCCATTCTGGTGGCCTGTCTGCAGAACACGCAGCTGTCCTTTGACGAAAAGCTGACTCTGATGGGCCAGGGCGTGGGAGACAAGAACATCATCACCATGCTGCTGATTTTCCTGGTAGCCGGGGCCTTCGTGGGGGTGGTGGGCCGCAGTTCCGCTCAGAGCGTGGCCTACTTCATGCTGGACATCATTCCCGCCCGGTTCGCCGTGGCGGTGCTGTTCGTGGTGGCCTGCTTCGTCTCCACCGCCATGGGCACCTCCGTGGGCACCATCACCCTGATCGCCCCCATTGCCGTGGAAGTGGCCCAGGCATCCAGCTATGATGTGGCCCTGTGCGTGGGTACCGTGGTAGGCGGCGCCATGTTCGGGGACAATCTGTCCTTCATTTCCGACACCACCATTGCCGCCTGCAACGGCCAGGGCTGCCAGATGCGGGACAAGTTTCGGGGGAACTTCTGGATTGCCCTGCCCGCGGCGCTGGCAACCCTGGTGCTGATTCTCCTGCTGACCCTGGGGAAAGAGACCACCCCGATCACCCAGGATTATAACCTGATTCAGATCATCCCCTATGTGCTGGTCCTTGCCGGCGGCGTTGCAGGAATCAACGTATTTGTGGTACTGCTGGCGGGCATCGTCTCCGGCGCAGCCATTATGCTGTTCACCGGGCAGACCGCCGCCACCGATCTGCTGGCCAGCATGGGCAGCGGTGCGGCGGGGATGTTCGAGACCAGCATGGTCGCCATTCTGGTGGCTGCCATGTGCGCCCTGATCCGGGTGTACGGCGGTTTTGACGCCCTGCTCCAGGGAATCCGGCGGTGCTTCCGGGGCCCCCGGGGCGGTCAGCTGGGTATGGGGCTGCTGGTAGGGGCCATGGACATCGCCACCGCCAACAACACCGTGGCCATCGTCATAGCCAACCCCATCGCCAAGGAAATGAGCCGGGACTACGGCGTCTCCCCCCAGCGCACCGCCTGCCTGCTGGATACTTTCTCCTGCATTTTCCAGGGGGTCATTCCCTACGGCGCCCAGATGCTGGTAGCCATCTCCGCCACAGCGGAAATGGGATATGCCCTGTCCGCTTTTGACATCATGGGGTATCTGTTCTACCCCTACCTGCTGCTGGTCAGTTCCTTGGCTGCAATTTATCTGGTGAAGGAATGACGCAAAATTCCCGGATTCTTCACGAATCCGGGATTTTTTTATTTGCCTATGATGGCTTCCAGCACTTCTTCCAGACTAAGATTCCGATCCCGGGCAATCTTCACCAGATCGGCATTCTCATACTTCTCCCGGCGGACGCCATAACCGGTGCTGACCTTCCTGCGCACCGGCCCGAAGGGGGTATCCACCGTTTCAATGTTTCGCTGAAGAACGCTCCGGCGCAGGGACACTTCCCGGACCCCCAGAGTGGTGGTGTGGCGGAACAGCACCTGGGTCATCCGCTCCCGGTCCTCCTCCCGGCACAGCACGCAGAAAAGCGTCCCCGGCCGGGATTTTTTCATGCCGATGGGGATGGTGAACACATCCAGCGCCCCCTGCTCCATCAGCCTCTCCAGGGCAAAGCCCATGGCCTCCCCGGTCATGTCATCCACGTTGCACTCCAGCCGGAAAATCCGATCCTCCCGGTCAGCCTCGTCCCCCAGCATCACCCGGACGCAGTTGGCCCGGGGAAAGTCCTTCTTCCCCATGCCGTAGCCGATGGCGCTGACCTTCATGGTGGGCATGGGGCCGAACTCCGTGACAAAATGCTTCAGCAGCGCCGCACCGGTGGGGGTACACAGCTCCCCGGCAATGTCCCCGCCGTAAATGGGGACGTCCCGGAGCAGGTCCGCCGTAGCAGGCGCAGGCACCGGCAGGATGCCATGGGCACACCGGACCGTCCCGCTGCCCACATGCACTGGGGACGCCACAATCCGGTCCGGGTCAATTTCCCGGAGCAGCAGACACACCGCCGTGATGTCCGCCACCGCATCCATGGCCCCCACCTCATGGAAATGAACCTGGGAAACCGGCACGCCATGGGCCTTGCTCTCTGCTTGGGCAATCAGCCGGTACACCGCCAGCACATCCAGTTTGACCATGGTTGGAATGGGCAGCTTCCCCACCAGATGCTCAATTTCCTCCATGCCGTTGTGACTGTGATGGTGGGAATGGTCGTGCGCCGCCTCCCCTTCCTCCTGGCCGTGAATCTCCACCCGCAGGTGGGTGCCGGTGATGCCGCACTTCACCGTCTTTTCCCGGACGACACGGACCCCAGGGATTCCAAGACCATTCAGGCGGTCAATAAAATTATCCGGGTCCGGCAGCAGCTCCAGCAGCGCCGCCGACAGCATATCCCCGGCAGCGC
The DNA here is from genome assembly GCA_949296115.1 of uncultured Eubacteriales bacterium. Taxonomy (GTDB): domain Bacteria; phylum Bacillota; class Clostridia; order Oscillospirales; family Oscillospiraceae; genus Faecousia. Next base: position 88,379 of record CASFNR010000012.1, on the reverse strand, counting down.
CCATGCCGCAGTCGATGTACAGACTTTTCATTTCTTTGCCTCCATATGGTTAATCCGGTTGGCCAGGAAGCCTGCACCGAAGCCGTTGTCGATGTTCACCACACTGACCCCGCTGGCGCAGGAATTGAGCATGCTCAGCAGGGCGCTGACCCCACCGAAGGACGCCCCATAGCCCACACTGGTAGGCACCGCAATCACCGGGCAGTCCGCAAGGCCGCCCACCACACTGGCCAGCGCCCCCTCCATCCCCGCAATGGCGATGATGACACTGGCATCCATAATCAATTCCATGTGGGCCAGCAGCCTGTGTACTCCGGCAACTCCCACATCATACAGCCGCACCACCTGGCTGCCCAGGATCTCCGCCGTCAGGGCCGCTTCTTCCGCCACAGGAATGTCGCTGGTGCCGCCGGTGGCGATGACCACCTTCCCCAAGCCGTCCGGCTCCGGAAATCCGCCGACGATGCCCAGCCGGGGCATGGAGCGGTAATCCAGCTCCACCGTCCGGGATACTTCTTCCGCCGCCTCGGGGGACAGGCGGGTAATTAAAATCCGATTCTGCCCGTTTTTCTGCATGGCGGCAATGATTCCCGCAATCTGCTCCGGGGTTTTCCCAGCGCCGTAGATCACCTCCGCCGTGCCCTGGCGCAGCTTCCGATGCAGGTCTACCTTGGCATAGCCAATGTCCTCAAAGGGGGACAGCTTCAGCTGAAGCAGAGCATCGTCCACGGAGGTTTCCCCCCGCTGGACGGATTCCAGCAGTTTTTTCGTATCAGAATGCATCGCGTACCTCCAAATCCAGCAAAACACCGTCATAAGACTTTCTCAGGGTTTTCACAATTTCCTCCCGATTCTCCAGCACCAGCGGGAGGGCAGCAGCGGGCAGCTGCAGCTTTGCCCTGCCCCCGTCCAGCCGCACCCGGAAGTTCCGGAAACCCAAATTCATCAAATATTCTTCCGCCCGCTCCGTTCGTTCCAGCTTTTCCCCGGTAATCTGCTCTCCTGTGGGGATTCGGGTGGCCAGGCAGGCATAGGCGGGCTTGTCCCAGGTGAACAGCCCGGCCTCCTTGGAACGTCTGCGGATTTCCGCCTTGGTCATGCCGCACTCCCGCAGGGGGGAACGGACCTCCAGTTCCCGCAGCGCCCGGACACCGGGTCGGTCGGAAACGTCGTCTGAGGCGTTGGTCCCATCCAGCACCAAGGAAAAACCGTCGGCTTTGGCCGCTTTCAGGATGGTTTCAAACAATGCCCGCTTGCAGTGGTAGCAGCGGTCCGCAGGGTTCGCCGTTACCTCCTCCCGGCACAGAATATCCACCGGCAGGATTTCCAACTCCGCTCCCAGTTCTTGGGCCAGTCGTTTGGCATCCTCCAGCTCAAAGGCCGGCTGGAAGGCGGTTTTTGCGTAATAGGCCTTCACCCTGGTCCCGGCCCGCATCCCTGCCCACAGCAGGTAGGCCGAGTCCACCCCGCCGGAAAAGGCAATGGCCGCCTGAGGGTGGGCCTGAAAAAATTCCGTCAATTCCATGATTTCCTCCAAAAAACGCAGAGCCCGGAAGTGAGCTCTGCGTTTTTTCGCATCCTGCTCCGGGAACCGCCGTTTGCTTTCCCCATTTTACCGAAAAAGCAGGAAATATGCAAGGGTCAGTTCTCTGTGGATAATTCCCGGCAGCCTGTCTCGTCCAGCACATAGCCATGCCCAGGTTTCGGCTGCCACTGGTAGCGGTTCTTCCCGGTCTCCGGAAAGCGGTGGGCCAGAATGGCGGCAATCACCCCGCCGTGGGTGACCAGCACCGTATTGTCCGGCAGCTGGGCAAAGGCTTCCAGCACCCGCCGGGTCATCTGCGCCCCGCTCTCCCCCCCCGGGGGCACGTTAATTTCATTGTCCCCGGTGAGCCAGGTCTGGTAGGCAGGGGTATCCTTCAGCTCTTCATAAGTTCCCATCTCGAAAATACCGAAGTCCACCTCCCGGAACCGGGGGTCCCGGGTATGGGGAACCTTGCCGAACAGGATTTCCAGGGTTTGCTCCGTCCGGCGCATGCCGCTGGTGACAAAGCGGACATCCTCCGGCAGGCGGTAGTGAAGCCGCTCCAGTTCCTCCCGCCCGGAATCCGACAGGGGCAGGTCGGTACTGCCACAGTAGCGGTGTTCTTCGTTGGCCCGGGTTTTCCCGTGGCGAATCAGGTAGATACTCATTTCAGCCGCTGCTCCAATCCGCAGAAAATCCGGCTGACCCGATCCGCCTGGCCGGCCAGATACTGGCACAGCCGTCCGGTGGCGTTGCGCCACTGCCGCAGCTCCGCCCCCATGGGTACCACGCCCGAGGACAGGTCCTGGCAAATCAGGATGCTGTCCTTCCACTGGTCCCGGTACCGGGCAAATTCCTCCGCCGGCTCCACGCCGGCCAGGACACAGGCATAGCAGTATTCCTCCAGTCCGTAAACACAGGGCTTGGAAAAGTCAAGTTCCCGACCGGTGCAGGTGAACACCTGCTCGGGATTCACACCCAGGGCTGACCGGGCAAATTCCAGTTTTCCCTGGTAAGCCCCTCCGATGATAAAAATCATAGTTCCTCCTTACACCAGGACATATACCGCCAATCCCGCCAGTTCTCCCATGGTCAGGGCGTAGCCCGCAATATCTCCATTCATCCCCTGCAGCGACCGATAACCCCAGCGCAGGGCCAGGGCATAGCCCAGGGCACAGCCCAGAAGGCCCAGCCCCGTTGGCAGTCCCCCGCAGAATCCCACGCACAGGGCGGCGCACAGCATTCCAATTCCCGCCGCAAGGTGGGACTTGGGAAGGTGCTGCCCGGCATACTGGCTGGTATTCATGGGGGGAAGGGCCGTCACCGCCAGCAGAGAGCCGCACCGGCTCACCATGGGCAGCAGCAGGAAAAAGACGGTGTGACTGCGCTCCGGCAGGCTGGACGCCAGGGCGAACTGGGCCAGCAGCAGCAGCGCCAGGCCGATCACCGCAAAGGACCCCACATGGGAATCCTTCAGGATTTCCCGGCGGCGCTCCAGGCTCCGGCAGGATTTCACCGCATCGGTAACGTCCATAAATCCGTCCAGATGGATGAATCCGGTGGCAAAATACGGATAGGCCGCCACCAGCAGTCCCGCCGCCAAGGCGGGCAGATGAAGCAGATTCATCAGCCAGGCCAGAATCGCCCATAGGGCGCCGATTTCCAGCCCCACCAGGGGCAGGAAGGGCAGCATTTTCTCCCGTGCCTTTTCCTCCCACACCGGCCAGGGCCAGGGAATTGCACAGAACATACTCTGGCACATGATAAACGCCTGGAAATACAATTTCATTGCGGCCACTCCCCCTTGTACACCACAATCTGCCCGGCGGAAACCTCCGCCACCACATCGCAGACCTTTGCAAGCCGCCGGTCAATCTCCGCCAGCAGCCGCCGGTAGGTTTCGGTGCTCTCGTCGTAGCGCTGGGCATCGGAATAGATGTAGTCGCTGACAAACACCACGTTCCCCGCCTTTCGGGCAAAGTCTTCCAGTTGGTCGGCGCAGCGCTCCGCCGCCGGGATGTCCAGGGCATAGTTGTTCGCCGGGTCAAAAAGGACGTTCATCAAGAGGGCGGTGACGCTGTCCAGCAGAAAGGTGGCGGACAGGTCCGCATCTTTCAGGCTGGCCTGGAAATCCCGGCCGCACTCAATGGTTTCAAAGCCCATTCCTGCCCGGTCCGCCACATGGCGGCGAATCCGCTCCCGGTCCTCTTCGTCCACAGGAATCATGGTGGCAAGATAATAGTGGGTCCCGCCCCGGGCCAGCGCCACTGCCAGGTCCTGTGCCATGCCGGACTTGCCGTTCTTGGCCCCGCCGGAAACGAAAAAGGTCATGCCTTGGCCTCCACGGTGAATTTGTCTCCCTGGCGGATTTCGTCCAGGTAGCTGTCGTCAATGCCCGCCTGATCGAAGGTGGCCATGTCGTTGATGATGGCGCAGGCAGCCTCCAGCACCTGGAAGGCAATGGGGCATCCGCTGCCCTCTCCCAGCCGCATCCCCAGCAGGAAGATGGGCTCCAGATTCATGGCCTCCATGGCCAGCTTGTAACCGATTTCAAAGGACGCATGGCTGGGGACCAGGTATCCCCGGACATTGGGACACAGCCGGAAAGCGCACAGCGCTGCCACGGCGGAAATGTATCCGTCGATCACCACCGGGCGATGGGTTGCCGCTGCGCCCAGGAATCCGCCGCACATGGCCGCCACGTCAAAGCCGCCCACTTTGGCCAGCACATCCACCACGTCGTTCTTATCCGGCTGGTTCAGGGCGATGGCCTTGCGGATGGCGTCCTTCTTCTTCCGGAATCCCTCATCGGTGACGCCGCCGCCCCGGCCGGTAACCGCCTCCACATCCGCATCCAGCAGCACCGACTCAATGGCGGAGGAAGTGGTGGTATTGCCGATGCCCATTTCCCCAATGCCCAGCACGTCTGCCTGGGTCTGTTTGGCAATTTCCGCACCGGTGAGAATGGCCTGCAGGGCCTGCTCCCGGGTCATGGCAGGGCCCTTGGTCATATTCTGGGTGCCGTAGGCGATTTTCCGGTTCACCACCAGGGGCTCCCGGATGTTGGCATTGACGCCCACGTCGCACACCGTGATGCCGCAGCCGAAATGCTTGGCCAGCACGGAAGCGCCGGTTTTGGCGTGGGTCAGGTTGATGGTCTGCATCAATGTCACCGACTGGGGGGAGCTGGATACTCCCTCCTCCACCACGCCGTTGTCCCCGGCATAAACCAGCAGGTGCTTCCGGGCCACGGTGGTATGCACCTGACCGGCGATGCCCGCCAGCTGAACAGACAAATCCTCCAGCCGCCCCAGGCTTCCAGGGGGCTTGGCCAACTGGGCCTGCCGCTCCCGGGCCTTTGCCATGGCGGCCTCGTCCAGAGGGGTAATCTCGCTGAGCAGTTGTTTCAGTTCCGCTTCCATGTTCATTCCTCCAGAATCCGATTTTCCAGCAGCCAGACCACCGACGGCTCCGATTCCGGCAGCTCCAGGGTACAGGTTGCCCGGGGGCACAGTGCCTCCATCCGTTCCAGCAGCTCCTTCATGGGAATAGTTCCCTCCGGAAGCCCCTGGTGGGTGTCGGCTTCCTCCGTGTTATTGTGTATGTGAAAGTGGCGCAGGTACGGTGCGCACCGCTCCAGCCACCGCATCACCGATATGGTCGAATAGACATTGGCGTGCCCCACATCCAGGCACAGCCCCAGCCGGGGATCCTCCACCTGCCGGACGATGTCCAGCAGCAGTTCCGGCCGGTTTTCCAGCACGTTTTCCAGGCAGATTGTCACCGTTTCCGGCACTTCCGGGAGAAATTCCTTCCAGAAGCTCACCGACTGCTCCACGAACCACACATCGTGGTACACCCGGGGGACAAAGCCGCCGTGGAGCACCACCCGGTCCGCTCCGTACCGGCTGGCCATCTCAAGAGCCTGCCTGTAACGCAGCCGGGCCAGCTCCTTTGCCCGGGGGTCAATGGCGCAGGGGAACAGTTCATTGAAAGGCCCATGAAGCACCGGGGCAGCCAGCCCCTTCCGCTTTTCCCGCACCTGGGCATCCGTCTCCGGGAAGTGCTCCTCCAGATTCCAGGCGGTGCAGAATTCCGCGATTTCCAGATTCAGATTGTACTTTTCTGCCACAAGGTGGGCATTGGGATCAATGGTGGAAACGCAAATGCTTTTTTTATTCATACCGCTTCCTCCTGTGTGCCGGCCCCGGAGAACAAAGAAAAAGTCCCCGGACGGGGACTTTCTGCCAAAACAGGACAAAACGCAGGACCTCCCGCCGTACCATCCCCAAGAGTTCAGCGGGTTTTGTCAAAGTCTGTATTCCGACTCCGGACGTCCGAATTCCGGCATCTTCTCGGATTGCTCCAATGATGTCCGGGGACATAAGCTGTCCGTCTACGGCGGCTTGGTACCGTTGGGATTTTCCCATTCCAATTCAACAGTGACAATCTGCGGTGTTCAATTGCTGGTATTTTATCACAGTTTTCCTCCGGTTGCAATCCCCCAATTCAGTCAAAATCCCCGCTGCGTTTCACAGCGGGGATTTTGGAGGGGTTACACCTTGATAATGCGGCCTTCCAGCCGAGGCTTCGGGGCAGGGTCCTCATCGGGATAGCCCAGAATGCAGTTGCCCACACCCTTCATGGTCTCCGGCAGGCCCCATTTTTTCAGGAGCGCCTTGCCCTCGGGGCTGTCGAACATCTCCTGGGCCCGGTGAATCCAGCAGCTGCCCAGGCCCTGGGCCTTGGCAGCCAGCATCAGCTGCCCCATGACCAGGGAGCCGTCCTCCAGCCAGGTATACCGCTCCAGACTGGACAGCACCACCACAACACAGGGGGCGCCGTAGAAGGGGTCGCCGCTGCTGCCCATCACCGCCGCATTCATCTGGGACAGCTGATCCCGGGTCTGCTGATCCCGGACGGCCACCATCACCGTTTTCTGGGTATTCATGCCGCTGGGGGCATACAGGCCCGCCTCCAGCACCGCATCCAGATCGGCATCACTGACCTGCTGGGGCTTGTACTTGCGGATGCTCCGCCGGGTTTTCAACAATTCGTCCATTCCAATTCCCTCCTGTTTGGTTTGATTATTTCAGTGCGTTGACCGCAGCCTGAATCTGGGGGTCCTCCTGGGGTTCCAGACGGCCATAGAGAATCTCCGCCGCCGTCTCCTCGTCCACCTCCACCGGCACGTCCGGCTGGACGCCAAGGTCAATCAGGCTGACGCCATTGGGGGTAAAGTATTTGCCGATGGACAGGGCAACCGCAGAGCCGTCGCTGAGCTGATAGGTGGTCTGGAAATAGCCCTTGCCGCAGGTTTGCGTTCCCACCACCACAGCGGCTTCGTACTCCTGCAGGGCAGCGGCGAAGAATTCCGCCGCCGAATAGGAGTCGGCATTTACCAGCACTGCCATGGGAACATCCAGACAGCTTGCGTCAGAGGTATCCACATGTTCCTGACCGTCGTACCGCTCCGTGCGGAACAGATCCCCCTCCGGGAGCAGATAGTCCAGCAGCTTCACCAGCTCGTCGGAATAGCCGCCTGGGTTGTTTCGGACGTCGAAAATCAGCTTCTGGGCGCCCTGCTCCAGCAGCGATTCAATGGCGGCGATGGATTCCTCGGCACACCGGGAGTCAAAGTTCTCAATGGTCACCAGGCCCACACCGTCCTCCAACAGGGTGCCGGTGGCCACCGGGGACTGGATCTGCCGCCGCTCCACGGAGAAGGTCAGCTCCTCCTCCCCCCGGAGCACCGTCAGGGAGACAAGGGTCCCTTCTTCTCCCCGGACATAGTTCCGCACCTGAGAGACGTCAATTTCCCGGACGTCCTGGTCCTCCACCCGGATCAGCACATCATCCGGCAGCAGTCCCGCCTCCTCCGCCGGACCGCCGGGGGTGACCTCCATAATCTGGAATCCTTCTCCTTCTTCCCCCGCCAGGATGGTGATGCCCACGCCCACATAGGCGTTGGCCATCTGCTCCTGATAGGCCTCATATTCGTCGGCGGGGATATAGTAGCTCCACCGATCTCCAGTGGCTGCCACCATGGCGGCAGCCGCCGCATCCTCCAGTTCTGTCTGGTCCGCCTCCCCGATGAACCGGTCCAGAATCAAGCTCTCCAGTTGGGTCAGTTTTTCACTGGTCACCGGGATTCCGCCGGAAGTCGCCAAGGTCAGCACCGACGCCAACACCGCCACCACCAGATAGGAACCAAATATCAGCAGTTTTCTTTTCAACTCGAACCATCTCCATAGAAGGATTCCCACAGCTCCATGGGAGCTGTGGGAGAAAAAGCTTACAGAGCTACATAGCTGCAGGGGTTCACCCATACTCCGTTCAGGGAAATGCCGAAGTGCAGGTGGTCGCCGGTGGTAATGCCGGAGGAGCCGGTATACCCGATCAGCTGTCCCGCACTGACAATCTGGCCCACAGACACGCAGTAGCTGCTCAGATGCATATAAATGGACTTAAAGCCGTCCTGGTGATCAATCTGGACATAATTCCCCGCAGCACTGCCAGTGCCGGCGAAGCACACAATGCCTGCACGAGACGCCACCACATTCCAGCCGGTGCCCGTATCCAGGTCCACACCCTGATGGTAAGTAGAAGCACCCGCCGTGGGGGATTCCCGATAACCGAAGGGGCTGGTGATGGAGGTGTAGCTGCAGGGCACCACCCAACCGCCGCCACCGGAGGTTCCACCGCTTCCGCCGGAAGAACTGCCACCGGAGCTGCCGCCGGAAGATCCGCCGGAGGTTCCGCCGGAAGAGCCTTCCGTTGCAGCTGTGGTGGGCGGCACCGAGGTAGCAATCCACGCAAGCCACTCCGCCTGCTTGGCGGCATCATACTCTACTTCCTTCTGGGCGATCTGCTCCAGGAATTCCGCCTCCTTTGCCTCATACTCCGCCTCCAGCGCTTCCAGATCGTCCGCCTTGGTCAGCAGTTCCTGCAGCAAATCCATGGATTCCTGGACTTTGGCATCCAGTTCCACCTGGGTGGCATCCAGTTCCTCCTTGGTCTGCTCCATTTCTTCCTTCTCGCCTTCCAGTTCCTGCTGGGCCAGCACCACATTATTTGCGGCGTCGGCCAGCTCCTGCAGGCGGCGGTTATCGGAGGCAGCAATCTCCTCCACCATATTCAAGCGGTCCAGCAGATCGGAAAAGCTGTTGGCTTTGAAGAGAACCTCCCAATAGGAAAGCTCCCCCTCCTCCTCCATGGTGCGGATCCGCAGTTTGTTGTCCTCGTTCAACTGCTCATAACGCTCTTCCGCATTATCCAACTCATCCTGTTTGTCCGCAATCAGCAGATTAAAAGCCTTCAGCTGGGAGTTGATATTCTCCACTTGCTCGTTGAGCAGCTGCACTTCCTGGTCGATTACCAGTTTCTTGGAAATCAAATCCGCAATCTCATTTTCATTCTGCTCATACTGCTCCTGCACTTCTGCAATCTTATCCTGGATTTCTTCCTTTTCTTCCTTCAGCGCATTGATCTGCTTGCGGATCTCGCTGGAGGAAGCGGCACTGGCTTTGGTGGGCAGCAGGCTGAGCATCAGCGTCAGCAGCATCACCGCCGCCATCACGCCTGCCAGGACAGAAACAATCCGTTTGCGTTTGTTCATACGATACTCCTTTGCAAACTGTGGGGGGCGGCATACTTCCAATCAATAGATGTATGCCAAGGGGTTTACATAAGTTCCTGCGTAGGAAATGCCAAAATGCAGGTGGGGTCCGGTGGAAAGGCCGGTGCTCCCCACATACCCGATCAGCTGTCCCTGTGACACTGACTGGCCCGCAGAGACAACATAACGGGTCATGTGCATGTAGATCGAGGCAAATCCATCCAAGTGGTTAATGCTGACATAGTTCCCGGCGCCGCCGGCCTGATAGGAGGCCACGGTAACCGTACCGGCCCGGGTGGCGTAGATGGGTGTACCCTGGGCACAGGCCATGTCAATGCCGTTGTGCATCCGGGATGTACCCAGAATGGGGTGTACCCGCATGCCAAAGGGACTGGTGATGGTATAGCCGGACACCGGCGTCACCCAGGTGGCATCCGATGGCGGGTTCTCGCCCTGAAGCGCCAGCTTCGCCAGATACTCATCGTACTTGGCCGCCGCCAGTTCCTTCTCCTTGGCGGCAATCTCCTGCATCAGTTCATCCTGAAGGATCTCCGACTCCGCCATCAGGCGCTCATACTCTTCCGCCTGCTTTTCCAGGTCCCGGAGCAGCTCATCCGACTCCGCCCGTTTCTCCTCCAGAGCTTCCTCGTCCGTGGCCAGCTGCACCCGGGCTTCCTCCAGGGTCCGCTTCTCCGATTCCAGATTCAGCTGGGTGGCGGTGACAATATCGGAGGCAATTCGCATTTCCTCAATCCGCTTGCGGTCTGCGGCATTGATCTCCTCCACCATATTCAGCCGATCCAGCAGGTCAATGAAGCTGCTGGCCTCGAAGATAACCTCCCAATAGGTCAGATTGCCTTTTTCTTCCATCACCCGGATTCGCTCCTGGTGCTCCTCGCTCAATGTGCGGAGCTCCTCCTGGGCTTCCTCCAGTTCATCCTGGGTATCGGCAATCAGCTGGCTGTAAGCCGCAATCTGCTGATTGGTGGTATCAATTTTGGTGCTGAGCAGCGTCATTTCCTGGTCAATGGCACTTTTCTGCTCCACCGTGGAGGCCATATTGCTGTAGTTGGCGTCATACTGGCTCTGGATGGCGTCCAATTCCCGCTGAATGGCCGCATTTTGTTCTTCCAACGCATCAATTTCCTTCTGAATGTCCGAAGAACTGGCCGCCTGAGAGGGAACCGGTGCCAGACCGGCTGCCAGGACCGCAGCCAATGCCAGGCAGAGGAAGGAACGCGCTTTTCTGTTTCTAAGCATAGCTAAAGAGAGTCCTTACAAAAAATTAAACGTTCATGAACTTCCGGATGGAGGTCCAGCTGCCCACGATGCCGACGAACATACCCGCCGCACCAAAGACCGCCACCATGGGAATCAGAACTTCCTGGAAGGAAACAAAGCTGAACAGCTGCAGCGAATCTACCAGGGCAATCCGCTGCACCATGGTATCATAGGCCACCCACTCCAGGCCGAAGGCCAGAATGGCGCCCATCATACCCAGGCTGAAGCCCTCCACCACGAAAGGCAGCCGGATGAAGCCATTGGTGGCCCCCACCATCTTCATTATCGCAATTTCGTCCTTGCGGTCATACATGGCCAGCTTGACGGTATTGGAGATAATCAGCAGGGACACCACCAGCAGCACCGCAATGATGGCCAGGGAGACCATATGCAGCACGTCCTGGATGGTGGAAAATCCCTCCGCCAGTTCGTAGGCTGCAGCAGTACCCGCCACGCCAGGCAGCTGCTTGAGCTGCTCATCGGTCTGTTCCATCTTGGTGTTGTCCTCCAGCACCACCACATACCGGTGACGCAGGTCCTCTGCCCGAACGCCGCTGAAGGCGCTGTCTCCATCGTGGTCATCGATGAAGTTCTGCAGCGCCTCCTCCCGGGAGACGAAGGTGGATTGGAGCACGTTGTCCAGCAGGTTGATTTTGGTGCCGATGCTCTTGGCCTCGGCGTCGGAAAGGCTGCTGTCGATGTACACCAGGATTTCACTGGTCTGATTCAGTTCCTGCACCATCAGGTCCAGGTTGTATGCAAGAATGGAAAAGCTGCCCACAATCACCAGGCACGCCACGGTGACGCACACGGCGGCGAAGGACATGAACCCGTGGAGGAAAATGCCCCGAAGACCCTCCTTCAGCAGGTATCCCAGATTATTCAGCTTCATCTTCGTTCTCCTCCTCTGTTCCGTCGCTGACAACCAGGCCCTCATCGATGGCGATGACCCGCTTGTTGAACAGCTCCACCAGATTCTGGGCGTGGGTCACCACCAGCACGGTGGTTCCCAGGTTGTTGATCTCCTGGAGCAGCGCCATGATTTCAAAGGAACGCTCCGGGTCCAGGTTACCGGTGGGCTCGTCGGCGATGATGGTGGAGGGGTTGTTCACCAGGGCCCGGGCAATGGCCAGACGCTGCTGCTCGCCGCCGGACATCTCGTGGGGATGGCGGCTCATCTTGCCCTCCAGGCCCACCAGCTCCAGCACATAGGGCACCCGCTCCTTGATCTCCTTCTCCCGGGCACCCACCACCCGCATGGCAAAGGCCACGTTCTCATAGACGGTCATTTTGTCAATCAGCCGGAAGTCCTGGAACACCACGCCAACCGTTCGGCGCAGGTAGGGAATTTCCCGCTTGCGGATCCGCTCCAGGGAATAGCCGTTGACATGGACGGCGCCGGAGGTGGGCTTCAGCTCTCCGGTGATGAGTTTGATGATGGTGGATTTTCCGGAGCCGGAGGGACCCACCAGGAAACAGAATTCGCCGTCCTCAATCTGCATGGTAACACCGTTGAGTGCGTTGTTGCCCTGCTCGTAAGATTTTACGACATCAATAAACTGTATCATAACATTATCTCCTGTTTTTGGGCAGCCCCGGTTTTCCCGATTCTGCCCGCAGTGTAACCGAATTGTAACACATTTCCCTCAGAATGTCAATCAGAATCCAGCGGAAATTGGAGAATTCCAAAGAATTCACAAAAAATCCACATTTTTTCTGAAAGAAAATTGAAAAAACAAAGTCTTGTGGTTTACGTTCCGTTATGAGGCCACATCTGGTGGCATGGCATGAAAATGCGGGGCTGCAAAACGCAGCCCCGCAGGGAAAATCAGCGGGTTTCCCGGGAGGTGAGGTACTTGCGCACCATCAGGGCCACCTTGAACACGATGGCGTGGTCGAACTGCCGCAGGTCCAGCCCGGTGAGCTTCTTGATCTTCTCCAGCCGGTAGACCAGGGTATTGCGGTGGACAAACAGCTTCCGGGAGGTCTCGGAAACATTCAGGTTGTTCTCGAAGAACTTGTTGATGGTGAACAGTGTCTCCTGGTCCAGAGAATCAATGGAATTCTTTTTGAATACCTCGCTGAGGAAAATCTCGCACAAAGTGGTCGGCAGCTGGTAAATCAAGCGACCGATGCCCAAGTTCTCATAGTTGATGATGCTCTTCTCCGTGTCAAAGACCTTGCCCACGTCAATGGCGGTCTGGGCATCCTTGTAGGAGTCCGCCAGTTCCCGCAGATGCTCCGCCACGGTTCCAATGCCGATCACCGTCTTGATCCGCAGTTCCGTTTTCAGGGTTTCGGCGATGCCCGCCGCCATCTTCTCCAGTTCCTCCGGCGTGGTGGAAGCGCTGATCTGGCGGACAACCGCAATATCCGTCTCATTGATGGACAGGACAAAGTCCTGCATCTTGTCCGGGAACATTCCGGTGAGCACATCCATGGTCGCTACATCGCTGTGGCCCACCTGGCGGATCAGGAACACCGCCCGGGGTGCGTCGGTGGAGAAATGCAGCTCCTTGGCCCGGATATAAATATCGCCGGGCAGGATATTATCCATGATGATATTCTTGACAAAAGTGCCCGGGTCATGCTTCTCCTCATAGAAGGTCTTGGCATCGTTCATGGCGATGTAGGCCATGGTGCAGAAACCACGGGCGGTTTCATCATCACCGGTACAGAACACGGCATACTCAAAATAGTTGGAATTGCCCATGATTGCCTTGAAGCACTTCTGGCCGTAGGTCACCACGCCCTCAGCGGCATTCCCTACCTTCAGAGCGGCTTCCGTCCAGCGCTCCCCAAGCATGGCCATGTCGGTGCAGGACACCACGCATCCTTCCGTGTCGATGACGCCAAAGGTACGGTCAGAAATATCTCTCAGCTGGACAATAACGCTCTGAAAAACACTGTTGGACATTGGTCTGTCACTCCTTAGTATCTTGCATAAATGCGCAATTCACAAAATCACGCTATCATTATACACAGCTTTTGCGCATATTGCAAGTGCCTTTTGACATTTTACTGCAAAAAGTCTTATATTTTTTAGATAATATACCGACAACCTCAGGCTTTTTTTATAAAACTCCTGGAAATCCTGCCAGCAAATTGCCGGATTTCCTATGAATGGGGAATTCCCAAGCTGCTTTTCCCACTTTTCATCCGCTTTTCTTCCGGACAGGCGCAGCCCTATTTCTCCTCCAGGGCGGTGATTTCCTCCGCTGTCAGTTCCCGGACCGCCCCCCGGGGCAGGTCGCCCAGTTCCAGCGTTCCCTCCCGGCGCCGCTCCAGGTAGGTCACCGTCATGCCCCGGGACGCCATCATCCGCCGGACCTGATGATATTTCCCCTCGCAGACCACGACCATGCTCTCCCCCGGCCCCAGGGGCTCCAGCCGGGCGGGCAGGCACCGGGTTCCGTCTCCCAGCACCAGCCCCCGCTCAAACGCCTCCACATCCTCCGGCCCCGCCTGTCCCTCGTGCCGGGCATAGTATTCCTTTTCCACCGCCTTCTTCGGGGAAATCAGCCGATGAAGCAGGTCCCCGTCGTTGGTAAAGAGCAGCAGGCCCTCGGTATCCTTGTCCAGCCGGCCCACGGGCTTCAGGTCCAGATGCTTCCACGCCGGCGGAAGCAGTTCCATCACCGTAGCCTGGCTGCCGTCCTCCGTAGCGGTGATATATCCGGCAGGTTTGTTGAGCACAGCCGCCATCCGCCGCTTCCCACCCAGGGCGTCCCCGTCCAGGGTAACAGTCTGGCGCTGCGGGTCGATCTTCCGGCCGCCGTCCTTCTCCGTTCTGCCGTCCACCGCCACCCGTCCGGCTTTGAGCAGTTCCTTGACCTGACTGCGGCTTCCTGCTCCGGCGCCGCAGAGGAATTTGTCCAGTCGTTCCATGGTTCCTCCGTTCTATCCCTGTCCCGGGAGGCATAGGCTGTAGCACCTATTCTAACCGGGAGGGATCACTATGATGGTTATGACCGCAAAGGTCGATCTGAAAAAAATCATGCTGGCGCTGGCCGCAGCTGCGGCCCTGATTCTGTCGCTGATTCTGCTGCTGGGCGGCGGCTCCGACACCACCCAGACCGCCGCCCCTGCTGTCAGCAGCAATGACGGGCGGGTTCAGTTCCTGAAGGACTTCGGCTGGGACGTCACCACATCCCCTGTGGAATCCAGCCAGGTGAAAATCCCTGCGTCCGGCAGCCAGGTCTTTGACCGCTACAATGCCCTGCAGAAAAATCAGGGATACGATCTGACCCAGTTTGCCGGGAAAAATGTCATGCGCTACGTCTACAAAATCAACAACTACCCCAACGCCACCGACCCGGTATACGCCACCCTGCTGGTCTATAAGAACCAGGTCATCGGCGGCGACATCACCGACACCGGCCCCAAAGGCAAAATTCACAGCTTCAAGGTCTCCCCGCCATCCGCTTCCACCACGACCACGACGGAAACCACAGTTCCCGCAACCACGGCGGCAGCCACCTAGGCGGCAGCCTGAATCCGCTCCGGCAGTTCTCTCCATTCTGGTGAGAGCTGCCGGGTTTGTATGATTCTATCATGAATGTCGGGTCTTGACAAGCTGCCGCCTGTGTGATATGCTCATGGACGAACTGAACAGTATCTTCAGGGCGGGGCGAAATTCCCCACCGGCGGTATAGTCCGCGAGCGCTTCGGCGCAGATCCGGTGCAACTCCGGAACCGACAGTATAGTCTGGATGAAAGAAGATACGCAATACGGATATTGCGTTTATTTTCACGCCCTGGGTCTATGCCCAGGGCGCATTTTTTTCGAGAGGTGACAACCATGAATAACCTGCTGCAAGATCTATCCGCCAACCTGAGCTTCGTACTGATGTGCGTTGCCCTGGTAATCGGTCTGGCCATTCTGGCCCGGATTGCAGAGCATTTCCTGCCCTCCAAGCGGAAGGTAACCCCCGCCCGCCGGGTGAGCATCATCGGCATCTGCGCCGCCATCGCCACGGTGCTGCATATGCTGGACTTTCCCCTGCTGTTTCTGGCTCCGGAATTCTATAAGCTGGACTTCTCCGAGCTGCCGGTGCTGATGTGCGGCTTCTACCTGGGACCCAGCGCCACGGTGGTGTGCGAGGGTCTGAAGATCACCCTGAAGCTTCTGTTCAAGGGCACTTCCACCGCTTTTGTGGGAGATCTGGCCAACTTTGTGGTGGGCTGCGCCTACGTTCTGCCCGCCACCATCTGGTACCACACCAGCAAGAGCAAGCACAGCGCCCTGGTGGGCATGGTTCTGGGCACAGCGTGCATGACGGTTTTCGGCACCGCCTTCAATGCGGTATACCTGCTGCCCAAGTTCGCTGAGCTGTACCATATGCCCCTGGACACCATCATCGCCATGGGCACGGAAATCTGGGGCGGGGTGAGCAATGTGACTACCTTCGTCATGCTGTGCGTGGCTCCCCTGAATCTGGTGAAGGGCGCTGTCGTCTCCGTCCTGACCATGCTGCTGTACAAGCGGGTGGCCCGGCCCCTGTTCGGCATCCATCGATAAGCATCCGCATCATCAATTACACCTTCTCTGCTCCGGCAGCGGCAGAGAAGGTGTATTATTTTGCGGGTGCGTTTTTCGGTGTGCCCGCAGCCGTCCGTCACACATTGACGCAGAGGCGGAATGCTGATATATTAAAAAAAGAAAAATTTTTCCTGGATGGTGAATGGATCTCGCCGGCCCAATCGTGTTGTGGATAGAGCTGAAAAAAAGCTTAAAATTTTGGGGAGGAATTCTCATGAAAAAATTCATTATAACCGCACTAACCGTGCTCACCGTGGCTGCCGTGGGCGCCACCTCCGCCGCTGCCGCCTGCCATGGCGTGTGCTGGAGTGACGCGAGCCACTGCCGGAATGAAGGATACGCCTGCCGCTATGTTGACGCAGACCAGGACGGCTTCTGCGATGGCTGCGGCGGCCAGGGCCAATGCCTGGTCAACTGCGGCGGCTGCGAGGATCATTACGTGGATGCCGACGGCGACGGTGTATGTGATTATGCCGGCACCGGCTGCCACTTTACCGATGCGGACGGCGACGGTGTCTGCGACCTGTGCGGTGCGCAGCGCCAGAGCAGTACATCTTCCGGAACCTCTGCCGCTTCTGCCCCGGCGGGCGGAACCTGCCGGAGCACTTCCCACGCCTGCAGTACCGGGGGACACCACGGCGGTCACCATCGGTAATCAGCGAGGTTGGTCATGCGCAGTGAGCAAGAGGTAAACACGGCCATCGACCGATACGCCGACACCATCCGCCGGGTCTGCATGGTGTACTTAAAAAACAGTGCGGATACGGAGGATGTGTTTCAGACCGTTTTTCTGAAATATCTGCTCAGTTCCCAGGACTTTGAATCCCGGGAGCATGAGAAAGCCTGGTTTCTCCGGGTGGCGGTCAACGCCTGCAAGGACTTGCGCAAAAGCTTTTTTCGGAGCCGGACGGTATCCTTGGAGGAATTGACCGACTTGCCAGCCCAGCTGCCGGAGGACCATCGGGAAGTCCTGGACGCGGTTTTATCCCTCCCTCGGAAGAACCGGGAGGTTGTCTATCTGCACTATTATGAGGGTTACACGGCGCCTCAGATCGGGCAGATCCTGGGAAAAAACGTGAACACGATTTACACCCTGCTGACCCGTTCCAGACAAATGCTGCGGGAGAAACTGGGAGGCGATGAATTTGCAGAATAAGCTGAAGGCGATATTGGATCAAGTGACCGCGGAGGAAGAACTGAAGGAGAAAACCAGGGAATTTCTAAAGCAGAAGCGCAGCCGGGCTTCTTTCCTGCCGCTGCGGGTCCTGCCCCGGCTGATTCCGGCGGCGGCCTGCCTGGTGCTGCTGATTGCATCGGGCTGCTGGCTGTACTTTGTCCCCACGGCAACCATCAGCATTGACATCAATCCCTCCCTGGAACTGGAATTGAACCGGTTTGACCGGGTGGTTGGTCTCACAGGCTATGGCGACGGAGAAGCATTGGCCCAGACCCTGTCCGTCACCCATCTGGACTACGATACAGCCATGGAGCAGATCATGCAGAGTCAGCAGATTGCAGACCTTCTGTCCCAGGATGCGGTGATGACCGTAGGCGTTATCGGGTCGGACAACGCCCAGACGACCCGTCTGCTTGCCAGTGTGGAGTCCCACGCCGCCCAGCAGGAAAATACCTACTGCTATCAGGCCCACCAGGACGAGGTGGAACACGCCCATGAGTTGGGGATGTCCTATGGCAAATATTATGCGCTGCTGGAGCTGGAAGCTCTGGACGCCGACGTCACGCCGGAACAAGTAAAGGACATGACCATGGGGGAAATCTGGGAAATGAAAGAACACTGCGAAAATCACACCGACCAGTCCGAGTCCGAACAGGCGGAATGTGAAACGGAATCCCAGCACCAGTCCCACGGAAGTCACAGCGGAAATCATAATGGTCACGAATAAAGTCCATGCATTCGTCAAAACCCGTCAGGAACAGCTCCTGACGGGTTTTCATTTCAACACAGCCTGCCTTTACATGGCGCCGGCGCCTGCCGCTTCTTTTCCCTGCCCCAGGGCGCCGGCAATGAAAATTCCCAGATTGTCCCGGTAGATTTCCGCAAACTGGGACAGCGGCAGGGGATTTTCTCCCAGTCCGCACTCGATGGTGAAGCCCGGGCGGCGGAAATCCTGGATAAACCAGTCCTTGTATCCGGCAAAACCGGAGGCAGCCGGCACCTCCGCCAGTGCATATCCGCTGACCCGGGCGAATTCCTCCCCCAGTTCCCGGGCGCCGGGCACCGGAATGTCCTGAAACTGCCAGTAAATTTCCCGCCCCTGGGTATGCAGGGCCAGCACCAGCGCCGGGTCCACTTCCCAGGTGTACCGGGCCAGCGCCCGGGCCTCCGGCTGACCCAGGGGCGCCCGACCCACATAATCCCGGGGCGCCGGGCGGGTGTAGCCCTGGGAGAACTTGATTTCCCGGGCTCTCAGCCATCCGGCGGGGTACTGCAGATTCAGGTCCACCCCCATCAGATTGGCCTTCCACCCGGCGGGGAAGGGAACATCCGGAAAGTCCCGGGCAATCTTCTCCGCCAGCACATAGGGCTGGGTTCCCTCCCGGATGCCCCCGGTAACCAGGTCCACTCCGTCCGGGTTCACCATGGGCACCAGGCAAATCCGGGCGGTTTCCAGCACGAACCGGGCGGAAACGCCCCGGATTTCCCCGCCGGATGCCGCCGCACCCGCCAGCTCCTCTGCGAATTTCAGCAGCACCGGAGCGGTAATCCACTCATTGGCGTGGTGGGCGGCGGTATAGAGCACCCTTCGCCGCCCTGTGCCCAGCTCCAGCGCCTGCACGCTCCGGCCGAAGGCCGTTTCCGTCAGCACCCGGGTTTTTATCGCCGGATAGGTTTTCGCCAGCTCCCGGATGGACCGTTCGCACACTTCATACGTCATGGGCACGTCCGTTGGTACAATTCCCAAAACAATCACCTCCCGGAAGGCTATGCCCGGGAGGTGAAGGTTATGCGTCTTCATTACAGTTCCAACTTCAGGTCGTTTTCTCCAATCCAGCCCCATCTGCGCAGCACCTGGCAGAATCCCCAGCTGAGCAGGGCGGGCAGAATGAAGCAGATCAGCACCATTCCCGCCCAGTCCATGGGGGTGATGCCGGCCTTCACCCCGGCGGCCATATCGCTGACCCAGCCGGTGTACACCCCGATCTGTCCCACGAAGCCGCAGGTTCCCATTCCCGCCGATACGGCGGCCCCGTTCATCTCCAGATGGAACAGGCAGGTCGCCAGAGGGCCGGTAATGGCGGAAGCCAGGGTGGGCGGAATCCAGATTCTGGGATTCTTCACAATATTGGGCATTTGCAGCATGCTGGTGCCCACCCCTTGGGCAACCAGCCCGCCCCACCTGTTCTCCCGGAAGCTCATCACGGCGAAGCCCACCATCTGGGCGCAGCATCCCGCCACGGCGGCCCCGCCGGCCAGGCCCGTCAGGCCCAGAGCAGCGCAGATGGCGGCGGAGGAGATGGGCAGGGTCAGGGCCACCCCAATGACCACCGACACCAGAATGCCCATCCAGAAGGGCTGGAGCACCGTGGCCCACTTGACAAACTCTCCCACTGCGGAGGCCGCCGCCCCAATGGGAGCCGCCACCACGTCCGCAAACCCGATGCCCACCAAGACCGTGACAATGGGGGTCACCAGAATGTCCACCCGGGTCTCCTTGGAGACCAGCTTGCCGCACTCCGCCGCCACAATGGCCACGAAGTACACCGCCAGCGGACCGCCGGCCCCGCCCATGGCGTTGGCGGCAAAACCCACGGGAATCAGGGAGAACAGCACCAGGGACGGGCAGTGCAGGGCAAAGCCGATGGCCACGGCAATTCCCGGCCCCACCATAGCCGAAGCCAGGCCGCCGATGGTGTAGCCCACGGCTCCCTCCCCCGTTCCGATGGTGACAATTACTGCGTTGAGGAATCCAATGCCCAGCTGCTGGCCGATGGTGTTGAGGATGGTTCCCACCAGCAGGGTGCAGAACAGCCCTTGGGCCATGGCTCCCAGGGCGTCGATGCCATAGCGCTGCATGGTGAGCATCACGTCCTTACGAGCGAGAAACGCCTTGATTTTTCCCACGAAATCCACCTTCTTTTTCCATAATTGAAGATATTATACCGGGAATTCCCTGGAAGTCAAGGCTTCCCCCGGGAAACCCCCCGTTGCGTCCCCGGCGGGGACGTGGTATACTGTAGAAAAATCAGAGAGGGGGCAGACTGCGATGATTCGAGATTTGGTACACGACCCCATCCTCCTCGCCCGGAAATCCCAGCCCGCCGGGGAGGCGGATCTTCCGGTGCTGAAAGACCTGCTGGACACCTTCCGTGCCCACCGGGAAACCTGCGTGGGCATGGCCGCCAACATGATCGGCATTCCCAAGCGGATTATTGTATTTGACCAGGACGGGACCGAGCAGGCCATGCTGAACCCGGAGATTCTCTCCGCCCAGATGCCTTATGATGCCCGGGAGAGCTGTCTTTCTCTGCTGGGCGGTCCCCGGCCCTGCCGCCGGTATCAGAAGATCAAGGTCCGCTGGCAGACACCGCAGTTTCAAATCCGCATCAAAACCTTCACCGGCTTCACCGCCCAGATCATCCAGCATGAAATCGACCACTTGAACGGGGTGCTGATCTGATGGACATTTCCTACGAAATCATCCGTTCCTCCCGGAAAACCCTCTCCCTGGAAATCACCCCCGGAGGGGAGGTCCGGGTCCGCTGTCCCCGGCGGATGCCCCAGGGGGAAATCACCCGGTTTCTGGAAGAAAAACGGCCCTGGCTGGAGCGGCATCTGGAAGCCCTGTCCCGCCGCCCCCGGCTGCCGGTCCTGACGTCGGCAGAGCTTCGGTCTCTGGCGGAGCAGGCTGCCCGGATTCTGCCGGAGCGGACGGCTTACTTTGCCCGGATTCTGAACGTAACCTACGGCCGGATTACCATCCGCAGCCAGCGGACCCGGTGGGGCAGCTGCTCGGCGGCGGGAAATCTGAATTACAACTGCCTGCTGATGCGCACGCCCCCGGACATTCAGGACTATGTGGTGGTCCATGAGCTGTGCCACCGGAAGGAGCTGAACCATTCGGTCCGGTTCTGGGCCCTGGTGGAATCGGTGATGCCGGACTACCGGACCCGGCGGCAGTGGCTGAAAGACAACGGTGGGGGGCTGATTGCCTGCCTGCCGGAAAAGGAGGGCAATCCATGAAACTGGTAGTTCTGGAGGAAAATACCGCCTGCTGCCCCGGTGTCACGGCGGAGCACGGCCTGAGCCTGTACCTGGAAACCGGGGAAACCCGGATTCTCTTCGACATGGGCCAGACGGCTGCCTTTGCGGAGAACGCCGCCGCCCTGGGCATTGACCTGTCCCAGGTGGACTTTGCCGTCATTTCCCACGGTCACTACGACCATACCGGGGGGCTTTCCCGGTTCCTGGAACTCAATTCTAATGCTCCGGTGTACCTCAGCCCCTGGGCCCCGGAGCCTCATTACAACGCCAAGGATACCTTCATCGGCATGACCCTGCCGGAGCAGAACCGGGAGCGGCTGATTTTCTGCCCTGACGGATTCTCCCCCGCCCCGGGGATAATTTTGAAGAATACCATTTCCTGCCCCCTTCCCATAGAACCCTATGGATTACAGATGGAGCAGGCGGGCCGCCGGGTTCCCGAGGACTTCCGCCACGAACAATACCTGGAAATCCAGGAGGAAGGACGGCGGATTCTGGTCAGCGGCTGCTCCCACCGGGGCATTGAGAACATCGCCGGGTATTTTTCTCCGGACATTCTCATCGGGGGATTCCACCTGATGAAGCAGGAGGATTCCCGGGTTCTGTCCGCCGTGGCGGATGCCCTGCTTCAGCTGCCCACGGTGTACTATACCGGTCACTGCACCGGCCAGACCCAGTATGATTTTCTGAAAGAGCGGATGGGCAGCCGGCTGCACCGGCTCTCCACCGGCACGACGCTGATTTTATAGGATTGCAACACACCGGACGGTGAATCTTCACCGTCCGGTGTGCCATTCCAACAGCCGGAGCAGGTCCTCCGGGCTGTCCACATCCTGCAATTCTTCCGCACCGGCGGCGATGGTGCGCACCCGTCCGGGGTATTGTTTCGCCACAAATCCCCCGCCCTTTCCCGGAGGCAGGGTCATCAGCTCCGGAAACAGCTCCCGTGGAAACCACACCGGGGACCCGGGGGTTCCCTGAAAAGCAGGCCGCCAGATGGCGCCGGGGTTTTCCAGTCCCGCCGCCGCCAGGGCCGCCACCGTTTCCTTTCTCAGCAGGGGCTGGTCCCCAGGGCAGAACAGGCACCCGGCAGTTTCTCCCACCGCCTGCAGCCCCAGTCGGACGGTGTCGCTGCGCAGGCGCAGGTCGTGGAGCACCACCCCTATCCCCCATCCCCGGGCCAGATCGGCCACTTCCTCGTGCCGGGTCACCACCACCCGGCGGTCAAAGATCCCCTCCGTGGCCCGGAACGCCCGGCAGATCAGGGGTTCCCCGCCGAAATCCGCCAACAGCTTGTTCCCCCCGAACCGCCGCCCCAGGCCGGAGGCCATGATTACACAGCCCGCCCGGCGGCTCTTCTCGTCATTCTTCTCCATAAAATTCCCGGTACAGCTGCCGGTTTGCCTGCACACAGGCATCCCGATAGGCTTCATACCGCTCCAGCCACTCCTTTCCCGCCGGCGTCAGGCTGCTGCCTCCGCCGTGTTTTCCCCCGGTGCTGCGCTGGGTCAGAGGGAATCCCAGGGTCTGCTCCGCATGCTTCAGCAGCCGCAGGGCTTTGGAATAGGCCATGTCCATGGAGGCCGCGGCAGCATGGAGGGACCCGGTTTCTGCCACCCCCCGCAGGAGCCGGCAGGGCCCCTCCCCGAAAAATTTCTGTCCCTGCTCATCCAGAAAGATAATGCGGGTGCGCACATTCATGGTTTTCCCCCCTGAAAACAGCCTTTTTGTGAAAATTCTGAGAGAATTATAGCAATTCCTCTTTCCAAAATCAAGATATGTGGTATACTGGTGATAGAAAATGGGTTAGACCCGTCAAAAGGAGACATTTGCCATGCTGAACATACAGAACTATGTTCGCCCCCAAACCCTGGAGGAAGCTTACGCCCTGAACCAGAGCCGGAGAAGCCGGGTTCTGGGCGGGATGCTCTGGCTCCGGCTGGGACGGGGCACCATCCAGACCGCCATCGATCTGTGCGACCTGGGGCTGGACACCATTGAGGAAACCCCGGAATCCTTCTCCATCGGCGCCATGGTCACCCTGCGGCAGCTGGAAAAGCACCCTGGTCTGAACACCTACACCCAGGGTGCCCTGGCCGCTGCGGTGAAAGATGTTGTGGGCGTTCAGTTCCGGAATCTGGCTACCATCGGCGGGAGCCTGTGGGGGCGGTTCGGATTTTCCGATGTGCTGACGGTGTTCCAGACCATGGATGCCTTCGTGGAGCTTTATAAGGGCGGCCTGGTGCCCCTGGAGGAGTTCGCCCGGCGCAAGCCGGACACCGACATTCTGGTGCGGGTGATTGTGAAGAAAACCCCCGGAAAATTCGTCTACCGGGCCATGCGCAATCAGCGCACGGATTTCCCGGTGATTGCCTGCGCTCTGTCCTGCATCGGCGGGGAATACCGCCTTTCTGTAGGCGCCCGGCCCGGCCGGGCCGTGGTCATCCGGGATGATGCCGGGCTGATCGCTGGCGGCATCACCGAGGACAGCGCCCGGGCTTTCGCCCGCTATGCGGCTGAACAGGTGCCCACGCAGAGCAACCTCCGGGGCAGCGCCCAGTACCGCACCCACTTGATTGAAGTGCTCACCCGGCGCAATGCGCTGGAATTGGGAGGGATGGCATAATGGACATCAAACTCACACTCAACGGCAGGCCCCTGACCGCCTCGGTTACCCCGGATTGTGTGCTGCTGGACTTTCTCCGGGAGCATGGCTGCTACAGCGTGAAGCGGGGCTGCGACACCAGCAACTGTGGGCTTTGCACCGTGCTGATGGATGGAAAGCCCGTCCTCTCCTGCTCGGTGCTGGCAGTCCGGGCCGACGGTCACAGCATCCAGACCCTGGAGGGGCTTCAGGAGGAAGCAAAGGATTTTGTGGGCTTCATCGCCGACCAGGGCTCCGACCAGTGCGGCTTCTGCAACCCGGGCTTCGTGATGAACACCATCGCCCTGCTCCGGGAGATTCCCGACCCCACTGACGATGAGATTCGGGCCTACCTGGCGGGGAATCTGTGCCGCTGCTCCGGCTACGACGGCCAGCTCCGGGGCATTCGCAATTATCTCAACAGCCGCAAGGGATAAGGAGGTTACCATGGAGCAAAGACAGTACAAAACCGTGGGCAAATCCATCCGCAAGAAGGATTCCATGCAGCTGCTGCTGGGAAAAGCGGTGTACACCGACGACGTCACCCCCAAGGACGCCCTGGTGGTGAAGATTCTGCGCAGTCCCCATGCCAACGCCATGGTCCGCAGCATCAACACCGCCATCGCCAAGAAGGTCCCCGGGGTGGTGGATGTCTATACCTGGGAGGATGTGCCCCAGACCCGGTTTGCCATTGCCGGTCAGACCTATCCGGAACCCTCTCCCTATGACCGGCTGATTATTGACCGGCATGTCCGCTTTGCCGGGGATGTGGTGGCTATCATCGCCGCCGAGACGGAGAAGGCGGCGGAAAAGGCGAAAAAACTGATTAAAGTGCAGTATGACGTCCTGGAGCCGGTGCTGGATTTCCGCACCGCCAAGGACAATCCCATTCTGGTTCACCCGGAGGAGGACTGGTGTCCCCCCTGCGACGTGGGCGGCGACCCCAAACGGAACCTGGTGGCCAGCGAAACCAACTTCCACGGCGATGTGGATGGTGTGATGGCGGACTGCGACATCGTCCTGGACCGAACCTACCATACCAAGGCCTTCAATCAGGCCATGATGGAGACCTTCCGCACCTACACCGACCTGGACCGGTACGGACGGCTCCATGTGATCTCCTCCACCCAGATTGTGTTCCACTGCCGCCGGATTCTCTCCCGGGCCCTGGGCATTCCCAAGAGCAAAATCCGGGTGGAAAAGCCCCGGATCGGCGGCGGTTTCGGTGCCAAGCAGACGGCGGTATGCGAGGTCTACCCCGCCTTTGTCACCCTGAAAACCGGCCGGGCGGCGGAATTGATTTACACCCGGGAGGAGGCCCAGATTGCCGGCTCTCCCCGGCACGAAATGGAAATCCGGGTCCGGCTGGGTGCCAGCAAGGACGGCAAAATCCGGGTGCTGGACCTGTACACCCTGTCCAACACCGGCGCCTACGGCGAACACGGCCCCACCACCGTGGGTCTGTCCGGTCACAAATCCATCCCCCTGTATACCGGCGGCCTGGAAGCCTACCGTTTCAGCTACGATGTGGTCTACACCAACCACCAGGCAGCGGGAGCCTATCGGGGCTACGGGGCCACCCAGGGCATCTTCGCCCTGGAGACCACCGTCAACGAGCTGGCAGAGCAGCTGGGCATGGACCCCACGGAAATCCGGGACAAGAACATGGTGAAAGAGGGCATGGTCATGCCCGCCTACTATGGAGAAGTCGCCAACGCCTGCGCCCTGGACCGGTGCATGGAGCACTGCCGTCAGATGTTCGGCTGGGCGGAGAAGTACCCGGTGCGGAACATGGGCAACGGCAAGGTCCGGGCCGCCGGTGTGGCCATGGCCATGCAGGGTTCCTGCATCTCCCACGTGGACGTGGGTTCCGCCACGGTGAAGCTCAGCGACGACGGTACCTACAACCTGATCATCGGCGCGGCGGACATGGGCACCGGCTGCGACACCATCCTGGCTCAGATGGTGGCCGAGTGCATGGACTGCGACGTGGACGATGTGGCGGTATTCGGGGCGGACACCGACGTGTCCCCCTACGATTCCGGCTCCTACGCCTCCTCCACCACCTACATCACCGGCAAAGCCGTGGAGAAAGCCTGTGCCGACCTGCGCAAGCAGATCTGCGCCGTAGCAGCGGAGATGATGAACTGCCAGCCGGAGGAAGTGGTGTTCGAGGGCAAGCAGGTCCGCCGGGTGAACACCCAGCAGACCGTCAGCCTGGAGGACATCTCCTACAAGTCCCAGGCATTCAACAACCAGGCGGTGCAGGTCACCGCCACCCACTCCTCCCCCGTCTCACCCCCGCCCTATATGGTGGGCATGGTGGAGATCGAGCTGGACAAGGAGACGGGGCTTGTGACCATTCTGGACTACATGGCTGTGGTGGACTGCGGCATTCCCGTGAACCCGGCCCTGGCCCGGACCCAGACCGAGGGCGGCATTGTCCAGGGCATCGGCCACACCCTGATGGAGAACGTAACCTACGACAGCAAGGGCTGTCCCATGGAGTCCTCGTTTATGCAGTACAAGCTGCCCACCCGGCTGGATATGGGCAGGCTGCGGGTGGAGTTCGAGCACAGCTATGAGCCCACCGGCCCCTTCGGCGCCAAGTCCATCGGGGAAATTGTTATCAACACCCCGGCTCCCGCCATCGCCCACGCCATCTATCGGGCCACCGGCGTCTGGCACCGGGAACTGCCCATCACCCCGGAGAAGGTTGCCATGAGCCTGCCGGAAAATCGGTAATACAAAAACCCATCCGCCAGCAAGGCGGATGGGTTTTACGCATGTCGAAAAATTCCACAGTGTTTGCCGCCTGGGGCGGCAAACAAATCCAAGAAAGCTTTCTGCCGCGGCGCACCGAACCGGTGCGCCGTTCGCTTTTCTTTAGTTCCGGTGATCTTCTGTCACTGCACCGGAGCGGTAAGCCTCCAGCAAAAGCAGCAGGTCCTCCACCCGGGTCTGCAGTTCCACGCCCTCGTCGGTCTGGCTGATCCGCATCCGGGTCTCCAGGTTCTCAAAAATCACGCTCTCATTTTCAATGTCGTCATTCTTGTGCAGGGCGTTGTATTTCCCGGTGAACGGCTGGTGGGACACAATCCGCAGCTGCCGGGAATTGAAAATCAGGGTATAGCCCGCAATGCCGGAGGTGGGCTGATAGGCCTTGCTGAAGCCGCCGTCAATGACAATCAGCTTGCCGCCGCCCTTCACCGGGCTTTCGCCCTTGCGCACCTTCACCGGCACATGGCCGTTGATGATGTGGCAGTGTTTGCCCGCCAGGCCGAACTCTGCCAGCAGCATTTCGCACACCGCCGGGTCTTGGTAGTAGGTATAGTAGGCGTTTTTCGGCTCCGCCCAGGTTTTCTCGTCGGTGATGAACCGGCGCTCGAAGGTGGTCATCCGGTCCCGTCCGAAAATGGGACTGTTCCGTCCGCACCACAGCCACCACAGGAAATCCAGGCCGAACTGCCGCTCGGCGCTGCCCCGCTTGTCATAGTAGGCCTTCCGGGCGGTTTTCTCCGCATAGTCCAGGAACTCCCGGCCGGCGCGCTCCTTGCCGCCGATGGTGAAGCTGAGAAGCTGTCCCTCATCGTCCATGGGAATGCATCCGTGGAAGAGCAGGTTGCCGTTGCTGATTTTGTACAGCCCGCCCTTGGAATACAGGAACCGGGTGTGCTTCTGCAGCTTCTCGCTGTGAACAAAAGAGTCCGTCAGCTGGGTGATGACATGGCTCTCCTCCTCCGTCAGCTCGTAGGGGTTGGCCGGGTCCACCGTGGGGAAGTCACAGTCGGTCATGGGGTATTCCGTTCCATCCACCACCACGGTTTTCTTCTCATAGTCGATCTTATCCAGCAGAAGCCGGTCCGCCATACCGAACTCCGGACGGCGCAGCAGCTTCTGCCCCTCCAGCTTGAAGAGGATGATGGTAATGGCCTTGTACATCCGGGCGGAGAGGAGCTTGTCCTTCTCGGTGTACTGGTCGGCATCGGTGCCGGTGAGCCTGACCTTGAACTGGGTGGTGTCGCAGTCCCGGTAAACCTCATTGGAAAAGATGCTCAGGGGCCGCAGGGAAATGCCATAGCCTGTCTCAATCACATCCAGGTTGTTGTAGCGGATGGAGTTGCTCAGCACCGTGGCAACCAGAGTCCGGGAGCCGGAGGCGGCGCCCATCCACAAAATATCGTGGTTGCCCCATTGAATGTCTACATTCTGGGCCTCCATCAGGGAATCCATGACAATGTCCGCCCGGGGGCCCCGGTCAAAAATATCCCCCACAATGTGGAGCCGGTCCACCACCAGGCGCTTAATCAGCTGGCTGATGGCCTGAATCACATCCGCCGCCTGACCGATCTGAATGGTGGTATTGATGATGCTCTCATACTGGTCCTGCCGGAAGCCCCCCTCCCCTGCCAGGTGCACCAGTTCGTCAATGATCTCCTCATAGTCCGGGGGCATCAGGGAACGGACCTTCTGCCGGGTATATTTGGTGGACACATACCGGCACAGTTCCACCAGCCGATGGATGGTCAGCCGGTACCACTCGTCCAGGTCCTCCACCTCATCCGCCACCAGGGCAAGCTTGGAAGCGGGGTAATAAATCAAGGTCGCCAGGTCGTTGCGGTCCCGCTGGGTCATGGCGTTGCCGAACAGCTCCTCCAGCTTCTCTTTGACTTCGCCGGAAGCGGAGTTGAGAATGTGCAGGAAGGCCTCATGCTCGCCGTGGATGTCCGACATAAAATGCTCGGTACCCTTGGGCAGATTCAGGATGGCCTGGAGCCGGATGATTTCTGTTCCCGCCTCCTGAACGGTGGGAAACTGCTTCGAGAGCAGGCGCAGGTAGTGCAGCTGCTCCGGCGTAAAAGTACGCTTGTTATCCATATTCTCATCCTTTCCTTTTTTCTTCTCCTCATGGCTGTATTATAGCGAATGATTCCGGGAACAACAAGGGGGAAGTGCGTAAAAATCCCGTAAATTCTCCGAAACAGAAGTCCCGCTCTGGCTATGCCGGAGCGGGACGTTTCATCAGATGTCCAGCAGCTTCAGGTCCTCTTCCCGGACGCTGCGCAGCTCTGCTTTGTTCACCCAGTCATAAATGCAGGGCACCACGAACAGGGTCATCAGGGTGGCGTAGACCAGGCCGCCGATGCAGACCACCGCAATGGGCTGCATCAGGGAGGTTCCGGCGCTCTTGCGGACCGCCATATCAATCAGGCCCAGCACCGTGGTAATGGTGGTCATCAGAATGGGCCGCATCCGGGTGACGCCGGCTTCCACAATGGCCTCCCGGCGCTCCATTCCCTCCTGGCGCAGCTGGTTGATGTAGTCCACCAGCACGATGCCGTTGTTGACGATGATACCCGTCAGCATGACGAACCCGATCAGGGAAATGACGCTGACTTCCATCCCGCACAGCAGCAGGGCCAGGAATCCCCCGGTAAAGGCCAGGGGGATGGTGAACATCACAATGAACGGGGATTTCAGGCTCTGGAACTGGGCCACCATCACCAGGTACACCAGCAGGATGCCCAGCACCAGCATCAGCAGCAGCTGCTCCACCGCCTCCAGGATGCTCTCATTTTCCCCGGTAAAGGTGTAACTCACGCCGTCGCCCAAATCGGTCTTTTCCATCGCCTGCTCCACCTGATTGGCAAGCAGCGTCACATTATAGCCCGGCAGCACCTGGGCAGTGACGGACAGATACCGCTTCTGTCCGATTCGTCCGATGGAGGCCAGGCTGGTGGTTTCCTCCACCTGGGCAAAATCCGACAGGGGAACTTCCTTGATCTCTCCGTCTTTGTCCGTGACCTCAAACACATAATCCCGCAGCTCCTGGGCATCCAGCACCGCCCCCTCCGGTTTCTCCACAATCACATCGGTGGAAATTCCGTCCAGCTCCAGGGACGCCACCGTGCCGTCGGCAGTCAGTCCCGTGGCCAGTTCCATGTACACCTGGGCCACCGTCAGGCCATGGGCCATGGCCTTGTTCCGGTCCACGGAAATATGCAGCGCCGGGGCCGCATCTTCCAGGCCGTCGGAAATATCGTCAGACCCGCCACGCCCTCCATGGTCTGGGCAGCCTTCCGGGCCGCCGCCTGAAGGGTGTCCATGTCCTCTGCAAATACATTCATGGCAATTCCGCTTCCGGTGAGCATGGACATATCCATCATGGCGGAACTGGCGCTGACAGTACAGGGAAGATCGGCGCAGAGCGCTTCGATTTCTTTTCCCGCTGCAGCGCCGGAGGCGCTCTCATCCGCCAAAGCGATATAAACCGTCACATCATAGCTGGTCTGGGAGGAACCGCCCAGCAGAGAGGTTCCCACGTTCATCATGGCGCCGGCGGTTTCAATGCCCTCTACTTGAGCAACCCGCTCCAGCACCTGGTCCGCCAGCCGAGACGCCTGCTCCATATCCGCGCCCTCCGGCATGGTGACGGAAACGGTAATGTTTGGCATATCCAGGGTGGGCATGAAGATAAAGCCCTTGGCCAGGCTGGCCCCCGCCGTCACCACCAGCAGGATCGCCGCACTGGCCAGAACCACCGCCTTGTGTCCCAGGGCCCAGCGGGCTGCCCGGGCATAGGCCGGCAGCAGCTTGGTATCCAGAAGGCCAGGCTTGCTGGCTTTCTCTTTGCGCAGCATCCCGGAGGCCATGGCGGGCACCAAGGTCAGGGACACCACCAGGCTGGCCATCAGGGAATAGGTCATGGTCAGCGCCAGGTCGGTGAACAGCTGTCGGGTGATGCCCTCCACAAACACAATGGGCAGGAACACGCATACCGTGGTCAGGGTCGAGGCGGTGACCGCTCCGGCCACCTGAGCCGCCCCGGATACTGCCGCCTGAATCACGTTGGCGCCCTTGACCCGAAGCCGGTAGATGTTCTCAATCACCACCACAGAGTTGTCCACCAGCATGCCCACCGCCACTGCCAGGCCGGACAGGGAGATCATGTTGATGGTCACCCCGGAGAAGTACATCAGCACAATGGCAAAAATCACACTGATGGGAATGGCGCACAGGGTGATGAACGTGGGCCGCAGGTCCCGCAGGAACAGATACAGCACAAGGATGGCAAACGCCGCCCCCAGCAGCAGGCTGTTGAGGATGGAGTCCACAATCAGGTAGATGTAATCCCCCTGGTTCATCAGGTCCACAAACTGCAGCCCGGGGTATTCCGCTTCCAGCTCCCGGAACCGCTCCGTCAGATTGTTGGTGGTTTCGGCAGTGGAGTAGGTGCTCTGCTTTTCAAAGCTGAGCATCACCGCATCCTGCCCGTTGAGCTTGGCGTAGGTTTCGTCCCGGTTGTCCGTGAGCAGAACCACCGCCACATCCTTCAGATAGATGGGGTCCAGTCCCTCAATGCCCAGGTCCAGCAGGAGCAGATTCTCCAGGGTCTCCCGGTCGGTGATCTCATCGCCGATGGACACCATGTAGTTGATGCCGTCCTGCTCCACATATCCCGCCGGCATGGAGAAGTTCTGGGCCGTGAGAATCTGGGTCACCAAATCCATGGTGAGAATCCGGTTCAGGTCCGCCTGACGCAGGGCGTCCTCCCGGCTGTCCTCCAGGGTTTCCAGGCCGCTTTCAATCTGGGTCAGCGCCATTTCAAGGGATGCGGAGCCCGCCGCCAGTTTTCCCGCAGCGATGCTGATCTCCAGCATGCCGGAGGTTTTGGCCTGTTCCAGGGCCAGAGCGGCATCCTTCAGCTGGGTTTCCCCGCTTTCAATTCCCGCCAGGCTGTTCTCCAGTTCAGTCAGAGCCCCCTGGGCCGTGGTCAGCTGGGTCTCATATTCAGCAATTTTGGCGTTCAGCTCCCCCTCGTCCCCGCCGGACAGCCCCAGCTGTGTTTCCAGGGCGGTCAGGGTCGTCTGGGCCGCCTGATAATTCACCTGAGCAACTGCTTCTGCCGCCGCCAGGTCCGCCCCCGGTTCCAGCCCCACCGCAGTATACAGGGCATCCCGGTTGGCCAGGGCCTGATCGGCGTTCTCCCGCCGGGTCCAGGCAGCCTGATATGCTCCTTCGGCAGCCGTCAGAGTTTCCTCCGCCTGATTCATCGCAGCTTCCAGTTCCGCCAGATTGCCCTCCGGGTCCCCTGCCGCCGCAGCGGCATCATAGAGAGCTTTCTTTGCATCATAGTCCGCCTGAGCGCTGGTCAGCGCCGTCTCGGCTGCCAGGAAGGCAGTATTGGCTTCGGTGGCCTCGGTTTGGAGCTGGGAATAGGGCGTCTGGCCCTGGAGGTCCCGGTTCAGCTGGGCAATGGCATCGGCCCGAGATTTGGCATCCGCCACCGCCCCCCGGAGCTGGGGAATCTGTTTCAGTCCCGCAATCCCGGTTTCAAGCTGGGCAACCGTCCCCTGGAGCTGAACAATCTGCAGCTGCAGGGCGGTTTTCATATTCTCCAGTTCCGTCTGCTGCTGCTCCAGCTGGGCCTGCCCCTGGGCTGTCTGCTCTGCCAGTGCATCTTTTCCCGCATCCAGCTGGGACTGGGCGTTGTTCATCTGGCCCTTGGTATTTTCCAGGTCCTGCTTCTGCTCCTCCAGCTCCGCCTGGGCGTCATCCAGCTCGCCGTTCACCGCATCCACGATTCTTCGGTTGACCGCATCAATTTTATCCTGATCCAGAATGACATGAAGCTGGCTTTCAATCATGCCGGTAGAGGTAATCCGGGCAACTCCGGGCACGCCCTCCAGCTTGTTGAGCAGGGTGTCATTGAGGAATTCCGTCAGGGCGATGGTATCCATCCCCTCCCGGAACACCGCTGCCACCGCCACCGGCAGCATGGACGGATTGATCTTCAGCACATAGGGAGTGGCGACCGTATCCTCCCAGTCGGAGGAGAGGACCGAAATCTGCTGCTGGATGTCCACGCCGACGGTGTCCATGTTCACTGCGTCCTCAAATTCCAGCATCACCATGCTGGCGTTTTCGCTGGAAGCGGAAGTCACCTCCACAATATGCTCCAGGGTGGACATAGCCTGTTCCATGGGCCTGGTAATCTCCTGCTCCACTTTCTCCGGACTGGCGCCGGGGTAGGCCGTCACAATGATCACATAGGGGAAATCCATATTTGGCAGCAAATCCGGCGTCATCCGGAAATAGGCCACCATCCCCAGCACCAGCACGGCAATCACCGCCACAAACACCGTCAACGGTTTTTTTACAGAAAACTTGGACATAACTCGCTCCTACAAAATGGATTCAGATTTTTGGCTCTCTGGCCGGAACACAAAACAGACAGGCTCCCCCGGCAGGAAACCGGGGGAGTTCTCTCTGTTTTCAGGCAGAATTATTTACGTTCTTCCTCGGGAATAAAGTCCAGGGTGATGGATTTCAGGCCGGTGCGCATCTGGGTATAGCGCACCCCGGCGGAATCCATCATCCGCTTGGAGGCCAGGGTCGCCATGGTGTCGGCGTACTTGTCCGACAGATAAATGACTTCCTTCACGCCGCTCTGGATGATGGCTTTGGCGCATTCATTGCAGGGAAACAGCGCCACATACAGCTTGCTGCCCCGCAGGTCCCGACCGTTGGCGTTCAGCACCGCATTCAGCTCCGCATGGACCACATAGGGGTACTTGGTTTCGCTGCCTTCCCTGGCCCAGGGATATTCGTCATCGGAGCAGCCTTTGGGCATGCCATTGTAGCCCGTGGAAATGATGATGTTGTCCTGAGAGACAATACAGGCGCCTACCTGGGTGTTGGGGTCCTTGCTGCGTTTGGCCGCCAGCATGGCAATTCCCATAAAATATTCGTCCCAGCTGATGTAATCCTTTCGTTTCATGGAGCAGCCTCCTTTTCTTTTTCCCTATTATAGCGAAAACCCAGGCCGGGCACAAGTCCCCGCCTGGGTTTTTCCAATATTTTAATCAAAGAAATCCTTCAGGGTATCAATGAATTTCTTCCGCTTTGGGGTTTCCTCCATGGAACCGTCCAGCTGCCGGAGCAAGTCCTTCTGCTCCTTGGTCAGATGGGTGGGGGTCTCTACCACCACAGTGAAGCGGTGATTGCCCCGGCGGCGGGAATTGCCCACCTCGGGAATGCCCTTTTCCCGGAGCACAAACTCCCGGCCGGTCTGGGTTCCCTCGGGCAGATCGAACTTCACCCGGCCATCCAGGGTGGGCACTTCAATCTCTGCGCCCAAGGCCGCCTGCGTAAAGGTGATCGGCACCTCGCAGAGGACATCGTAATCCTCCCGGGTAAAAATCGGATGGCGCTTGATGTAGATCTCCACCAGCAGGTCGCCGTTGATGCCGCCATTGCTGCCTACGCAGCCCTCGCCCCGGACCCGGACGCTCTGTCCGGCATCCACGCCGGCGGGAATCTTGACCTTGACCCGCTTGGTCCGGCGGACCTTGCCCTTGCCCTTGCAGGTGGTGCAGGGATTCTTGATGACCTTGCCCTTGCCGCCGCAGCTGGGGCAGGTGGTGCTGGACTGCATCTGCATTCCCATAAAGTTCTGCACCGTGCGCACCTGGCCGGTACCACGGCACTGCTGGCAGGTTTCAATGACCCCGTCGGCGGAACCGGTGCCGCTGCAGGCGGAGCAGTTTTCAATCCGCTGGGCTGCCACTTCCTTTTCGCAGCCGAAGGCGGCCTCCTCAAAAGTCAGCTCCAGACGGGCCACCACATTCTCGCCCCGGCGGGGGGCATTCTGGGCAGTGCCTCTGCGGCTGCCGCCGCCGAAGAACTCCCCGAAAATATCGCCCAAATCCCCAAAATCGCCGAATCCGCTGAATCCGGCGCCGTATCCGGCCCCGCCGGCCCCAGCGCCGAAGTTGGGGTCCACGCCCGCAAAGCCGAACTGGTCGTAGCGCTGCCGCTTTGTCTCGTCGGACAGCACTTCATAGGCCTCGCCCACCTCTTTGAACTTCTCCTCCGCATTTTTATCGCCGGGATTCCGGTCGGGGTGGTACTTCATGGCGTTTTTGCGGTAGGCCTTTTTTATTTCCTCGGGTGAGGCGTCCTTCTTGACGCCCAGCACCTCGTAATAATCACGCTTGTTTTCTGCCATACGCTTCAATCTCCTATTCGTCAGCGGAGGGCCCCGGATTTTTCACCGGCAGGAAACTGCCTCCGTTATACACCAAGAAGGGGCGGCTGTCCGCCGCCCCTTTTCCGGGGTCATTAGTCAACGGTCTCGTAGTCTGCGTCCACCACGCCGTCGTCACCGGGCTTCTGGTAGCCGCCCTGCTGACCGGCGCCGCCGTCCTGAGGACCGGCCTGCTGGTACAGCTTCTCGCTGACCGCATAGAAGGCCTTCTGCACTTCTTCGGTGGCAGCCTTGATGGCGGCAACATCGCTGCCCTTGTTGGCTTCCTTCAGCTTCTCCACGGCGGCCTGGATGGATGCCTTCTCGTCGGCGGAGATCTTGTCGCCCAGCTCATTCAGGGTCTTTTCAGTCTGATAGACGGTCTGGTCGGCCATGTTGTGGGTGTCCACTTCCTCCTTGCGGGCCTTGTCCTCGGCGGCGTACTGCTCCGCCTCCCGGACAGCCTTATCGATGTCCTCCTGGCTCAGGTTGGTGGAGGCGGTGATGGAGATCTGCTGCTCCTTGCCGGTGCCCAGATCCTTGGCGGAAACCTTCACGATGCCGTTGGCATCGATGTCGAAGGTAACCTCAATCTGGGGCACGCCACGGGGTGCGGGAGCGATGCCGGTGAGCTGGAACCGGCCCAGAGTCTTGTTGTAAGCGGCCATCTCCCGCTCGCCCTGGAGGACATGGACCTCAACGGAGGTCTGGCCATCGGCAGCAGTGGAGAAAATCTGGCTCTTGTGGGTGGGGATGGTGGTGTTCCGGTCGATCAGACGGGTGAACACGCCGCCCATGGTCTCAATGCCCAGGGACAGGGGGGTAACGTCCAGCAGCAGGATGTCCTGCACGTCGCCGGTGAGCACGCCGCCCTGAATGGCAGCGCCCACAGCCACGCACTCGTCGGGGTTGATGCCCTTGAAGCCTTCCTTGCCGGTGATGTTCTTCACAGCGTCCTGCACGGCGGGAATACGGGTAGAGCCGCCCACCAGCAGAACCTTGGTCAGGTCGGAGGCGCTCAGGCCAGCATCAGACATGGCCTGACGGACAGGCTTCATGGTCCGCTCCACCAGATCGGCGGTGAGCTCATTGAACTTGGCCCGGGAGAGGGTCACGTCCAGGTGCTTGGGGCCGGTGGCATCGGCGGTGATATAAGGCAGGTTGATGTTGGTGGAGGTCACGCCGGACAGCTCGATCTTGGCCTTCTCGGCAGCTTCCTTCAGACGCTGCATGGCCACCTTATCGCTGGCCAGGTTGATGCCCTCGGCCTTCTTGAATTCGGCAACCAGATAGTCCATGATTCTCTGGTCGAAGTCGTCGCCGCCCAGGTGGGTGTCGCCGGCGGTAGCCAGAACCTCAATGACGCCGTCGCCGATGTCCAGAATGGACACATCGAAGGTACCGCCGCCCAGGTCATAAACCATGATCTTCTGCTCGGTTTCCTTGTCCAGGCCGTAAGCCAGAGCTGCGGCGGTGGGCTCGTTGATGATCCGCTTCACGTCCAGGCCGGCAATCTTGCCGGCGTCCTTGGTGGCCTGACGCTGGGCATCGGAGAAGTAAGCCGGGACAGTGATGACGGCCTCGGTGACGGTCTGGCCCAGGTAGCTCTCAGCGTCGGCCTTCAGCTTCTGCAGCACCATGGCGCTGATCTCCTGGGGGGTGTAGCCCTTGCCGTCAATGGTAACGTGGTAATTTTCGCCCATGTGGCGCTTGATGGAAGCCACGGTGCGGTCTGCGTTGGTAACAGCCTGACGCTTGGCCACCTGGCCCACCATCCGCTCGCCGGTCTTGGAGAAGGCCACCACAGAGGGAGTGGTGCGGTTGCCCTCGGCGTTGGCGATGACAACAGGTTCGCCGCCTTCCAGAACGGCGACACAGGAATTGGTCGTACCCAAATCAATACCGATAATCTTGCTCATAATCTTTTCCTCCTATATGCAATGCAAAAAATATACTTGTTCGGGGGCGAATCAGTTGGCCACCTGCACCATGGCAAAGCGGACAACCTTATCGCCGATTTTGAATCCCTTCTGGAACACCTGGGCGATGACGTTTTCCTCCAGTTCATCGCTCTCAATGTGCATCACGGCGTTGTGCAGCTGGGGGTCGAAGGGGTCTCCCACCTGGCCGAAGATTTCCACCCCCAGGCCGGTGAGAATTTTCACCAGCTCGTTCATGGTCATCTCCACGCCTTTCTTATAAGCGGCATCCGCAGTTTCCTGCTGCAATGCCCGCTCCAGGTTATCATAAACGGGAAGCATCTTTGCCACGGCGTCGGCCTTGCCGTTGCCGTAGGAGGCTTCCTTCTCCTTCACGGTCCGCTTGCGGAAGTTATCAAACTCCGCCGCCACCCGCAGGTGGGCGTCCCGTTCGGCGTTGTATTTTTCCTCCCAGGGATTGACTTCCGGTGTCTCGGCGGTTTCCTCGATTTCCGGGGTCTCTGCCGTTTCCGGGGCCTGCTCCTGGGTTTGCTTCGTCAACTCGGTCTTTTCTGTATTTTCCACGTGATCGTGCCTCCTGTCAGTGTTATTGGTGGACGGCGGGCTTACCCGCTAGGATTCCGTCTGCTCTCCCTCGGGCAGCTGGGGCTGTTCCGGCTTGGTAAACATCTTGGAAAGGCTCTCAGCGAAATAACTCAGCCGGGCGGTTACCTTGGCATAGTCCATCCGGGTGGGTCCCACCACGCCGATGACGCCCTGCATCCCCTCGCCGATGTCGAACTTGGTCATCACCACGGAAGTGTCCTTCAGTTCGTCCGCCACATTTTCGGGGCCTACGATGACTTTGGTTCCGTTGGCGTTGCGCATCACCGCCGGCAGGTTGGACAATGCATCCTCGTCAATGGAGGCCATTACCCGCTGGGCTTTGTCCACATCCCGGTATTCCGGCAGGCCCAGCAGCCGTGCCTGGCCCGCCACCGCCATATTGGTGGTTCCCTGGTTCTTCAGGGTTTCCTGGGCGAAGTCCAGAATCACCGGCACCAGGCTGGCCGCATCCCCGGCGGAGCGCATCACCTTCTCCATCAGTTCCGCGGTGAATCCCTCCAGGGGAATCTCTGTCATGGATGCGTTCAGCACGGCACTGAGCAGCTTCAGGTCCGTCTCGCTCAGATTCAGGGGCAGCTTGATCAGCTTGTTCACCACCTGATCTCCCGGAAGCATCAGCACCAGGATGATGTTTCCCGGTCCTGCCTGAACCAGCTCGTAGTGCTGGATGCAGGTGCCGGCGGAACGGGCCGCTGCAGAGATGGCAGGGAGATTTGTGGCCTGGGACACCAGCTTGGCGACCTTCTCCACCAACTTATCCACCCGCTGCATCTTTTCCTCGATGGCGGTGTTGATGGAGCGGGTTTCATCCACGCTCAGCCGGTAGTCCATCATCAGCTCATCCACATACAGCCGGTATCCGGCAGCGGAGGGAATCCGTCCGGCGCTGGTGTGGGGCTGCTCCAAATATCCCATGGCAGTAAGGTCTGCCATTTCGTTGCGAATGGTTGCGGAGGAGTACTTCATGTCGGGCAGCTCGGTAATGGCTTTGGAGCCCACCGGCTCAGCGGTCCGGATGTACAGGTCCACGACAGAACGCAGGACTTTCTTCTTCCGTTCGCTTAATTCCATGGGTGATCCTCCTTCCGTTGATTTAGCACTCCATATCTCTGAGTGCTAAGCACACTATACCAGAGAGTGCTAAAAAAGTCAATGGGTGCTTTTTGAATTATTTTTGAACTTTTCCCGGAAAATATACGAACAGGATCGGAAGCCTCTTTCGGCTCCCGATCCTGTGGGGCAAGTCATTCTGTTTCGGTTGGCTCCGCATTCAGGGCGTCCACCACGATGTCTGCGTAGGGATTGGCAATCACCGTCTTATAGGTATGGTAGATCACCATGCCGGGCTTGCCGTTGGGGATTTTCTTCACCTGCTTCACCGGCGTCACATCCACCGGCACGTTCCGGCCGCCGGTGGTCTC
The DNA here is from genome assembly GCA_949296115.1 of uncultured Eubacteriales bacterium. Taxonomy (GTDB): domain Bacteria; phylum Bacillota; class Clostridia; order Oscillospirales; family Oscillospiraceae; genus Faecousia. Next base: position 49,549 of record CASFNR010000012.1, on the reverse strand, counting down.
GGCGTAGTAGGCCGCCAGCTGGGCCGCCTGGGTCACAGTATTGTCCGGAGGCGTGGTCCCGCCGCAGGAGATAATCACATGGCTGCCATGGACCTTGGAGGCGTGGCACCAGATGTCGTCCTTCCGGGCCAATTTAAAGGTCAGTTCCTCATTCTGCCGGTTGTTCCGGCCCACATAGATGGGATAGCCGTCGGTGGAGACGAAGCGCATGGGGGCCAGCTTGCCCTGCTTCACCCGTTTCTTCCCGCCGTCCAGCCGGAGATAGCCCCCGTCGGACAACTCCCGGCGGATTTCCTCCAGCTCCGCTTCGGTCTGGGCCCGGTTCAGCTCCTCCAGGACGCTCTTCAGATATTCCAGTTCCGTTTCCCCCAGGGAAATCTGATGGGTCAGTTCCTTCTCGGCGTTTTTCATTCGGGTGTAATCCTTATAGTATTTGGCGGCGTTCTGCTGGGGAGAGAGAATGGGAGAAAGGGGAATGTCCACCATTTTCATTTCCTCATCGTAGAAGTCCTCGCAGGAGATCACCGTCTGTCCCTTCACCACCCGGTGGAGATTCGCCGTGAGGATGTCCCCCAGCTGCCGCAGCCGCTCCCGGTCGTAGGTAGCCTGGAGCTCCTTTTCCTGGATGGCTAGTTTCCGGGTCAGGCGGGTGCAGAGATTCTGCACGGTTTTCCGGACAGACTGGCTCTTCTGCCGCATGGCGTCCTTCCGGTCCCGGAGGGTGTAGTAACCATCCAGCAGTGCGCCAAAGGACTCCGCCCGCTCACATCCGCCGTACTGCCGGATGGGGCAGAAGGCATACTGCTTGGGGGTTCCGTCCGGGGCGGCGTAGAAATAGGGTGCGGGGTGCTGTCCGTATTCCCGAAAAAAATCCTCCAGACGCCGGGCGGTTTCCTCCTGGTTCAGGGCACCAATCCGGGCATCCACATCTCCGGCGGCAGACAGGGCCGCCTCCCGGCACACCAGGGGAGACAGGCCGCCCAGGGCATCCATCAGCCGATCCGCCAGCACATCCGCCCCGGGCCGGGCCAGAATGGCGGCAAAGTCCGGATTCTCCAGGGGATTTTCCTTGGCCACCGGCTCCGGCGGGATGTATTTCAGCCCCGGCAGGGCAGGCCGTCGGGCAGTTTCGTCCAGCCCAATCCGGCGCAGGCAGTCCAGAATCCGCCCATCCGGGGCCAGCAGATACAGATTGCAGGTTCTTCCCATCAGCTCCGCCGCCAGCTGCTTCTGCACGGGAAAGCCCATCTCGTCGGTGCAGTCAAAGGTAAAGAACGCCGCCCGCTCCATGGGGGGCTGGGAAATCTCCGTCAGCCGGGCGCCCAGAAGGTGCTTGCGCAGGAACATGCAGAACATGGGCGGCTCCGCCGGGTTCTCCGGGGAAGCCATGGTCAGGTGGAGCCGGGGGGCGGTAGGATTCACCGCAAAGAGCAGCTTTTCCCGGCTGTCCCGGCAGCGCAGATGCAGAATCAGAGTGTCCCGGCTGGGCTGGTGAATCTTGTCCACCCTGGCCCCCAGGCAGCGGTCCCGGACCTCCCCCAGGACCGCAGATAAAAACACAGCGTCAAATGCCATTTTCCCTCTCCTGTTTCTCCGGTACTTCCATCACAGCCCGGAACAATTCATTGATCCGCCCGGTCTGCCCCGCCAGATACAGGGCCCCCAGCAGGGCCTCCAGGCCGGTAGCCTTGGCGTACTCGGCGGGGGTGGCGGATTTTGGCACGGCGTGGACGTGGGCGTTTTTTCCCCGCCGGTAGTAGGCCAGCTCTTCCTCCGTCAGCAGGGGCACCAGCTGGTCCACGAATTTCGCCTGGGCCGTTGCCTTCACCATGGCAATGGTGTCCCGGTGGAGCCGGTCCACGGTCTTTTCCCCCTGGGCGCACAGGTACGCCCGGCAGAGAATTTCAAACACACAGTCCCCCATGTGGGCCAAGCCCAGGTTGGAGATGGCGTCAATCTCCTGCCGGGACAGATTCATTTCAAAATAGTTTTCCATAGTTTCCCCCGATTGACCAGAAATTGGGCGCAAAGCCCGGTGAAAATTCCGGTGACAATGCTGGCGGCAATCAGCACCGGCAGGTACACCGCCAGTGCCGGCGTACCGGTGATGAAAATGGCCATGGCCATCTGACCGATGGAGTGGGCAACGGCCCCCAGGGCCCCCGCCACCCACAGCTGCTTTTGGGTCAGAATCTTTTTCACCAGAACCGTCACCAAAATGGCGCACAGGCCGCCGGCGGCGGAATAGAAAATCGTGCCGAATCCTGCAAAAATCGCCCCCAGGAAAATCCGGACAAACAGGACGCAGGCCCCCTCCCGGCTGCCCAGGGCGAACACGGTGAACACCGTGACAATGTTGGCCAGTCCCAGCTTCATTCCCGGCACCGGCACCAGAGGCGGAATCTGGGCTTCCACCAGGAAGATGGTCAGGGCAATGGCGGTCAGCAGGCCCAAAAGGGTGAGCTTTTTGGTTTTCACAGCATTCCCTCCTCTTATTTCCCTATAGGATAGCAGATTTTTTACCGATTGTAAAGGAAGTTCCTGCTTCCGCCCTTCCGGGAAAATGCTTCCCCGCCCTTTGTCAGTACATTTTATTATCTGGTACTTGACAATACATAGTAGTTGGTATAGAATGGGAGCAGAAGGAGGGATGCTGGTGAACGCCCAGTTCAAGAAAGGCGTGTTGGAGCTGATCGTGCTGGAATCCGTCCGGAAACGGGATATGTACGGCTACGAGCTGGTGGCGGAGGTATCCAAGGTGGTGGACGTAAATGAGGGCACCATCTATCCCCTGCTGAAGCGGCTGACCAACGAGCATTATTTCGAAACCTATCTCCGGGAATCTACAGAAGGCCCACCCAGAAAATACTATCATCTCACCGCCGCCGGCGTCCCGTACCGGGACAGTCTGGAAGCGGATTGGCTGGAATTTTCCCAGCGGGTGAACGCATTTTTGCAGGAGCACGGGGTCTGATCCACAGGAAGGAGCATGTCTATGCGCAAAGAAGAATTTTTAAAACAGCTGCAGGAGCGCATCCGGATCCTGCAGCCGTCGGAACAGCAGGATATTCTGGATGAATACGCCCAGCACATCCAGATGCGGATGGAAGGCGGGCTGTCTGAAGAGGAGGCCATCCGGGATTTCGGCTCTCTGGACGATCTGACCGCCCAGATTCTGGAAGCCTATCACATCAGTCCCGACTGGCAGGAACGGGTCAAGGTTCCCGCCCCCACGGTGAAAGAAGCCATGGCCGCCGGCGCCGGTTGGCTGGAGCAATTCCGCCAGAAATGCCGGGCCGCTTGGTCCGGCTTCCGGACGTGGCTGTCCGAAAAGTGGAACCGGGCCAAAAATGCCCTGCACCGGGAGAAGCAGCCCGCTCAGCCTGAGCCGGAGGAAGAAAAGCCCTCCCGGGGTTTCTGGGGCTGGGTTTCAGCCGGGAACCGGAAGTTCTGGCATCTGGTTGGAGATTTGTTTTCCTGGTGCCTCCGGGCGGTGAAGGTGCTGTGCCGGTGGGCCTGGAACGCCGCCCTTCTCTGCGCTGCGATTCCGGTTGTCTGCGTGGCAGGTTTCTTCCTGGTTGGCGCCGGAACCCTGGCGGTGCTGCTGATCCAAGGATACCCGGTAATCGGGCTGCTGCTGGGCTGTATCGGCGCAGTTCTGTGCGGCTTCGGCGTGCTGGTGTTCGCCCTCACCCTGATCTGGCACAAACCGGCCAATGAAAAGAAGGAGGTGCAGGATCATGCGTAAACTGCGGATTACCGCTTTGATTCTGGTGTGCCTTGGGCTGCTGATTGGCGGCATCGGCATTGGGATGTGCTTTGTGGAGGCGTCCAGCTTCACCTACCGGGACACCGCCCGGCTGGAGATGACCCAGACCGATACCGTATCTACCTCCATCTACCTGGATGATGAGGAAAAACTGACAGGGTATGAAATCTATGACTCCAACTCCCAGAATATTGTTCTTTCCCCCGATGCCCAGATTTCCCAGATTCAAACGGATTCCCAGTTGGAGGAAGGCGTGGTGCAGGTGGAAGTAACGTACCGGAGTGTTCCGGGCTTCACACCAGATCTCTGGACCGTCAGACTCGTAAGCAATGAAAACAATCGCCTCCTGTATATCTCAACAGGCTTTATGCAGGCAAAGGCAATCCTGTCTGTCAAGGACCAGATTCTCTCCGACATCAGAAACCGCCGGATTGGAGAATACCAATTTGCCGAGATCACCGGCGTGACCTTCACCGTCAACCCGGCAGACCGGGACAAAATTGAGCCCCTATTTGGATGACTAAGACAATCCCCCGGACGCCAGGCATCCGGGGGTTGTTATGTAAATCAGGCTTCCTGCCGGGAAATGGCCCAGATGTTGCGGATCTGTCCTTCCAGCTCCTCATAGCTCCACAGCCGTTCCGAGCGCAGGCGGCTGTTGGGGTCGTTGACCTGGAATTTTCCGTCCTGTACGCCGGTCAGGACAATGTAATGCCCGGTGGTGGTGAAATCTCCGGGGCCAAGAGCCAGAATCACCGGTTTTCCTTCCTCCAGCGCCCGGGTGATTTTCTTTTCCACCAGAGGCAGTTCCTCTGCCGTCAGTCCCAGCTGGGCGGCCCCCTCGCTGATTAAGGTCCAGGATGAGCCGGAGCCGGAAGAATAGTAGCCGCTGCGCTGGGCGAATTTGGCAATCTGGTCGGGAGACATATTTTCATCCCCGGTCAGATAATACCCCACCATAGCCAGGCAGGTGGGGCCGCAGCCGGTGACGGCAATGATGCTGCTGCCATAGTCCTGATAGCCCCACATGGGGTCCCACTGCAGAAACAGGGGCACGCTCTGGCAATCCTGATAGCCGGACAAATCCACCGTCTCCGTTTTCCGGAAGGGATAGTTCATCACGAAATCCCGGGTTTCCGGATTGCTTTCATACAAATCAATGATGTACTGGGGATACTCTCCGAAAGAGATTCCCTTTTCGTCGGCAAACGCTTTGATTTCCTTTTCTGCCTCGCTGCGGTCTGTCCAAGAGAAGGTCACATCCCGATAGAGATTGTATAAGGGCTTCGCCCCCATCAGCCCCATCAGCAGCACCGCCAGCAGAACAAACAGGGCCGCAAGCCCTTTTTTATTTTTCATAGGTTTCTCCTTCCTGTCTGGAATGGCCCCATTATACGCCATCCAGTCTTAGGAAGTCTTTTCGCCGGGATTAAGAATTTCTTATTTTTCCTTCACCGGATTTTCTTGCCGTCCAGCACCGCCTCAATCAGCTCATCTCCCCGGTAGTGCAGGGTCAGCAGGAAGAAGGGGGCATCCTGCCACAAAAGGTCCAGGAAAATCTGGTCTCCGTCCCACTTGGGCAGCTGGTCCAGGAACGACCGGCTCACCCATTGCAGGTCCCCTTCATTGCATTCCTTCAGCTCTCCTGTAAAGCCATCGGCGGTGAACAGGTACATATACTCCCCTTCCATGCCGTCCAGCAGGAAGGTGATCACCCCCCGGCACCGCCAGGAGGTCAGGGTCAGGCCGGTTTCCTCCCAGGCCTCCCGGAGCAGGCACTGGTCAGGGCTTTCCTCCCCTTCAAATTTGCCGCCGATGCCGATCCACTTGTCCTTGTTGATGTCATTCTTCTTTTTCACCCGATGGAGCATCAGCACCTCGTCGCCCCGGGTAACATAACACAGCGTTGTATTGATCATACTTCGTTCCTCTGAATCATGGAGATGGCGTGATGCAGGTTTTCCACCTCAATTTCCCCATGGCCGTCCTCCCGTTCCCCATCCAGGGTCCAGGGCATCTCCGGGTTGGCGTAAATTTTCACCTTTTTCGCCGTGCGGAAGGTAATCATCTCGCAGTTGTACACCTGGCTCTGCACCGCCCGGATGCACTCGCCGATTTCCTCCAGGCTCCGGGCCGACCGGACCAGCAGCACTTCAAACAGGCCGTCGCCCATGTCCACGTGCTTGGGGTCCAGGGTCAGGATCCCGCCGATGGAAGTGGAATTGCAGATGGCCCCGAAGAGGAAGTCATCCTCAATCACCTGACCGTCGATTTCCATCCGGATGGGTTCCTTGTGAATCTGGGACAGTTCCGAAATTCCCCCCAGCACATAGGCGGTATGGCCCAGCGCATTCTTGATGTTCTGGGGAATCAGGTAGCTGGACTTGGTGAAGGCTCCGAAGGATGCCACATAGGAAAAATACCGGTCTGCAAACCGGCCCACATCCAGGGGCACCGGCGTGCCTTCCAGAATGTCCCGGGCCGCCTGAAGCACATTGCCGGACAGGTGCAGGCTGGAAGCAAAATCATTGGTGGTTCCGGCAGGAATATATCCCACCGGGGTTTTGATTCCGGCACGCAGCAGGCCGGTCACCGTCTCGTTCATGGTTCCGTCGCCGCCGCAGCAGACAATCACATCCACCTGGCCGCCCCAGGTCTGAACCGCTCTGGCGGCGCTGCCCGGGCCATCGGTCATATAGGCAATCACTTCATACCCCGCCTGGTTGAACAGCGACAGGATCTCCGGCAGGGCACGGTTGGCTTTTTTCTGTCCTGCCACCGGGTTCATCACAAACAGCATCTTCTTCATTGCCGTCACCTCCGCTTTTTCCTCATTATACCCACCGAATCCGGAAACCGCAAGGCACATCACTGTGTTTTCCTGAAAGGGAGCGGAAAATTTACGGTTTTTTCATATTCTCTCCCCGGGAGATTTCCTGTAGACTTTTTTCGGCGAAACCGGTATAATTCTGTTGTGAAATGACCTTTCCCGGCGTTTGCCGGGGGAATCGGGAGGCTGTCATGCTCAATTTACTTCTTTTCTTGCTGATTCTCTATGTTTTGTCCACCCGCTGCCGGGGGAATCATCCCGGCTGGCAGGAACTGCTGGGATGGAACTATGCCCACCGTGGGCTCCACGACAGCCAGCTGCCGGAAAACAGCCTGGCCGCCTTTCGTGCCGCTGTGGAAAACGGCTACGGCATCGAGCTGGATGTCCATCTGACCCAGGACGGCAATCTGGCGGTGATCCATGACTCTCTGCTCAACCGCACCACCGGGCAGGCGGGACGGGTGGAGGACCTGACCACCCAGGACCTGAAGAATTACTTCCTGGAGGGCACCCAGGAGACCATTCCCGAGCTGATGGATGTGCTCGCCCTGGTGCAGGGCAAGGTCCCCCTGATTATCGAGCTGAAGCCGGTTGACGGCAACCACGCCCAGCTGGCGGAGGCGGTCTGCCGGATGCTGGAGACCTACCAGGGGTATTTCTGCATGGAGTCCTTTGATTATCGGTGTCTGGTGTGGCTGCGGCGCCATCGGCCGGATATTATCCGGGGCCAGCTGGCGGAGAATTTCTTTGCCAGCCGCAATGACCTGCCGGACTATGTGCGTTTTGCCGCTACCCACTGTCTGACCAATTTCCTCACGGTGCCGGACTTCGTTGCCTACCGGTTCGACCACCGGCAGAAAACCCCCACCTGCGCCCTCAGCCAAAAGCTGTGGAAAGCCAAGGGGGTGGCCTGGACGCTCCGCAGCCGGGAGGCCTTTGACCAGGCCAAGGCGGAAGGCTGGATTCCCATTTTCGAAAATTTCCGTCCCTGAGCCAGAAGCATCTGGCGCGGAGCGCATGTTCCGGCAGTGCTGTTTGACCAGCCGATACAAAAATTGGGAGGATTGCCCTGAAACGGCAATCCTCCCAAAAATAATGTTCTTACAGGCGTCATCCGGTGTTTAGGTCGGCACGACTCCGTTTGCCAGCGCCCCGGTAAAGGTAAACCGATAACTGATGCAGTTTTCCTCCGGTTCCTGGGTCATCTCCAGTCCGGTAAAGTAGCAGTAGAAGATTCCCCAGATGGGGTGCTCCAGATTTCCCGGGGTGGGACTGCCGAACAGGGCCATCAGCGCTTTATAGCTGTCGTAGGCGCCCTCCCCGTAAAATACACCGCTTCCAGTGATGGTGCGCTGCAAATCGCCCATCTTGTCAAAGTAGGTCACCCCATCCTGGGTATGGAATTTCGGTTCCCGCACCAGTTCTTCCTTGTAGGTATGGGGGTTCTGGGGCCAGACAAAGGTCTTATAGCTCAGATAGTCCACATTACACCTCCTCCCGCAGGAATGCAAATCCGGTGCGGATTCGCCGGATGCCCCGCGGAGAAAATTCCCGACGGATTTGGGTCCATCGGCACTGAGAATATATTTCCGTTTTTTTGTCTGTCACGATTTTCAATTCAAAGGCGCCGGTGGGTTCCGCCGGCTCGGGTGACCCAACCGGAATCTGTTCCTCCAGCTGGATGCTCCAGCTTCGTGTTCTTTGGCTGGTGCCTTTCACCAGATGCTCCGCAGTGGCGAATTCCGCCTGAATGCCGGTGGTTTCCTCCTCGGTAAAACCGGTGACGAAGGTCAGCTGCACGTTATTGAGGTAAGTATAGAACCCCGGCCAGATCCGGCAGTTGGCTTCTTCGGTAAACCCGGTAAAGGTAGCCAGAATATCCACCACATACACCTGGGCAATTCCGTCATACCGGCAGCCTTGCTGAACGCACACCGCCCGTTCTCCCCGCAGAATCTCCGTGACCCGCAGGGCCTCCACTTCACACTGGGTCCCGCCCATGGAGGCCGGGCAGATGACGCTCACCTCTATGGTAACCGTGAGATTGTCCCGATCCACCGAGGCAATGTGCACGGCAGATACCGGCCCGGAGATGGTGGGAAATTTCTGACCTGGATAGGCAATGTCGGCAATCAGTCCCTGCTGCCGCAGGATTCGCAGTACCAGCTCTAGGATTGAGTTCCCCATGTGTCATTCACACCCTTTTCTACACAAAGTCCCCAGCGGTACAGGGGCTGATTGCCGCAATAGAACAGCTCCACCCGGCGAAACAGGTAGACCCGCTCCCCCAGATGCAGGGTATCTCCTTCCTGGACTTCCACATCGGCAGGGCCCAGGTAGGCGTACTGGCCCCGGAAAATCTCCCCCAGCAAGGTCGCCTCGCTTTCCATGCTCTGCCAACTCTTGGAGTTGACCGCCCAGAAAAAGCCCCGTACGGTCTGGTTTATATTTGTTCCCACCAGGGTCAGATCGGTTCCGTATTTTTCCATGACGGCTGCAACCAGTTTCCGCATATCAAACCCCCGTGAAAGAGAAGTGGTCCCGCAGGAATGGTCCCATCAGGGCCTGGGCCTGGTTACGGAAGCTTTGGACCCGGGCGTCCTGCTTGACGCTGTCCTGATATATTGTCAGATCCCCGGCCTTCAGCTGCTGAATGGACTGGGTTTGGTCTGCGCTGTAGAAGTCTGCCAGGGCGTACAGGCTGGCAGCCTGAAGAAATTCTTTTTCACAGTCCTCCGGCGTCACACCCGCACGAAGGCGGGCAGCCAGGGTTGCCGTGGCTGCCCCGCAGAGCAGACGCAGCAGGTTTTCCTGCGTCTGCTCCAGTTCTCCTGTCAAACTGGCGGCCTGGATAAAAACCCGCTCCTCCAGCATCATACGTTCAGCACGCAGGCGGCCTCGGTGCAGATTTTGCCGAAGCCTGCGATGGAGGTGATGGCCGCCCGCTCCAGCTGGCGGTCAATGAGCTTGTCATATTCCACCAGCACATCCCCTGCCCGGACCTGCTCCAGGGCGTAGCGGTTATCCAGGCCGATGATCACGCCGTCCGCCACCGCAGAGGTACGGTGCAGCTGTGCGCCCAGCGGGGTGGTCAGCTTGCCGGTCCCCTGGAAATTCAGCCCGGTGAGGGGATTCTGAAGTTCCGGAATCTTCAGCATCTTGGTCATGCAGGCGGTGGAGCACAGCAGGGTGTTCATGGTATAGGGGTCGAACTGCCCCCAGAATTCCACCAGCTGGTCGTAGCCCAGAGTTCCCTTGGTGCCGGAGATGGGGGTGGTTCCGATGGTGTACTGTACTGCCTCGTTGTCATTTCCGTCGCCGTCGATCAGTACGTCCACTGCGTCAGCCAGCTGCTGCTTCTGGATGTGTGCGCCGATCTGGCGCAGCATAACGCTGAACAGATCCAGCTTCTGGAAACGGATGGCTTCATAAGACGCCACCAGCATCCGCCCCCGCTTGCTCAGGCTCACCAGATGTTCCTTGGTTTTCACTTCGGTTTCGGGAATGCTGGCGCCCTCTTCCACATCCTTCAGCTCCTTGTCCGCATCGGTAGGAACGGAGTAGATGGAGCGGTAGTCCATGGCGTCAATGATGGTGGTGGTAGCGGTAATGGCGGGCAGGATGTCGTTTTCCTCCATGCCCTGCCGCACCGTCCGGGCGATGTACTCCGGGAACAGCACCGCAGAGTCCATGGTCCGGAAGAACTTCTCCACGGGAGAGGAACCGGCGCCTTTGACTCGGATGCCAAAGCGCTTCAGCTGCCGCTGGAAGGCGTCTGTGCCCTCCAGCGCCGTACCCCGGTAGTTTTCGCTGGGGTCCAGGGACTCCAGCACCTGGGTGAAGTTCATGCCTTCCTGGCGGTACATACCCTTTTCCAGTCTCAGATTGTCATAAGCCATTTGAATAAATTCCTCCTGTCAGAATGATTTCAGATTAAGAATCCGCTTTCCACTTTTTCGTCCCGGGGATTCCCGCCGCTCAGCTGCCGGGTAACCGGCAGGCTCTCAGCCAGACGCTCCTCCAGAGCGTCTTTCAGAACCATCAAATCCTCGGCTTGGGCTCCGGCGGCGATGCCCCGGAGCACCGGCTCCGGAACGCCCAGTTCCAGGGCCAGACCCAGCCGGACCACGCTGTCCTGAAGCTGCCGGGTGAACTGTTTTCCCAGTTCCGCTTGGGCTTTCAGGGACTGGTATTCCCGTTGCGCACCGAACCGCTCCGCCAGATCTTTCAGCGCCGCTTCTCCCTTGCCCATGGCTTTCAGCACCCCGGCTTCCCGCTGTGCGGGAACCGCCACGAAGGAGAATTCGTAAGCGTCCATGGGTTCTCTCAGAATGGCGCAGCACAGCTGCCCGTCGTAATAATCCCCCTTCTGGTGTCCGCAGCTGCCGTAGTCGCTGCCGCAGATGGAGCATACCGCCCGGCCCATGGCGCAGCCCACGGACACTTCTTTCTTGATGCCGGCCTCGATGTCGGCGATGATGCCGTCGTTGTCCGCTCCCCGGCGGATATAAGCCCAGGCCTTGATGTAACTGACGCCGTTCTCCTGAACCACCTGGGTTTCAAAAATCCGGGCGATCTGATTCTCTGCGCTCCAGCAGTGATCCACAATTCCGGTTTTCCCCCGGAACAGCCGGGCCAGTTCCGGCAAGGCGGCAGCGTCAAACCGTTCGTAATCCCGATCTGCCTGATCGTCACACAGCCGCAGGGAAAAAACATACACCTGTTCCGGTGTCAGCGCTGTTTTGGCAAGGGCGTTGATTGCGGCCAGCTGCATGGGACTGGGCTGACCGCTGGCTGCCGCCTCCGCCGCTTTCGTTACCTGCAAAACCATAACCTCCTTATTTTGAACCTGTCATCTATCTTCACGGGCGGCCCGCCTCCGCCCGGTATTTTTCTGCCTGGGCGGAATACAGCGCCGCCTGGGCCTGCTGGGTGATGTCCTGCAGGCTGATGTCGTCCCATAGGATTTCCACCCGGTTGTCCAGCCCCTCCAGGGCCAGGTAAGTCTGGCAGATTTTCCGCATGGCGGGCTCCACCGCCCGGCGCAGGGCCCAAAGCTCACTGGTAAGCAGATCGGCCTGCTGGGTGCTCATCCGTTCGGTGGTGCTCCAGCTCAGCCCCAGCAGGAAGGGGGGCAGGCCGGTTTTTGCCACCAGCTGCTCCAGAATCTGCCGCACCGGCACCTCGGAATCCAGAATGGGGCTTTCTCCGCCAATGACCTTGATTTCCACATCTCCCACTGCCACGAAGTCCCGGACGGTGCCGTTTTTTCCGTCCTCCATGGCCTTGGCCCACTGCTCTGCCACAACCTTCCCCCGTTCCTGGGCGGTGACGGGGTCCAGATTTTCCGCCCCTTTGCAGATCACACTGTAGCGCACATTTCCTGCCCGCTCCCAGTTGACGCCGATGGTGTTGTAGATTTTCAGGAGAATATCCGCCAGAAATGGCATTCCCCGGAACATACTCACCCCGTAGGGGTGGGCAGGTTCCGGATGCATGGTGGTGAACAGCAGCAGATGCTGATAAGGCAGGGGCCGCATCAGGCCATGCTCATCCCGGCCCCACAGCACCATATCCAGGGAATCATTTCCCTCTTCCACCTCCAGGGCGGTCACATCGCCCCAGCAGACGGCCCGGAGCTTCCCGCCCGCCACCACCAGCTCTCCCACTGCCCGGCCATAGGTCAGCAGGCTGTCCAGGTAGCCGCTGAGGAAGCTCTCAATTCCCATCTGTCCCCGTCCGCAGGGCATCATCCGCAGGAAGGCATTGAGTTTCTCCTGGGCCTGGGCACTGCGGCATTTGACTTCGAATCCGCCGCACAGGCGGACCATTTTGTCCACTGCCGCATCCAGCACCGGCAGCGCCTCCCGCATTTCCCGGTACACCCGCTCCTCGCCGCCCCCTAAGGGGACGAAACCCCGCATGGCGCCGAAGGGATGGATACTGCCCCCCCGAAGCTGGCATACCGCTGAGACTGCTCCGGTTTGATTCTTTTTTCGTTTCAATCAGACACTTCCTTTCCCTGATTTCAAGGTCTTTCGTTCCACCGTACAGGCGGCAAAGGAGTGTTGGCTTTCCGCCAATACTGTGGATACGAAATAGCGCATGTCATCCATGGCATGGTCCTGTTCTTTGCGGACCCGGTCCTTGTTCCCGTCCCGCAGGTCCCAGACATAGCACTCCATCTCCCGCAGGCAGTCCCGGCATTTCTCGCAGATCACAATTCTGCCGGACTTCAGGCAATCCGAGGTCAGCCGAATACCCCTGAGCACATCGTTGTCCGCCTTTTGGACATGCCAGCCCTGCCGCCGGAGCAATTCCAGGAAGCTGGCTGCGGAAGGGTCCACGATGACTGCAGTAATGTGCCGCCCGCCTGCCAGATTTTTCAGGGCATCGGCGTACTCTGCGTCAGTCATCTGACGCATCTGGGCCCGGGAGTCGAAGTAAAATTCCTCCACCCGATACCAGACCCCGTCGGAGCGTCCCCACAGCCCCATGGAGGTGGGATTCACCGTACCGTAGTCGCAGGAAATGTACCACTTATCGCAGTGCTCCGGCGCCTTTCCCACCATATCCTGGGTGAAGAAGTCATAGACTCGTCCCTCTGCCTGAACCCACTGCCCCAGGATATAGCGCTGGTAAAACACCCCGCTGTACAGTCGCCTGTAGCGAGTGCGGATGGTGTCGGTCAGGGTGGGATTGTCCTCCATGGTGAAGCGCAGACGCAGACAGTTCCGCTCTTCCGCTTCCAGAATCCAGGTTTTGTAGAACCAGTGGGACGGACCGGCGGGGTTACAGTTGAACCACAGCCGGCTGCCCGCCACGGAGCACCGGGCGCAGGCCTGATCCACGAAGCTGCGGGGCATCAGCACCGCCTCGTCCAGCAGAACCCCGGCGAAGGTAATGCCCTGAATCAGGCTGGCGGAACTTTCATCCCGTCCCCCAAAGACATAAAAATGATTTTCAATTCCCTGAAAGCGGAGAATCAGCAGGTTTTCCGATCGTTTTTCCTGCCAGTCCATGCCCAATTTTTGAAGCCGGGGCAGTAAGTCGGCAAGGACGTTGCGCCGCAGAGAAGCGATGGTTTTTCCACAGATGCCGAACCGCTGCCCATTGAAGCAGCTCATAGCCCACAGAACAAAACTCAGCCCCATGGCCATGGTTTTTCCGGAGCGGACCGCACCGTCGCAGACAATGGCCTCCCGGTGATAGTCGGGACTGCCCGGCATCCACCAGTTCAGAACCCGCCGCTGTTTGGGAGAAAAGGATGGTTTGTTCATTCCGTTTCCCCTTCCCGGAGCGCCTGAAGCAGTCCCTCCAGGGCTGTTTTGTCCTCCACCGTCAGCTGCGCCAGCTGTTCCAGTGCTTTCAGTCGGTCGATCAGTTTGATTTCCACCGTTCCTTTCTCGTTGCGTTTTATCTCGCTGAGCAGCGTCAAGTCCAACCCTTCCAAGTTGGAGTCCGGCTCCAGGGCCAGCCGGGCGCAGTCATTCGCCTGGGCGAAGGCCAGTTCTGCCAAGCGCCGTGCCACGTCCTGTTTCCGGATCTCTCCGGCCCGGATTCTCTGTTTCAGGGATCGTTCCCTGCCTTCCATATCACCCTTCCTTTCCATCCCTAGGTGCAAAAAAAGGGAAGTTGCCCCGAACCGGGCAACTTCCCTTAAAAAAATCCGGGGAGCGGTTTACCGCCCCCCGGACATCAGAATGTCACGCATATTTTCTCCGTTCCCCGTTCCAGGGACGTCCTCTCCATGCCTTCCAGGGCCTGTTCCAGCAGGGCAAACTCCGTCCGGCTTCCGTGGGGCACGGCCCAGGCGCCGGCGTCGGTACCCGGGGCCAGCAAGCCCCCCATACCGGCAAATCGCCGGACATTTTCCATGGCACTTTCCAGGATGGCTTCCACTGCTGTCTCCCGGAACCGGCCTTTTCCCCGGAGGTTGCCGATGGTAGAGAGGGTAGGAACCCAGACCGTCCCGGCCTCTTTCATGGCGCACAGGGCATTTTCGTCCAGATAAGCGCCGTGTTCCACGGAATCCACACCCGCCCGGGCCGCTGCCTCCACGGTCCGGGGACCGTTGGCATGGGCCATCACCGGGAAACCCTCCTCATGGGCAATGTGAATCAGCTCCCGGATTTCCCCGGCGGAAAGCCCCTCTTCGGTGAGCACGCCGAACCGGTCAAAATCCATCAGTCCGGAGATCATGATTTTGACAAAGTCGGCTCCCTCCGCCCGTGCCTTCCGCACCAGGACCCCGTATTCTTCCAGGGTTTCATACCGGGTTCCGATGAATCCGCCGTAATGCCCCGTCTTGCACAAGGGGGATAAGGGGGTCCGGTAGCGGATGCCATACTCCCCCGCCAGTTCCCGGGCCCGTTTTCCAACGCCCCACCGGTCGCCCCCGTCCCGGAGATAGGAAAATCCCAATTCCTGATAATGCCGCAGTACCTGCCGAATCCAGCCGTCCTCCGGCTGCTGCCGGTGCCGATCAACGGCCCGCTTCCAGTCCGCTCCGTCCAGAACCATGTGAATATGGCAGTCACAGTTGTAAAATGTCGGTTTCATGGCATCACTTCTTTTTGTAGAGCAGTCGAATGGAGTTGAGTACGCACAGCATGGCTACGCCGGAGTCAGCAAACACCGCCAGCCACATGGACGCAAATCCGTTGAGGCCCAGGATCATCACACCCAGCTTTACCGCCAGGGCGAACACCACATTCTGCCAGGCAATTTTCCCGGTGGACCGGGCAATTTCCATGGCCTGAGGGATTGCCTCCACGTCCGAGGTCATGAACACCACATCCGCCGCTTCGATGGCGGCGTCGGCGCCGCTGCCCATGGCAGCGCCTACATCGGCCCCGGCCAGAACCGGCGCATCGTTGATGCCGTCTCCCACGAACATCACGGCTCCCCGCTCCGTCCGGATTCTCTGCAGCCGTTCCAGCTTCTGCTGGGGCAGCAGCCCGCTGTATACCTGCCGGATACCCACTGCCCCGGCCACAGCCCGGGCGGATTCCTCCGTATCTCCGGTGAGCATCACCGTCTCGACGTCGTTTTCCCGAAGCCTGCGCACCGCCGGCTCTGCGCCGGGTTTCAGGGTATCGTCAATCACCAGGTACCCCCGGTACTGCCCCGCCACGGCCACCAGCACATGGGTTCCTGCCCGGGGAATCCGAGGAACGGGAATTCCTGCTTCCTTCAGCATCTTGGCGTTGCCGCAGAGGATCTCCTCTCCGTCCAGCACCGCCCGGATGCCCATGCCCGGCACTTCCTCCAGCGCGTCCGGAGTCAGCAGTTCCAGCCCCTGTTCATTTGCCGCCGCCGCAATGCTGACGGCAATGGGGTGATTGGATTGCTGCTCACAGCTGGCGCACAGCCGCAGCAGTTCTCCATCTCCCACCACTTGCTGAACCCGGAAGTTTCCCTTGGTGATGGTGCCTGTTTTGTCCACGATCACGGTCTTAACCTTGACCATGGCCTCCATGGACTGTCCGCCTTTGAAGAGGATTCCTTTCCGGCTGCCTGCGCCGATTCCGGCGAAGAAGGCCAGAGGCACGCTGAGCACCAGGGCGCAGGGACAGCTCATGACCAGGAAGGTCAGGGCCGTGTACACCCAATAACTCCAGTTTCCCGTCACCAGGGAGGGAATCACTGCCGTTGCCAGGGCACCGAATACCACCACCGGGGTGTAAATGCGGGCAAATCGGGTGATAAACCGATCCATTTTCGGCTTGCTGGCTGCAGCATTTTCCACGCTGTCCAGAATCCGGGTTACCATGGATTCGGACAGGGGTTTTTCCACCCGCATGGTCAGCTGCCCCTGGGTATTGACGCAGCCGGAAATCACGCTGCTTCCAGGACCCACTCCCACCGGCACCGGCTCGCCGGTGATGGGAGCGGTGTCCAGCCGGCTGGTGCCGGTAACCACCTGTCCATCCAGGGGAATCCGGTCGCCGGGCCGCACCAGGAGGAGGTCGCCAACCTGTGCCTCCCGGGCGGGAATTTCCCGGACGGTCTCCCCCTCTACCAGATGAACAACCTCCGGCCGCAGGTCCACCGCCTCCATGATCTGGCTGCGGCTGCGTTCCACCGCTTTGTGCTCAAAGAATTCTCCCACCCGGTAGAACAGCATCACGCCTACCGCTTCCGGGTATTCCCCGATGCAGAAGGCGCCGATGGTAGCCAGGGACATGAGGAAATTCTCGTCGAACACATGGCCCCGCACCAGATTCTTCAGGGCCGTTACCACAACCTCTCTGCCCAGCACCACATAGGCCGCCAGACTGACCAGGAGGGCGGCCCAGCCCAGGCTCTGCCGCAGCAGCAGCCCCAGCAGAAACAGTCCGCCGCCCAGAAGCAGCTCCAGGCCCTCCCGGTTGTCCTGACCATGGGCTTCCTGGTCATCGTGGTGATGCGCTTCACAGCTGCAGCTGTGGTCATGGTGGTGCTCCCCGCACCCGCAGCCCTCCCCATGGCTGTGCGCTCCGCAGCCGCAGGCCCCTTCCTGTCTGGAATTCTCACAGCTTTCTCCGCAGCCGCAGCTTTCTCCATGATGGTGCCTGCTCTGGGTGGGCACCCCATCGCCTCTTTCCCGGATCTCCACCTCCGGTTCTATGCTCCGGGCGATCTGGGTCAGCTCCGGAATCAGGTCATCCGGGGCTTCTGCCGTCAGCCGCAGCTGCTTGGTGGCGAAGGTGATGACCGCCTCTTCCACTTGGGGGTGGTCGTTGAACTTGCTTTCTATTTTCGCCGCACAGTTGGCGCAGTCCAGATTCTCAATGGTATAGACCTTTTTCGTCATACCCGGTTCCTCCTGATTTATTTTTACATATGAGCAATCGTTCAATTGATACTGTCAGTATACGCTTCTTTTCCCGTTTTGTCAATAGGCTTCCTTTTTTTGTTTAAAAAAACGAAGCACGGAGGTTGTCCGTGCTTCGGCTGGGGCATTATTTTTCAAAGAGCGGCTGGATCTTCTGCCGGTAAATCCGCCGGAAGAAGAACAGGGTCGCCGCACCGCTGACGATTTCCGCGATGGGATAGGACAGCCACACATTGTTTACCTCTCCGGTAAGGCTCAGCAGATAAGCCACCGGCAGCAGCACCAGCATCTGCCGGCACAGGGAAACGATGGTGGAATAGCTGCCGTTGCCCAGTGCCTGGAAGCTGGCGCTCAGGGCGATGCAGATAGCCGCAATGGGGAAGCTCCAGCTGATGATCCGCAGAGCAGAGCGGCCAATCTGGAGAAAGGTGGGACTGGGATTGAACAGACCCAGCAGCAGATCTGGAGCAAACTGGAACACCAGGAATCCGGTCATCATCAGCGCCAATGCGCCGGCGCAGGCAATTTTCAGGGTGCCGGTAATCCGCTTGGGTTTCTGGGCGCCGTAGTTGTAGGCGATGATGGAAATGGTGGCGTTATTGATGCCGAACAGGGGCATGAAGAAGAAGCTCTGAAGCTTGAAGTAAATGCCGAACACGCTGGTAGCAGTTTCGGTGAAGCCCTGGAGAATCTGGTTCATACCGAAGTTCATCACAGAGCCGATGCCGTTCATCACGATGGAGGGGAAACCCACGGTCATGATGTTGAATACCGTCCGCTTTTCCAGCTTCAGGTACTTTTTGGCGAACTGCACCTCGGGGTTATACTTGTGGTTGAAATACAGGGCCATAATCGCCGCCACGCACTGACCGAATACGGTAGCCGCCGCCGCGCCGGCCACGCCCATTCTGGGGAATCCCAGCCAGCCGAAGATCAGGATGGGGTCGAGAATGATGTTGATAATGGCGCCGGTGCTCTGGGTAATCATGGTGTATATGGTCCGGCCCGTGGACTGCAGCAGCCGCTCGCCCAGAATCTCCATGAAGATGCCCACGGTTACCACGCAGCAGATCCGGGTATAGGCAATGCCGCCCTCTACCGTTTCCGTCACGGTGGACTGCATCTCGTAGTAAGGCCGCACGCCGAAGATGCCGAACAGCATGAACAGCACCGTGACAATTGCCATCAGCACGATACCGTTGCCGGCAGCCCGGTTGGCCTCCTCCTGGTTCTTCTGTCCCAGGCTTTTGCTCAGCAGGGAATTGACGCCAACGCCGATGCCCGTGGCAAATCCGATCTGCAAATTCTGCACAGGAAATGCCAGCGACAGGGCGGTCACGGCGCTTTCCGAAACCTGCGCCACATAGATGCTGTCCACCACGTTGTACAGCGCCTGCACCAGCATGGAGATAATCATGGGCAGCGCCATGTTGATCATCAGCTTGCCCACCGGCATAACGCCCATTTTATTTTCCTGCAAGGTAGTTGTACCCATATGCTCCTCCTAACAATCTTCAACTCTGCCCCATTATAAAGAATTAAAAATCACATTTCAAGCCCCGATTTATCTTTTTTTGTCAAAAGTCCCCACAAGAAAAGCCGCCGCAGCTTTCACTGCGGCGGCGGGTTCAATTGGGATTTACAGGTACTTCTTCAGCGCTTCGGGGGCGGTAGCGGGGTCCGCAGAAATGGTCATGGTAATCTCCATGGCGTTGTTTTCAGCGAACTTGGCGCACCACTCTACGAAGTCCACAGCGGCGTCGGTATCGCTGCCGATGGTCTTGTACAGGTTGTCAATAAAGACGTTGGTAATATCGAAGTTGCCTGCATGCATACCGCTGAGGAAACCCTTGAGCATCTCAGGGGAGCAAATGCCGTACTCTTGGGAATCTACCAGGCGAACCTTATAAGTAACATCATAAGTCAGCTTTCTGCCGTACTCAATGCATACCACATCGCCGTGGGCTTCTGCGACGGCATCATGGATGGCGTCAATCAGTTTCTTGGTCTTGCCGGAGCCCTTCAGGCCCATAATAACATGAATCATCGGAAAGTCCTCCTTTGCTTGCCAGAATAATGGCTTATGGACATTCTACCAGCAAACGTATATTTTTGCAACTACTAATTTGTGATTCTTTCTATCTGGACACTTACTTGGACTCGTATCCGGGCTTGCCCAGCAGCTGGAACATATTGCGCTTGTACAGCTCCACACCGGGCTGGTTGAAGGGATTGACCCCCAGGATGTAGGCGGAAACGCCGCAGCACAGCTCCAGGAAGAAGAACAGCTCGCCCACCTTCCGGTCATTCAGCTCTCCGGCGTCCACGGTGATCACCGGCACGCCGCCGTCCACATGGGCCGCCAGGGTGCCCAGGAATGCCTTCTCATCCACGAAGTCCAGGGTCTTGCCCTCCAGGTAGTTCAGGCCGTCCAGGTTCTTCCAGTCGGAGCCGATGGTGTACTTCTGGGCGGGGGGATCAAAGCGGATCATGGTCTCAAAGATGTTGCGCTGGCCCTGCTGAATCATCTGCCCCAAGGAGTGCAGATCAGCGGTGAACTCCGCAGTAACCGGGAAAATACCCTTGCCGTCCTTGCCCTCGGACTCGCCGAACAGCTGCTGCCACCAGCCGCCGAACATCTTGAAACCCGGCTCGAAGGATTCGAAGATTTCCATGACCTTGCCGCTGCGGTACAGCAGGTTCCGCACGGCGGCATACTGCCACACGGGATTTTCAAAGGAGCGCAGGTCGTAGGCTTCCTTGGCGTCCATGGCGCCGTTCATCAGCTCCATGATGTCGATGCCCGCCACTGCCAGAGGCAGCAGGCCCACGGCGGTGAGCACGGAGAACCGTCCGCCCACATTGGGGGGAATGACGAAGCTCTCCCAGCCTTCTTCGGTTGCCATCTGCCGCAGGGCGCCCTTGCAGGGGTCGGTAATGGCGTAGATCCGCCTCTTTGCGCCGTCGGTGCCGTACTTGCGCTCCAGCATCCAGCGCAGGGCCCGGGTCGCGATGGCGGGCTCGGTGGTGGTGCCGGACTTGGAGATGATGGCGATGGAGAAGTCCTTATCCTCCAGCAGGCGGCACAGCTCATTCCAGTGCCGGGTGCTCAGGCCATTGCCGGCAAAGAAGATCTGGGGATTGCCCTTGCCTTTGCCGATGTTGTGGTTGGGGCCCTGGAGCAGCTCAATGGCAGCCCGGGGACCCAGGTAGGAGCCGCCGATGCCGATCACAACGAACGCATCGGACTCCCGGCGGATTTTTTCGGCGGACATCTGAATCCGGCGGATTTCCTGGGTTGCCTCCCGGACAGGCAAATTCAGCCAGCCCAGAAAGTCGTTGCCTGCGCCGGAGCCGTCCATCAGGGTCTCGTGAGCGGCGGAGACTTCCTTTTCCATGGCCAGCAGATCCGGCAGGGCGATCTGCCCCCAGACATTGGAAATATCTACTTTAATCATGTTGCAGTAACACGTCCTTTCCTTTTTGCATCGGGGATGTATCATGTATATGTTACCGCAAATCGCCGTTAAACGCAAGTCTTTTTGCGAAAACTTATGCCGGTCATACCCCATCCCGTCATCTTTCGGGGAATCACGATTTTTTCTTGATTTCCTCTGGTATTTTTCATGGAAATATGTATAATAGAGACATCCATTCTTCAGGAGGGGTATACATATGAAATACGGCTTTGGTGTTGACCTTGGCGGCACCACCGTCAAGATTGCGTATTTTGACGAAACCGGCGCCATGCTGGACAAATGGGAAATTCCCACCAACACCGATCAGGGCGGCAGCCGGATTCTGCCGGACATTGCGGCCTCAATCCGCGGCTACCTGGACGACCACGGCATTCCCAATTCGGATATTCTGGGTCTGGGCATCGGCGTTCCCGGACCGGTAAATGCCAAGGGCGTGGTCAACAAGTGCGTCAACCTGGGTTGGGGTGTGTTCAACATCTCCGATACCCTCAGCACCCTTACCGGTTTTCCAGTGAAAGCGGGCAACGACGCCAACGTGGCCGCCCTGGGCGAATTCTGGAAGGGCGGCGGCCAGGGCTGCGGAAACATGGTGTTCGTCACCCTGGGGACCGGCGTGGGCGGCGGAATCGTGGTGGAGGGCAATCTGCTCCATGGTGCCCATGGTTCCGGTGCGGAGATCGGCCATCTGGTGCTTAATCCCAAGGAAACCGTTCCCTGCAACTGCGGCAAATTCGGCTGTGCCGAGCAGTATTGCTCCGCCACGGGCATCGTCCGGCTGGCCCGGGACTTCCTGAAAACCACCGATCTGCCCAGCACCCTGAACCAGGTGGAAAATCTCACCTGTAAAGACGTGTTTGATGCAGCCAAATCCGGGGACCCCGCCGCTGTTGCCATTCTGGAGCAGGTCTACGACTATATGGGCATGCTTCTGGGCAACGTGTGCAGTACAGTTAATCCGGAGGTGGTGGTCATCGGCGGCGGCGTCAGCAAGGCCGGAGAGATTTTGCTGGATGGCATTGTCCCCTATTTCCAGAAATATGTGTTCCATGCCGCTGCCGGCGCCCGGTTTGCGCTGGCATCTCTGGGCAACGATGCAGGCGCCTACGGTGCTTTCAAACTTGCCCTGGACGCTTTCGGCTAAAAATATCCGGAATCCTCAAAAGCCCACGGCATCGCCGTGGGCTTTTGCTGTATGCAAAAAATCCGGATCTATGGCGCCGCCAGCTCTGCCAGTGCAGCGAGGGCGGCGTCAATTTCCGATTCCGTTGTGAACCAGTTGAAGCTGAACCGGACGGCGCCCTGATTTTGAGTTCCCAGGGCCATGTGCATCCGGGGAGCGCAGTGGGCGCCGGGCCGGACGGCAATGCCGTAGTCCTCCATCAGGGCGTCGGCGATCTGTCCGGAATCCTCCTGCCCCACATTTACCGACACAATGGCGCAGCGCTGGGGGCGGGAGAAATCGCCGTAGACCGTAATGCCGGGGATTTGCTTTACCCCGTCATAAAAACGCCGGGTCAGAGCCGCTTCCTGCCGGGCAATGGTCTCCACCCCGGTTTCCAGGAGAAAATCCACCGCCGCCGACAGCCCGGCAATGCCGTGCCCGTTCAGGGTGCCCGCCTCCAGCCGGGTGGGGTAATCCTCCGGCTGGGTGTGGCTGAAGGAGTGGACGCCGGAGCCCCCCACCTTCCAGGGACGAAGATCCACCCCGGGTGCGACGCACAGCCCGCCGGTCCCCTGGGGACCCATCAGCCCCTTATGCCCCGTGAAGCAAAGCACATCGATGCCTGTTTCCTCCATGCGGATGGGAATGGTTCCCGCCGTCTGGGAGGCGTCCACCACCAGCAGTACCCCGTGGGATTTTGCAATGGCGCTGACCCGTTCCAGATCCACCAGGTTTCCGGTGAGATTGGAGCCGTGGGTGGTGACAATAGCCCGGGTGTTGGGCCGGAGCAGCGTCTCGAAAGCAGCATAATCCGGGTTCCCCAGGGGGTCAGCCGGAACGAAATCCAGAGAAATCACCCCGGCGTCCTCCAGCCGGTACAAAGGCCGCAGCACAGAGTTGTGCTCCAAATCCGTGGTAATCACATGGTCACCCGGCTGAAACAACCCATTTATTGCAACATTCAGGGACTCCGTGGCGTTGGCGGTGAAAATCACCCGTTCCGGGTAAGAGAACCCGAAAAGTTCCGCCAACTTGCACCGGGCGCCGTAAATCACCCGGGAAGCCTGCAGGGAATTTTCGTGAGCGCCCCGGGCGGCGTTGCCCAGGGACTGCATAGCCTCCACTACCGCCTCTATTACCTGGGGCGGCTTGTGCAGACTGGTGGCGGCGTTGTCCAGATAGATCATGGGCATTCCTTCCTCTCAGATGGCGAGAATCCGGGCATCCTCCCAATGGATTTCTCCGTCGGTCATGGCCCGGGTGAGGAGGGACATGGCATCCTCCGGGGCCTTCCAGGCAAGGCCGCACCCGGCGGTGATTTCCTGGGGGGTTGGGATAATCCGTCCGGGAAGATTCCGGGCAAGGCAGAATTTCTCCATTTTCATGGCCTCGGCGGCGGTGGAAAAGGTAATCACCAGCGCCGGTTTCTTCGTGCGCATCCTCGGACCCTCAGGGCTTGACAATCAGGTCGGCCTGGGTCATCTTCTCGCAGATCACATACATATTGGTGACTTCACCAACCCGGAGCTTCTCCGTCAGACCGTAGAAGTTCAGACAGGTGCCGCAGGTGAGAATCTCCACCCCCTGGGCCTGGAGGGAACGGATGTCCTCCAGGCTGGCGGAACCCTCGCAGGTCAGGGCCGCGCCGCCGTTGTAGAACAGAATGGTGCTGGGCAGGCTGTCCTGCTGGCACAGGGCGTACAGGAATCCCTTCATCAGGGCGCACCCCAGTTCCTCGCTGCCGGAGCCCATCTGGGCGGAAGAAATCACCACCACCGTCTTTTTCTGTCCCGCAGCGGGGGTGACCAGGCAGGTTTCTTCTTCAACGGGAGTGTTGTCCGGCTCGGCGCCTTCCCCGATGGTCATCACCACCCGGAATTTTCCCGGCTCCAGCTTTTCGGATGTTACCCCGTATCCCTTCTGGTTGGCCATTTTGGTCAGGTTCTGTACGGCAATTTCGTTGTCCACCAGAGTCTCCACCATGCCGGAGCCATTCAGCTCCCGGATGGCATTTTTGGTTTTGACCACAGGAATGGGGCAGGCATCCCCCATGGCGTTGACATGAATCATAATGACATCTCCTTTTGGGTGGTAACCAGGATTTCCGTCCCGGATTTTTCCAGAATTTCTCCCACAATGGCGGCGGACAGCCCCGCCTTCTTCAGGGCATCTTCCAGGGCGGGAGCCGTTTCTGTTGGCAGGGCGATGAGCAGTCCGCCGGAGGTCTGGGGATCGAAGAGCACTTCCTCCATGGCGAAGGGCACGCCGTCAAATCGGACATTGTCCCCCACATGATTGCGATTCCGCTGTCCGGCGGCGGTGAGCAGGAACTCGTCGGCATATTCCAGAGCCTGGGGGAATACCGGCACCCGGTCTGCGGCAATCCGGCAGGAAAGCCTTCCGTCCATCATCTCATGGAGGTGCCCCAGGAAACCAAAGCCGGTGACATCGGTGCAGGCATGGACCGGGAAGTCCCGGCACAGCTGGGAAGCGGTTTTGTTGAGCGTGGTCATAGAAGCGATGGCGGCATCCATGGCTTCCGGACTGGCCTGACCCACCCGATTGGCGGTGCAGATAATGCCCACTCCCAGTGGCTTGGTGAGAATCAGGGCATCCCCCGGCTGCCCCTGGTTGTTGGGGTACATCCGGCTGGGATGGACCAGCCCTGTGACGGACAGGCCGTATTTCACCCCGTCATCGGCAATGGAATGGCCCCCTGCCAGCACACCTCCCGCTTCAATCACCTTTTCGCTGCCTCCCTGAAGAATCCGGCCCAGAATGTTCAGGTCCATATTCTCCGGAAAGCACACAATGTTCAGGGCGGTTTTTACCTGGCCGCCCATGGCGTAGATGTCGCTGAGGGCATTGGCGGCGGCAATTTGGCCGAACACATAGGGGTCCTCTATCATGGGGGGAAAGAAATCCAGGGTCTGGACGAAGGCCAGGTCCTCTCCAATCTGGTACACGGCGGCGTCATCCCGGCTGTCGTAACCGATGAGCAGGTTCGGGTCCTCCGGTCCCCGGGGCAGCCGCTCCAGGATCCGGCTGAGCACCCCGGCTCCCAGCTTGGCGGTACAGCCCCCGCCCTTGCAGAATAGTATGGGTTCTGCCATAGCAGCTCCTCCTTTGTTGCGGAAAGCGTTGTTCTTTTACAAGGATAACGCTTTCCGGGGAAAAGGTCAAGAAAAAGAATCCTTGACCTGGGGCGATTCTTTGGATATGCTACAGATAGAAATCTGACAGGGAGGGAATCCCCATGCCGCACTGCATTGCCATCATTGGCGGGGGAGGGAAAACCACCGCCATGTTGACCCTGGCCCGGGCGCTGGCCGGGCAGCGGGTGCTGATCACCACCACCACCCACATCTACCCCGTCGCCCCGCCGGTGAGCCGGGAGCTGCTGGTGAATCCAAAGGCAGAGGAACTGGGACGAGCCCTGTCCCAGCCCGGCATCGTCTGTGCCGGAACCCGGGCAGCAGAGGGGAAGTTTTCCGGTCTGACGCCGGCGCTGCTGGAAATGGCCATTGACTGGGCAGACTGGACGATCTGCGAAGCGGACGGCGCCAAACGCCTGCCCCTGAAGCTCCACCGGGAGACGGAGCCGGTGATTCCCCCCCGGACGGAACGGTGCCTGGTGGTGCTGGGGCTGTCCGCTCTGGGACAGCCGGTTTTTCAACAGGTGCATCGCTATGACCTCTGTCCAGCCTGGGCAGACCGGCCGGAAACGCCGGTGGATGTGGAGGTTCTGTACCGCTGCGCCTGGGATGCCGTCCGGGCCGGAGGACTGCCCCTGGAACAGTATCGGGTGCTGCTGAATCAGGCGGAGACGCCGGAAACCATCGCTGCCGGAAACCTGACGGCGGAGCGCCTTTGCAGTCAGGGCCTGGACTGCCGGGTGGGCAGTCTCTGGCAGAACCCGCAGTCCATTGTCTCCTGGGTTCTGGAATAATAAGATACCGCAGATGCTCCAAACCAGAGTATCTGCGGTATTTTTACAGTAAGGGGAGATTCTTTTTCCCGGAGAGGAACAGAAGAGCCTCCACCACCCCGCCGCCAATAGAACGGGCCTTGTCCGAAACGGTGTCGCAGAAAGCCGCCTGCTCCGGACGGGGATCAATGTCCGCAATTTTCAGTCCCTTGGTTACCGGGTATCCCTCCCGGATCAGCCCCCGGAGCACCCCGGTCAGGGTGGCATACACCGGCTCCTCTCCCACCCGGGCGATGACCTGCCCCTGGGTGACCAGAGCGCCGATGTCGATGGGGCGGCCCTGGACGTCGGGAACAAATGTCATCGGTCCGGAAGCCGGGGAATGGATGACTCGCTGGGCGGTGTAGCCGCCGATGTTCCCGGGAACGCCGGTGTTGGGAATGGCGGTGCCGGAGAGAATCACCCGGCCCAGGTGATGGCCCCGCATGGTCTCCACCACCGCATCCACGTCCTCTCCGGCGGTGAAGCCGGGACCCAGCCCGATGGTAATGGGAGCCAGGGAGCGGTTGGTGCCCAGATTCTTCTTGGCGATGATGGCGTCCACCACCGCCGCCGGACGGAGCACGGAAACCGCAGCGCAGGTTTCGTCCACCAGCAGGGGAATCTGCCCCTGACGGGCCACGGATGCGGCATCCTCCGGCCGGTCAATGCGCAGACAGACCAACCCTTCCACTTCTGCCCGGCCCTGCCAGACTGCCTCGCAGAAGGCGGCTTTCCGGCGGATGGCGGAGGGATTGGCACACTCCAGGGCGCAGACACGGAACCCGCACCGGGCCAGCCGGACAATCACCCCGGTGGCCAGATCGCCTGCGCCCCGCACCAGGATCCAGGGCCGCTGCTGCTGATTCATGTTCTCGTTCCTTCTTTCTGGCCGATGTCAGCCGAGATTAAAACAGCTGTGTTCCGGCGGCAAATTTGTGCGTCAGGTCCCGGTCATCGCTGAGGTAGATGGTCCGCTCCAGCCGCTCCGGAATGCTCCGGGTACCCTGGGGGGTGTAACGGCTGTCGTCAATTACCAGTGCGTCAAACGCATATTCCGGCAGGAAGGCCCCCACCTTGCCAAAGAAGGCGCCGCCCCCCTGAGTGCCCAGATAGAACGCCTCCGACGCAGTAAGGTGGGCCAGGGTGCTGTCCTGGAGCCGCCAGCGGAGCCTGGACACCTGGATGGCGTCCGCCATGGCCCGGAAAATGGAGGTATGGGTTCCGCCGGCCACATCGCTGCCCAGTCCGGTGGGGATTCCTTCGGAGAGGAACCGGCGTACCGGGGCGATGCCCGAGGCCAGATTGGTGTTGGAGGCGGGACAGTGGGCGATGAATACCCCCTGCTGCTTCATCAGAGCGATTTCTTCATCCCCGGAATAGACACAGTGGGCCATGATGGTGGGGCAGCCTTCCCCGCCGAACAGGCCGAACAGGTGGTATGCGTCCCCGTAGAACCGGCTCTGGGGGCACAGCTCCTGGACCCAGGCAATTTCACTGGGATTTTCCGACAGGTGAGACTGGACCGGCAGGCCGAACTCCTTCTGAATCTGCCCCAGACCCGCCATCAGCTCGTCGGTGCAGGAAGGGGTGAACCGGGGGGTGAGAATGGGGCCGGTGCGGGCATAGCGCCCGGCGCACCGGTTCAGCCATTCCCGGGTAACCTCCAGGCTGGCCCGGGCCCCGGGTTCCCGGATAGAATCCGGGCTGTTGCGGTCCATGTTCACCTTTCCCACCAAGGTACACAAACCAGAGGATTCCAGCAGGTCCATGAGGTGCAGGGTTGCGTCAACATGCACGGTGGCAAAAATGCAGGCGCGGGTGTTGGGTCCTTTCACCAGATCCTCCACGAACCGAGGATACATCCGCCGGGCGTAGGAAAGGTCCCGGTACTTGCTCTCTTCCGGGAAGGTGTGGGTTTCCAGCCACTCCAGCAGCTCCAGGTCCATGCCCAATGCCCGATAGCTGTACTGGGGGGCATGGACATGCAGGTCCACCAGGCCGGGAACAATCAGTTTTCCGGTGCAGTCCAGCATGGGAAGCTGCTGATATTGAGCGGGGAGCTGTTCAAAAGTCCCTGCGCACTTGCCGTCCAGACAGACCAGGTACCCGTTGGGAATGGCGTTCAGTGTCTGGGGGTCCTCGCTGAAACAGATGTCTCCTTTCAGCACAAAGGAACGGTTGTTCATAGGGTAACTCCTTTTTGGGAATGGGAAATGAAGTGATTCAGTGCAGTTTCCCCTGGGCCATGTCCTGGAAAATCCCGGGGGTTGCCTCCAGCTGGGCATAGGTGCCCCGCTGGACAATCCGCCCGCCGTCCATCACCAGAATCTCATCGCAGTTGCGCAGGGTGGTGAGCCGGTGGGCAATGGAAATCACCGTGGTTCCCCACTCTTCCTTCATTTTTTCTATTTCCTGCTGAATCCGCTTTTCCGAGGTGTTGTCCAGGGCGGAGGTGGCCTCGTCCAGAATCAGAATCCGGGGTTTCCGCAGGAAAATCCGGGCCAGGGCAACCCGCTGCCGCTGCCCGCCGGAGAGATTCTCCCCACCTTCGGACAGCATGAATTCATATCCGCCGGGAAATTTTTCAATTTCTGCGGCAATGTTTGCTTTCTGGGCCGCCAGACGGACTTTTTCCGGGGAGACAGGGTCGGACATCCCGTAACAGATGTTCCGGTAGACGGTGTCGGCGACCAGGAAAGGAGTCTGGGGCACCAGGGCCACCATGCCCGTCAGGGTCTGCCGGGTCATGGCGTCCAGAGAGACGCCGCCCAGACGGACGCATCCCCGGGCCGGCTCCAGCTTGTCCAGAATCTTGATCAGGGTGGACTTGCCGCAGCCGCTGGGCCCGGCGATGCCGATGAAAGCGCCCGCCGGCACGGTGAGATTCAGGTCCGCCAGGATTTCCTGCTGGGGCTTCTCCGGATAGGCAAAGCACAGGCCCTGAATTTCAATACCGTTGGCCATTGGCGGAGCGGCTTCGGGGACGGACAGGGGCTGGTAAGAGAAATCTGCCGGAATGTCCACCATCCGGAAGTAGTCCTCCGCCAGAATCCGGCATTCGGATACCTCGTCCAGAATCCGGTGCAGTTCCCGCAGGGGGCCGGTGAGCTGGGTAAAGCAGAGGTAGGCGGTCAGCACCGTGCCCACTGTGATGATCTGCCGGGCGGCCAGCACCACGCAGATGCCGATGACCAGCACGCTGAAAACCGCCTCGTTGATGAATTTCAGACAGTCATAGAAGGCCATGGCCTTGTGATGGCGCATCTCCTTGCGCCGCAGCACCTCGGAGCGCTGGGCAATCCGGGCTTCCTCTGCTTGGGCGCTGTCCAGGGTGCGGATGGTTTCAATACCCCCCAGCAGTTCCACCACGGTGCCATCCATTTCCGCTTTGGTTTCCAGCAGCTCCACCCGGATTCCCTTTTGGGTACTGATCTGCCGGAACACCAGGAAGGTGCCAATGGGAATCACCAGAATCACCAGGCAGGCCACCCCGGCAGGGAGTTGGACAAAGATAGTGACAATGGCGGCAAGACCGGTGGTAATGGCAGGGGCAAAGTCCATGAACAGCAGCTTGATGAGCTTCACGGTACCCTCCAGGCTCCGGTTCAGGCGGCCATGGATATTGCCGGTCATATGCTCCCGGAAGTAGGACAGGGGCGCCAGAAGCAGAGAGTCCGTAGCCTTCTGCCGAGCGGTTTTTTCTGTCTGGGTGGCGATGCCCTCCACGATCAGCCGCCGGACGACTTTGATAACCTCGTTGACCACATTCACCAGCAGAATGACCAGAAGAATGGGAATCACGGAGGAGACTGCGATGGTCTCACTGGTAAGCACACTGTCCGTCAGGTAACCCACGGCCAGGGGGGGTAACCTGGCTGAGGACGGCGGAAACCGCCAGAATCAGCAGAATTGCGCCGAATCCGGCCTTCTGCCGGGGCGGGAGCAGGGTGAACAGTTTTTTCCACAGACGCCATTGCTTTTTCACAATCAAGACCAACCCTTCCTTGGAATATCAAACAAGCAGCTGAATGCGACAAAAAAGCCGGGGCAAAGCTTCCTTTGCCCCGGCTATGGGGTGGATAATGGGACTCGAACCCACGATCTTCAGAGCCACAATCTGACGCCTTAGCCAACTAGGCCATATCCACCATATTCTGTTCGCCGCGCTGAATGGCACGCCAGGAGGGACTCGAACCCCCGACCTACTGCTTAGAAGGCAGTTGCTCTATCCAGCTGAGCTACTGGCGCATATCGAATGGAGCGGGTGACGGGAATCGGACCCGCGTATCCAGCTTGGAAGGCTGGTGTTCTACCATTGAACTACACCCGCAAATTCGCTTCACCAGCTGATTCAGCCCTGAAATTCTATCATGGATTCATGAGCTTGTCAAGAGTGAATCCGCAAAATCTCCGGAATTTTTTCATAGATCACATCGGCCACAGCGCCGTCACCGCAGGGGCAGACATTGGGGAACTGCTCCCGCAGCACCGCGTCCCCCGGGACAAAGGCAAAATCCGCATCCTGAAGCATGGTCAGATCGTTCTGGGCGTCTCCCACGCACACCAGAATCTTCCGGCCCAGTTTCCGCTGGAGCTGCCGGGCGGAGCGGGCCTTGCTGACCCCTTTGGCGTGAACGTCAATAATTCGGGGTGCCGCCCGGAAAACTTCGCAGTACTCCCCGAACCGGCTCTGCAGCTGGGCCTGTACCGCATCCACACGGCGGATTTCCTCCTCGCTGCCCTCAAACAGGTGGGCCACGGTGACATCCCGGATTTCTCCGTACAGGGAGAACTTCAGAAACGGTCCCAGGTTCATCCCCGGCAGGGCAAAGCCCCGGGCGCACTGGTTGTGATCGCTGAAAGCATCCCAGGCGGGATTTTCGGTGAATCGATAGTGGGCATCCACTCCCTGGACCTCTACGGTCATGTCGGGGAACAGGGCTTCACAGGTGTGGACCGTCTCCCACAGATTCAGCGGAATCTCGTGCGCAAAAAGGAACTCCCGCTTCTCCGGGTCGTAGGCGGCGGAGCCGTTGTACAGCAGCAAAGGTGCGCTGAGGGGGACCTTTCCCAGGAAAGCCCGGGTCATGGGGACACTGCGCCCGGTGTTGATGGTGAAGGCCCCGCCGTTCTCCATAAAGTACCGGATCGCCTCCAGATTCCGCTCCGGAATGGTGGAGTCCGGCGCCGTCAGGGTCCGGTCATAGTCAACTGTCAGTAAAACGTCGGAAAACAGTCCCATAAAATAAGCCTTTCTTTCTATCTAACTTCCCATTTTTTCAAGTTTGTCCAGAACTTCCCGGAAATACGGTGGAAGTTCCGCATATACCATCACCGGACGACCGTCCCGGGGATGCCGGAAGCACAGGGCCCCGGCGTGAAGGCACTGGCTGTCCTGTCCCAGCTCCGGCTTTTTGTGCCCGTACACCGTATCCCCCAGAATGGGGTGGCCGATGTAGGCCATGTGCACCCGAATCTGGTGGGTTCTGCCGGTTTCCAGACGGCAGCGGATGTGGGTGTAGCCCCGGTAGCGCCGCACCACCTCCCAGTGGGTGACGGCGGGTTTGGAATTGCGCTGGGTGACGCACATTTTCTTCCGGTCGGTGGGATGGCGGCCGATGGGGGCGTCCACGGTGCCGGAGTCCTCCCGGAAAGAGCCGACCACGATGGCCTCATAGGTCCGGGCCATGGTGTGGTCTTTCAGCTGGCTGGCCAGCATGGTGTGGGCAAAGTCATTTTTCGCCACCGCCAGCAGGCCGGAGGTATCCTTGTCAATCCGATGAACGATGCCCGGGCGCAGTTCCCCGTTGATGCCGCTTAAGTCATCCCCCAGGGCATAGAGCAGACCGTTGACCAGGGTATCGTCGCTGTGCCCGGCGGCAGGATGGACCACCAGCCCCTTGGGCTTGTTGATGACCAGCAGATCATCGTCCTCATACACGATGTCCAGGGGGATTTCCGTTGGAACAATATCCACAGGCTTGGCCTCTGGAATGGTAAATTCCACCACGTCGCCGGGGGAGAGTTTGTCGTTTTTCTTACCGGGTTTACCGTTGCACAGCACCAGCCCCTGTTCCAGCAGCTTCTGGGCAGCGCTGCGGGTCAGACCGGTATCCGACCGGGCCAGGAAGGCGTCCAGCCGTTCCCCGGGAATCTCCGCAATCAGGCGCATTTCCGCTCATCCTTCCAGAAGTCCTTATGAAACAGGACAAGGTGTATCATCGCCAGCGCACAGCCGCAGGTGATGAAGCAGTCGGCCACATTGAATACCGGGAAGTCCATGAAGGTGGTTTCCAGCATATCCACCACATAGCCCAGCCGCAGCCGGTCAATCTGGTTGGCCAGGCCGCCGCCGTAAATCGCCGCGATGCACCACCGCTCAAAGGGCACAAACCCCATGGGCCTTTTGAAATACTCCCAGATCAGGAGCAAGGTAAACGCCAGAAAAATCAGGGCAAACAGCCACTGCTGGCCCTGAAAGGAGGAGAAGGCTGCGCCGTTGTTCTGCACATAGGTCAGCTGCAGAATACCGGGCAGGAAGGGCACTTCCCCCTGGAGCGGAATGTTCGCCACCACCAGATATTTGGTAAATTGATCCACTCCCACAATCAGGGCAGAGAACAAAGCATAATAAAGAAACTGCATGGGGTATTTCCTCCTCTTGGATTCCCAAGTATGATAGCATGACGGAGGGGGAAAGTCAAACCGTTTGACGCCGCCGCTTCCGGGATAAAAAAACCCGCCCCGAGTATTCCCAGGACGGTGCTACTAGAGCCGTATTTATTTGACCAGGAACCGCCCCAGGGCCTTCCGGAAGGTATCCCGCTCCGCCTCGCTGCATTCCACAGAGGCGGTAAGGGGGCAGCGGAAATCCAGACAGAACATCTCCATGAAGCTCTTCCCATTCGCACGGTAGCGGTCATTCCCCACCACAACAGGGAAGGGAAAGCCCGTGGCAAGGGACACAAATTCCTGGACATCCCGAACAGACTGAAGCCGGATTTCAAATTCCCACATAAAAGCGTGCCTCCCCACCTGTACAAAACTGCATTCATCGTATATAATGGAGAGCATCTGACGAGAACCGGCTCCAAACGTATCCGTAATCGGTAGGTATGCCACATATTATAGCATTTATTTGTGAAATTGCAACTGGCGCTTTGGACGATTATAACAATAAATACAATATATTATTGGTGGATTTGACAACATGAAATTTTCTTTTTATACCCTTGGATGCAAGACCAATCAGTATGAAACCCAGGCAATGGAGCGTTTTGTCACGGCGCTTGGGCACACCCTCGGCAGCTTTGATGAACCCTGCGATGCCTATATCATCAACACCTGCTCCGTAACCGCCGTTGCGGACAAGAAGAACCGGGCAGTGATCCGCCGTTGCCGCCGGGAGAACCCCAACGCCGTCATTGGTGTCTGCGGCTGCTATTCCCAGCATGCCCCGGAGGCGGTGCGGGAGCTGGGCATCGACGTCATCGGGGGCAGCGGCGGACGGCAGGCTTTCATTGGGGAAATGCTGGCTGCCCTGGAAACCCACGGCCATTATGAGCAGCTGGACAACGCCCTGCGCCGCCGGGAGTTTGAAGTTCTCCCTGCCGGGGGGCTGGAGGAGCGGACCCGGGCCATGCTGAAGGTTCAGGATGGCTGCGTCAACTTCTGCACCTACTGCATCATTCCCTATACCCGGGGGCCGGTTCGCTCCGCGCCCTTGGAACTGGCGGTGGATCAGGCCCGGGAGCTGGCCCAGCGGGGGTATCGGGAAATTGTGATTACCGGCATTGAAATTGCCAGCTGGGGGGTGGACCTGCCGGGAAAACCGCCGGTGACGGAGCTGATTGAAGGGGTGTGCCGGTCAGTGCCCCGGCTGCGGGTACGGCTGGGCTCCCTGGAACCGAGAGTGGTGACGGAGGACTTCTGCCGCCGGCTTGCGGCACTGCCCAACCTTTGCCCTCATTTCCATCTGAGCCTGCAAAGCGGCAGCGATACGGTGCTGGCCCGGATGAAGCGGAAATATGATACCGCCCGCTATTATGAAAGTGTGGAACTTCTGAATCGGTTCTTCCCCGGCTGCGCGGTGACCACGGATATGATCGTTGCCTTCCCCGGGGAGACGGAAGCAGAGTTTGAGGAAAGCCTGGCCTTTATTCGCAAATGCGGCTTCGCCGCCATGCACATTTTTCCCTATTCCCGCCGTCCGGGAACGCCGGCGGACAAAATGCCCGGCCAGCACCCCAACGCGGTGAAGGAGGACCGGAGCCGCCGTGCCATCGCCGTGGCGGAAGAGCTGAAGCAGGACTACTGCCGCAGCCTGATCGGAACCCGGCAGCGGGTGCTCTTCGAGGAGCGGGAAGAGGATTTCTTCACCGGACATGCCCCAAATTATGTCAAGGTCTATGCCCCCGGGGAGAATCTGCACAACGAACTCCGGACGGTGGAGATCACCGGCGTGTACGGGGAGGGTGTCCTGGGGAAAATCTGCCCTTGCAATGAGGAAAAATCCGTGATATAATCCCCGATACTTTGCTTTGGAGGCATTTTTATGAAAACATTGCTCCATATCTGCTGCGCTCCCTGCGCCAATCAGCCCATCGAAGTGCTGCGCAAAGACGGCTTTGACGTGACGGGGTTCTGGTATAATCCCAATATCCACCCCTTTACGGAATACCGGGCCCGGCGCAACTGCCTGCGGGAATACGCCCAACAGATTGAACTGCCCCTGATCGAGCGCAATGACTACGGCCTGCGGCCCTTCGTCCGGGCGGTGGCGGAGGACATTCCCGGCCGGTGCGTCAAATGCTACGAAATGCGGCTGTTTGAGGCAGCCCGGCAGGCGGCGGAAGGGGGCTTCGACAACTTCACTTCCTCCCTGTTCATCAGCCCCTATCAGAAGCATGAGCTGATGCGGGAGGTAGCGGAGCGGGCTGCCGCCGAATACGGTGTTGCCTTCCTGTATCGGGATTTCCGCCCCTATTTTCGGGACGGACAGAACTTTGCCCGGGAGCATGGATTTTATATGCAGAAATATTGCGGCTGTGTGTTTTCCGAGGAAGAGCGGTACCTGAAAGCCAGCAAGATCATTCCCTGAGAGAATGGAAAAACGGAGGAACTATGAGTAATTTTGAATTTGCGGTGCCCTGCCTGTTCGGCCTGGAGGGCATCGCCGGGGACGAGCTGCGGCGGCTGGGCCTGGAAAATGTCCGGGTGGAGAACGGCCGGGTGCTGTTCTCCGGGGACGAGCATGCCATGGCCAAGGCCAACGTGTGCCTGCGTACCGGCGAGCGGGTGCTGCTGGTGCTGGCGGATTTTCCGGCCAAAACCTTTGAGGAGCTGTTCCAGGGGGTCTATCGGGCCAACCTGGAGGATTTTATTCCCAAGAACGGCCGCTTCCCGGTGAAGGGCCACTGCCTGAACAGCCAGCTCATGTCCGTTCCGGACTGCCAGGCCATTGTGAAGAAGGCGGCGTCCCGGCGGCTGGGAGAAAAGTACGGCCTGAACTGGCTGCCGGAGGACGGCGGGCTGTATCAGCTTCAGTTCTCCATCATGAATGACCGGGTCCAGCTGTATCTGGACACCTCCGGCCCGGGGCTGCACAAGCGGGGCTACCGGGCGGTGGGCAATGACGCCCCCCTGCGGGAAACCCTGGCAGCGGCCATGGTGCAGCTGACCCATTACCGGGGCCGGGATTTTGTCTGGGATCCCTTCTGCGGTTCCGGTACCATTCCCATTGAGGCGGCCCTGATTGCCAAAAACCGGGCGCCGGGGCTGAACCGCCGGTTTTCCGGGGAGTCCTTCCTCTGGCTGGACGCCAAGGTCTGGGGACAGGTGCGCACGGAAGCCAAGGACAAGGAGTACCATGGGGACTACCGGATTCTGGGCTCCGACAACGACCCCAAATGAAACGCCCGGAAGGCCGGGGTGGGAGACATTATCCAATTCCGGGATGGGGACGCCACCAAGATGTCCCTGCCGGCGGACAAGGGGGTTCTCATTGCCAATCCCCCCTACGGTCAGCGGATGCTGGAGCAGCAGAGCGCCCAGCGGCTGTATGCGGCTCTGGGGCGGCATTTGAAATATGCCGACGGCTGGAATTTCTTCATCATCACCTCCGAGCCGGAGTTTGAGCATTTCTTCGGCAAGAAGGCCACGAAAAAGCGGAAACTCTACAACGGCATGATTAAGTGCGACTATTATATGTACACCGATTCCGGCCGCAGGCCCCGGGGGAAGCAGGGATGAAGCATCTGTTTGTAATCAACCCAGCAGCGGGCAGCCGGGACCGGTCTGCAGATTATGCCGCCGAAATCCGGAGGGTCTGCGGCGGACGGGGGCTGGATTACCGGATCGCAGTATCCCAGGCCCCGGGAGAGTGCTGCCGGATCACCCGGGAGGCCCTGGGTACCGGGGAGGAATACCGGATTTACGCCTGCGGCGGAGACGGTACCCTCAACGAGGTGGCAGCCGGGGCGGCGGGATTTGCCAACGGCGCTATCACCGTTCTGCCTGCCGGCAGCGGCAATGATTTTGTGAAAATCTTCAATGAACCGAAAGCGTTTTTCTCTCTGGAACGGCTTCTGGATGCGGAAGAGGCAGAATTTGACCTGATCCGGTGCAACGACGACTACGCCCTGAACATCTGCTCCGTGGGACTGGACGCCCGGATCGGGACGGACGTGTCCCACTACAAACGATTTCCGTTCCTGCAGGGATTCCGGGCCTATGCCGCCTCCACAGTGGTCAATGTAATCAAAGGGGTTGCCGAACACTATGTGGTGGAGATTGACGGGGAAGTCATTGACGGAGAGCAGACCTTTATCTGCGTGTGCAACGGGCGGTTCTACGGCGGGGGATTCAATCCGGTGCCCCAGGCGGACCCGTCGGACGGGCTGCTGGATGTGCTGCTGGTGCGGAAGGTCAGGCGGCTGGAGATTCCCGGTGTCATCGGCAAATATAAAAACGGGCAGTTTGCCCGACTGCCCCACCTGGTGCAGTACCGGCGGGTGAAATCCCTGACCATACGCTGCGACAAGCCCACCCCGGTGAACCTGGATGGGGAGCTGCGGCTGGCCCGGACGGTGCGGATGTCCATCGCAGAGGAAAAGGTCCGCTTTTTTTATCCCCGGGGCCTGACTTGGCAGGCAGCTGTCCCGGAGGAAACCGTATCCCGGATGGGGTGATGGGTCTGCCTGCGCCGTATTCCACACTGATTTTTTACAAAGGCCGGCAGGGAGTCCCTGCCGGCCTTCGTGACTGCCCTGCTTCGATTTTCTGCCGGTTATCCCCCGGCTGCCTTGCCGCTTATTTGTCCCGGACAGAAGTCCAGGACAATTTTTAATATGCCAGAAACCGCCGGAGCCGGTTTTCCGCCCGTTTCAGCGTCCGGCAGACGGTACTCTTGTTCACTCCCCGCTCCCGGGCAAATTCCACCTGGGACTTGTTCTGGAAATAGCAGGCAAGGAGCGTCTCCCGCTGCAGGGGGGTCAGCTCCCGCTGAATCACCTGCTTCATCCGCTTCAGCTGCACCTGCCGGGGCAGCCGGGTTCCCAGGAATCCTTCAAACGATGTATTTTTCATTTCGCCAGTACCCCCTGTCGTAGTAGTGGGCCGTCAGCTCCGCCAGTTCATTCATCTCGGTCAGCATGGGCGTCAGCTCCAGAATCCGGCGCTTCAGGCGGAAGATTTCCTCCGGGTCCTGGGTCTGGGCCAGCTGCCGCCGCAGTTGGGCCAGCCGCACCCGCAGGGGCATGGCCGCCGCTTCATAGCAAAGACTCAGTTCCTCCAGGGTCATGGCTGTCTCCTTTCACAGCGCAGACAGTGCAGCCCGGGCAGGTAGCACTCGCAGCCGCAGACCTGGCACATGGCCCCGGGTACCGCCGCCTGCTCGTCCACAAACAGAGAATACTCAAATTCCAGATACATATTCAAATCTCCTCTCATTTCAGGAAGGGGGAAGGTTTTCTTTTCCGCCGGGTCCCCCTTCGGCAAAATTTCCCCGCCGGTTCTGCTATACTGTGTCCAGTCTCCGGCAGCCGGGGAAAAATACTTCTTTTCATTTTTTCTCCCTTCCGCTATGATAGAGGGAAAGGAGGCTGCTGTATGGATGATACGTTTTACATGGAAGAAGCACTGAAGCTGGCCCGGGAGGCCTTTGACGCCGGAGAAGTCCCGGTGGGCTGCGTGGTTGTCCGGGCCGGTGAGATCGTCGGCCGGGGCCGCAACCGCCGGGAGCAGGACAAGTCCGCCCTGGCCCATGCGGAAATCGAGGCCATTGCCGAGAGCTGCCGGACCCTGGGGGGCTGGCGTCTGTGGGAGTGCACCCTGTACGTAACCCTGGAGCCCTGTCCCATGTGCGCCGGCGCCATCCTCAACGCCCGGATTCCCCGGGTGGTTTACGGGGCATCGGACCGGAAGTGCGGCGCTGTGAGGTCGGTGTGCGGACTGTTCGACATGTCCTTCAATCACCATCCCCAGGTGGAGTCCGGAGTGCTGGAGGACCAGTGCGCCCAGCTTCTCACGGATTTCTTCCAAAAGCTCCGGGTGGAACTTCGCTCCCGCCCCAAATGGCGGCCGAAGGCCCCGGAATAACCACTTTCTGAAAAAGGGGGCAGGACATTGGATCTGCATCAGCGATCCCTTCGGGTGGGCATCACTGCTTTGGTATTGGCCTTGGTTTTCCGGCTGTTCGACCTGGGTCTGCCGGAAAAACTGGCCGCCTGGCTGGTTCAGCCGGATGTTGCTGCCTTTCTTATTTACCTGGAAACCGGACGGGACGTCCGGTTTCCATCTTCTGAGGCAGTTTTTTCCCCGGATTTTCTGGAATCTCCTCCGGCGGTCAGTCCCCTTCCCGCCTTCTCCGGGGATACCCCGGTAGAACTGACCAACAGCTCCACCAAAGATCCGGACATCTCCGCCCTCCTGTCCGAGCCGCTGCAGTGGGATTTGTATGCGGACGAGCCCCGGGTTCTGATTCTGCACACCCATACCACGGAAAGCTATACCCGGTCCGGAGAAACCTATGAGGAAACCGCCGCCTTCCGCACCCTGGACGAGGACTACAACATGCTCTCCATCGGCAGCCGGGTGGCCCAGCGGCTGACCCAGGCGGGAATCGCCGTCATCCACGACCGCAGCGTTCACGACTACCCTTCCTACAACGGCTCCTACACCGACGCCCGGTCCTCCGTGGAAGATTGGCTGGAAGCATGCCCCAGCATTGAACTGGTGCTGGACCTGCACCGGGACGCCTCCGGGAGCCTGTACGACCAGCTGCGCACCACGGTGGAAACCGCCGCAGGCGCCACCGCCCAGCTGATGGTGGTGCTGGGCACCACCTACGACACCTTTGAGGAAAACCTCTCCCTGGGATTGAAGCTCCACGCCCAGCTGGAGCGTCAGGCGCCGGGGATTACCCGTCCCCTGCAGCTGCGGGCTTCCCGATTCAATCAGGACCTGTGCCCGGGCAGCCTGCTCATTGAAGTAGGCGCCGCCGGGAATACCCACGAGGAAGCCCTTCGGGCCGCAGATCAGCTGGCGGACGCCGTCATCGCCCTGGCCCGGGGCACTCAATCCGCCCCGGCTTAGGCTGCGTCCTCCATCCGCTGGCGCACCACGTTGGCCAGCCGGGCAATGAACTCCCCGTTGGTGGGTTTTCCCTTGTACTGGCTCACGGTATTGCCGAAGTAGCGTTCCAGTACGGTTGTGTCACCCCGGGACCAGGTCACCTCCACCAGATGTCGGATGGACCGCTCCACCCGGGCGGCGGTGGTGTCAAAATGGGCAGCCACCTGGGGATAAAGTCCAAAGGTGATGCTGTGGATGTAGGTGCGGTTTTCCGCCACCAGCAAGATGGCGTATACCGCATAGTCGTGGCCGGTCAGGTGCTCCGGTGCGCCCAATTCCAGGAGCATCCGGCGGATCATCCGCTCCGGATTGTCTCCCTGCCCCGCTTCCGGCCATGCCTCCAGCAGCTGGCGCAGTTCTTCTCTGGCCTTGGCCCGCTCCCGCTCCGTCTCCGCCACGCACAGCCGGGTCAGCGCATTGACCTGCTTTTCCAGAATTCCCATGGTATCTCCTCCTCTTTTGATCCAGCGGGTATTTTACCCGTTTTGTTGGACGGATTCTTTGGTACCCTGTCTCCGGGAGGAGCGGGGCAGACAAAGCCTTCCGTTTCTGCTGTACAAACATACAGAAGTTTTCCCAGAAAGTTGACGAAAGTAAACAGATATGGTATAATCCCTTTGAATATGTTGGTTTGTCCCTGTATTTGATTACTTAAGTAACCTTCCTGTGGGTATTATAAACTCACTTTTGTAGCCTGTCAAGTGGCCATAGGATACTTTTGAAATCTTTTCGCAGAATGCACAAACCGTTAGGGGGAACTTGTGTGTTTTTTACCAGATTTCAGGCATTGTGCCAGGAAAAAGGCGTCAGTGTCTACCGCGCCTGCACCGACATTGGTCTGAACCGCTCCGCCGTGGCCAAATGGAAGGCTGGAGGCCGGCCCAACGGCACCACCGCCGGCAAGCTGGCGGCGTACTTTGGTGTCTCCACGGATTACCTGCTGGAGCAGTCAGAGCAGAAAGTCCCGGGTGTCCCCGTGCCCTCCGACGAGGAAATCAAATTTGCCCTTTTCGGCGGCGACGGAGAGATTACCGACGCCATGTATGAGGAAGTAAAGGCCTTTGCCGCTTTTGTCAAGGAGCGGGAGGCCAAGAAGAAGGAGTAACCATGCAAACCCAAACCCTCTATGATTTTGCCCGACAACAGAATATAGAGGTACTCTCCCATTCCCTGCCCAACACCGGCTCTATGTCCCTGATGCTGGATTCCGGTCAGTGCTTTATCGGCATGGACCGGACGGTGTGCGACGGCGGGGTGCAGGAGCGGGTGCATCTGAGTCATGAGCTGGGCCACTGCGTCACCGGCAGCTTTTACAACATCCACGCTGCGGTGGAGTGCCGGCAGCGCCATGAGAACCGGGCGGACAAGTGGGCCATCCGGACCTTGATTCCGGTGGATGCACTGGATGAAGCCGTGGCCCAGGGCTGCACCGAGGTATGGCAGCTGGCGGACTATTTCCAGGTCACGGAGGATTTCATCCGCAAGACTGTTTGCTATTATGTTCACGGCAATCTCGCTGCGGAGCTTTACTTTTAGAGAATGCCCAATTGTAAACCTGATATTTTGAATTAGTTGACAATTAAAGGCAGCTGTGCTATACTTCCTCCAGTAATTTACGTCATTCAGGAGGAGCTTTCTATGAACACAGCTGTTGGAGCAAAATTGAAAACCGTGGACATGGCCTACATTGCCCTGTTCGCCGTGATGATCGCCATCTGCGCCTGGATTTCCATTCCCATGACCATTCCCTTTACTATGCAGACCTTCGGGATTTTCCTGGCGGTGGGTGTCCTGGGCGGAAAACGGGGGTCTCTGGCAGTACTGGTCTACCTGCTGCTGGGTCTGGTGGGGCTGCCGGTGTTTGCCGGCTTCTCCGGCGGCGTGGGTTGTCTGGTCGGCAGCACCGGGGGCTACATTGTGGGATTTCTGCTCTCCGTTCTGACAGTCTGGGGCATGGAAGCCCTGTTCGGCTTCCGGAAAACCTGGCTGCTGGCCCTGTCCATGGTGTTGGGACTGGCGGTCTGCTATGCCTTCGGCACCGCTTGGTTCCTGTATTTCTACGCTCACAACACCGGCCCCATCGGCCTGATGACCGCCCTGGGCTGGTGCGTGGTACCTTACATCATTCCGGATCTGGCGAAGATCGCCCTGGCTTTGGTTCTCCGCAAGCGGCTGGCAGCAATCATCTCCATTCGCTGATCCCCCGGACTCACAGGAAAGGAACGGCCTATGACCACCCGTGCGCAGCTTCTGGCCCTGCTGGAAACCCATCAGGGAGAATTTCTCTCCGGCGAAGAAATTGCCCGGCGGCTGTCCGTCTCCCGGGCGGCAGTGTGGAAGGCGGTGAAGGCCCTCCGGCAGGAGGGCTATCCCATCGGCGCCGTCACTAACCGGGGCTACTGCCTGTCTCAAGGCAGCGACATTCTCTCCCCCCAGGGAATCAGGAAATTTCTTTCCCCCGCCTGTCAGAGACTGGAACTGACGGTGCTGCCCACGGTCTCCTCCACCAACGCCTGGCTGCGGGAGCAGGCTGCCCAGGGTGCCCCGGAAGGAAGCGCCGTCATTGCCGGCGGACAAACCGCCGGACGGGGCCGCTTTGGCCGAAGCTTTTTCTCTCCTGAAGAAACCGGAGTTTATCTCAGCGTTCTGCTTCGACCCTCCTGCGCCCCTCTTCCCCAGGTAACCCGGCTGACTGCCCTGGCCGCCGTGGCTCTTTGTCAGGCCATCGAGGCTGTCAGCGGCAGGAGTCCCGGCATCAAGTGGGTCAATGACATTTTTCTGGACGGGAAAAAGGTCTGCGGCATTCTCAGCGAGGCCTCCTTCAGCATGGAAACCGGAACTGTGGACCATGCGGTTCTGGGCGTGGGAATGAACGTATATCCCCCGGCACAGGGATTCCCTCCGGAGTTGGAGCAGACCGCCGGCTGGATTCTGGACACGCCTCTGCCCGATGGAAAAAACCGGCTGGCGGGGGAATTCCTCAACCGTTTCTGGGCGCTCTGGACGGAAGCCCTCCCGGCGGATGCCATCCGGGAATACCGCCGGCGGAACCTGGTAATCGGCAAATCCCTCACCGTCACCCTGGGGAACGAGGCACGGGCCGCCTATGCTCTGGACATCGACGAGGAATGCCGTCTGGTAGTGCGTTTCGAGGACGGAAGCATCCAGGCTCTGTCCTACGGAGAAGTTCAGATACGCCTGTAAACAGCAGCCGCCCCTGCCGGGATTTGTCTCCCGGCAGGGGCGGTTTGTTATTTTTTAAGCAATCCCAGCAGATTTTCATGGGAAAAGGCCGGATTTTCGTAAGCGGCATCCAAAAGGGCATCCAGATTTTCGGTGCTGTTTTCAATCTCCTTGGAGAACAGCTGTGCCGTCTCCACCACCTCTCCGCCCAGGTGACGGATCAGCAGGCAGGCCACAGCCATCAGCGTCACCCGGCTGTTCAGGTCATAGTCCGATACCGCCTGAAGCCAGTACCGCTCCGCCAGATACCGGGCCAGGGCCAGGTGTTCCCGCCGCCAGGGGCCAGGCCGCGGGTATTCCAGCCGCTCCCGCCACCGCTGGGTCAGGATCTCCAGTTCCCGAAAGCAGGAGAGGATTCCCTCCATGTCTCCCGGCCCCGCCAGGGCCCGTGCCTGCTTCAGGGCATTTTCCGGCAGATTCCGAGGCACCGCCCCCTCATCCAATCCCGCCTGGGTCGCCCTGCCCCAGAGCAGGGCAAGGGTCAGCGAATCCTCAACCGGGCAGGAACCATCTTCCAGGATTTCCAGCACCCGGCTCCGGGTGGCCCGGAGAATCTCCATGGCCTCTTCGTCATAGTCCGGTTCTTCCCCGCCCGGCTGGCTGAATGCCGTCATCCGGGATTTCTCCGCCCCCAGAATCAGCCTGGCGGCCTCCGGGCAGCTCAGTTCCAGCTGCCGCTCCTGAAAGTCGCCGTAGTCATGGGTCAGCCGGGGAAAGGTCCGGCAGGTATGGCACAGGGCCCGTTCTCCCAGCTCCGCTTGGATGGCGCACAGGCCGTCCTGCTGCCACAGGGGACAGCGCCCATCCTGAATGGTCAGGACCGTCTCCCCATCCCGGGTTGCCATGGCCTGACGCAGCCGGTCCCCCAGGGCCCCGGGCAGGGTGCGGTAATAGGCGGCCGTTTCTTCGTCCACCTGAATTTCCCACTCCTGGCAGCAGCTGTCCGGGCAGCTGCCTGCCAGGCACTGAAATTGTTCGAAATACGCCGGCTGAATAATTTCCATTTCTTTCGTTTCCTTTCCAAGTGCAGGAAAACAGCGCATACAAAGCTGTATGCGCCGTTCGAATATCAGGGATTTGGACGGATGGCCTTCATGATCGCCAGCGCATCCTGAAGCGCCTGCTTGCTGCCGCTCACCGCCACCTGGAGCTGGGTCAGCTGGCTCATGGTCTGGTCCGCCAGTTCCGTCAGGCTGCCGGACAAATTCTCCACCTTGGCGGTAGCTTCCGTCAGCACGCCGTTGGCCTGGTGATAAATCAGTTCCGCCCGGTGCTTGGCTGCCTGTTCCACAAATTCCGCCCGGCGGTAAGCCGCCAATTCCGGATTTGCAATGTCCGGCTGCGGGGGCTGCGCCGGTTTTTCCGGCGGTATGGGGGGAACCGGGCGGGCATCCGCCAGTTCCTGCCGGGCCTGGCTCAGATCCGCTCTCGCCTCTTCCAGCTCCCGCTGGGTCTGCTCCAGGGTCTGCCGGGTCTGCTCCAGCTCCTGCTGGTTCTGTTCCAGCTGCCGGGACAATTCCCCATTCT
The DNA here is from genome assembly GCA_949296115.1 of uncultured Eubacteriales bacterium. Lineage (GTDB taxonomy): Bacteria > Bacillota > Clostridia > Oscillospirales > Oscillospiraceae > Faecousia. The sequence continues at coordinate 5,118 of CASFNR010000012.1, read as the reverse complement.
CCGCCTGCAGGGAAGCCGTCAGCTCCTGGGAACCTGTCTCCGGCTGCCGGGCCTGCTCCAGCTCTTCCCGGGCCTGTTCCAGCTGCCGGGTCAGTTCTCCGATTTCCGTCTGCAGAGATGCCGTCCGGTCCTGGATAACAGCCTCCGTCTGATTGGAAAGACGGGAGCGCAGTTCCTCCGCCTCGGCGGTGAGCTGGTTGATTTGATTCTGGTGCTTGGCATTGAGATATTCCAGATAACGCACCACATCCTCCCGGTTAAATCCGTTGAATGCGGAGCGGAAATTCTGGGGCTGTGCCATGGTCAGCGCCTCCTTCTGTTTTAAAAAAGCAACCCTTTCGGGGGATTGTATCATATTTTTTCCCAAAATACAACGCCAGGCGAAAAAAAGCCTTTTCTTTTTTCGCAGTATGGATTTATCCGATCAGCCGCTCCAGGGCTTTCCCCTTGGCCAGGTCGTCCACCAGCTTGTCCAGGATCCGGATCTGCCGCATCAGCGGGTCCGCAATGGTTTCTACCCGAACGCCGCAGATTTTTCCGGTGACCCGGATGCTCTGGGGATTGGGCTTCGGCGCCTGCCGGAAGAAATCCCCATAGGTCAGGTCTGAGCGGAGAAATTCTTCCAGGTTCTGGGGCGTGTAGCCGGTCAGCCAGGCGGTTACAGCGTCCACCTCCTGCCGGGTTCTTCCCTTTCGCTGGGCTTTGGCAATCAGCAGAGGATATATTTTTGAAAAGGGCATTTCAAACACCTGATTCACACAATCACTCCTTTTTCCCTCATGGGGAAAGAATCTTGTTTTTTCCGGAAACATCCTGTACAATAGAAGGAGCATTTCACAGAAGGAGGCACTTCCAATGAACACGCTGCTCACCATCGCAAACCGCTATCTTGCCGCCCGGGATTGGAAAATGGTAGCATTGGTCAAATTCTGCCTGGCTTCCGCCGGCACGCTTCTGGGTCTGTTCATCCCTTCCCGCCACCGTCGGCTGGCCGCCGCCGGTGCGCTGACGGTTCTGCTGTGTACCTGGGTTCCTCTGATGGCGGATTTCTGCGGGTTTGCCTGGCAGGAATGCACATCCAAAAACAGGTCCTTCTGATTCCTTTCAGCCGGATGCAGGCGTCTGCGTCCGGCTTTCTTTTCTTTTGGCGGCGGAGAACGCCGCCGCTTCGGCAATCCAGTTCAGCAATTCCTCATCCAGTTCCTCCGGGGAACCAATCATCACATGGTGGGTCCACCGGCCGGGATAAGGCTCCACCGCTCCGTCAATCCGGGGGGACTGCTTCCGGTATCCCAGCCCGAAGGACACCGTAATGTAAGCCTCCGGCCGCATTGCCGCCGGGCGTACCGGCAGAAAGGAGACAAAGGCAAATCCCCGGGGATTTCCGAAGGAAATCTGGGTCTTGGATGCCTTGATCACCGCTTCCGGAACCCGGCAGAGAATCTGCTCCTCCAGACACAGGTATAGTCCCAGTGCCTGGGGGTGTCCGGCAAAAAACAATATCCGATCCGATTCCATAACCATCTCCCCTTTTCTTCATTCTAGCATCCTTTCGGCGCCAATTCAACTGTCAAGGCCGAAATGTCCCGCACGAAGGCAGATTATTGTTGCAAACTGTGGGAAATGTGGTATGATATAGGGAAAAACACCCCTTCAACAAGGAGGCCGCCATGGTCGCACAAGCCGCAATGGAAGAATATGCCCAAGCCCTGCGTCTGGGGCAGAAAGAATACCGGGAACTGCTGATGGCCGGTCGGGATCCTCATCCCGCCGTGCTGGACGATATTCTGCCCGAAGGGGTGGGAGAGAGCGTGGTAGAAGTCGGACTGGTGGAAATCCCCGCCGAGCGAATCATCGGCGTGAAGTCCGCCGGGCGGATTACCGCCTTCACCGCCAGCTTCCGCCCGCTGCTGGACAGCAAATCCGAGTTTGCCTCCAAGTGGATCACGCTGTGCAGCGCCCACCTGGGGGATACCGGCATTACCGATCCCATCCTCTGCTATGAGTATCTGGGCAACTTTTATGTCCAGGAGGGCAACAAGCGGGTCAGTGTCCTGCGGCATTTCGGCTCACCCCGGATTCCCGGCAACGTGCGCCGGATCCTCCCCCGTCCCTCTGACGATCCCCGCATCAAAGCCTACGGGGAATTTCTGGAATTTTACAAAGCCTCTCAGCTCTATACCGTTCAGTTCCGCCGCCCCGGGGACTATGCCAAGCTGCTGACCCACCTGGGCAAACGCAGCGGCGAGGCCTGGACGGACACGGAGAAACGGACTTTTAACGCATATTTTCATTATTTCCTGGATGCCTTCCAGAGTCTGAACACCACCCAGGAGGACGTGCTTCCCGAGGAAGCCCTGCTGCTGTGGCTGGACCTGTACCCCTTCTCCGACCTGGGCGCTCTCTCCGCCCCCCAGCTGAAGCAGACCGTTGCCCAGCTGTGGGAGGACATGGTGTCCACCACCAAAGGGGACGGGGTGAAGGTTCAGACCAAAGCGCTGGATGACAGCAGAAGTTCCTTCGTCACCCGGCTGTTCTCCGGCATGGAGCAGGTTCAGGTGGCCTTCGTTCACCAGCTTTCCCCCGGAAAGAGCGGCTGGACCCTGGCCCACGACGTAGGCCGGCAGCATCTGGAAAAGGTATTCGGTGACCGGGTTCTGGTGCGCACCTACAACGACGCCAATTCTCCTGAACTGGCAGAGCAGCTCATTGAGCAGGCTGTCACCGACGGTGCCCAAGTGGTATTCACCACTGCCCCTCCCCTGAGCCGGGCCACCCTGAAGGCTGCAGTGAAATATCCCCGGGTACGCTTTTTGAACTGCTCCGTGGACCAGCCCTATTCCAGTATCCGCACATATTACGGTCGGATTTATGAGGCAAAATTCATCACCGGCGCCATCGCCGGCGCCATCGCCGGGGACGACCGGATCGGCTATATTGCCTCCTATCCCATTTTCGGCGTTCCCGCCTCCATCAACGCCTTCGCTCTGGGCGCCCAGCTGACGAATCCCCGGGCCCAGATTGAACTGCGCTGGTCCTGTGTGGAGGGCACGCCCCAGGCAGACTTCTTCGGCGACGGCATCCGGGTGGTCTCCAACCGGGACGCTCCGGTACAGTCCCAGATGTACTTGAATTTCTGCAACTACGGCACCTACCTCATGGTGGACCGGGGGGATTTGGTTCCCCTGTGCTCTCCCACCTGGCTGTGGGGCAATTTCTACGAATTTGTTCTGAGCAGCATTCTCTCCGGCGGCTGGAAGCGGGAGAAGGGCATCTCCACTGCCCTGAATTACTGGCTGGGAATGGACAGCGGCATCATCGGCCTGAGTCTGTCGGATAAGCTCCCCGAGGGTGTCCGTCATCTGGCCCAGATTCTGCAGAACGGCATTATCGACGGTACCATCGACCCCTTCCTGCGCCGGATTGTGGCCCAGGACGGCTCTGTCAAGAACGATGGCACCCACCGGTTCCTCCCGGAGGAACTGCTCCACATGGACTGGCTGTGCGACAATGTGCTGGGGGAAATTCCCCAGTTTGAGGACATCATTCCCATGTCCCGTTCCATGGTGCGGGAGTTGGGTATTTACCGGGATCAGATTCCCGCAGAATAAAGGGGGGCGGAATCGGTGAAAATTCTAACGGTATCCGATGAAGAGTGCCCCGCCCTGTGGGACCACTATCAGCCCGGACGGCTGCAGGAGTACGACCTGATTCTCTCCTGCGGTGATCTGAAGCCAAACTATCTGAGTTTTCTCGTGACCATGGCCCGGTGCCCGGTGCTTTATGTCCACGGGAATCACGACACCGTCTACCAGACCATGCCCCCGGAGGGCTGCGACTGCATCGACGATCACCTGATCATCTACAATGGGGTGCGGATTCTGGGGCTGGGGGGCTGCCGGAAATACAACCTCGGCCCTCACCAGTACACCGACCAGCAGATGCGTGCGCGCATCGCCAAACTGCGTTGGAAACTGCGGCGCACAGGGGGGGTGGACGTGGTTGTGACCCACGCTGCGCCGGAGGGGCTGGGAGATGCGGACGACCCCGCCCACATGGGTTTCCCCGCCCTGCGGGAGCTTCTGGACCGGTACCGGCCCCAGTTCCTGGTTCACGGGCATGTCCACATGAGCTACGGCCACACCATTCCCCGGGAGCTTGAGTACAACGGCACCCGGATCATCAACGCCTATGAACGCTATGTCATCGACCTGCCTGACCGGGAAACCGACATCCGGCACCTGGGTCAGGTGCGCTACATCACCCGGCTGAGACCGGTCTATGTGGACCCGGTTTTCCGTCCGGCCCGATAATTGAGGTGAATTTCTTGGAATTTACTGGTTTCTCTCCGGAGACCGTGGACTTTCTCTGGGGCATCCGGATGAACAATAACCGGGAGTGGTTCCAGGCCAATAAAGACGCCTACGTCCGATTCCTGTATGAACCCATGAAAGCCCTGGGGCGGGAGCTGTTCGCCCCCTTTGCCCAAGTCCCGGGAAACGTGCTGAAGGTCAGCCGGATTTACCGGGATGCCCGGATGCACCCGCCCACGCCCTACAAGGAAAGCCTGTGGCTGTGCATTCGCCGGGATGTGGACTGGTGGGCGGAAAATCCCTGCCTGTTCCTGGAAATCCGGCCTGAGGGCGTCAGCTACGGCTTTTTCTACTACCACCCCCCCACGGCGGTTCTGGAAGAATTCCGCCGCCGGATCAGCGGGAACCCCAGGGAGTTCCTGGATCTGATCTCCCGGACGGAGGCAGAGGTGGGAATGCCCGTTTCCGCCGCCTGCTACCGCCGGCCCAAGCCCACGGACAATCCGGCCCTGGCCCCCTACTTTGCCTGGAAGGGGGAGATCGGCTGCATCCGGGAGGTGTCCCCCGGTTCGGAACTGTTCGGTCCGGGGCTGAAGGACCGGGCCGCAGACTTTTTTCAGAAGCTGACGCCGCTGTATGACTATTTCAATCAATACGCCGTTTGATTCCACCGTCTGTCCCGTTCCCGGGACGGGACACTCAGCAAAGGAGACACGATTATGAAGAACACCATTTTCACCGGCACCGCTACCGCCATTGTCACCCCCATGACCAAAACCGGCATTGATTATGACGCCCTGGCCCG
>CASFNR010000011.1 GCA_949296115.1 uncultured Eubacteriales bacterium | reverse complement strand
AAGGACAACTATGGCATCAGCAAGGCCCAGGCGGAGGCCCGGCTGGAAGAACTGGCGGGGGATGACTTCAAACTGGCGATTCTCCGCCCGCCCATCGTCTACGGAAAGGGCTGCCGGGGGAACTATGTGACCATGGAAAAATTGGCACAGAAGCTTCCGGTATTTCCCAAGGTGGATAACCAGCGCTCCATGATTTACATTGAAAACCTGGCAGAACTGATCCGGCTGCTGATTGAGGACAGGGCCTCCGGCATTTTCTGCCCCCAGAACAAAGAATATGCCAATACCAGCGACGTGGTCAGCCGGATTGCCCACGCCCGGGGCAGAAATCTGATTCTGGTGGGGGGCATGACCTGGGGGCTGAAGCTGCTGCGCCATGCCACACCGCTGGTGGATAAGGCTTTCGGAAGCCTGTGCTATGACATGGAGCTGAGCCGGTATTCCGCGGATTACTGTGTGAAGTCTCTGAGCGAATCCATATCGGAGACGGAGGCATAACTGTGGGGGAGGAGATCGGATGAAACCGAAGAAAGACATTGTGTTTCTGTGCCAGTTTTTTCACCCGGAATATATCTCTTCTGCCCAGCTGCCCTTTGATACAGCGGTGGCGCTGACAAAGGAGGGGTTTTCGGTAGGGGTGCTGTGCGGCTATCCCCGGGAGTACCTGGAGGGAGCGGAAATTCCCACCCGGGAGACGGTGGAGGGCATTGAGATCCACCGCCTGAAGTATATACAGCTGGACCGTTCCGGCTTCGTCGGGCGTCTGGTGAATTACTTCTCTTTCACGTTCATGGTGCTGCTGCACCTGCCGGAGATTGCCCGGTACCGGGCGGTGGTGGTGTATTCCAACCCGCCGATTCTGCCCTGGATTGCCTCCTGGGCAAAAAAGCTGTTCGGGACAAAACTGATTTTTGTCTCCTATGACCTGTACCCGGAGGTGGCGACGGTTACCAATACCTTGCGGGAGGGAAGCCTGATCTGCCGCCTGATGAACCACATCAACCGCTGCGTGTTCCGGCGGGCAGATCGGATCGTGTCGCTGTCCTCCGAGCAGCGGGCGTATATCTTGAACCACCGCCCCATCTCCGGGGACCGGGTGACGGTGATTCCCAACTGGTACCCGGAGGAGGGACTGGCCGCTTCCCCGGAGGGAGAAAACCGCTTCCGCCGTCTGGCGGGGGAACGGTTTGTGGTGTCCTATTTCGGCAATATGGGCACCATGCAGGATATGCGTACCATTCTCAAGGCCATTCAGGAGCTGCGGGAGGCGCAGGACATCCTGTTCCTGTTCGCCGGACATGGGAATAAACTGGAAAAACTGAAAAATATTGTCCGCCAGGAATGCATTTCCAACGTGGCGGTGTATGATTTCCTCCATGGAAGGGACTTTCAGGATGCGCTGGCGGCCAGCGACTGTGCGTTGGTTTCCCTGGAAGAGGGGGCTACCGGGCTGTGTGTTCCCAGCAAGACCTACTGCTATATGCGCCAGGGAATTCCGCTGCTGGCTGTCATGGATGAATGCGATATTGTGCGGGATGTGGAGCAGGGGGCGGGCCTGTGGGTTCGCAACGGGGAGTCTCACCGCCTTGCCCAGGCCATTCTGGAGATGAAGCAAAACCGGCAGCGTCTGGCGGAAATGGGACGAGTCAGCCGGGCATTCTATTTTGAGAAGTATTCCATGGAGAAGGGAACCGGGAAATATGTGCAGCTGTTCCGGGAATTGCTGCGGGGTGAACCGGGAAAAGGAGAGAAAACATGAGTATTTTTGCCAATAAGACACTGATGATTACCGGCGGCACCGGCTCCTTCGGGAACGCGGTGCTGAACCGCTTTTTGGACACGGACGTGGAGGAAATTCGGATTTTCTCCCGGGACGAGAAAAAGCAGGATGACATGCGCCATGAATTTCAGGCAAAATTTCCGGATGCTTCGGGAAAAATCAAATTTTTCATCGGCGACGTCCGGGATATTGCCTCGGTGAAGAACGCCATGAACGGTGTGGACTATATTTTCCATGCTGCGGCGCTGAAGCAGGTTCCCTCCTGTGAGTTTTTCCCCCTGGAAGCGGTGAAAACCAACGTCATTGGTACGGACAACGTGCTCACCGCCGCCATTGAGGTGGGGGTGAAGGCGGTGATCTGCCTGTCCACCGACAAGGCAGCCTACCCGGTGAATGCAATGGGCACCTCCAAGGCCATGATGGAAAAGGTCATTGTGGCAAAATCCAGGACGGTTGCCCCGGAAAAGACGAAAATCTGCTGCACCCGCTATGGCAATGTGCTGTGCTCCCGGGGCAGTGTGGTGCCCCTGTGGATTGACCAGATCAAGGCGGGCAATCCCATCACCATTACAGAGCCTGCCATGACCCGGTTCGTCATGTCTTTGGATGAGGCGGTGGATCTGGTGATGTTTGCCTTTGAAAATGGCATCAGTGGCGACATTCTGGTCCAGAAAGCGCCGGCCTGCACCATTGAGACGCTGGCCAAAGCGGTAACGGGCCTGTTTGCGCCGGAGCACGAGATCAAAGTCATCGGCATCCGCCATGGCGAAAAAATGTACGAGACGCTCCTGACCAATGAGGAGTGTGCCCACGCCATTGACTTGGGCAACTTCTACCGGGTGCCCTGCGACAAGCGGGATCTGAACTACGACAAATATTTCAAGGTGGGCGATACCCAGCGCAACGTGCTCACCGAGTTCAACAGCAACAACACGGACCTTCTGAATGTGGAGCAGGTGCAGCAGAAGCTGCTCCAGCTGTCCTACATCCGGGAGGAACTGGAAGCCTGGAAGAAGAAAGCCTGAGCGGAGGAAAACCAGGATGAACATTCTGATTACCGGCGCCGCTGGATTTGTTGGGAAGAACCTGACGGAGCGGCTGAAGGCCATCCGGGACGGAAAGGATAAAACCCGCCCGGAACTGACCGTGGAAACCCTGTATCTGTATGACCGGCAAACTCCCGCTGCGGTGCTGGAAGAGGGCTGTCGGGAAGCGGACTTTGTTTTTAACCTGGCAGGCGTGAACCGGCCGGAAAATCCGGAGGATTTCCACAAAGGCAATTTCGGGTTTGCAGCTACCCTGCTGGACACCCTGAAGCATTACGGCAATACCTGCCCGGTGATGCTGTCCTCCTCCATCCAGGCCACCCTGCTGGGCCGCTATGCCAACGGTGAATACGGCAGGAGCAAGAAGGAAGGGGAGGAACTGTTCTTCGCCTACGGTGCAGAAACCGGGTCCAAGGTGCTGATCTACCGCTTCCCCAATCTCTTCGGCAAATGGTGCCGCCCCAATTACAACAGCGCCGTGGCCACTTTCTGCCACAACTACGCCCACGACCTGCCCATCACCGTCAATGACCCCTCTGTGGAATTGGAACTATTGTATATTGACGATCTGGTGGAGGAGATGCTGGACGCCCTGGAAGGGAAGGAGCACCGCTGTGAATTTGACGGGCTGAACACCGTTCTGACGCCGGAAGGCCGGTACTGCGCCGCCCCGGTAACCCACCGGGCTACCCTGGGGGAGATTGTGGCGATGCTGGATGCGTTCAAGGCCCAGCCCCAGACGCTCCTGATGCCGGAAATCCCGGCGGGCAGCCTTGCCAAGAAGCTCTATTCCACCTACCTGTCCTATCTGCCCAAAGAAAAAGCGGCCTTCCCGCTGAAAACCAACGTGGATGCCCGGGGCAGCTTTACGGAGCTGCTGCGGACAAAAAGCGCCGGGCAGTTCAGCGTGAACATTTCCAAACCCGGCATCATCAAGGGGCAGCACTGGCACAATACCAAGTGGGAGTTTTTTATCGTGGTGTCCGGACGGGGGCGGATTCAGCAGCGGAAAATCGGCACGGAGGAAGTGCTGAATTTTGACGTCTCCGGAGAGGAGATTCAGGCGGTGCATATGCTGCCGGGGTACACCCATAATATCATCAACCTCTCCGATACGGAAAATCTGGTGACGGTGATGTGGGCCAACGAGTGCTTTGACCCCCAGCATCCCGATACCTTCTACGAGGCGGTGGAACCATGAATCTGAAAGTGGACTATTCCGACATTTCCTTCCGGAACGACGGCAGACTGAAGCTGCTGATTCTGGTGGGAACCCGGCCGGAGATCATCCGCCTGGCGGCAGTGATTACCAAGTGCCGGAACTACTTCGACTGCCTGCTGGCCCATACCGGGCAGAACTACGACTATAATCTGAACGGCATTTTCTTCCGGGACCTGGGACTGGCGGACCCGGATGTGTACCTGAATGCAGTGGGCGACGACCTGGGTGCTACAATTGGCAACATCATCAACGGCTCCTATAAGCTGATGTGCGCTGTCAAGCCCGATGCGGTGCTGATTCTGGGGGATACCAACTCCTGCCTGTCCGCCATTTCCGCCAAGCGGCTGCATATCCCGATTTTCCATATGGAGGCGGGCAACCGCTGCAAGGATGAGTGCCTGCCGGAGGAGACCAACCGCCGGATTGTGGACATCATCTCCGACGTGAATCTTGCCTATTCGGAACACGCCCGGAAATATCTTCATGAGTGCGGTCTGCCCAAGGAGCGGGTATACGTCACCGGCTCTCCCATGGCGGAGGTGCTCCATGCCAACCTGGCGGCAATTGAGGCATCCAACATTCACCAGCGGCTGGGTCTGACCAAGGGAAAGTACATCCTGCTCTCGGCCCACCGGGAGGAAAACATTGATACGGAAAAGAATTTCCGCTCCCTGTTCACTGCGGTGAACGCCATGGCGGAAAAGTACGATATGCCCATTCTCTATTCCTGCCATCCCCGCTCCAGAAAGCGGCTGGAGGAAAGCGGCTTCCGGCTGGACCCCCGGGTGATTCAGCATGAGCCGCTGGGCTTCCACGACTATAACTGCCTGCAAATGAATGCCTTTGCGGTGGTGTCCGATTCGGGGACGCTGCCGGAGGAGAGCAGCTTCTTTACCAGTGTGGGTCATCCCTTCCCGGCGGTGTGCATCCGCACCTCCACCGAACGGCCGGAGGCATTGGACAAGGCTTGCTTTGTGCTGGCGGGCATCGACGAAAATCATCTGCTCCAGGCGGTGGAGACTGCCGTGCGGATGAATCTGGAGGGGGACAATGGTACTCCCGTACCGGATTATGTGGAGGAAAATGTCTCCACCAAAGTGGTAAAGCTGATTCAGTCCTACACTGGCGTGGTGGATCGGATGGTCTGGAGAAAATTCTGATTTCCGGGAGGAATTCCATGAAGTACCTGTTTGTGAACTCGGTGGCCGGATTTGGCAGCACCGGACGACTGGCGGCGGAAAGCTGCCGGGCGCTGATGGCCCAAGGGCACAGCTGCGTCCTGGCCTATGGCCGCAAGCAGGAGGACTGCCGGGACATCCCCACGGTTCGCATTGGAACGGACTGGGACTGCCGGCTCCATGGGCTGCGCAGCCGCATTCTGGATGAACAGGGCTTCGGCTCCCGGGGGGCAACCCGCCGGTTCCTGGCATGGGTCAGGGAATATGATCCGGATGTGATATGGCTGCACAATCTCCACGGCTACTACCTTCACCTGGGTGAACTGTTTGCATATCTGCGGACCTGCGGAAAGGAAATCCGCTGGACCCTCCACGACTGCTGGAGCTTTACGGGGCACTGCGCCTATTTTGACTTTGTCCGGTGCGACAGATGGAAGTCAGGCTGCCACCACTGCCCCCAGCGGAAAAGCTATCCCCAGAGTCTGCTGTTGGACAGAAGCCGGGAAAACTATCGGGAAAAGAGAGAATTATTCACCGGAATTCCCAATCTGAGACTGATTGTGCCCTCCCACTGGCTGGAAAGCCGGGTGAAGGAAAGCTTTTTGAAGGAATATCCGGTGGAGGTGGTCTACCATACCATAGATCCGGCGGTTTTTCGCCCGCTGCCCAGCGATTTTCGGAAAACCCATCATCTGGAAGACAAGAAAATCATTCTGGGAGTGGCCAGCGTCTGGGATGCCCGAAAGGGGTTGGCAGACTTCCTGGAACTGGCAAAACTGTTGGATGATCAGTTCATGATTGTCCTGGTGGGACTGCGTGAAAAACAGCGAAAGAATTTGCCGGCGAATATTCTGGCGCTGCCCAGAACCGGAACTCTGGAGGAACTGGTTCAGATTTATTCCGCTGCGGATGTGTTTGTCAATCCCAGTGCTGAGGAGACCTTCGGCATGACCACCCTGGAAGCCCGCCGCTGTGGGACCGAGGCAGTGGTCTACCAGGGAACAGCCTGCGAGGAGATTGTCCGCCGGTTTGGGGGGATTGCTGTCCCCAGAGGGGCGGATCATCTGTTTCAGGCCATTTTGCAATTGACAGGGGAGGCACATCCATGAAGCAGTACCATTATCTGAACACCCGACTGGGACGGATTTTGTTTGGAGCTGTATTTGCCGCCCTGCTGTACTTATCCCGGAATACGCTGGTCACCACTGCCATTCTGGGATTCAACCGCTCCCAGATTCTGCTGGTTGCACTGGTGGGATTGTTGGGAATTGGGTTTCTGATTGCCCGCCGCCGGGAGTGGAAACAGATTCTGACAGACCCCCGGATGGGGCTGGCGGCAGTGATTGCGGCGGCAATGCTGATTCCCATGGTACTGAAGCTGGACTGGCAGATGATGTACTTCAGCATCCTGTTCTGCCCTTTGGCGGCGATTTTTCTCAGCTATTTCCGAAACATTCGACAGCTTTCCCGGCTGTATGTCTGCATTTTGACGGTAATCGGTGTTTATTCCATTCTCGCTACTTATTGTCTGAGAGGACTGCATGAGTCAGGGATTTTGACGGTTCCGATTTTTGAAAACTCCATTCAAATTCAATTTTATAACTTTGGGCTGAGCTTTGTGTCGGTCAGCTATGTGATGAATCGGAATTTCGGCATTTTTCGGGAGCCGGGGGTGTATCAGTATTTTTTGCTCCTCGGTCTGTATCTGAACAATTACCGGGCGCAGTGGCGCAAGGGATGGTTTTTGTGGATGATCAATGCAGTCCTGGCTGCGACTATGATTTCCACCCTGGCCACCGGAGGCCTGATTGAACTGGGACTGTTTTTCCTGTTCCTTTTCTTCGAAAAGAAGCTGTACCGCAAGGTGCTTGCCTGGGTGATTGTTCTGGGGGTAGGTTCGTTTGCGGTCTGGATGTTCCTCAAGGCGCAGAGAGAGCAGAGCACCCTCTACTGGGAGCTGTATGCCATGTTTGTTTCCAAGTTCCAGCCGGGGGAGGAATCCTGGGTGGACCGGATTGGCTCGATTTTTGCCAATGGCGGCTTGTTTTTCCGCAGTCCCCTGATTGGAAGCCGCCTGTCCCAGGTGCTGTATGCGGTGGATAACAATACCAGTTCCACCATGATTCAGTATGCGGTGTTCGGTATTGTGGGCGGAAGTGCGCATGTGGCAGCCTGGATTGCCCTGGTTTGGGAGAAAAAACGGGGGATCCTGGCCAACCTCTGCCTGCTGATGATCATGTTCATGTCATTCAATACCCAGAATCTGACGGCGGACCTGTTTTTCTGGCTGTTTCCCGCTGTGGCTTTGGCGGAGCGGGGGCTCCCCTGGGTACATGACTTGCTGTTAAGGAGGAAATCTCGTGGAGCGTGAATTGCTGCGAAAGGTTCAGCTGGTGCAGTTGGAGATTGCAAAAGAAGTCAGGCGGGTGTGTGAAGAAAACGGCATTCAATATTTCCTATGCTGCGGGACGCTGATCGGCACCATCCGGCACAAGGGCTTCATCCCCTGGGATGATGACCTGGACATCGGCATGCTGCGCCCGGAATACGAGAAGTTCTGCCGGATTGCGCCAAAGGCACTGAAATCGGAGTACTTCTTCCAGAACTGGTACAGCGAGGAGCGGTACGCCCTGCCTTTCGGCAAGGTGATGAAACGCAATACCATCTACCTGGAGCGGAAGAAAACCGGAGATTTGAAGGAAAACGGCATCTATATTGACATTTTCCCCTTTGATTATATCCCGGATAACATGTCCGAGAGAATGGCCCACACCAACAAAATGATGCAGCTGTTCCGGACAAAGCTGATGAAATGCGGTTATCGTCCCTGGATGAACTGCGAGAAAATTGTCTGGAAGAAGCGGATTGGATACCTGTACTACCAGCTGAAGGCGTTGTTTGCAGATTCCCGGGATTTGACAAAAGCCTTTGACGAGCTGGCTGTGGCGCCGGGGAAAACCGGGGTGCTCACCCGGCAGGATGGCATTTCCAACCAGGAATTCTACGATGCGGCGTGGTTTTCGGAATTTATCACCGCGCCCTTTGAGGGGGAACTTTTTGCTGTCCCCAAGGCATACCACGAAATCCTGTCAGCGCAGTACGGAGACTACATGCAGCTCCCGCCGGAAAACGAGCGGGAGAACCGGCATCAGATCTTCCGGGTGGAGCTTGGCGATTGAGGCATGAGCGGAATGAAGCGAATTTTGTTTGTAACCAATTACCCATCTCCCTACCGGGTGAATTTCTTTGACGAACTGGGGAAGAACGCCCAGGTGACAGTGCTGTTTTCTGACCGGATTGAGAAGAAAACCCACCGGGACGCCCAGTGGTATGTGGAAGGAAGCGGAAATTTTCAGGCGGTACAGCTGAAGCGTAGAGTTTTTTCCCAGGGGGGGAAAGATCTGTGCGTGGATGTGTGCCGTTGGCTGAAAAAATCCTGGGATGCCATTGTGATCTGCGGCTACGCCGGACCCACGGTGATGCTGGCCATCGCCTATCTGAAGGCCAGGAAGATGCCCTTTTACATGGAGGTGGACGGGGGCCTGATCCGTCCGGATTCTCCTCTGAAATACCGCTTCAAGCGGAGCTTGGTCAGTTCCGCCAGCTGGTGGATCAGCAGCGGCAGCCACACATCGGAGTACCTGTGCCATTATGGAGCAAATCCGGACCGGATTTTTCTGTATCCCTTTACCTCCCTGTGGCAGCGGGAGATTCTGCCGTACCTGCCAACCCTGGAAGAGAAGCAGACGCTGCGGCGGGAACTGGGCATGGCAGAGGAGAAAATCCTGCTGTATGTGGGGCGGCTGACCCGGGAAAAAGGGATGGAGGCCCTGCTGCATGCAATCCCTGCTTTGGAAAAGAATGTGGGCGTGTATTTTGTGGGAGGAGAACCGACCCAGGCGCATCTGGAATTTGTCCGGGCGCATGGCCTGGAGAACGTCCACTTTGTGCCCTTTCAGAAAAAGGAACCGCTGCTGCGTTACTACCGGGCGGCGGACTTGTTTGTTCTGCCCACCCACAGCGATGTATGGGGGCTGGTCGTCAACGAGGCCATGGCCTGTGGCCTGCCGGTGATTACCACGGACCGATGCGTGGCCGGGCTGGAACTGATCGAACCGGGGGTAAACGGCGATCTGGTGCCGGTGGAGGATGTTCCCGCCCTGTCCGAGAAAATTCGGAAGATCTTTTCCGGAGACTACCGGGCCATGGGGGCAGCGGCCCTGGAGACCATTCGTCCCTACACCATAGAGAATATGGTGCAGGCTCATTTGAATTTGTTTGAACAGGGGAGGTAACCCATGCGGATTTTATATGCGGTAACCACCTGCTCCGATAAAACCTACCGGCGGCTGTTTGAAAAGGTGCCGGTCAAGCCTGCGTTCCAGTCACAAAAATACCACCGCCTGCTGATTGAGGGGCTGGCGGCTTCGGCGAAGGTGGAGGTAATTGCCAATCCGCCGGTGAACCGCCGGGTGCTTGCCCAGTCTTTTGTCGGCCTGCCCCGGGAGGAAGAGGGGGGGGCGGTCTATCACAATCTGCCTGCTGTCCGCAATCCGGCGCTGAAGGCCCTGGTTGTAGGCCTGGGAACCTTTTTCCAGGTTCTGACCATGGGCGGTAAGGATACGGCAGTGGTGGTGGACGTGCTGAACCGGATGACGGCACTGTCCGCTTTGCTGGCAGCCCGGCTTCGGGGCAGGGAATGCGTGGGCATCGTCACGGACCTGCCGGATCTGCTTTCCGGGAGCCGGCTGTCCAAATCGGTTTCCAATTTTGTCATTGCCCACTGCACCAGCTATGTGCTGCTGACCCAGGCCATGAATGACTACTTAAACCCCAAGGGGAAACCCTATGTGATTCTGGAAGGCCACGCCGACATTGCAATGGCACAGAAACAACCCGCTCAGGAGAAAAAAGACCCTGGCCGGGTCTGCCTTTATGCCGGTGGAGTCAGCCGGGAGTACGGTCTGCCGGAGCTGGTGGAAGGCTTCCGGATGGCGGACATTCCCGATGCCCGGCTCCATATCTATGGGCCCGGCAACTATGTGCCGGAACTTCAGAAAATTGCTGCCGAGGATAGGCGGATTGTGTACGGGGGAATGCTGCTCAGCGCCCAGGTGGTGGAAAAGGAAATGGCGGCAACGCTGCTGGTGAACCCCCGGCCCACCCATGCGGAATATGTGAAGTATTCCTTCCCCTCCAAGACCATGGAATATATGTCCACGGGAACGCCGGTGCTTACCACCCGGCTGCCTGGAATGCCGGAGGAGTACCTTCCGTATGTTTTCCTCATCGAGGAGGAGACTGCCGCAGGTGTGGCAGAAGCGCTGAAATCTGTGCTGGAACAGTCGGATGAAGAACTGTTTGTCAAAGGCATGGCAGCGAGAAATTTTATACTCACCCGGAAAAACAACGTGATTCAGGGGAAAAAGATACTTTCCATGTTGGAATCTGAGAGAAGGAAGTGATCTCATGCGGGTGCTGTGGCTGTGCAACATTGCCCCTGGGGCAGTCAAGGAAAAGCTATACGGCAGCGCTGCCAACGGAGGACTGTGGATTGACCATGTGCTCACCGACCTGATGACGGAGGATGTGGAACTGCGGGTGCTGTGCCCGGGAAAACCAGGAAGCGGCAGCCTGAGCGCCCGGTGCGCCTTTGCTACCTTCCAGGAATCCTGTGGGTTTCGCTACCAGCCGGAGTTGGAGCAGACGTTTCGCAATGAAATTCGGGCGTTTGGCCCCGATGTGATCCATATTTGGGGCAGTGAGTATGGCCACACGCTGGCCATGGTCAATGCCGCAGACAGGGAAGGCCTGCTGGACCACACGGCCATCAGCATTCAGGGCCTGTGCTCCGTCTATGCCCGGCATTTTAACGAGGGAATTCCCTGGGGTGTGCAGCGAGGATATACCCTGCGGGACTTGATTCGACGTGAAAATCTGCTGACCCAGCAGCAAAAATTCCGCCTCCGGGGAGAGCTGGAGGTGGAGGCGCTGCGGAAAGTACACCATGTCATTGGGCGCACCATCTGGGACGATGCCTGTACCCGGGCCATTCAGCCCCAGGTGCGGTATCACTTCTGCAATGAAACCCTCCGGGAGCCTTTCTATCAGGATACCTGGGACTACTCCGCCTGCCGGAAACACCGGGTTTTTGCATCCAGCTGTGTGTATCCCATCAAAGGCTTTCATTATCTCCTGGAGGCCATGGGGGAAGTGGTGAAGCACTATCCGGATGCCACCATTGCGGTGCCGGGCCGCAGTTTCCTGCCGAAAACTGCGAAGGAACGGCTCCGCTGTAACCGGTATGAAACCTATCTGGCCCAGTTGGCCAGACAATATGACCTGGAAGGACGGATTACGTTCCTGGGCAGTCTGAGTGCCGAGCAGATGAAGGCAGAGTATCTCAAGGCAAATGTATTTGTGCTGCCCTCCACGGTGGAGAATTCTCCCAATTCTTTGGGAGAGGCCATGCTCCTGGGCGTACCCTGTGTGGCCAGCGACGTGGGCGGCGTGGCGGAACTGATGGAGCGGAACACCGAGGGACGGATTTACCCGGTGAATGCTCCCTATCTGCTGGCCCATCACATCCAGGCACTGTTTGCCATGGAAGGCAGGGCGGTGAATCTGGGCCAGGCGGCACGGCAGCATGCACTGAAAACCCATAACCCGGAGCGGAATCTGGCGGACTTGCTGCAGATTTACCGGGACCTGAACTGAGGATAGGATATGGACAGTGAAATACAGCTGAGTATCATCGTTCCGGTGTATAATGTAGCGCCTTATTTGCGCCGATGCGCTGCATCACTGCTGAGTCAAAAGGGTGTGCAGTTGGAGCTGATTCTGGTTGACGACGGCTCCACAGATGAATCCGGGACATTGTGCGACCAAATCGCCGAAGAAGATGGCCGTGTCCGGGTGATTCACAAATCCAACGAGGGCTTGAGCAGCGCCCGGAATGCGGGGCTGGAACTGGCCGGGGGAACTTATGTGACCTTCGTCGACAGCGATGACTGGGTGGAACCGGATTGCTATGAATCCGCCCTGCGTCTGATGAAGCAGCACGGGGTGGACCTGCTCTGCGGGGGACGCTATGATGTGGACGCAGATACCGGGGAGAAAACGGTGGGTCTGTGTCCCACAGAAACGGAAATGATCTCCGGAGAGGAGATGGCAGGCCGGATTTTCCTGTGGGACCACTGTGATTCCAGCGCCTGTGACAAGGTGTTTCACCGGAGGTTGTTTGCGTGTCTCCGGTTCCCGGAAGGTGTGATCTGTGAGGATGTTCCTGTGACCTATCGGGCTGCATTGGCGTCTGGACGGGTGCTTCTCTGGAATCAGCCCTATTACTGCTATTTTCACCGGAAAGGAAGCATCAGCACCGCTCCTATATCGGAGAAAACCTTCCATTTTTCCCGGCATGCCCGGGCAATTGAGGGGTATATCCGACGGAACCATCCTGCAATTGCCAACCAGGCCCGCTTCCTGCTGGTGCGCTCTCTGTCCCACCTGCTGCTGATGCTGATTCAGGGCGGGCGTTCGCAGCCGCTATGCCCGGGAAATGGGCGAAACCCGCCGGGAATTGGGGACGCACCTGGGATTTATCCTGACCAGTCCCTATTTTGCCGGGAAAGAGCGGCTGCGGGATTTGCTGCTGGCATCCGGTCTGTATCGAACCATCTATGATTTAAAACACAAAGGATAACCGGGAGAACCATGAAACGACAAAATCGTGTAGCTTTTTTCAACATTCTCAGTACACTGCTGCTGCGGGGGATTTCGATTTTTACCATGCCCCTGTTTACCCGGCTACTGGACAACAGCGGCTACGGCATCACCCAGGTGTACAATACCTGGACGGCGGTGCTGGCCATCGTGTTCACCATGCAGACCCAGGGAACTCTGGTCAATGCCCGGATGGAATACCCGGAGCAGGAGCAGAACCGCTATCAATCTGCTGCCATGGGCTTGTCCGTGACGATGTTCCTGATCTGTTCGGCGGTGGTGCTGTGCTTCCTGGAACCCATTTCCGGCCTGCTGAAGCTCAGCCGGTGGCTGGTGATGCTGATGCTGATCCAGTCCTTCGGAACCTTCTGCATCAACTTCCTGAACAGCAAGTTCGTCTATGAGTTCAAGGCGGGACGGAACATGCTCATGTCCCTGACCGTAACGCTGGTAAGCCTGGGACTGTCGCTGCTGCTGATTTTCCAGCTGCCGCAGGAGAGTCGGTATTTCGGCCGGGTGGTGGGCATCGCTGCTACCTACGGCCTGATCGGCATCCCTGCCTGCATCTGGATTCTCCGTCAGGGAAAGACCCTGTTTCACCGGGAATACTGGAAGTTCTGCATCTACCTGGCCATCCCCATGGTGTTTTACAATCTGTCGGACCTGGTGCTGGGCCAGAGCGACAAGGTCATGATCCAGCAGATGATGGGAACGGATGCTGCGGGTATTTACAGTGCAGCATTTAATTTTGGCGGCATTATGTTCACTATTTTTGCTGCCCTGAATAATTCCTGGTGTCCCTTCTTCTTTGAGGATATGCGGCTGGGGAACCGGGAGGGCGTGGAGAAGAAAGCCCGAAATTTCCTGGAGCTGTTCACCGTGCTGGCGGTGGGATTCCTGCTGCTCAGCCGGGAGGTGTACCAGATTTTTGTAGGGGCGGACTTCCGGAGTGGAACCAATCTGATTCCGGTGTTTGTGACCAGCTATTTTCTGAACTTCCTGTGTACCTTCCCCATCAACTACGAATATTACCGCAAGCAGACCAAAGCGGTGGCGGCGGTGACCATTGCCTCCTCCTTGCTGAATGTGGGCCTGAATTATGTGCTCCTGCTCCGGGTTGGCGTGGCGGGAGCGGCGCTGGCAACCATGATTTCCCACAGCATCCAGCTTGCTGCTCACGAGATCTATACCCGGCGGTTCCTGGGGAAGAAAGACCACCCCTTCCGATTCGGCATGAGTGTGCCCTATCTCGGGGTGTATCTGTGCGTGGTGGCACTGTTTTATGGCGGTGCGGGGCTTTGGCCGCTCCGCTGGGCCCTGGGGGCAGCCATTGGCGTTTGGGAGCTGCTTCGCATCCGCAGAAGAAAAGTCCTGATTTAACACTGAACCCCCGGAGGATTTCCTCCGGGGGTTCGTTCGTTATTACAGGTTTTCCGCTTCTTCCAGCCAGAGCCGGGCAACGGCGTCAGAGGGCATCCGCCAGTCTCCCCGGGGGGAGAGGGTCAAGGAACCCACTTTGGGGCCGTCGGGCAGGCAGGAACGCTTGAACTGCTGCTGGAAAAACCGGCGGTAGAAGATCTTCAGCCATTTGAGAATGGTTTCCCGGTTATAGACGTTTCCCAAGGCGTACTGGGCAAGCCGGAACACCTTCGCCGGGGGAAATGCCAGCCGGATGCTGTTGTACAGGAAGAAATCATGGAGTTCATAGGGACCAACCAGATCCTCCGTCCGCTGGGAGATGGTTCCATCCACCGCCGGGAGCAGCTCCGGGGATACCGGAGTGTCCAGAATGTCATAGAGCACCTGTGCCAGATCGCCCCCCTGGCTGTCCGCCGCAAACCGCACCAGATGGCGTACCAAAGTTTTGGGAATGGAGGCGTTGACGCCGTACATGGACATATGGTCGCCGTTGTAGGTGGCCCAGCCCAAGGCAAGCTCCGACAGGTCCCCGGTGCCGATGACCATACCGCCGGTTTTGTTGGCAATGTCCATGAGGACCTGGGTTCGCTCCCGGGCCTGACCGTTTTCAAAGGTAACGGAATGATCCTCCATATCCTGTCCGATGTCCTGGAAATGCTGCTGAACCGCATTGCCGATGTCAATCCGGCGCAGGTTGGCGCCCAGGCAGTCGGCCAGTTTGCAGGCGTTGTCCCGGGTCCGGTCTGTGGTGCCGAAACAGGGCATGGTCACAGCCACAATGTCCGTACTGGGCCGACCCAGCATATCCATTGCCTTTTTGGTAATGAGAATGGCCAGGGCAGAGTCCAGTCCGCCGGAGAGTCCAACCACCGCCGTGCGGGCATGGGTGTGAGCCAGCCGCTTTTTCAGACCCAAAGAGGCAAGCCGGAGTATTTCCTCACACCGGGCTGCCCGGTCACCTTGATCGGCGGGGACGAAGGGATTGGGAGGGACGAAGCGGGTCAGGGCGGTTTCCTGAATCTCCAAATGGAAGGGAATCCGGCGAACCTGCTCGGCGGACTCCGGGTAGGTGGTCATCCGCTGCCGCTCCTGGCTGAGCCGGTGTACGTCAATCTCACTGACCAGAAGTCCTTGGGTGAACCGACTCTGGGCCAGCAGGGAGCCATTCTCCGCAATGAGGTTGTGGGCGCCGAATACCAGATCGGTGGTGGATTCTCCTTCTCCCACGTCCGCATAAACATAGCCGCAGACCAGCCGGCCGGAAGTGGAACAGACCAGTTCCCGGCGGTAACTGTCCTTGCACACGATTTCGTCGGAGGCGGAGAGGTTCAGCATGAGCGTTGCTCCGGCGGCAGTGAGCCGGGTGGAGGGGGGATCGGGGACCCACAGATCTTCGCAGATTTCGATCCCGATGACCAGTTCCGGCAGCGTATCGCAGCAAAACAGCTGGCGCATGCCGAAGGGCACCTCCTGCCCACAGAGGGTGACGGTATCCAGCATCGTGGGATCAGCGGACTGAAACCACCGGGTCTCGTAGAATTCGGAGTAATTGGGCAGGTGCCGTTTGGGAATCACCCCCAAAATCCGCCCGTTCTGAATTAGGGCGGCGCAGTTGTAGAGCTTGCTGCTTCTGCGGACCGGCAGTCCAACGGCGGACAGAATGTCCAGTCCGGCGGTTTCTGCCAGAATGTGGGACAGCGCAGTTTCCGCACCGTCCAGGAGGGTTCGCTGAAGAAACAGATCACCGCAGGTGTAGCCGGTGACGCATAGCTCGGGGAAACATACAATCCGCACGCCCTGCTCTCGTGCCTGCCGGATCAGGGAAATAATCTGCCGTGCATTGAAGGCGCAGTCTGCCACCTGAATCTCGGGAGTTGCCGCAGCAGCCTTGACAAATCCGTCTTTCATACATAAGCTCCATTCTTTGGTGGAATTGGAATTCTATCTGAAATTCTACCACACTTTATTCCCCAGGGCAAGCAAAACCCAGGAATCCAAAGGAAAAACTACAGAATATTGCCTTGACGGAACGGAGTATGGGCCGTATAATAGCTCTATTGAAATAATTTGGAGGCCAATATGGAATACTTGATTCTGGGGCTGCTGATGCTTTCGCCTATGACTGGGTATGAGATTCAGCAATTTATCAAACGTAATCTTTCCTTGATTTGTTCCTACAGCGGGGGCAGCCTTCAGACAACCCTGAACAGACTGCACCGGGAAGGAAGAATCTCTGCCCAGGAGAGCCGGTTGGGGGGACGGCGGAAAAAAACCTTCTCCATTACCCCCCAGGGAAAAGAGATGTTTATTCGTTGGGTAGAAAAGCCTGTGGATATTGGAAGAATGTGGAATTCGGAGCTGTCGAGACTGCTTTTTATGGGATTGGCAGAACCGGAGAAACGCCTGGAGGCCATTCGGGGATACATCCGAAAAATCCAGCAGACACAGTGCGTGCTGGAGCAGCTCCGGGAACTGTATAAATGGGCACAGGCCCAGTTCCCGGAACAACAGGACGATGTGCGGCGCTTTCAGGGGTATGCGCTGGAGTATGGCATTGCGGCGGTGGAATTTGAGCGTAACTGGTATGAACAGCTGCTGAAAACCATGGAGGAGCAGGAATAACGATCCCCGTGCTGAATGAAGCGAGACAAGACGGGAAATCAAGATCGGCCATCGGTTCTGTGAGGTCAGCAGAATGGATGACAGCTACCCGGAACGATGGAAAAATCCCCTGGTGTGCAAAGGAAGCGCACCAGGGGATTTTATCGTTATACGGTCAGGTTCTGAATCCATTTTCCCCGGCGGAGCATCCAAGTGCCGATGACGCATTTGAGTAGATCAGCGGACTGGCAGATGGCATACAGGGGGATTATGGGAAGATTGGTGAACCGGCTCAGGCAGAAGGCCAGGGGTACGCTGCACACCCACACGAAGCAGCTGTCAAACAGGAAGGTGACCATAGTCTGCCCACCGGAACGGAGGGTGAAATAGGTGGCGTTGATGTAGGCATTTACCGGCATGAGCAGGGCGGTAACGCAGATCAGGATGGTTGCCAGCCGGCGGACCTCCGGGGTGGTGTTGTAGATTTGGGGGAACAGGCTGGAAAATACTGCCATGATACAGCCGAACAGGACGCCGGATGTGACGGACACCGCAATGAGCTTCCGGTTGGAATCCCGGACCTCCCACTCCGGAAGGCTGGCCCCCAGCATCTGGCCCATGATGATGCCCACTGCATTGCCCATGGAGAGAAAAACCACGCTGGACAGATTGCTCAGGGTGCTGGAGATGTTCATGGCGGGAACCACATCCAGTCCGCAGGTGGAGTAGCACTGATTCAGAAAGGCCATGCCGCTGGACCAGAGGAATTCGTTGACAAGCAGAGGCATTCCCTTGAAGGTGATGGATTTGAGCAGCCTGCCGGGAATTGCGAGAGAGCGGTAGGCGCCCACAATGAAGGGATTGCGCAGCTTGTGGCGGTGGGTCCATCCGGCGACAATGGCAAGTTCCACATACCGGGAAATCACCGTGGCGATGGCGGCGCCTTCCACGCCCAGCGCCGGGGCACCGAAGTGACCGAAAATCAGCACATAGTTCAATCCCAGATTCACCAGCACTGCCGTAATGCCGCCCAGCATGGGCAGCAGCGTCTCGCCGGTTTCCCGGAGGGTGCTGGAATAGGCATTGGTCAGGGCAAAGGGGAGAAAGCCCCACAGCATGACCAGCAGATACTGCCGCCCGTACATCAGCGCCCCGGCGGCGGATGCGGCGTCCCCTTCGCCGGTGAGGTACAGGCCGATCAGACCCTTCCCGCCCTGGAGAAACAGAACGCAGCCCAGGAAACTGATGATCAGGCAAATGAGAATTTTGAACCGGAAGGTGTTTCGGACGCCCTGGGTATCTCCGGAACCATGAAACTGGGCGGTAAAAATACCCGCACCGGAGGTGGCACCGAAAATACACAGATTGAATACCACCAGAAGTCCATTGACAATGGACACACCGCTCATGGGAATGGTTCCCACCTGGCCCACCATGATGTTATCCAGAAGGGAAACGAAGTTGGTGATGCCGTTTTGTATCATGATGGGGACGGCAACCCCCAGGACCCGGCGGTAGAACCCCCGGTCCCCGATGAAACGCTGAAACATACTTACCTCAGATTGAAAAGAAAGTGGGGAAAGAAGCTCAGATTTCCTTTCCTCCGATGAACACCCGCTTGCTGCTGTAGTCCGGGGCACAGATCAGGAAGTCGGCATATTTACCGGTCTCGATGGAACCGATCTTGTCTTCGGCGCCGATGGCGCAGGCGGGATTGTAGCTGGCGGCCCGCACAGCGTCCTCCTCGGGAATGTTCCAGGAGATTACATTGCACAGGCAGGTCCACAGGTTGGTGGCGGAACAGGCAATGGTACCGTCAGCCAGACGGGCCACCCCATCCCGGAGCCAGCACTGCTGACCGCCCAACTCAAACTGGGTGCCGTCCGGCTGACCGGCGCACCGGCCGGAATCGGAAACCAGAATCATCCGGTCGCCGCCAAACATGGAGAAGGCCAGACGGACGGAGGCGGGATGGATGTGCTCGCCGTCGCAGATGATTTCAGCCCGTACCTTGGGGTTCTCCACAGCGGCGGGAATCACGCCGGGGTTGCGGTGATGGATGCCGGGCATGGCATTGTACAGGTGGGTCAGGTGGGTGACACCGGCGTCGATGGCAGCCTTGGCATGGTCATAGTCGGAGTCGGTGTGGGCGATGGATACGGTGCACAGGTCCTTGGCCTTGGCAACGAATTCCGCTGCACCGGGCAGCTCCGGGGCAACGTCCACAATCCGGACCAGACCGCCGCAGTCCTCATACAGCTTTCGGAATCCTTCAAAATCCGGCTCCTTCAGGTAGTCGGGATTCTGAGCGCCCCGCTTCTTGTAGGAGAAATAGGGGCCTTCCATCTGAATGCCCATCAGCCGGGCGCAGTCGGCGGGGGATTCCTCTGTCAGCTGCTTGGCGGTGGCAAAGGCCTTAGCCAGCACGTCGTAGGGGAGCGTCATGGAGGCGGGGGCGAAGGAGGTAACGCCGCAGCTGGCATAG
Source organism: uncultured Eubacteriales bacterium (assembly GCA_949296115.1). GTDB lineage: Bacteria > Bacillota > Clostridia > Oscillospirales > Oscillospiraceae > Faecousia. The sequence goes on along the minus strand of CASFNR010000011.1, from coordinate 78,285 downwards.
AAGGCTGCCATGGTTTTCAATCCCTCGTAGTCGCCGTCGGAGAAGTCCGCACCGGAATTGCCGTGGCTGTGGACATCCACCAGGCCGGGAATGACGGTAGCGCCCTGGAGGTCTACTGCGTCCTCCGGAACGGACTCGGGCAGAACCGCTCCAAAGACCCCATCCCGGACTTCAAAGGCGCCCATGTGGAATTGAAAATCAGAAGCGAAGATACGCGCGTTTTTATAGAACATACTGGCTTTCTCCTTTTTTGTTATAATATGGTATGCCTATGGTATCATGCGGGGACGGAAAAAGCAATCCAGCTGGAGAAAATATTCTCTTGGCGTAACCAATTTGGAGATTTTGGGGATTCGCATGGATGGGAGTTGGCGGTTTTGACGAATGAGGAGGTAAAATGTGAACGGGAAATAGACAAAATGACATCCAATAATTGCAAAGCGATAATTATTAAGGAAAAACTGTAAAACTTAATAAATGATTTTGTAATTATTTGTAATTTTCCTATTGACTTATTCTGCCAGATGCGCTATAATCCGGGTATGAAAGAGATGCCGATACCAAAGCCTGCCCGCAGCAGTCCCAAAGACTGAACGGGGCTGCGGCGAAGGGTAGACATTTCAAAAAGAAAAACAAATTCATTAGGAGGAAAGAAACATGAAAACGGTATGTAAAAAGCTGCTGAGTCTGACGCTGGTAGCTGTGCTGCTGGTTTCCGCGATCCCCATGATGGCAAGCGCCGCTGTTCCGGCGGATCCGTGCCCGCAGTGCAGCCAGACAAATTGGGATTCTGGTGTTGTAACCACCCCCGCTACTTGTACATCTGCTGGTGTGATGACTTACACATGCCAGAATTGCCAGAATAAGGTGAATGTGGGAATCAACCCTACCGGGCATAACTGGTCTTCCAATGGCACGGTTGTTACTGCGGCTACTTGCACCACTGATGGTGTGATGTCCTATCCCTGCTTGAACAGCGGTTGCACGGAGACCACCACTTCCCCGATTCCTGCAACAGGTCATACTTGGGTGCAGACCAGTGTGAAGGAAGCTGCTACCTGCGGCAAGGACGGCGTTGCGGTTGAGACCTGCAGCACCTGCCAGACCACTCGTGAAGTTCCCATCCCCGCTACCGGCGCCCACACCTTCGGCTCCTGGACCATCACCAAGAAGGCTACTGCCACCGCTGATGGCGAGATGACCAGAGTGTGCTCCGCCTGCGGCGCTACGGAAACCCAGACCTACAAGGCCACGGTCAAGACCATTTCTTTCATCAACAGCTATGTGGGCACCACCCAGACCACCAAGGTGGACTATGTGGTCGGTGATACCATCTCCCTGCCTGCCGGTACGCCTGTTGCTGGCTACACCTTCAAGGGCTGGTTCACCGAAGCGAATGGCAACGGCTCCCAGCTGACCGACGGCACCACTTGCACGGACAATCTGGCCAGCGGCTACTACGCTTACTACATCCAGGACGTGAAGTTCGACTATGATGTCTACCTGAACATCTACACCAACAACAAGGTGGATGAGCCCGCCAAGCGGATCAACATCACCAGCGGCATTGCTTCCGACGGAACCGTCTCTCTGTCCGAGGTCAAGTCTGTGGTGCAGAACTACTACACCTCCAAGGACAGCAACGGCATCACCTATGATGGCCTGTACATGGCTACCGGTGACTGGGTTGACAAGTTCAATCGCAACGACAAGGAGGATACGTTCTCCAACATCGGCGACCTGAAGGAGCAGAACAATGTGTTCATCAACGTGATGATCACCAACGTCAAGGAGAAGACCAGCTCCTCCTCCGGCAGCACTGCTGACTCCTCCAACCCCAAGACCGGTGATGGCATCTACACCACTGTGGCTGTCTTTGGCCTGTCCGTAGCTTCCCTGGCTGCTGTATACTACATCAGCAAGAAGCGCATTGCATTCTAAGGAATCAGCGTTCCAATGAAACAGATGAACAATCCCGGCAGCTTTCGCTGCCGGGATTTTCCTTTGTATGGCAAAAAATTTGCCGTCAAATTCCTTGCTATTTGCCTTCGTTTCGAGTACAATGAACGGGAGTGAATTTCAGAAAAGAGGAGCGTAACATGATGCAGTCGGCATTTGATAACGAGAAATATCTGCAAACCCAGTCGGCTCATATCCGGGACCGGATTGCCCAATTTGGGGGCAAACTGTATCTGGAATTTGGTGGAAAACTATATGATGATTTTCATGCATCCCGGGTGCTGCCGGGCTTCCAGCCGGACAGCAAGCTGCGGATGCTCCTGCAGCTGAAGGACCAGGTGGAGATGGTTCTCGCCATCAACGCCGGGGATATTGAGAAAAATAAGGTCAGAGAGGACCTGGGTATCACCTATGACCGGGACGTAATCCGTTTGATCGATATATTCCGGGAGCTGGGACTGTATGTGTCCAGCGTAGTGCTGACCCGATTCCACGGTCAGGCCGTTGCGACGGCTTTCCAGTCCCGGCTGGAGGGGATGGGTATACGGGTCTACCATCATTACGACATTGCCGGATACCCTGCTGACACCGCACACATTGTCAGCGATCAGGGATTTGGGAGAAATGACTACATCGAAACCAGCCGGGAACTGGTGGTTGTCACGGCTCCCGGTCCGGGCAGCGGCAAACTGGCAACCTGCCTGAGCCAGCTCTACCATGAGCACAAGCGGGGAATTACCGCCGGTTACGCCAAGTTTGAGACGTTCCCCATCTGGAACCTCTCCATCAGCCATCCGGTGAATCTGGCGTATGAGGCTGCTACGGCGGACCTGAACGATGTGAACATGATCGACCCCTTCCACCTGGACGCCTATGGGGTGACAACGGTGAATTATAACCGGGACGTGGAAGCCTTCCCGGTACTGGTTGCGATCTTCGAGAATATTCTGGGTCATTGTCCCTATAAGTCTCCCACAGACATGGGCGTCAATATGGTGGGCAACTGCATTGTGGATGATGAAGCAGCCCGCTATGCCTCCCGCCAGGAGATTATCCGGCGGTATTATGCGGGGTTGGTGGAGCAGAAGCGGGGCAAGGCCAGCGAGGAGACGGTACGGAAGCTGGAAATGCTGATGAAAAAGGCCGGGGTCTCGCCCGAGGAGCGGAGCGTGGTCGCCCCTGCCCTGAAGCGTGCCCAGGAGACGGGGGATGCCGCTGCGGCCATGGAGCTGCCTGACGGAACCATTGTCACCGGAAAGACCTCCGAACTGCTGGGAGCCTCTTCAGCCCTGCTGCTGAACGCCCTGAAGAAATTGGGGCATATGCCCGACGACCTGCATCTGATTTCCCCGGTGGCGCTGGACCCCATTCAGCATCTGAAGGTGAATTACCTGGGGAACCGGAACCCCCGGCTGCACACCGACGAGACCCTGATTGCCCTGTCTATCAGCGCCGCTACCAACCCCATGGCGGAGCACGCCATGCAGCAGCTGAGCAAGCTCCGGGGCTGTGACGTTCACTCCACGGTGATGCTCTCTCCGGTGGATGAGCGCACCTTTAAGCGCCTGGGCGTCAACCTGACCTGTGAGCCGCAATTCGTAGGCTAAAAACAAAGGACCGTGCGAAACATCGCATGGTCCTTTTGGCTGTTTTGGGATGCCTTTTGTAAAATCATGCAGCCCCCACCGCCAGTGGGGGCTGCATTTTTGAATCACTCAGGCTTTGGCACCGTTGACCGCCAGATAAGCCCGGATCCGGGCCACATTTTCGGCATTGGCAGGATCCTCTTCCAGGTATTCCACGATGTCGTCCACATCAACCACGGAGTAAACCGGGAATCCGTAAGCTTCCTGGACCTCCGCAATGGCGGACTTTTCGCCCTGGCCCTTTTCCTTCCGGTCCACCATGACAAAGGCGGCGGCAACCTTGACCCCTTCCAGATTGGACAGAATGCTCATGCTCTCCCGGATGGCGGTGCCGGCGGTGATCACATCTTCCACGATCACCACTTCTTCCCCGGCCTTGGGGACGTAGCCAACAAACACGCCGCCCTCACCGTGGTCCTTTGCTTCCTTCCGGTTGAAGAAGAAGGGAACATCCAGCCCTTCCTTGGACAGGGCAATGGAGGCGGACACGGCGATGGAGATGCCCTTGTAGGCAGGACCGTAGAGGACGGTGGCCTTCTTGCCCAGCTTGTCGGCATAGGCTTTGGCGTAGAACTCGCCCAGTTTGGCGATCTGAGCACCGGTTTTGATGTCACCGGCGTTGATGAAGTAGGGGATTTTCCGGCCGGACTTGGCGGTGAAATCGCCGAATTTCAGCACACCAGCGCCCTGAAGGAACTGAATAAACTCTCTTTTGTAGCTTTCCATGGTTATTCTCCTTTTGCCCAAAAATCAATCGCAGAATTCTGCCAGGCAGCGCTCATAGGCGGCCACGGGGTCGGCGGCGGCGGTGATGGGACGGCCCACCACAATGTAGTCCGAGCCAATGGCCTTGGCAGCGGCGGGGGTCATCACCCGCTTCTGGTCGCCGGCATCTCCGTCAGCGAACCGGACGCCGGGGGTGACGGTGAGGAAGTTTTTGCCGCACCGGTCGTGGACCTTGCCCGCCTCCAGGGGGGAGCAGACAATGCCGTCCAGACCGGCGTTCTTGGCGGTTTCGGCGTAGTGCATGACCACCTCGTCAATGGGGGCGTGGATCATCAGGTCCCGCTCCATGGATTCCTGGTCGGTGGAGGTCAGCTGAGTGACAGCGATCAACAGGGGGCGGGTGCCGTCGGGCCGGGTCAGGCCTTCCACAGCGGCCTGCATCATGGCGGTGGTACCGGCGGCGTGGAGGTTGGTGATGTCCACGTCCAGGTTAGACAGGACCGCCATGGCCTTCTTCACGGTGTTGGGAATGTCGTGGAGCTTCAGGTCCAGGAAAATTTTGTGGCCCCGGGCCTTGATCTCCCGGACAATGCTGGGACCCTCGGCGTAGTACAGCTCCATGCCGATTTTCACAAAGGGCTTCTTGTCGGTGAATTTGTCCAGAAATTCGAAGGTTTTTTCAGCGGAAGAAAAGTCGCAAGCGATAATGACGTCCTTACCCATGTTAATTTGCGCCTCCTATCATATCTTTCAGTGCGGTAATGCGGTATTTTTCCATCACCCGGGGCAGATCCCGGATAATATCCCGGCAGATGTAGGGGTTGACCAGGTTGGCGGCGCCCACTTCCACGGCGGTGGCGCCTGCCAGCATCATTTCGATGACGTCCTCGGCGCTGGAAACGCCGCCCATGCCCACCACGGGAATCTGCACGGCGTTGGCCACCTGGTAGACCATCCGCAGGGCCACCGGGTAGATGGCCGGGCCGGAAAAGCCGCCCATTTTATTGGCGATGATGGGCTTGCGGGTGCGCAGATCGATGCGCATTCCCAGCATGGTGTTAATCAGGCTGATGCCGTCGGCTCCGGCATCCTCACAGGCCTTGGCAATGGACACAATGTCCGTGACGTTGGGGCTGAGCTTGATGATTACCGGCTTGGTGGTCACGGCCTTCACGGCCCGGGTGACCGCTGCCGCTGCTTCCGGCTGGGTGCCGAAGCTCATGCCGCCGCCGTGGACATTGGGGCAGCTGACGTTGACCTCCAGCCAGCCCACCTGCTCCTGCTGATCCAGAAGGCGGCAGGTGTAGGCATAGTCGTCCACGGAGAAGCCCGAGACATTGGCCATCACCGGCTTGTGAAAGCATTTTTTCAGCTTGGGCAGCTCCTCTGAAATGACCTTCTCCACCCCGGGATTCTGAAGTCCCACGGCGTTGATCATGCCGCTGGTGCATTCTGCAATCCGAGGCGTGGGGTTGCCGAACCGGGGGTCCTTGGTGGTACCCTTGAAGGAGAAGGTTCCCAGCTCGTTGATGTCGTACAGCTCGGCGTATTCGTAACCGTAGCCGAAGGTGCCGGAGGCGGGAATCACCGGGTTGTCCAGTTCAATGCCGCACAGGCTGACGCTCAGGCTTCCCATAAAATTTCCTCCTTCCGCATGACGGGGCCTTCCTTGCAGATCCGCTTGCTGCCGGTGAGGGTCTTGCAGGAGCAGCCCATGCAGGCGCCGAACCCGCAGCCCATCCGCTGCTCGAAGCTCATCTGACCGGAGGTACAGGTAGCACGGTACACGGCTTTCAGCATGGGTTCCGGACCGCAGGTGTAAAAATAGGTGTAATGTTCCGGCAGGGCATCGGTGACGAAGCCCTTTTTGCCGTAGCTCCCGTCCACTGTGGTGACAAAAACCTTGCAGCCCAGGGCCTGGAATTCCTGCTCATAGAAGATTTCTGAGGCGGTGTTGAAGCCCAGCACCACGGTGACCTCCTTCCCCAGGGCCAGCAGCTGCTTGGCCAGATGGTACAGGGGAGGGACACCAACGCCGCCGCCCAGAAGCACCGGATGATCCTCGGCGGGGGCAAGGTCGTAGCCGTTGCCCAGGCCGGTGAGAATATCCAGGGTTTCGCCGGGAAGCATGGCGGCCATCTGCTCCGTTCCCTTGCCCACCACCTTGTAGATGATGGTCAGGGTTTCCCCGTCGTAGTCACATACGGAGATGGGGCGGCGGAGGAACTTCCCGGAGAGCTGGATGTTCACGAACTGCCCGGGGGCAGTGATGGCGGAGGTGTCGCCGGAGAGAATCATTTTGTAGACATTATCCGTCAGCGCCGTATTGCTGACAATGGAGAATAGACTCTGTTTCATTGCGTCTCCTCTCTGCGGGGAATCAGGCATCTTCCGCGGCGTCAATGGTGGAGATGGTCAGGGTGGTCTCCTCCAGCACGTCCAGCAGCACCCGGACGGTATCCAGGGCAGTGAACATGGTCACGTTGTATTCCGTGGCGATCTGACGCAGCTCCAGGCCGTCCCGTTCATTGGCGCCGGGGTCCCGGGTGTTGATGAAGTAGGCGATGTGACCCTGACGCAGGGCATTGGGAATCTCATCGCTGCCATCGCTGATCTTGGAGAGCGCATGGGTGCGGATGCCGTTGCGCTTCAGATACAGGGCGGTGCCCAGGGTGGCCTCAATGTTGAAGCCCAGTTTGTAGAACCGGCGGATCAGGGGCAGCGCCTCTTCCTTGTCCTTGTCGGCGATGGTGGCGAACACGGTGCCGTAGTTCTGCAGCTTCATACCGGAGGCTTGGAGGGCCTTGTACAGGGCCCGGGTCATGGTCCGGTCATAGCCGATGGCTTCGCCGGTGGACTTCATCTCCGGGGACAGGTAAGCGTCCAGACCCCGAATCTTGTTGAAGGAGAACACAGGCGCCTTGACATACCAGCGCTTCTTTTCTGCGGGATAGATGTCGAAGAAGCCCTGCTCCTTCAGGGATTTGCCCAGAATGACCTCGGTGGCAATGTCCGCCAGGGAGTAGCCGGTGGCCTTGCTCAGGAAGGGGACGGTCCGGGAAGAGCGGGGGTTGACCTCAATGATGAACACATTGTCATCCTTGTCCACGATGAACTGAATGTTGAACAGACCCACGATGCCAATGCCCAGACCCAGCTTCTTGGCATACTGGAGAATGATGCCCTTGACCTTGTCGGAGATGGAGAAGGAGGGATAGACGGAGATGGAGTCGCCGGAGTGAACACCGGTGCGTTCCACCAGTTCCATAATGCCGGGCACAAACACGTCCCGCCCGTCGCAGATGGCGTCGATTTCCACCTCCCGGCCCTGGATATACTTATCCACCAGAACCGGCTTGTCCTCGTCGATTTCAACGGCAGTGCGCAGATAGTGCCGCAGCTGGCCCTCGTTGCCCACAATCTGCATGGCCCGGCCGCCCAGAACGAAGCTGGGACGGACCAGTACGGGGTAGCCGATTTCGTTGGCGGCTTCCAGACCGTCGGCAATCTTGGTCACAGCCTTGCCCTTGGGTTGGGGAATGTTCAGCTCCTGCAGCAGCTTTTCGAAGGCGTCCCGGTTCTCCGCCCGGTCAATGGCAGCGCAGTCGGTGCCGATGATCTTCACGCCCCGGTCGCTCAGAGGCTGGGCCAGGTTGATGGCGGTCTGACCGCCCAGGGAAGCGATGACGCCGTCCGGCTTTTCGAACTCGATGATGTTCATCACATCTTCGGTGGTCAGGGGCTCAAAATACAGCTTGTCGGCGGTGGTGTAGTCGGTGGAAACCGTCTCGGGGTTGTTGTTGATGATGATGGCCTCATAGCCGGCGTTGCGGATGGTCATAACGGCGTGGACGGTGGAGTAGTCGAATTCCACGCCCTGGCCGATGCGGATGGGGCCGGCACCCAGCACCACGATTTTTTTCTTGTTCGTCAGCCGGGAGGCATTTTCTCCGGTGTAGGAGGAATAGAAGTAGGGGATATAAGCCCCGGTGTGGCAGGTATCCACCATTTTGAAGATGGGGAAGATGTTCTCCTTCTTACGCAGGTTGAACACTTCGATTTCCTTGACGCCCCACAGCTTGGCGATATACTTGTCGCTGAAGCCCATGACTTTCGCAGCCTTGAAGGTATCCAGATCCCGGGAAGCGGCCAGCTTGCGCTCCATGGCCACGATATTCTTGATGGCTTCCAGGAAATAGGCGGTAATCTGGGTGATTTTGAAGATTTCCTCCACGCTGACATCCCGGCGCAGCAGCTCGGCAATGGCGAAGAAGTTATCGTCCCGGAACTCCCGGATGTAGTCCAGCAGCTCCTCGGTGGTCTTGTGGTCGAACTTGGGCAGGTGGAAGTGGCAGGCACCGATTTCCAGGGAGCGGACGGATTTCAGCAGGCACTCCTCCAGATTGGAGCCGATGCCCATGACCTCGCCGGTGGCCTTCATCTGGGTGCCCAGGGTGTTGGGGGCGGTGGCGAATTTGTCGAAGGGGAACCGGGGCAGCTTGGCGATCACATAGTCCAGGCTGGGCTCGAAGGCGGCGTTGGTGTTGGCGATCTTGATGTCCTCCAGGGCCATGCCCACGGCGATTTTGGCGGTGACCCGGGCGATGGGATAGCCGGAGGCCTTGGAGGCCAGGGCGGAGGACCGGGACACCCGGGGGTTGACCTCGATCAGGAAATACTCAGAGGAGTTGGGATTCAAAGCAAACTGGACGTTGCAGCCGCCCTCAATTTTCAGCTCCCGGATGATCTTGATGGCGGAGTCATTGAGCATCTTTGTATCTTCCGGGCTCAGGGTCATGATGGGAGCCACCACCAGGCTGTCGCCGGTGTGGACGCCCACGGGGTCAATGTTCTCCATGCCGCAGATGGTGATGGCATGGTCGTTGCTGTCCCGCATGACTTCGAACTCAATTTCCTTGTAGCCCTTCACGCTCTTCTCAATCAGAACCTGGTGTACCGGGGACAGACGGAAGGCATTCAGGCCGATTTCCACCAGTTCTTCCTCGTTGTTGGCGAAGCCGCCGCCAGTGCCGCCCAGGGTGAAGGCAGGCCGGAGCACCACGGGGTAGCCGATGTGCTTGGCGGCCTCCTTGGCCTCTTCGATGGAGTAGGTGATTTCGGAGGGGATCACCGGCTCACCGATGGACTGGCACAGCTCCTTGAACAGTTCCCGGTCCTCGGCCCGTTCGATGGAACTGCTGGAGGTGCCCAGCAGCTTCACCCGGCACTCCTTCAGAATACCCTTTTTCTCCAGCTGCATGGCCATATTCAGGCCGGTCTGGCCGCCGATGCCGGGGACGATGGCGTCAGGACGCTCATAACGGATGATTTTGGCAATATATTCCAGGGTCAGGGGCTCCATGTAGACCTTATCGGCAATGACGGTGTCGGTCATGATGGTGGCGGGGTTGGAGTTGCACAGTACAACCTCATAACCCTCTTCCTTCAGAGCCAGGCAGGCTTGGGTGCCTGCGTAATCAAATTCGGCAGCCTGGCCGATGACGATGGGGCCGGAGCCGATGATCAGAATCTTCTTGATGTCCGTTCTCTTTGCCATAGTTGACGTCCTCCTAATATCTTTAAAACATTCTGTTCGGAAACCAAATCAGGCCTGGTAGACCAGCTGCCCGCTGCGGACGGTGGCAGCGCACCGGCCGAACACCTTCCAACCTTGGAAGGGGGTTGCTTTTCCGAGGGAAAGAAACTCCTTCGGATCAATGACGCTTTCGCTTTCCAGATCCCATACGCAGAAGTCCTGCCCCAAATCCAGATTGAAACGCTTCCTGGGGCTGATGCACAGCAGCTCCGCCGCCTGATCCAGGGTGAGAATCCCGGGCTTGACCAGGTAGGTGTAGACAATGGGGAAAGCGGTCTCAATGCCCACCACGCCGAAAGCGCTCTTTTCAAGACCTTTTGCTTTTTCCTCGGCACTGTGGGGGGCGTGATCGGTGGCAATCATATCGATGGTGCCGTCCAAAAGCCCCTGGACCAGGGCTTCCCGGTCCTCCGGGCTCCGCAGGGGGGGATTCATTTTGAAGCGCCCATCCTCCTGCAGCATGCTGTCGTCCATCACCAGGTAGTGGGGGCCGGTTTCGCAGGTTACATCCAGCCCCTCTGCCTTGGCCTGACGGATCAGTTCCACGCTTTCCTTGGTGGAAATGTGGCAGACGTGATAGGAAACCCCGGTTTCCTTCACCAGCTTCAGGTCCCGGGCAATGGGGCCCCATTCGCTCTCGGAGCAGATGCCCCGGTGGCCGTGGGCTTTGGCATAGTCTCCATCGTGAATATAGCCGCCCCGGAGCAGGGAGTTGTCCTCGCAGTGGGCCACAATGGGCTTTCCCAGAGCTTTTGCCCGGCGCATGGCCTGACGCATCAGGTCCTCCGACTGGACCCCCCGGCCGTCGTCGGAGAAGCCTGCCACATAGGGGGCCATTCCCGCCAGGTCTGCCAGGGTTTCCCCTTTTTCGCCCAGGGTGATGGCGCCGTAGGGAATGACCTGAATGCAGGCATCCCGCTCAATGCATGCCAGCTGCTGATTCAGGTGCTCCACGTTGTCCGGCACCGGGTTCAGGTTCGGCATGGTGCAAACCGTGGTGTATCCACCCCGGGCAGCGGCTTTGCTGCCGGTTTTTATGGTCTCCTTGTATGAAAAACCCGGCTCTCGGAAATGCACATGCACGTCACAAAAGCCGGGAAAAATAACATAACGGGGAGAATTAAAAACAGCAAGGCCAGGGGAGGAAAGAGCGGCACCAATGAGGTCGGAAAAAGACGCACCCAGGGAACCGGTGATTACCTTCGCTCGAATCTTGTCTGCCATAACGGTCTCCTTTCCTGTTTCCTAAAAAAATGTCCTGCCGGAGCGGCAAGACAGAGACTGCGGCGAGCCGCCTTCGTATTTATCTTGGGGATTATATCATGCGGCAGCCGGATTGTCAACCGAAAATCCGGACAATGGGCAGGAAATTTGTGGGAAAGATACTTGTTGACAAATCAACTTTTAAAAGGTATAATGCCATCTGTTGATAAATCAACAAATAAGGAGGGCAAGGGATGGTCAGTCGATACGAAATTATCTCCTCGTCGGTATCCAGCATTTATCATGACATTCAGAAAATCCAGCGGACGGAGATGGCGAAATACGGCCTGAAGGGGCCTCATGCCCAATGTCTGCTTGCTATGAGCCGGCACCCGGAAGGAATTGCGGCTGCCCGGCTGTGTGAAATCTGCGAGAAGGACAAGGCTGCCATTTCCCGGACCCTGGCAGAGCTGGAGCAGGCGGGGATGGTGCACCGGCAGATGCACAACGGTTCCAAATACCGGGCAAGTCTTACCCTGACCCAACGGGGACAGGCAGCAGCTGAAACGGTGCGAAAGACGGCGCAGCGAGCGGTGGAGCGGGCTGGACAGGGCTTTGACGATGCCCAGCGGGAAGTCTTTTACCGGGTCCTGGGACTGATTGCAGACCACCTGCATCATATTTGTACAGACGGTCTGGGGCCGGATCCCCAGACAGAGAAATAAGGAGCGTTTATGAGTGTGAGAATTGTGGTGGACTCTACCACCGATTTAACGGAAAGTGCCGCCCAACGGGTAGCAGTGGTGCCCCTGACCATTAATTTCGGGGAAAAACAATACATTTCCGGCGTGGACATTGATGCCCGGAAATTTTACGAGATGCTGGTGGAGGGAGACGTGCTGCCCACCACCAGCCAGCCTACCCCCTATGCCTTTTCCCAAGCGTTCCAGGAGGCGGCGGATGCCGGGGATACGGTGGTTTGCATCACCGTTTCCTCCAAGCTCTCCGGCACCTACCAAAGCGCCAGCATTGCTGCAGCAGACTTCCCCGGGAAGGTGTTTGTGGTGGACAGCCTGACGGTGACCATTGGCTGCGGCATTCTGACGGAGTACGCCCTGGGCCTGGTGGACAGGGGAATGGACGCCGAGGAAATCGCCTGGAAGCTGATGCAGAAACGGGAGAAGGTCCGGCTGCTGGCCCTGCTGGATACCCTGGAATACCTGAAAAAAGGCGGCCGGATTTCCTCTGCCGTGGCCTTTGCCGGAGGACTCCTGAATATCAAGCCGGTGATTGCCATTTCCGACGGCGTTGTGAAGATGCTGGGCAAGGCCCGGGGGTCCAAGCAGGGCAATAACCTGCTGGTTCAGGAAATCGCCAAGGCTGGCGGCGTGGACTTTAAGAAGCCTTTGATGCTGGGCTATACCGGTCTCAGCGACGCCCTGCTGCAAAAGTATGTGACGGACAGCGCCGCCCTTTGGGAAGGGAAGGTGGAGCACCTGCCGGTGTCCATTGTAGGCAGCGTGGTGGGCACCCACGCCGGCCCCGGTGCGGTTGCCGTGGCGTTCTTTGCCGCTGAGTCAGAGGAATAATCGAATAAATCCGGGATTTTCAGTTGCGTTTGGAAAAAAACATTGAAAATCCCGGATTTCTATTTTATAATGTAAGACGCTAACAATTTGATTCTGCCCGGTGGACAGCCCGCCGGTCGGGGAAACGAGGTCAATATGGAAAGAAAAGTGGGAACCGTATCCCGGGGTGTCCGCGCCCCCATCATCCGGGAGGGCGATGATCTGGCTCAGATCGTGGTGGACAGTGTGCTGGCTGCTGCGGAAAGTGAGGGCTACAGCCTCCGCAACCGGGACGTGGTGGCGGTCACCGAGTCGGTGGTGGCCCGTGCCCAGGGCAACTATGCCTCTGTGGATGCCATTGCCGCCGATGTTCGGGCCAAGCTGGGCGGGGAGACCGTGGGCGTGATTTTCCCCATTCTGTCCCGGAACCGGTTTGCCATCTGCCTGCGGGGCATTGCCCGGGGCTGCAAGAAGATTGTGCTGATGCTCAGCTACCCTTCCGACGAGGTGGGCAACGAGCTGGTATCCCTGGACAAGCTGGACGAGGCGGGAATCAACCCCTATTCCGATGTTCTGACTCTGGCCCGGTACCGGGAGCTGTTCGGAGAGAACCGGCATCCCTTCACCCTGATTGACTATGTGCAGTACTACTCGGAGCTGATTGCCGAGGAAGGCTGCCAAGTAGAGGTCATCTTTGCCAACAATCCCCGTGTCATTCTGGACTACACCAAGAAGGTGCTGACCTGCGACATCCACACCCGAGCCCGGACCAAGCGGATTCTCCGTGCAGCCGGTGCGGAGACGGTCTGCGGCCTGGACGATATTCTCACTGCGCCGGTGGACGGCAGCGGCTGCAACGAGTCCTACGGCCTGCTGGGCTCCAATAAGTCCACCGAGGATAAGGTCAAACTCTTCCCCCGGGACTGCCAGGGGCTGGTGCTGGATATTCAGTCCAAGCTGCTGGAGAAAACCGGCAAGCTGGTGGAGGTCATGGTCTACGGCGACGGCGCCTTCAAGGATCCGGTGGGCAAGATCTGGGAGCTGGCGGACCCGGTGGTTTCTCCCGCCTACACCCCCGGACTGGAGGGCACCCCCAATGAGCTGAAGCTGAAGTATCTGGCGGACAACGACTTCGCCAACCTTTCCGGTGCGGAGCTGAAGGCGGCCATCGAGGAAGCCATCCGCACCAAGGACGGCAATCTGGCGGGCACCATGGCCACCCAGGGCACCACCCCCCGCCGCCTGACAGACCTGATTGGCTCTCTGTGCGATCTGACCTCCGGCTCCGGCGACAAGGGAACCCCCATCATCCACATCCAGGGCTATTTCGACAACTATACCAACGACTGATTTTTGTGTGATTTCATAAAACAGCGGCGGCACAACATGGTGCCGCCGCTGTTTGTAAATTTTCTTGGAATCTGAAAATTCTATTTGCAATTCATTTGCATTTAGGATATAATGAGGAAAATTTACAAGGAGGGACGCTATGCAATACCTGATTTCCTTTTTGGAGGGCATCATCACATTCCTCTCCCCCTGTCTGCTGCCCATGCTGCCGATCTATATTTCCTATTTCGCCGGCGGCGGGGAGCGGAGCACGAAAAAGACCCTTACCGGGGTGCTGGGCTTTGTGCTTGGCTTTACGCTGGTATTCACCGCTATGGGCGCCCTGGCGGGCACCCTGGGCAGCTTTCTGACCCGGTATCAGACCTGGGTGAATCTGGTCTGCGGCGCTGTGGTCATTCTGTTCGGCCTGAACTATATGGGCGTGCTGCGGCTGAACCTGTTTCGGGGCGGCAGCCGGGGCGGCGTCCGGGAGAATATGGGATTTTTCTCCGGATTTTTGTTTGGCGTGATTTTTTCCGTGGGCTGGACCCCCTGCGTGGGGGTATTCCTGGGCTCGGCGCTGATGCTGGCCTCCCAGCAGGGCCATGTCCTGGAGGGAATGACCATGCTGCTGTGCTATTCCCTGGGCCTTGGAGTCCCGTTCCTGTTCAGTGCGGTGCTGATTGACCGGCTGAAATCCGCCTTTAACTGGGTTAAGGCCCACTACCGGGTCATCAACACCGTTGCCGGGGCATTCCTGGTTGTGGTGGGGGTGCTGATGGCCTCCGGGCTGCTGGGGCGGTATCTTGCCATGCTGCAATAAGAGAACAGGGGCGTGAAACACATGGGAAAAATCTATGGATTACTGAAAATTGCCATTATGGTTCTGGCGTTTGCCGTGGTTCTGACGGGAGCCTACTTGCTGTATAACCGGCTCAGCAGCCAGGTGCAGCTGGGTGGAATCGCCACCGTTGCCCATACCACGGCGTCCCAGGACGCTGCTGGAGAAGGAACGGAAACCCAGGCGGAGGTGGAACCGGCCCCTGATTTTACGGTTTATGACCGGGAGGGAAATGCCGTCACACTGACGGACTTCCGGGGAAAGCCGGTGATTCTCAACTTCTGGGCCAGCTGGTGCGGTCCCTGCGTCAGTGAGATGCCGGACCTGCAGGACGCCTATGATACCTACGGGGAGCAGATTCATTTCGTTCTGGTGAACCTCACCGACGGAAACCAGGAGACGGTGGAGTCTGCCACGAAATTCCTGGATGAAAAGGGGTATACCTTCCCGGTGTACTTTGACACCGACATCGATGCCGCTGCCGCCTATGGGGTCAATGCGGTGCCTATGACCATCTTCCTGGATGCCCAGGGGTACGGCATTGCCTGGGCGCAGGGGGCCATGTCCGCAGAGATGATTCAGCAGGGCGTGGATATGGTTCTGGGGGCAGAATGACAAAAAATGGGGCCGCTTCGGCGGCCCTTGCTGCTGTCCGGAATTGCTTAAGAAAAAATTAAATTTTGGAAGATTGGGAAAATCCCTTTACCCAACGGGGAAAAAGTGGTAAACTATACCCAATTTACCGATAGACGGAGGATGTCCATGTTACAATCCCAGAGGAAACCGCACAGATGGAATTATCTGGCGCTGGCCTATGCGCTGCCCTGCGTGGGGATGCTGTTCGTCATGCTCATCAGCCAGTATGAGCCGTTCGGCAAGTATTCCATGCTCTATTCCGATATGTACCACCAATATTATCCTTTCTTTGTGGCTTTCCGCCGGGCGCTGGTCAACGGGGACGGCTTGCTCTACACCTGGAGTGTGGGCATGGGAATGGACTATCTGGGGTTGATTGCCTATTATCTGGCATCGCCGCTGAATTTGCTCAGCGTGCTGGTGCCGGAGTCGCTTCTGCTGGAGTTTTTCTCCCTGCTGGTTCCCATCAAGCTGGGGTTCGCCGGCCTGTTCTTTGCCATCTTCCTGAAGAACCTGTTCGGAAAGGACGACCCATCGATTGCGGTTTTCGGCGGACTCTATGGGCTGTGCGCCTGGGCGCTGGGATTTCAGTGGAACATTATGTGGCTGGATACCTTTGCCCTGCTGCCGCTGGTGGCACTGGGGACCGTGCGGCTTTTGGAGCGGAAGCAATTCCGGCTGTACACCCTGAGCCTGTTCGCCTCCATATTCGCCAATTATTACATCGGCCTGTTTACCTGCTTTTTTGTATTTCTGCTGTTTTTTGTCTACCAGATCTGCCGCTGGGGCGGGTGGAAGAAATTCTTTGCGGACCTGTTCCGGATTGGTGTGTTCTCTCTGCTGGCCATCGGCATGACGGCGGTGCTGTCTGTGTCCGCACTGGCGGCTTTGCAGACCACCCAGTCCAGCGTCAACCAGTTCCCCACGGGCTTCCGGCTGAACATTGCGGATTCCAATACCCTGCTGGGCCTTCTGGATGCCATGCGTCAGGTGGCGGGAAACATGGGCGGCTCCATTGAGCCAAACTTCAAGGAGGGCCTGCCCAATGTATACTGCGGCATCATCAGCGTGGTACTGATGTTCCTGTACCTCATGGCGAAAAATGTCAGACTCCGGGACAAGATCTGTGCAGTGGGACTGCTGGTTTTTTTTAACCTGAGCTTTATCATCCGGCAGTTGGATTATATCTGGCATGGCTTCCACTTCACCAATATGATCCCCTACCGCTTCAGTTTCCTGTATTGCTTTGTGGTGCTGTACATGGCCTACCGGGCCTGGCTGATGCGGGGGAAATTCAGTCCCTGGCAGATTCTGGGAGCGGGTGTGCTGGCAGGTGCGGTGCTGGCCTGTTCCGAGGACCTGACCCACACGGAAACCGTGAGCCTGCTGGGAATGGAAATCGACTTCCCGGTGTACATCGTGTACAACCTGGTTTTCCTGATCCTGTACCTTCTGGCAATGCTCTGCGGGACCATGGAGGAGCAGATTCCGGAGGACGCCGGGGAGCGGCAGGCCGCCCAGGTGCGGGAGTACAACGCCCGGAACCGCCGGCGCGCATCCGCACTGGTGCTGGGGATTGTATGCGTGGAGCTGGTTGCCAATCTGGTGTGCTTCGGCCTCTATTTCACCGGAACCTCGGTGACCAATTATCCCAAGGGGACAACTTACACCGCATCTGTTATCCGATATATGTGGGAGCGGGAGGAGGACAACCTGTTCTTCCGGGCAGAGACAACCCATTCCCAGACATTGAATGACGGTGCCCTCAATGGATACAACGGCGTTTCCGCCTTCACCAGCTCTGCCAATGTGAAAACCACGGAATTTATGCAGGCGCTGGGCTACGGGGCAAAGAATACCTACAACCGGTACCTGTTTGAGGAAAGCTCTCCGGTGGCCAATCTGTTCCTGGGTCTGAAGTATATGATTGACCGGGATGGGAAAGACAAAACCAGCTCCTTCTTTGCGGAGGTGAACCAGTTCGGGGAGACCACGCTGCTGGAAAATTCCGCCTATCTGCCGCTGGGGTTCCTGGCGAATGGGGAGCTTGCGGATGTGTATTTTGACATTTCTGCAAACCCGTTCCAGCTCCAGAACGAGCTGTTCACTGCCGCCACCGGAGTCGAGGGGGAGGTCTGGCACCGGATTCCCGGGGAAAACATGACCATCACCGGCAACGGCGCCACCATCCATGAAAGCAACGATACGGGCTACTGCCGCTATGGGGATACCACCGCCAATTCCAATGTCACCTACAGCTATGTGGCGGACCGGGACGGATTTGCCTGCATCCATTTGATTCTGCCGGAGCGGAATACCTTCTATGTCAGTGTCAACGGGGTGGAGCTGTACTCCGAGAGCATCAGCCTTCCCCAGATGCTGGCTGTGGCGGACCTGAAAACCGGAGACGTGCTGGACATCCGGATTGTCTGTGATGCCGGGGAAAACAGCACCATGACCGTGGGAGCTGCGATTCTCAATCAGGATCGGTTCTGGGAGGGCTATCAGGTCCTCAGCAGTTCAGTTCTGAACCTGACGGAGTTCCGTTCCACCTATGTGGAGGGGAACATTCAGTGCGACCGGGACGGACTGCTGTATGCCTCCATTCCTCAGAATGGAAACTGGACGGTGACCGTGGACGGAAAACCGGCAGAGATTAAATTGGTAGGCGAGTGCATGATCGGCGTGGAACTGACCGAAGGAAGCCATGTGATTGCCTACCGGTACCATAACCCGGCCTTCTCCCTGGGGTGGAAGATTTCTCTGGGCTGCTTTGCCGTGTTTTGCCTGCTGTGCTATAATGTAGGACGAAAAGAGATAAAAGCTCCCGGAAAACGGGGAAAATATCAGAAAAGATAAAAGGAAAAGTCCACCAACGTAAGTCGGTGGGCTTTTTGCTATTCCGGCTGATCCAGAGCCTCTGTGATGGTTCCCCCGCCGATTACCAGATCACCCTGGTAGAGCACCACAGCTTGGCCGGGTGTCACGGCCCGCTGAGGCTGATCAAATACCACTCTTGCAGATCCGCTTTCCTCCGGGTATACGAAAGCCGCCTGCTCTAACTGACTGTGCCGGATTTTGACGGTGACCCGCAGCGGCTCTGTCAATTCCGGGAAGGGAAACCAGACCCAGTTTTCCCCACGCAGGGCAGGAGAAAACAGCGCCTTGTTGGGACCGACGGTGACGGTGTTGGCCTGCATGTCTTTCCGGCAGACGTAAACCGGGGCGCCCAAGGCGATGCCAAGCCCTTTGCGCTGGCCCAGGGTGTAGCGAACCGCCCCCTGGTGCTGCCCAACCACCTGCCCCTCCAGATCCAGGTAATCACCTGCGGGATAGGTCCTGCCGGTGTATTGCTCCAGAAAGGCGCCGTAGTCCCCGTCGGGCACGAAACAGATGTCCTGACTGTCCCGTTTACGGGCGTTGATAAAGCCATTTTCCCGGGCGATTTCCCGCACCTCTGCTTTGGTCAGCCCGCCCAGAGGAAACTGGATGTGTCCGAGCTGCTCCTGGGCCAGACAGGCCAGAAAATAGGTCTGGTCTTTGGCGGTATCGGCGGCTTTATACAATAAATAACGTCCGCTTGCCGGGTCCTGGCGAACCTGGGCGTAATGTCCGGAAACCACCCAATCGCAGCCCAGGACCACCGCCCGGTGGAGCAAGTCCCCGAACTTCAGGCAGCGATTGCAGTCGATGCAGGGGTTGGGGGTAAGCCCCTGCTCATAGCTGCGGACGAATTTCTCAATCACCTGGGCTCGGAAGGAATCCTGAAAATTAAAAACATAGTGGGGAATTCCAAGCCGGTGGGCGACAGCCCTGGCATCCTCCACATCGTCCAGGGTGCAGCAGGTCCCCTCCATACTGCCGACGGTGGAATTGTCATAAAGCCGCATGGTCGCACCGATACAGTCATAGCCTGCCTGAATCATCTGAAATGCCGCCACGGAGCTGTCTACCCCGCCGCTCATGCCAATCAGTGCTTTTCCTCGATTCATTACCTTTGCCGCCTCCCGGGAATCCATTTGATGCTACCGAGTATACAGGCCCCTTGCGGGAAAGTCAATCCTGAATCCTGGGAAGGGGGAAATTGCAAAAGAAGGGAAAATATGACAAAGAAGAAACAAAATGTAACGGTTTCCAATGGGGGGTACCCTGGCCGGAAGGGGGCGACGAAGGATAAATTCTTTCTTTTTTATTAAGAATGTAACTGAAATGTAATTATTTTCAAAATGGGGGTTGCAATTTGTAATCTGGTCTGTTATAATACCGTTACTTACATAAGAAAGAAGGAGTAAGTCGCTATGAAGAAGAGATTCTTGTGCGTGCTGTTGACTCTGCTCATGCTGGTCAGCCTGGTGCCTTCCGCCGCGCTGCCCACATTTGCAGCGACTTTGTCGGTCAGCGAAAGCGCAATCACTGTACTCAAACAGCTGGAAGGCTATCGGCAGAAGTGCAACAGCAATGGCTATATCGGCTATGGTACGCTTTGCACAGAAGATGGAGACCATGGCAACCATACCATCTCTGAGAAAAAGGCGGATGCCGCCTTGCGGGAAGTGTTGAAGGACCTGGACAAGGCGGTCAACAGCTTTGCCAGTAAGAAGGGGCTGTCTTTGACCCAGGGTCAGCATGACGCCATGGTGCTGTTCTCCTTCCAGAATGGCACCGCCTGGACCACCGGTACCGGTGATCTGCAGTCTGCCATTGCAAACAAGGCAACGGGCAATGGATTCCTGAATGCCATCTGCTGGTGGAACAGCGATCCGTCGGATGACAGCCGTCGGATGATTGAGGCCAATATGTATCTGAACGGCGTGTATTCCAGCTCTGTGCCCTCTCAGTATATTCGGGTCCAGTTCATGCCCAACGGAGGGACCATGGAGGAAGCGCCCTACCAGTATTACGACGTTTCCACCGCTCAGACCATTCAGCTCGTACCGACCAATGGTCGTTATATCTTCACTGGATGGTATACGGCTGCGTCCGGCGGCGCAAGAGTGACCCAGTTGACCAAGAACAGCAACGTACAGGTTCTCTACGCCCACTGGCAGGCAATTTCGGATACACCGGGCAGCAATGCGGTGTCGTATACCATTGTTGGTGGCGATCTGGCTTCCCAGACGGTGTATAGTGCTCCGAACGGGACGGTGTCAGACAAGAAGCTGTCCGATTTGATTACAGATGCGAAGAATTATCTGGTCAACAGCGACTATATTGACAGCAACGGTGTGAAGTGGGCCCGGATTGCCGGCGGAGAGTATTGGGTAAAGCTGAAGGTTGGCGCTACCGGATCCTCCGTCCAGAGCGGCACGGACATTGATGTAACCGTGACGGTTACCAATTCCTATGTCCGTTCCCGTGTTAATGCGACAATCTACAGTGCCCAGAACGGCACCTATAACCAGGGCGACAAACTCCGGATTATCAATACGGCCAATGCCGACGGGTTCCTGTGGGGCCAGGTGGCCAAGAGCGCAGATGACAATACGCCCATCGGCTGGGTGGCGCTGATGTACACCAACTTTGAGTCCGTTCGGGACAGCGGACAGTCTGCACAGAACAATACCAATGCAGTTGCCCGGGCTGTGGTTACTGTAACTGGCTATGTAAATGTGCGCAGCGACGCAGGTACGGACAATCAGATCGTGGGTGCGCTGCCCAATGGCGCACAGGTTGATCTGTATGAGACGAAATATGTCAACGGAATTCAGTGGGGCCGTTATTCCGGCGGCTGGTTCTGTCTGGCTTATGCCAGCGTGACCTGGCTGAAGGAAGATACCGGTGCCGCAACGGATACCGGCCTGACGTCCTATGCCTTCACCGGCACGCTGCAGAATATTAAAGTATATCAGACGCCTGGCTCTACGTCGCCTGAGAATCTGATTTTGACCAAGGAAACCATTGACCCCAATGTTACGGTGACCAATCTGACTCTGGGTGCCGACGGCAATACCTGGGGCAAGATTTCCCAGGGCTGGGTTCGAGTGTCTGACTCCGAAGGCGGCGTTCTGGATGTCAAGTTGGATGTTGCGAAGTACTATGTTGTAGCAGACTCTGTGACGGTGCGTAAAGATCACACCAGTTCTGCAGATCGTGTCGATACGCTGACAAAGGGCGTCGAGTTCAATGTCAACCAGACCAAGCAGATCGTTGTGGTTGGCGAGACCGTCTGGGGCTATGCGGATAAGGTTGGCGAAAACAATCCCACCTATGGCGGTTGGGTGAACCTGGCCAGCAAGTACGTCAGCCGGAACGGCGCCCCGAATCTGGATGGGGATAAGGACAACGGCTCCGGTACCTTCACTGGTCAGGTGGCAACCGTTGTCAATACCGACAGTGTCAGAGTTCGGATTACCGGCGCGACTTACGGTCAGGTAATCGGCAGCCTGGCCCGTGGAACCAAGGCTGCGGTTTTGGACGAGAAGGACGGCTGGTACATGCTGGATGTGGATGTGGATAACAATCCCGACACTGACAGCTGGGTCTACGGCGACTACCTGAGCATTGCGGAGGAGACCATTTCCACCGGCGGCTCCGGCAGCACCAATAATGGCGGTACCACCGGCGGTTCTACTGCTGTGGAAACCGGCACCGGCATTGTGGCCAACACCTATTCCGGCGTGAACGTCCGTACCGGCGCAGGCACCGGCTATGCACTGGTCGGCAAGCTCCTGCCCGGTACCAGCGTGGAAATCACCGAGGTCAAGCAGGTTGGCGCCGCCAAGTGGGGCAAGACAGCCCAGGGCTGGGTCTGCATGGACTACATTACCATGATTTCCAAGTATCCCATTGCCGGCGGTGGCAGCTCTGGCAGCGGCAGCAGCGGCGGGACATCCACGACAACCGAGTCCGCAATTTACACGGGTTCCGTTGCAATTGAAGAAGTGGAAGTCATGAAGACTCCTACCGCTGTTTGGGATGATGAGAACGTGGTGCGGATTGTCTCCTTTGGTACGCCTGTTACAATCCATGAAATCGTGGAGGTAACGGAAACAATTGAGAGCAAACCTGAAAACAATGGAAACGAGAGTTCCACGATTATCACCACTCAAAAGACCACCTACTGGGCTCGCGTGAATGATGGTTATATCTACAATCCCGGCGGTGTGCTTCAGCTCGACGCTCTGGATGAAAAGACTTATACCCTGGTGGATTCCGACACCCTGAATGTCCGGGTGGAGCCGGGCACGGATAAGGCCAAAGCGGACTTTGAACTGGAGAAGGGCGATCAGGTGACGATCACCAAGCTTCAGATCGTGCTGGGCAATGTCTGGGGCTTCATGGAGGGCGAGGATCTGGACGAGTACGGCTGGATTTGCCTGTCCCATATGACGCCTGGTGCAGTCACCATTTCGACGGAGACTACCGCTCCCACCACGGCTCCCTCTGCACCTGTGATTGGCAGCACCGGTAATACCGGCACCGGCGGGTTTGTGAACAACGCCTCCGGGTACAAGTACACCGGCAAGGTCATCAACACCGAGGAATTGAATGTCCGCTCCACGGCTTCTACCGCAAGCACGGTGACCACCACCCTGAAACGGGGCGACAGTCTGGTGATTTACGAGACCACCATTTCCGAGAACATGGCTTGGGGACGCTGTGATGCCGGCTGGGTCTACCTGTACTATGTGGACCTGACTCCCTGTGTCAATGGCGCCGTGGATGCCCGGGTTGTCTACAATGACAACACCATCATCTACACCGATGCCAACGGCTCCGGCACCGCCGGTACCTACGCCAGAATGTCCGTCATCGACATCTATGAAATTGTAGGCAAGATGGCCAAGACTGACCTGGGCTGGGTGAACACCGACAACCTGCTGTAATGGCAAAATGAAGAAGTCCCCGCTTTTGCGGGGACTTCTTTTCGTCTGAGAAGAATCCGTTGCGGTTCGCTGAGAAATGTGCTATGATACTCAAGAATCAAAATCAGGGAGGGACTGCCCATGAGCAGAGCAGACGAACTCTATAAACAGACATGTCTGGATATTTTGAATAATGGTTTTTCGGATGAGGGCCTGGAAGTCAGACCCCATTGGGCGGACGGAACCCCGGCTCATACCGTCAAAAAATTCGGCGTAGTCAATCGGTACAATCTGGCGGAGGAATTTCCTATTATGACTCTGCGCCGGACTTACTGGAAAAGTGCCGTGGATGAACTGCTGTGGATCTGGCAGAAGAAGTCCAACCGAATCTGTGACCTGGGCAGCCATGTCTGGGACGAATGGGCCGGGTCGGATGGCACCATTGGCAAGGCCTATGGCTACCAGTTGGGCATCAAGCACCAGTACAAAGAGGGAATGTTTGACCAGGTGGACCGGGTACTCTACGACCTGAAGCACAATCCGGCCTCCCGGCGGATTCTCACGAATATCTACAACTTCCAGGACCTGCACGAGATGAACCTGTATCCCTGCGCCTATTCCATGACGTTCAACGTCACCGGGGATACCTTGAACGCCATTTTGAATCAGCGCTCCCAGGATATGCTCACTGCCAACAACTGGAATGTGGTGCAGTATGCGGTGCTGACCCACATGATGGCCCAGGTTTCCGGGCTGAAGGTGGGCGAACTGGTCCATGTGATTGCGGACTGCCATATTTATGACCGGCACATCCCGGCGGTGAAGGCCATGCTGGAAAAGGAGGGGTATCCGGCCCCCACATTCTCCATGGACGAAAGCGTCAGCGATTTCTATGCCTTTACCAAGGACAGTTTCCGGTTGGATAATTACCAGTATTACCCCTTTGACTTTGAGATTCCCATGGCCATCTGAGGAACACATATATGGAACTGATTGTAGCGGTTTATGATGACTGGGGCATCGGAAAGGACGGCACCCAGCCCATTGCCTTGTCCGCCGACCGGAAATTCTTCCGGGAGATGACCCGGGGTGCGATGGTCATTGCCGGACGGCGGACGGTAGAGGACTTCCCCGGCCAGAAGCCCCTTCCCGACCGGGAGAATGTGCTGCTGACCCGGAGCAGCCGGGAATTCCAGGGATTTATCGTTTGCAATACCCCGGAGCAGGTCCTTGCGTTGGCGAAAGGGAGAGAAAAAGCCATGGTCATTGGCGGGGGCAGTGTGTACCGGCAGCTGCTGCCCTGGTGCGATACGGCCTATGTGACCAAGGTGCATACCAGGCCGGCGTCGGACACCTTCTTTCCGGACTTGGAGGAGGACCCGGGCTGGCAGCTGGAAGCAGTGCTTCAGTCCGGGGAAGAAAACGGGATCGCCTATGAAATGCTGCGTTATCGCAGGAAAGGAACCGGAGAATGAAAAAACTTGTTATGCTGCTGATGGCCCTGCTGACCCTGCCCGGCTGCACCGGAGGGGGAGCGGAGGGAACTTATCACCAGATTTCCATGGAGCAGGCCGCTGAAATGATGGCCCAGGAGACAGACTATGTTCTGCTGGATGTGCGAACCATCGGAGAATATGCACAGGGCCATATTCCGGGGGCTATCTGCATTCCCAATGAATCTATTGGAAGCGCAGAAATTGAGGAGCTGCCGGATAAAGACCAGAAAATTCTGGTCTATTGCCGCAGCGGAAACCGGAGCAAGCAGGCCAGCGAAAAGCTGGCAAGGCTGGGCTATACCAATGTCTATGAGTTCGGGGGACTCCTGGACTGGACAGGAGAAACGGTGACCGGAGAAAGCTGAAAAAAACAGGGAGCGGTTCCGATGAACCGCTCCCCATTTTTATGGATTGGGGTATGAATTTGTACTTCTTCTGACCTGGAAGAAGGATGCCGGTACATAGCAAAACCGGCGGACCGTCATCGGCCTTTCCGTTTTTTGATGGCCGGACGGGAGACCTTTTTCCCGGGTACGGATTTCGCATGGGCTGCCGGTTTCTTAGGAGCCGCCCCGGCCTTGGAAGGGGAGGAGCCGGCAGCTCTGACCGGCCGGGGTGGAATGGCCCGGATCAGGCACTTGGGCCCGGAACCAATCAGATCTTCCCGGTGGGCGGCAATCAGTGCTTCCCGGACCAGGTAGTAGTTTTTGGGATTGCGGTACTGAATCAGCGCCCGCTGCATGGCCTTCTCGTGGGGGTCGGTGGGAACGTAGACTTTGTCCATAGTCCGGGGGTCCAGCCCGGTATAATACATCACCGTGGACAAGGTGGAGGGGGTGGGATAGAAATCCTGCACCTGCTCCGGATTGTAGCCCATGTCCCGGATGTACTCCGCCAGTTCCACCGCTTCTTTCATGGTGGAGCCAGGATGGCTGGACATAAGGTAGGGCACCAGGAACTGGTTCATGCCGTACTGCCGGTTCAGGGCGAAATATTTGTCCACAAACTGGTTATATACTGCGTTCCGGGGCTTGCCCATCCGGCGCAGCACCGCATCGGAAACGTGTTCCGGGGCAACCTTCAGCTGACCGGAGATGTGGTACTGCACCAATTCCTTGAAGAAGGTATCCTTCTTGTCCGCCAGAAGATAGTCAAAGCGGATGCCGCTGCGGACGAACACCTTTTTTACCCCGGGGATTTTCCGGAGCTTCCGCAGCAGGGCAACGTAATCGGAATGGTCTGCCCGGAGATTTTTGCAGGGAGTGGGATACAGACATTGGCGGCCGCCGCAGGCGCCTTTGGTCAGCTGCTTTTCACAGGCCGGGTGGCGGAAGTTGGCGGTGGGTCCGCCTACATCATGGATGTAGCCCTTGAAATCCGGGTCCTTCACCATGGCCTCCGCTTCCCGGATCAGGGATTCATGACTCCGGGTCTGGATAATCCGTCCCTGGTGGAAGGTCAGGGCGCAGAAGGAACAGGCGCCGAAGCAACCCCGGTTGCTCACCAGACTGAACTTCACCTCGTCAATGGCAGGCACGCCCCCGGCTTTGGCATAACTGGGATGCCAGGTGCGCATGTAGGGAAGGTCATACACCTGGTCCATCTGTTGGGTGGTCAGGGGCTTTTGAGGCGGATTCTGAACCACAAATTCCGCCCCGTAAGGCTCCGCCAGCCGCTTGGCGGTGAGGGGGTCGCAGTTTCCGTACTGGATTTTGAAGGATTCGGCATATTTTCGTTTGTCCGCCTTCAGGGATTCGAAGGAGGGCAGCACGATGGTGGGCAGACTGTCATCCAGCTGATGGGTCTTGAATACCGTGCCGTCAATGTAGGTGATGTCGTGGACATCCAGCCCGGAATTCAGGGCGTCGGCAATTTCGACAATGCTCTTTTCCCCCATGCCGTACATGAGCAAGTCCGCCTGGCTGTCCAACAGGATGGAGCGCTTCATGCTCTCCGACCAGTAGTCGTAGTGGGCCAGCCGCCGCAGGCTGGCCTCAATGCCGCCGATGAGGATGGGAACGTCGGAATAGGTCTGGCGAATCAGGTTGCAGTAGACCACGGTGGCGTAGTCCGGGCGTTTGCCCATCACCCCGCCGGGGGTGAAGGCGTCGGTTTTCCGCCGGTGCTTGGTGACGGAATAGTGGTTCACCATGGAGTCCATGTTCCCGCCGGTGACCAGAAAACCCAGCCGGGGACGGCCAAAAGTGGTGATGGATTTTGGATTTTTCCAGTCCGGCTGGGAGATAATGCCCACGGAATAGCCATGGTGTTCCAGCACCCGGCTGATGATGGCATGACCGAAGGACGGGTGGTCCACATAGGCATCCCCGATGACGTAGACAAAGTCGCACTGCTGCCAGCCCCGGTCCAGCATCTCCTGTTTGGTAATGGGCAGAAAGTCCATGGTGTTCCTCCTGAAAGTGGGATGTTCTTCGGAAAGGGTCACTTATGCTGCACCTTCCGCTTTTTTCCGTCGGGGCCGAGGATGTAGGTGTTTTCCAATTCACCCACCAGGTTGGCCTTGACGGAGTCGATATAGATTTTCCTCAATTTGTCTCGTTCTGCCAGCTCTTCCGGCGTCAGGGGGCCATTTTTTGCCTTATGGGCCAATTCGTTGATTCTGGCAATGACTTCGTTCATTTTCATATTCGAAACCCTCACACATAACGATGAATGATGACGCTGATGCGGTCTTTCTTTGTCCGGCTGCCTACGGTAACCAAGCAGATTTTGCCCAGTCCCCGGACGGAAATTTTGGCTCCCTGGGGGACCGGCTTGTCGGATTTTTCGCAGGGCAGGCCGTCAACGCTGACTTTGCCCGCCCCGATGTATTGGGCTGCCAAACTTCGTCCGATGCGAAAACCGGCGGACACCACGCTGTCCAGCCGGAGAGAGGCCAGGGTATCCCGGATTTCCTTCACTTCCGGCTCCGGGATGTTGGCGCTTTCCAGGGGAATTCGTTCCAGATGGACATGGGCTCGGCCGGCGGAGGTGAAATTTTGCAAAACATAGGGGGCAATTTCTTCCGTTACAAAAAAGTCGCAGTTTTTTTCTCCCACGCAGATGTCCCCCACGGTTTCCCGTCCGATGCCTACGCCCATCAGAGCGCCCAGAAAGTCCCGGTGACTGGGGCTGTCCCCCTGATAGAAGCCGGCCCGGAGACAGACGCAGGGGCTGTCCTGCGTCATCAGCCAGCTTTCCTCCAGATAGTCCGGTAAGTAAACCAGCATTTTCCGCTCCGCCTCCGGGTAGCCGCCGAAGGAGAAAAGTCCCTCCGGCTCCCCGAAAAGATACCGGGCCATTTCCAGTTCCCGGGGGGAGAGAAAGCAGGTGTGGGCGGGAATGCTCCGCTGAATGCCCGCCTGAATTTTATCCCAGAGCTTGGCCAGAAGCAGGCGGTCCTGGCTGGTCTGGGCGATTTTGTCAATATTGTTTCGATTCATGGTATCACCGGGGATAGTATACCACATCTTTTTGGGGATGAAAAGAAGTTTTTCTTGTACCGGAGCAGGTTGTGGAGTATAATAGCGGAAAACAGCGGAAAGGACACAGCTATGGTAATCGGGATTATCGGCGGCGGTGCGGCGGGAATGGCTGCGGCCCTGGCTGCCTCGGAATCGGGTGAGAATCAGGTGGTTGTGCTGGAGCGGCAGGCCCGGGTGGGCCGGAAGCTTCAGGCCACGGGAAACGGACGGTGCAATCTGACGAACCTTCACGCCCTGGAAGGGGGCTATCATGGGGAGGAACCGGGGTTTGCCCGGTACGCATTGACGCAGTTCCCGCCGGAGGCGGTGCTGACCTGGATGCGGGGCCTTGGCCTGTTCACCGTGGCGGAACCGTCGGGGCGGGTATACCCCTATTCCGATCAGGCCAATTCCGTGGTGGATGTGCTGCGTTTTGCTCTGGAAAGGCCCAATATTCAGGTGAAACTGGGCTTTGAAGTGACCAAGGTTCGGAAAAACGCCGAAGGCTTCCGGGTGGAATCCCGGGAAGAGCGTCTGATGTGCGACAGACTCATCATTGCCTGCGGCGGCCTGGCAGGGACCAAGCTGGGGGGCTGCATGTCCGGCTACCAGCTGCTGCGCTCCTTTGGACACAAGTGCACCCGGCTGCGTCCGGCTTTGGTTCAAGTGAAAACCGGCTGGAGCGGAGTGTCGGCGCTGAAGGGTGTCCGGGCCAATTGCCGGGCTGCCATTTACCGGGGAGAAACCCGGATGCGGGAAAGCGTGGGAGAACTGCAATTTACAGAGTACGGCTTGTCGGGGCCGGTGATGTTTGAAATCTCCCGGGATGCCTGCCAGGGCGGGGGCGATTGGAACTGTCGGCTGGATTTTCTGCCCCATGTGGAAGAAACGGAACTGCTGGCGGAATTGCGCCGCCGGAAGTCCACCCCGCTGCCCAATTCGGAGCTGTTCACGGGAATTCTCCATAACCGGCTGGGCCGGGTGCTGACCCAGGCTGCCGGAATCTCCCTGAACGGATGGATTCGGGAATTGGGGGAAGAGGAACTGGCCCAGGCGGCGGCAGCGGCAAAGGGCTTCTGCGTCAGCCTGACGGAGCCTCTGGGCATGGACAGCGCCCAGGTCACCGCCGGAGGAATTCTGACGGCGGAATTTGAGGAAACCACCATGGAAAGCCGCCTGGTGCCCGGTCTTTATGCCTGCGGAGAGGTGCTGGACATTGATGGGGACTGCGGCGGATACAATTTACAATGGGCGTGGAGCTCCGGCCGTTTGGCGGGGCGCAGCGCCGGGAGGAACGAAGAATGATACGACTGCGGGATATTGCCCTGCCGCCGGAGCACAATGCCCACCAGCTTCAGTTTGAGGCGGCCCGGATGCTGGGAATTTCCAATTCCAAGGTCCGGCAGCTGCGGATTGTCCGCCGGAGTGTGGACGCACGGAAGAAGCCGGATGTGAAAATCATCTACACCGTGGACGTGGCGGTGGAGGGAAATGAAAAGAAAATTCTCCGTCAGAGCGGCTGCAAACGGGCGGCCCTGGCTCCGGTGTCCTACTATGCGCCGCCGAAGCCTTCCACGCCCCCGGCCCAGCGGCCGGTGGTCATCGGATTTGGTCCGGCGGGCATGTTTGCCGCTCTGATTCTCAGCCTGGCGGGGTGGAAGCCCCTGGTGCTGGAGCGGGGGGAAGATGCAAAAACCCGGCACGAAACGGTGGAACGGTTTTTCGCCGGGGGAGAGCTGAACCCGGCCAGCAATGTCCAGTTTGGGGAGGGGGGCGCCGGGACGTTCTCCGACGGCAAGCTGAACACCGGCGTGAACAACCCCCGGATTCACTGGATTCTGGAGCAATTCGTGAAAGCGGGGGCAGGGGAGGACATTCTCTACGACGCCAAGCCCCATGTGGGCACGGATGTGCTGCTGACGGTGGTGCAGAACCTGCGCCATCGGATTGAGGAACTGGGCGGGGAAGTCCGGTTCCGTACCCAGGTCACCGGATTGAACATTCACGCCGGAAAAATCTCCGGTGTGACAACCGCCGACGGGGAAACCATCCCCTGCGGTCAGGTGATTCTGGCCATCGGCCACAGCGCCCGGGACACCTTTGAACTGCTGAATGACCTGGGAGTGCCCATGGAACCGAAGCCCTTCGCCATGGGGGTGCGGATTGAGCAGAAGCAGCGGACCATTGACCTGGCCCAGTACGGCGGAGAAAACCCGGCCCTTCCTCCTGCGGATTACAAGCTGGTGGAGCACCTGCCGGAGGGGACGGTATACACCTTCTGCATGTGCCCCGGCGGCTATGTGGTGGCGGCAGCCAGCGAGCCGGAGGGGGTTGTGACCAACGGTATGAGCTTAGCGGACCGTGGCGGGGAGAATGCCAATGCGGCGCTGCTGGTGACGGTGAATCCCAGCCAGTTCCCCTACCCGGGGACGCTGGGGGGAATGTACTGGCAGCGGGAAATCGAGCGGCGGGCATACCAATTCAGCGGCAGCTACCGGGCTCCCGCCCAGACCGTGGGGGATTTTCTGGCAGGAAGGCCCAGCACCGGCCCGGCGGGGGTGGCGCCCACTTACCGCCCCGGCGTGGTTTGGGGGGACTTGTGCCAGGTCCTGCCGCAAGCCATTGCCCAGCCTTTGCGCCAGGCGCTGCCTCTGCTGGACAGCAAGCTGAAGGGCTTTGCCGCACTGGAGGGGGTACTCACCGCCCCGGAGACCCGGAGTTCCTCTCCGGTGCGGATTCTCCGGGGAGAGAATCGCCAGTCCCCGGCCGTGGCGGGGCTGTACCCCACTGGGGAGGGAGCCGGTTACGCCGGGGGAATCATGTCCGCCGCCATTGATGGAATCGTCACCGCAGAGGCGGTGTTGGGGGAGACTTATGGAAGAAAGACAGATCAATAAGTTTTTGCGCCGGAAGTTTTCCGGAATTGGCTGGATGCTTTTGTGCTATTACGGCATTCTGAACCTGATGGTTGTTGTGGCAGTGGTGACGGATATGCTTGGTCAAATGATTCGATCTCTGTCTGTGGGAACGGGCATGGGATGGGATTCGGATGCCCTGCTGGACAATGCCTGGGGCTATATCTGCGCCATTGCGGTCGGGGCCGTGATCCTGCAGGGATGGAAGGGCAGCGACTATTTCCGGGAATTATTCACCCGGCGGAATCGGCCCATGCAGACCGGTGATTTTGTGGCGCTGCTCAGTCTGTGCATTGGGATTCAGCTTCTGAACAGCTTGTGGATTGGCCTGCTGGAAGCCCTGCTCAATGGGTTCGGCTTGTCCGTGATGGAGACCATGGACAGTGTTTCCGGCAGTGCGGACACCATAAGCATGTTCGTCTACATGGGAATTCTGGCGCCGCTGTCCGAGGAAATCCTCTTCCGGGGGGTGGTGCTGGATGCGCTGCGGCCCTATGGCAAGCGGTTTGCCATTCTGGGGTCGGCGGCGCTGTTCGGCCTGTTCCACGGCAATCTGCTCCAGACCCCGTACGCCTTCCTGGTGGGACTGGTGCTGGGGTATGTGACGGTGGAGCATTCCCTGATCTGGGCGGTGGTGCTGCATTTGTTCAACAACCTGGTGCTGGCGGATCTTCTGACCCGGCTGACAGAGAATCTGCCTGTGGTACTGCAGAACATGTTTTATTTCGTGATTTTCGGCGGTTTTGCCCTGGCGTCCCTGGTGGTCCTGGTGCTGAGATGGAGAGAGGTGCGGAGCTACCTGCAATCGGAATGGATTGACAGACGGTGCCTGAAATGCTTCTTTACCAATTCCGGCGTGCTTGCTTTGATTGCGCTGATGGCGGCGAATATGATTTCCCTGCTTTTTCTGTGAAAAAAACACATCCACCGGCGAAGCCGGTGGATGTGTTTTTTATCCAAAATACAGGCAAAGAACCAGCAGCTGCAGAGCCAGCAGAACCGGCACCCCCACCACAAAGTTCCGATGACGGGTTTTGTGCCGGAAGGCGTACATTCCGATCAGGCTGCCCAGGCTGCCACCCAGGGCGGCTACCGTCATCAGGGTGCGCTCCGGGATGCGCCAGCGATTTTTTTTCGCCTTTTGCTTGTCCGCCAGCATAAGCAGCAGGCCAAGCGCATTGATTAAAAGCAGGTAGAGCAGAAAAAGTTTGACCATTGATTTTCCTTTCAGGAGGGATTACCGTGAAAAAAGGCTGGATTTTGGCGGTACTGGCAGCGGGGCTGATGCTTTGGGGCTGCCAGGCGGAACCCACGTTGGAAACCATTGCCGACGAATGGGTGCAGTCCGTGATGGCGCAGCCCCGGCAGATTTCGGTGAATCTGCCCGATGGCGCATTGGCTCCGGTGCTGGAAAGCGACAGCGAACAGGTTTACCTCAGCGACGATTATGAAATCATCATCGAGACTTTGTCAGCCGGCGATCTGAACGCCACGGTGGAGCACCTCAGCGGCTACAGCCGGGACAACGTAACCCTCGTCCGAACCCAGCAGGGGGATGCAGACCGCTATGAATTTGTCTGGGCCAGCGCAGGGGAGAACGGGGACCGGCTGGGACGGGCGGTGATTCTGGATGACGGAGACTTCCACTACTGCATGTCCGTTCTCCGGGACGCAGACACCACCAAGACCAGCCAGATTGTCTGGAGCGATGTATTTGACTCCTTCTCTCTGATTTAGGGGTCGTACTGGGCCATGGCCTCCCGGCACAGGGTCTGACAGGCGTCAATCACACTCTGCGGGTGGAGAATTTTGGCCTTGGCACCGAAACCGATAACCCAGCTTAAGAACATGGGGGAAACCGCCACCTGGGCGGTAAAGACGAAATACTCCTCCCCGTCGGGAATCAGCATCACATCCCGCCCGAACCGGTCAATTACCGCATTGATGAGGCTGCGGTGAAAGCGAAGCTTGACCGCTGCCTGCTCCCCGGCGTACATCTGGAACAGCCGGTTGGCATGCTCCGTCAGGGCTTTGCCGGAAAGCTCCGGGCATGGGGTGCGAATCTGGTCCAGCTGGCGGATTTCGCTCATCCGGTCTACCCGATAGGCGGTCACGCCGTGGCGCTGGGAGTGGGCCAGCAGGTAGCAGTTTTCATGGTCCTGACACAGTCCGTAGGGGCTGGCCTGGTAATCCCGGTTTCGGTAATGCCGCTTCCCGTCCAGGCCATAATCAAAATAGCGGAAGGAAATCTGCCGGTTTTCGGCAATGGCCTCCTGAATGGCATCTACATTATAGTAGATGGTTTCATTCATGCTTTTGACTCGGCCGCTGACCAGCACATCCCGGCGCATCAGCCGGGCGTCGTAGACGCTGCACTGGCTGCAAAGCTTCTCGATCAGCTCCCGGGATTTCTTTTCTGTGAGGAAACGGCTGGACTGGACCGCGTCGATCAGCAGCTTCAGCTCCGGCAGTTCAAAATTCCGGGAGGCAATATAATATCCGCCGTTTTTTCCAGGCAGAGAGACAATGTCAATCCCATAGTCCTGCAATGCCGCAATGTCCGAATAGACCGTTTTCCGGTCGCAGGTTATATTGTGCTGCTGTTCCAGCATGGTCAGCAGCTCCGCCGCTCTCACCGGGTGATCCTGGTGGGAGTTTTTTTGCAGATAATCCAGAATATAGAAGATTTTCAGCTTTTGATTATAAGACTTTGGCATGAAATCTCTCCTTTTCCCGTGATTTCCCCATTATAGCACAGGGCACCCGGAGCGGAAAGAGGAAAATTTGCATTTTTCCAAGGAATGTGCTATAATGCCCAAAAAGAGGAGGCAATTTTTATGTATTTTGGATGTCATCTGTCCGCCGGGAAAGGTGCGGCGGCCATGGTGGAGACGGCCCGGTCCATCGGGGCCAACACCTTCGCTTTTTTTACCCGGAATCCCCGGGGAAGCAAAGCAAAACAGGAAGATCCCGCCGATGCGGCCAAGGCTGTGCGGTTGTTGGAAGACTACGGTTTCGGAAAACTGGTAGCCCATGGAGCTTATACCATGAACCTGTGTACCGCAGACCCGGAGGCCAGAGCCTTCGCTGCCGATGTGCTGGCGGATGACCTGCGCCGGATGGCGGCTCTGCCGGGAAACTTTTATAACTTTCACCCGGGCAGCCATGTGGGACAGGGAGCCCAGGCGGGAATCGAGCAGATCGCCCAGGCTCTGCGTCAGGCCCTGCGCCATGACTACCCGGTGACGGTGCTGCTGGAAACCATGGCGGGAAAGGGCAGTGAAATCGGCGGGCGGTTTGAGGAACTGCAGGCGATTCTGGACGCTGTGGGCAGCGCCCAGGTTGGGGTCTGCCTGGACACCTGCCATGTCTATGACGGCGGCTATGACCTTGTATCCGATCTGGACGGGGTGCTGGCGGAGTTCGACCGGGTGATTGGACTGAACCGGCTGAAAGCGCTGCACCTGAACGACAGCAAAAATCCCTTCGGCAGCCACAAGGACCGGCATGCCTGCCTGGGAGAAGGCAGCCTGGGACTGGAAACCTTCCGCCGGATTGTGAACCATCCCGTGCTGAAGGACAAGCCTATGATTCTGGAAACGCCCAATGAGCTTCCCGGGTACCAACAGGAGATCGCCCTGCTCCGGGAAATGGAATCTTAAGAAAAAGTTCATTTGACAGATTGGCAAAAATGTGTCATTTTATAGACAAAGTTTGAAAAACTTTCGAAATTGTCCTGACATTTTCCGGAAATTCCGGGGCAGTTTCGGATAAGAGAGAGGAGGGGGATAGATGGAGGAACTTCTGAGCATCCTTGTATCAGACCGAAGCGCCCTTGCGGTGGAATACATTGGATTTCTTCGCTGGGCGGTGCCGGTTCTGGCGGCGATGCTGCTGCTGCGATGCATTCTGCCGCTGCTGACCTTCCGGCGGGAGCCGGAAATCTGGGCCTGGCTGAATCTGGCCACCGGAGAGCAGGTCCCCATCACCCATTGGGAGAACGTCATTGGCCGCAGCAAGAGCTGCGATGTGACCATTGATTTCCCGACCATTTCACGGAACCATGCAGTTCTGACCCGCTACGACGACGGCAGCTGGACCATCACCGACGTGGGCTCCAAGGAGGGAACGCTGGTCAACGGACGAAAGGTGCAGATCTGCGCCTTGACGTCCAAGGAACGGATCTCCATCGGCGGCGTGGAGATGCAGCTGCAGCCCATCACCCAGCGGCAGGAGGAGCGGCAGGCCCAGCTGCGGACCAAAGCCGCCAGCGGCTGGGATACGATTACCAATCTGATGCTGCTGACCATTCTCCAGTGCGCCATGCTGATGGGATTCCTGCTGAAGAGCCAGCGGGCAGACCTGGTGTACATCGTGCAGGGATTCGGCGGAATCATCCTGTGCCAATGGCTGCTTTACATCTTCTACTGTCTGATTCGCCGGAAATCCTTTGAGGTGGAGACCATGGCATTTTTCCTGTGTACCATTGGAATGGCAGCCTTGGCCACCGTCAAGCCGGAGGAGTCGGTGAAGCAGCTGCTTGCCATGATTTTGGGCGTGGTGATTTTTCTGGTCATCGGCTGGTCCCTGCGGGATCTGGAGCGGGCCAAGGTGGTGCGATACCTGGCGGTGATGGCCGGCGTAGGGTTCCTGGTGGTAACTCTGCTGTTCGGCAAGGAGTATTATGGCGCCAAGAACTGGCTGATCATCGGCGGCATGTCCCTGCAGCCGTCGGAACTGAGCAAAGTCTGTTTCGTGTTTGCCGGGGCTTCCACCATTGACCGGATTATGACCAAGCGGAACTTGATTTTGTTCATTGTATATTCGGTGCTGATCTGCGGACTGCTGGCGCTGATGAATGACTTTGGAACGGCATTGATCTTCTTCTGCGCCTTCCTGGTGATTGCCTATCTCCGCTCCGGCAGCGTGGGTACGGTGGCGCTGGCCATCACAGCCCTGGCCTTTGCCGGGGTGCTGGCGCTGAAAATTGCGCCCCATGCCCTCCAGCGGTTCGCCACCTGGCGGCACATCTGGGAGGACCCCCTCCAGAGCGGCTACCAGCAGACCCGGGCGCTGATGTGCATCGCCTCCGGCGGTCTGCTGGGATTGGGCCCGGAGGGGGGACTGCTGCAATATGTGTTTGCGGCGGACTCGGATATTGTGTTTGCCACCATTTCGGAGGAGTGGGGCCTTCTGCTGGCGGTAATGACAGTGCTGTGCATTGTGGCTCTGGGGGTGTTTCCCATCCGTACCGCCCGGGTTGCCCGGAGCAGCTTTTACTCCATCGGCGCCTGTACGGCGGCCAGCGTGCTGGTCATTCAGACCATCCTCAACTGCCTGGGCACCTTGGACATCCTGCCCTTTACCGGCGTGACCTTCCCCTTCGTCAGCAACGGCGGCACCAGCATGATCGGCGCCTGGGGCCTGCTTGCCTTTGTCAAGGCGGCGGATACCCGGCAGAACGCCAGCTTTGCGGTGCGGCTGAAGAAGGAGAAGAAGGAAAGGAGCGTGAGCGGATGAACCGTGTGACCAAAAGAACCTGGCTCATGAGTATTTTCATCGTGGTTCTGCTGCTGGGAATGCTGGTGTTTCTGGCGGAATATCTGCTGAACGCAGGTGACTGGATTGCGTTTTCCGGTTCGCCCCATGTGTACAACAGCAATAACCTGGGCTGCGGCACGGTGGTGGACCGCTCGGGAACCATGCTGCTGAACCTGACGGAAAGCCGCACCTACGCAGAGGACGCCCTGACCCGGCAGTCCACCCTCCACTGGCTGGGGGACCGGTTGGGGTTCATCAATGCCTCGGCGGTGAGCCACTATGCCGGGCAGATGGCAGGTTTCGACCTTTTCAACGGTATCTACGATGCGTCCGGGGACGGAGGCCAGGAAATCCTGACTATCTCTGCCAAGGTGCAGAACACAGCCCTGGAGGCCCTGGCGGGAAGAAAGGGTACCGTGGCGGTGTACAACTACAAGACCGGCGAGATCCTCTGCGCCGTGACATCCCCTACCTATGACCCGGACAATGTGCCGGACATTGAAGGGGACACCACCGGAGCCTACGATGGGGTATATTTGAACCGTTTCTTGCAGTCTGCCTATGTCCCTGGCTCGATTTTCAAACTGGTGACCACAGCGGCGGCCCTGGAGTCTGTGCCGGACATTCTGGATCAGACCTTCCAGTGCTACGGAAAGGTGGAGTACGGCACCGAGGCGGTGACCTGCGAAACTGGCCACGGCCGGCA
This sequence comes from uncultured Eubacteriales bacterium, assembly GCA_949296115.1. Lineage (GTDB taxonomy): Bacteria > Bacillota > Clostridia > Oscillospirales > Oscillospiraceae > Faecousia. Next base: position 40,854 of record CASFNR010000011.1, on the reverse strand, counting down.
GAACTTGAAGCAGGCTCTGGCCAACTCCTGCAACTGCGCTTTTGCCCAGATTGCGGAGTTGGTGGGAAAGCAGAATATGGTCAAGTATGTCAGTCAGTTCCAGGTGGTGGAGTCCCTGTCTTTTGATGGTGTCACCACGGTCAAAGGCAACTATGACATCTCCGATACGGCACCGGTCAGCTTTGCCTGGAGCTGCATCGGCCAGCACAGCGACCTGGTTAACCCCGCCCGGTACATGACCTTCGTGGGCGCCATTGCCGGAGGCGGCTCCGGAGCGGAACCCTACATCATGGCTCAGGTTACCAATGGCGGAGAGGTCACGTACCAGGCCAAGACCCAGTCCACCGGACAGCTGATGTCCCCGGAAACCGCTGCAACCCTCCACGAATATATGCGCAACAACGTCAAGTCCGTCTATGGCGACTGGAACTTCCCGGGATTGTCGGTGTGCGCCAAGTCCGGCACCAGCCAGCTGGGCGGAGATGCGGTTTCCAACGCCATGTTCGCCGGGTTTGTGGAGAACGAGGAATATCCTCTGGCCTTCATCGTGGTGGTGGAGAATGGCGGCTACGGCAGCCATACCTGCGTGCCTGTCATCAGCAAGGTCCTGGCGGCCTGCAAGGAAGTGCTGGACGCAGCGTGAACTTTGTGCATACCTAACAAAAAAATACAGAAAACCCCTGGGAATCTGTGGTGTTTTTCTCGTTGACAAATGTCCTTCCCTGAGATACAATACTCCCAGATTCTTGAAGGAGGAACAGGAAAATGACGGCACGGTTTTCGATGAAATGCACTGCCTCCCGCTGCTGCGCAGCGGCTTGTTCCCCTGCCCGGATTTACCCCGTTTTGGACACTACCGGTATTCCGGCAGTGTCCATTTGCGTTGTACGCCCGCTGCTGGGCGGGGAAGCGTAGCCGGGGATTCTGCTTTGTATGAAGAAACGGCTGCGATTGACACGTGGTCGTTTTTTTATAGTACATTGTACAAGAAAAGGAGAATGGATTATGAAAAAGTTTGTTGCACTGCTGCTGGCTTGTCTCATGGTCGTGTCCCTGTTCGCGGGCTGCGGCTCCAGCGGCACCACCGAGACCACTGCTGCAGCCGCTGCCAATGAGACTGCGGCTGCCGGTGAAACCGCTGCTGCGGATGATACCGCTGCGGCTCCCGCCATCAAGATCGGCCTGACCGGCCCTCTGACCGGCGCCAACTCTGAGTACGGCCTGGCAGTTCGGGGCGGCATGGAGATTGCCGTTGCCGAAATCAATGCCCTGGGCGGTCTGCAGATCGAGTTCAAGTCTGAGGACGACGAGGCCGACGGCTCCGACAAGGCGGTTTCCGCCTACAACACCCTGAAGGACTGGGGCATGCAGATTTTTGCCGGCGCTGTGACCACCGGTTCCGCACTGGCCATCGCCGCTGAGACCGTCAACGACCAGATCTTCATGCTGACTCCCTCCGCTTCTGCCGTGGATGTGGCCATGACTGGCTCCAACGTCTACCAGATGTGCTTCACCGACCCCAACCAGGGTGCTTCCGGACTCCTCCGATGCTTACTCCTCCGGCATTGTGGACGGCTTCCTGGCCAAGGCTGAGGAGCTGGGCCTGAATGTGGCTGTGGACAACGCAGCTTTCACCCAGGACAACAAGGCTGACCTGTCCACCCAGGTTACTCAGTGCAAGGACGCCGGCTGCGACCTGGTGTTCCTGCCCTTCTACTACACCGAGGCTGCTCAGGTTCTGACCTATGCCAACACCATCGGTTATGAGCCCACCTTCTTCGGCTGCGACGGCATGGACGGCATCCTGAACGTGGAAGGCTTTGACACCGCTCTGGCTGAGGGCCTGGTTCTGATGACCCCCTTCGATGCCAACGCCACCGATGAGGCCACTGTTTCCTTCGTGGAGCAGTTCAAGGCCAACAACGACGGCAAGGTGCCCAACCAGTTTGCCGCTGACGGCTACGAAGCCTGCGCTCTGCTGCAGGAGCAGTTCGCCACCATGACCGTGGACGGCCTGACCGGCACCGGCATGACCTGGGACGAGAACGGCATGATCTCCAAGGCCCCTGCGGCGATGGTGGTCACTGACGGTGTCTACGTTCCGATGGCCTAATTCACAACGGGATGGGAAGGGAAACCTTCCCATCCCACCTGCGCGTTTCGACAGTCCATGAGAGCGGCGGGCGGAAATCAGCCAGCCGCCGTCATAGGCTGTCGATACTAGGAAAAGAGAGGTAGCATATGCAGATTATACAGTATCTGATCAACGGCATCAGCATCGGCGCGGTGTACGCCATCATCGCCCTGGGCTATACCATGGTCTACGGTATTGCCAAGATGCTGAACTTCGCCCACGGTGATGTCATCATGGTGGGCGCGTATATCTCCTTCTGTGTGACCAACTATCTGGGCCTGCCCTCGGCGGTGTCCGTGGTGGCGGCGGTGGTGGTCTGCACCGTGCTGGGCATCACCATTGAGGGCCTGGCCTACAAGCCCCTGCGGGGCACTCCCGGGCTGGCGGTGCTGATTACCGCCATTGGTGTCAGCTATTTCCTGCAGAACGCAGCACAGCTGATCTGGTCCAGCAGCCCCAAGAACTTTACCAGTGTTGTCACCATGGATCCCATTTCCCTGATGGATGGGAAACTGGTCATCACGGGAGAGGTACTGCTGACGGTGTGCGTGTCCGTTGCAGTGATGGTGGGCCTGACCTTCTTCACCAGCAAGACCCGTACCGGAAAGGCCATGCGGGCGGTTTCCGAGGATCGGGATGCGGCTCAGCTCATGGGCATCAACGTCAACCGCACCATCTCCACCACCTTCGCCATCGGCTCCGCCCTGGCGGCCATTGCGGGCGTCCTGCTTTGCTCCACCGTGCCCACCCTGATGCCCACCACCGGCTCCATGCCCGGCATCCGGGCCTTTACGGCGGCGGTGTTTGGGGGCATTGGCTCCATTCCCGGGGCCATGCTGGGCGGCGTGCTGCTGGGGATCATTGAGACTTTTTCCAAGGCGTATCTGTCCACCCAGTTCTCCGACGCCATTGTATTCTCCGTGCTGATTATCATTCTGCTGGTGAAGCCCGCCGGCCTGCTGGGCAAGCAGGTGCAGGAGAAGGTGTGAGGTGGCCGTATGAAGACGAAAATGAATACCCTTCTGAAAAACAAGAACGCCCGCACCAATGCGCTGACCTATCTGGTTGTGATTGCAGCTTTCCTGGTGACCCAGTATCTGTACTCGGCGGATGCCCTGTCCAGCTCCGTCAAGGGTTATCTCATTCCCATCTGCGTGTACATCTCCCTGGCAGTTTCCCTGAACCTGCTGGTGGGCATCTGCGGTGAGCTGAGCCTGGGACACGCCGGGTTTATGGGCATCGGTGCCTTTTCCGGCATTGTCATTGCGGCCCTGCTGAAGGACACCATCCCCAACGATGCGCTGCGGCTGCTGTGCGCCATGTTTGGCGGCGGCATTCTGGCCGGTGTGGTTGGATTTGTCATCGGCATCCCGGTGCTCCGGCTCCGGGGCGACTATCTTGCCATTGTGACCCTGGCTTTCGGCGAAATCTTGAAGAATATCATCGGCAACACCTACGCTGGTATCGATGAAACCGGCTTTCACATGGCCATTTCCACCACCAAAATGCCCCTGGAGGCCGGTGGAAAGTACATCATCAACGGTCCCCTGGGCGCCACCGGCATCCAGAAGATTGCCACCTTCCCCATGGGATTTGTGCTGGTGCTGTTTACCCTGTTCGTGGTGCTGAATCTGATCAATTCCAAGGAGGGCCGGGCAATCAAGGCCGTCCGGGACAACCGGATTGCCGCCGAGTCCGTGGGCATCAACGTCACCGCTTTCCGGATGAAGGCCTTTGTGGTCTCCGCCTTCCTGGCGGGCATGGCCGGCGCCCTGTTCGGCCTGAATTACTCCTCCGTCACCGCCAGCAAGTTCAATTTCAACACCTCCATCAATATCCTGGTGTTCGTGGTGCTGGGCGGCATGGGCAATATCCTGGGTTCCGTGATTTCGGCAACCCTGCTGTATGTACTGCCGGAGGCCCTGCGGAGTTTGGAGGACTACCGGATGATCCTGTACGCCATCGTACTGATTGTGGTGATGCTGTGCACCTGGTCCCCCAAGGTGAAGGAGTATTTGTCTGTGATTGGCGATAAGCTGGGCGGACTGAGAAAGAAGAAAGAGGTGGGAAGCCATGAATGAATATTCCAGAAAAATGCTGAAGGTTCCCACCTATAACCTGCTGCGGGAGCAGGACAAGGATAAGCTGCCGGTGCTGGATGTGCGGAACCTGGGCATCGATTTCGGCGGCCTGACTGCGGTGGACAGCTTCAACATCACCATCGGCCCCACCGAGATTTCCGGCCTGATCGGCCCCAACGGTGCGGGCAAGACCACCATTTTTAACCTGCTGACCTCGGTGTACCAGCCCACCCGGGGTTCCATCCTGATCAACGGCATCGATACCAAGGGCATGACCACCCACAAGGTGAACAAGCTGGGCATTGCCCGTACCTTCCAGAACATCCGGCTGTTCTCCGACATGACGGCCCTGGACAACGTGAAGGTGGGTATGCACAATCAGATCAAGTGTTCCTTCCTGTCCTCCCTGCTTCATCTGCCCGGCTACTACAAGGCGGAGAAGAAGGCTAATGAGAGGGCCATGGAGCTGCTGGACTTTATGGGACTGGGGGATGTGGCCAACCAGAAAGCGGGCAGTCTGCCCTACGGTGTCCAGCGCCGGCTGGAGATTGTTCGTGCCTTGGCAACCAATCCCTCCATCATCCTGCTGGACGAGCCTGCCGCCGGCATGAACCCCAGCGAAACCACGGAGCTGATGCACCAGATCCGCCGCATCCGGGATACCTTCCACATTGCCATTTTCCTGATCGAGCACGATATGAATCTGGTGATGAACGTGTGCGAAGCCATCGCCGTGGTGAACTACGGCCGGATCATCGCCAAAGGTACCCCGGAGGAAATCCGACACAACCCTGCGGTGATTGAGGCCTACCTGGGCAGAGAGGAGGGCAATGCCTGATGCTGAAGATTGACGACATCCATGTGTATTACGGTGCCATTCACGCCATCAAGGGCGTGTCCTTTGAGGTGGGCGAGGGAGAAATTGTGGCCCTCATTGGCGCCAACGGCGCAGGGAAGAGCACCATCTTGAAAACCATCTCCGGCCTGATGCACCCCCGCAGCGGTTCCATCACCTTCTGCGGCCAGGACATCTCCCACACCGATGCCTACAAGCTGCTGCGCACCGGATTGGCCCATGTTCCCGAGGGACGGCGGATTTTCCTGCAGATGACCGTGCAGGAGAATCTGGAGATGGGCGCCTATATCAATAAGGAAGTGTCCCAGAAGGACCTGGAAACGGTGTTTGCGTACTTCCCCCGGCTGAAGGAGCGGCGCAAGCAGATCGCCGGCACGCTGTCCGGCGGCGAACAGCAGATGCTGGCCATGTCCCGGGCGCTGATGAGCCATCCCAAGCTGATGATGCTGGACGAGCCCTCCATGGGCCTGGCCCCCATCCTGGTGGATCAGATTTTTGCCATTATCAAAGAGCTGCACAAGGCGGGCACCACCATTTTGCTGGTGGAGCAGAATGCCCGCAAGGCCCTGCAGATCGCAGATCGGGCCTACGTTCTGGAGACGGGAACGATTACCCTGAACGGAACCGGCAAGGAGCTGGCCAGCTCCGATGCAGTCCGCAAGGCTTATCTGGGCGGCTGATCCAAAAATTGAACATACCCCAAACACCCCCTGCGTAGGATAAGCAGGGGGTGTTTTTATGTGCAGAAGAAACCACCTGCACGGCTGCTGCATCATGGCCTTCGGGGTGGGCTTGATTGTGGGCTACTGCCTGGAGAGCTGGTTCGTTTGCTGCTTTGGGGGATTGATGCTGATCTGTATGGGGGTTTTGATTTTGCGGAGCAGACATTGGTCATAATTCCATTTTGCCGGGAATATATTGTACCAGCAAACATGGGACAAGGAGTGAAGCCAACGTGGAACTGAATTTTGTAAAACAGCGCTGCGCCTGTCTGTATCCCCAGGTGCGCGAGATACAGAACGCCGAGCAGACCCAAGAGATCAAGCTCTCCGACGGAATGCCGGATGTGGGACGGATTCTGGCAGCCTGGGGGCAGCCCATCCTCCGCTCCAAGGAATGGCAGACGGAATCGGTGTCCTTCAGCGGCGGTATGATGGTCTGGGTGCTCTATGCGCCGGAGGACGGCTCTGGGGAGCGATGCCTGGAGGGGTGGATTCCTTTCCAGATGCAGTGGCAGCTGCCGGAGGATACCCCGGAGGGGTGGATTCGGATTCGCTGCCTGACCCGATTTGTGGATGCAAGGTCCCTGTCAGCCCGGAAGATTGGGGTGCGGGCAGGGATGGCTGCCATGGCGGAAGTTTATTGCCCTGGAGAACGGGAAATCTGCCAGCCGGACAAGGTCCCCGAGGATGTGCAGCTGCTGCGCACGGTATACCCGGTGCGGATGGCGAAGGAAATGGGGGAAAAGAGTTTCCTGCTGGACGAAGATCTGACGCTGCCGGATTCTGCGCCTGTTCCGGAGAAACTGATTTACTATTCCATGGACCCGGTGCTGACGGATAAAAAGGTTCTCTCCAACAAAACGGCATTCCGGGGGGAGGGAAGGCTGCATGTGCTCTACCGCAGCACCGAAGGCCAGCTGCACAGCTGGGATTTCTCCCTGCCATTTTCCCAGTACGCCCAGCTGGACGGAGAGCACAGCACCGATGCCCAGGCGGACCTGGTGCTGATGCCAACCAGTCTGGAACTGGAGCTGGATGACGAGGGGCATCTGCGGCTGAAATGCGCCCTTGCGGCCCAGTATCTGGTTTCCGACAAGGAATTGCTGGAACTGACAGAGGACGCCTATAGTCCCTGTCGGGAGACCCAGCTGCAGACCCAAGCCCTGGAGCTGCCCACCCTGCTGGAAACCCGCCGGGAAACGGTGTCCATTGAACAGTCTTTTGCAGGAGAGGCCAATGTGGTGGCGGATGTCCGATTCTGGCCGGATTTTCCCCGTCAGCGCCGGGGGGAGGATAAGGTGGAAATCACGGTGCCCGGAACCAGCCAGGTTCTCTACTACGGGGAGGACGGAACCCTGCAATCCGCCAGCGGGCGATGGGAGAGCCAGCATACCCTGGCGGCGGACGAAAACAGCGTCCTGCTGGCTCAGCCCATCTCCCAGGAGGAACCTCAGGCGGTTCCGGGACCGGGAAGCATCCAGGCGAAGTGGGAGCTGCCCCTGGAAATCAGCGTCTCCTCTCTGGAGCAGATTCCGGTGGTTACCGGATTGGAGCTGGGAGAGCCCCGGAAGCTGGACCCCAACCGCCCATCCCTGATTTTGTGCCGGGCGGGGGAACTGAGACTCTGGGACATCGCCAAATCCAGCAATGCTACCCTGGAGGCCATCCGTCAGGCCAACAATCTCCAGGGAGAGCCGGCGCCCAACCAGATGCTGCTGATTCCCATTGCCTGAAAATGGGCCCCGCCGGGGGAGATCCGGCGGAGCCCTGGCAGGCGGTCGCAGTCTGGGGATACGCCTGCCGGAAATCAGCTTAGCCCAGCCACCGGGTCAAAAACAAGGGAAAGCCGACGAAAAGTTCGGCTTTCTTTTCTTGTAAGGGTTGACAGCCGGTGGTATAATAAAGGGTAGAGAAATTTTTACAGAAGGTGTTTTCCTATGACCAAAATTGATATTTTTTCCGGCTTTTTGGGCGCCGGCAAAACAACCCTGATTAAAAAGCTGATCTCCGAGGGCTACAAGGGCCAGAAGCTGGTGCTGATCGAGAACGAGTTCGGCGAAATCGGCATTGACGGCGGCTTCCTGCAGGATGCGGGCATCAACATCACCGAGATGAATTCCGGCTGCATCTGCTGCTCCCTGGTGGGTGACTTCGGCAAGGCCCTGACCAAGGTGATCGCAGAATACAACCCTGACCGGATTCTCATCGAGCCCTCCGGCGTGGGCAAGCTGTCTGACGTCATCGGCGCCGTGAACAAGGTCACCAATGACCAGGTCACCCTGGGCTACACCGTGGCGGTGGCCGACGCAGGCAAGGTCAAGGTGTATATGAAGAACTTCGGCGAGTTCTACAACAATCAGGTGGAGACGGCCTCCACCATCGTGCTGTCCCGCACCGATTCCATTCCCCAGGCCAAGCTGGATGCCGCTGTGGCCATGCTCCGGGAGCACAACAGCGTGGCGACCATCGTCACCACCCCCTGGGATTCCCTGACCGGTGAGCAGCTGCTTTCTGCCATGGAGGGCAAGGCCAGCCTGGCGGCGGAGCTGGCCCGGCTGGAGATGGAGCGTCTGGCTGCCGAGGAGGAACACGAGGAGCACGAGCACCATCACCACCATGACCATGATGAGGAGCACGAGCACCATCATCACCACGACCATGATGAGCACTGCACCTGCAGCTGCCACGACCATGACCACGATCACGAGGAGCACGAGCATCATCACCATCATGACCATGATGAGCACTGCACCTGCGGCTGCCATGACCACGAACACCATCACCATCATGCCGACGAGGTGTTCACCTCCTGGGGCGTGGAGACGGCCCGGAAGTTCGATAAGGAGACGGTGGAGAAGGCTCTGCACGAGTTGGATTCCGGCAAGTATGGCATGATTCTCCGTGCCAAGGGCATTCTGCCCGCCCAGGACGGCAGCTGGATTCACTTCGACTATGTTCCCGAGGAGTGCAATGTCCGTACCGGCGGCGCCGACGTCACCGGCAAGCTGTGCGTCATCGGCTCCCAGCTGGATGAGGCCGGCGTGGCGGCTCTGTTTGGGGTGTAACCATGACGGAAATTCCGGTTTATTCCTTTACAGGCTTTCTGGATTCCGGGAAGACCAAGTTTATTCAGGAGACGCTGGAAGACCCCCGGTTCAACGCCGGGGAGCGGACCCTGCTGCTGGTATTTGAGGAAGGGGAGGAGGAGTATGACTTCTCCACCTATCCCAGCCAGAATGTCTACATGGAGGTTCTGGACCAGCAGACGGTCACCGCCAAGGATCTCCAGGCCCTGCAGAAGAAGTACAAGGCCCAGCGGGTGGTGGCGGAGCTGAACGGAATGCAGCAGGTGGGCGACCTGTATATGCGTTTTCCGGAGAACTGGGTGGTGGCCCAGGAGGTAATGTTCGCCGACTCCACCACCATCATGACCTACAACGCCAACATGCGTAACCTGGTGATGGACAAGCTGGTGGGGGCCCAGATGGTGGTGTTCAACCGGCTGACTCCTGGGGAAGATGTGATGCCCTTCCACAAGCTGGCCCGGGCCGCCAGCCGCCGGATTGACATTCTCTATGACTACACCGACGGCACCACCTCCTTTGACGAAATTGAGGACCCGCTGCCCTTCGACATCAACGCCCCGGTGATTCAGGTGAAGGACGAGGACTATGCCCTGTGGTACCGGGATGTGTCCGAGGAGCCCCAGAAGTACGACGGAAAAACCGTCTGCTTCAAGGCTCAGGTGGCTATGCTCCGCCGGGACAAGAACGGGATGTTCGCCCCCGGCCGGTTCGTGATGACCTGCTGCGTGGAGGATATCCAGTTCTGCGGCATTCCCTGCCGGTATGCCGAGGCATCCACCCTGGTCTCCCGGGGCTGGGTGATGGTGACCGCCAAGATCAGTGCGGAAAAGCACCCCCTGTATAAAGGAGAGGTGGGACCCATCCTCACTGCCATTGAGGTTGTGAAGAATGTCCAGCCTGCCGAACCGGACGTAGCGACCTTCTGAAATGAAATTTGCCCTTCTGACCGAGATTTCCCGGCCAGAAGGGCGTTTTTTATTTATTCTTCGGTTGGAAAAACCGCCTCTCTGCCGGAATTCTTCCAGGCGGAGAGGCGGGGACTTTTTCTCCAGTGCACACAGACGCCTACCAGAACAGGTCGTCCAGACTGCGATTCAGGATTACGCACAGCTTCCGGCAAAGCTTGATGGTGGGATTGTACTCTCCCTTCTCGATGGCGTTGATGGTCTGGCGGGTGACGCCCGCAAGTTCCGCCAAGTCTTTCTGTGTAAGATTTTTCTCCGTCCGTGCGGTTTTCAGCGCAAGATTCTTTGCCATAGCGGCGTCTCCTTTCAGGCGATGCTGAAATGTTGGTGGGGAAAAGCCTACTCCAGAACCAGCGCCTGGAAAGGCTGAAGGGTTCCCCGGAACTGCTGGTCGGTGAGCAGGTCCGTTCCCCCCGGGATGCCGCAGTCCGTGGGGACATCCCCATTGTAAAAGACACAGGTCACCTTCTTGCCATCCAGTTCCTTGGTAATGGCCACAACGCCTTTTTGATCGTCGGTGTACAGGGCGGTGATTTTTCCCTGGGTAATCACAGGATTGGACTTCCGCAGCCGGATCAGGGCTCGGTACCAGTGGAAAATCTCCTGATCCTGGAGGCTTTCCTTCCATACCATGCCCCGGCGGCAATCCGGGTCCATGGCGCCGGAGAGCCCGTATTCATCTCCATAGTAGATCATGGGCATTCCGGTGGTCAGCAGCTGAATGGCGGCGGCCAGCCGGAACCGGGCCTTGTTTTCTCCACAGTCGTGGAGTGCACGGGCGGTGTCGTGGCTGTCGATCAAGTTCCACAGCACCGGGTGTACATAGGTGTGTACGGTTCCCCGCAGGAAGCTCAGCCGGTGGACAAACTGGGAGGCGGGAATTCCCCCGTTGACGAAACCCAGCACGGCGGCGCGGAAATCGTAGTTCATGATGGTGTCCCACTCATCGCCTTCCAGGAAGTCCCCGGCATAATGCCATACCTCGCCCACAATCAGTGCGTCGGGATTTTCTTCCCGGACAACACGCCGGAAGGCTTTCCAGAAGCTGTGAACCACCTCGTCGCCCACATCCAGCCGCCAGCCGTCAATCCGGCAGGCCCGCATCCAGTAGAGAATCACCCCCAGAAGGTATTCCTGCACCTCCGGATTGCCTACGTTCAGTTTGGGCATCCCGCCGTAATAGCTGAAGGTCTTGTAGGAGGGCTTTTCTCCCCACCGGGCGTGGAGAGGGAAGCTTTTGATGTAATACCAGTTCAGATACCGGGACTGCTCCCCCTTCTCCAGAATGTCCCGGAAGGCGAAGAAATCCCGGGAGGTATGGTTGAATACCGCATCCAGAATCACCCGCATCCCCATGGCGTGGGCCTGATCCACCAGCTGGCGCAGGTCCTCCTCTGTCCCAAGGGACGGGTCCACCTTGAAATAATCCACGGTATCATACTTGTGGCTGGAATTGGCCTGGAAGATGGGGGTCATGTAAAGCACGTCCACCCCCAGTTCCCGCAGGTGAGGCAGGCGGGAGAGAATACCCCGCAGATCTCCCCTCAGGTTCGTGTTGGGACTGACGGGATACTGATACCAGACCCGATCCGGAACCGGCTGAGAAGCGGCGAACCGGGTGGGGAAAATCTGATACACCACCTGGTTGGCGGCCCACTGGGGGATGCGGAACCGCTCCTCCTCCCGCAGATTCTGGGGGCAGTCAAACATATCGTCAATGTGGGAAATCTTGTAGTCGCGGAACTGATAGTTCCCGTAATAGCACACTTTCCCGTGGCGGTCAGTCAACTCGAAAAAGTAACGCAGGCAAACCATGTCGATGGAGATCACCGCTTCGAAATAGTCATGGATGCCGTCAGTGGTTACCTTCTCCATCACCTGGCTGGTTCGGGTGTCCACCCGGGACACGGGAATATATTTGTCCACTATGTGCAGGGTTACCCGCCGCAGGTCGTTGGACTTCGCCTGGATTCGAATCAGAAATTGTCCCGGATTCAGCGCATAGCAGAATCGCTTGTCGGGACAGTGGTAAACAGCTGACAGTTCCATAGGATGCCTCCGTGGTAAAATAGGTAATTGTATTTTATCTCACGGATGACAGAATGAATAGCAGAATATCTATCGGTAATTGTATTTTTTCTACCTGTGTGGTATGATAAAGAAAAAAGTCGGAGGAGTCCCATGAAAGAAGATCTGAGAGAGGCCGTCCACCACGGTACCAAGGAATATCCGTTTGCCCTTTACCGGGTGCGGTACCCAAAGCATGGAATGAATACGCCCCCCCACTGGCATGAGGAAATGGAGATTGTCTATGTGGAGGCGGGAATTCTTCATCTGACCATCGGCGAGGAAACCCATACCGGGACAGCGGGGGATTTGTTCATGATCAACACCGGGGACATCCACAGCATGTTTTTTGACAATCTGGATACCCGGTATCTGACCATGCTGTTTCCTCTGTCCTCGCTGACCTTCCTCACCATGGATGACAGCCGGGCCTTTCTCACCTCGCTGAATGAGCAAAAGACCGGTTTTGTCCATGTCCTCACCGGAACGCCGGTGTATGATTCCATCCGGGAAAACATCCAAAAGCTCCTGCTGCTCAACGGGGAGCGGCCCTATGCCTATCAGCTGGGGACGAAGGTATGCCTGCTGGACATTGTGTACCAGCTGTTTGCGGCGAAGCTCACCATCACCACGGACAAAAAGCCGGAGGATGCCATGTGCCGGGAGATTCTCCGCTATCTGCGGGAGAATTTTGCTGGGGAGGTCAATCTGACTGAGACCGCTGCCCGGTTTCACATGTCGGAAAAGTATTTTTCCCGATTTTTCAAAAAGAATTTTTCCCTCACCTTTGTGGAGTATGTGAACCAGCTGCGGATTGAGAAAGCCGAGGACCTGCTCACCAACAGCAGCCTGCCGGTGACGGAAATTGCCCTGCGGTGCGGTTTTTCCAGCAGCAGCTATTTCAACAAGCGATTCAAGGCCTTCACAGGCGTTACCCCCAGGGATTACCGGGGCTGAGACATGCGGGAAAAACCCAGGTGCAATTTTTCCCGGAATATGCTATGATTAGAAAAAAGAAAAGGGAGGCTGGATATGTACCAACCACTTGCCGATCTGCTCCGGCCCCAGACGCTGGATGAAGTGTACGGCCAGGAGCACATCCTGGGAAAGGACGCTGTACTGCGCCGGCTGATTGACTCCGGGAATATCCCGAACATGGTGTTTTATGGTCCCAGCGGAACAGGAAAGACCACGGTAGCCAATATCATCGCCAAGCAGACCAACCGGACGCTGTACAAGCTCAACGCCACCACCGCTTCCACGGCGGACATCAAGGAAATTGTGTCCCAGCTGGACACCTTCCTGGCCCCCAACGGGGTGCTGCTGTACCTGGATGAGATTCAGTCCTTCAACAAAAAGCAGCAGCAATCCCTGCTGGAATACATTGAAAACGGAAAAATCACCCTGATTGCCTCCACCACGGAGAACCCTTATTTTTATGTATTCAACGCCATTCTCAGCCGCTCCACGGTATTTGAGTTCAAGCAGATTTCTGCCGAGGCGGCGCTGCAGGCGGTGCGCCGGGCGGTGGCATTCCTGGAACAGCGGACCGGGCTGAGGGCGCAGCCGGAGGATGGGGCGCTGGAGTATATTGCCGGTGCCTGCGGCGGGGATTTGCGCAAGGCCATGAATGCGGTGGAGGTGCTCTTCTCCGCTGGCCGTCCGGAGGGGGAGAACCTGCCCCTGACCTTGGCCGATGCCAAGGCGGTGACCCAAAAGAGCGCCCTCCGGGCGGACCGGGACGGAGATAACCATTACGACCTGCTCTCCGCCTTGCAAAAGTCCATCCGGGGCTCCGACCCGGACGCCGCCTGCCACTACCTGGCCCGGCTGCTGGAGGCGGGGCAGATGCCCTCCGCCTGCCGCCGGCTGATGGTGATTGCGGCGGAGGACGTGGGACTGGCCTATCCCATGATTATTCCCATTGTCAATGCCTGTGTGGACATGGCCCTGAAGCTGGGAATGCCGGAGGCCCGGATTCCCCTGGGGGATGCGGCGGTGCTGATGGCAACCTCTCCCAAGTCCAATTCCGGCCACATTGCCCTGGACATGGCACTGGCGGACATCCGCAAAGGGAAAACCGGGGATTTCCCCCGGCATTTGCAGAATGTCCACGCCGATTCCTACACCATGGAGCGGGAGCAGGGGTATCTGTATCCCCATGATTTTCCCAACCACTGGGTGCGTCAGCAGTACCTGCCCGACGAACTGGTGGGCACCAGGTATTATGAATACGGCCCGAATAAGCTGGAGCAGGCGGCCAAGCAGTATTGGGACGCCATCAAGAAGGAGGGATAGACATGGATGTACGGGTTGGGGATGTTCTGGTGATGAAGAAGGCCCACCCCTGCGGGGAAAAGCGCTGGAAGGTGCTTCGCACCGGGGCGGACTTCCGGCTGAAATGCCTGGGCTGCGGCCATGAACTGATGACCCCCCGGTTCAAAGCAGAAAAAAATATCCGCTCCATTGAGCGGGAGCAGACCTCCGACTGATTCAGCCGGAGGTTTTTTGCGGTTGCCGTGGGATGAGCCGGAAACCCAGCGTGTCCTGACTGAACTTGCGCAGACCGGCGGGTAAGGTTGCGACCGACTTCTCCGGCGGGGAGAAGTATACTGGAACCATCTGAGAGGAAGGGGCGGATGGCATTGGAAGTATATTTGGATTTGGTCATGTTTCTGAATTTTACCGTGGACTTTCTGCTTCTTTTGGGGACAAACCGGCTTTCCGGCTTTCCCTTGGCACCGGGACGGTGTGCCCTGGCGGCGGTTTTGGGAGCGGTGTACAGCGGCGCCTGCCTGCTGCCGGGGTTCCGCTTCCTGGGCAGCCTGCTGTGGCGGGGGGTGTGTCTTGGACTGATGGGGATTCTTGCTTTCGGGTGGAACCGCTCTGCCTGGAAGCGGGGCGGTGTATTTGTTCTGCTGAGCCTGGCAATGGGAGGAGCGGCGCTGCAATTCAGCCGGGGAAATCTCACGTCTCTGCTGTTGGCGGGGGGCGGAATCTGGCTGCTGTGCCGGACAGCTTTCGGAAACAGGGTTGGGGGACAGGAGTATGTGCCGGTTTGCCTGCAATGGGGAGACAAGCGGGTGTCGGTCCTGGCCCTGCGGGACTCCGGCAATACCCTCCGGGACCCCATTACCGGCGAGCCGGTGCTGGTGGTGTCGGCACGGGTTGGGCAGAAACTGACCGGGCTGACGCAGGAGCAGCTGCACAATCCGATGGAAACCCTGCTCCAGCACCCGCTTCCGGGGCTGCGGCTGATCCCTTACCAGGCGGTGGGACAGCACGCCGGAATGCTGCTGGGCATTCGGCTGCATCAGGT
Source organism: uncultured Eubacteriales bacterium (assembly GCA_949296115.1). Taxonomy (GTDB): domain Bacteria; phylum Bacillota; class Clostridia; order Oscillospirales; family Oscillospiraceae; genus Faecousia. The sequence goes on along the minus strand of CASFNR010000011.1, from coordinate 25,624 downwards.
CAAAATCGACGGAAAGACCCGGAGCGCCGTGGCGGCATTTGCTCCGGAGGGACTGGAGGGCAGTTATCAGGCGCTGGTGGCGGTACAGGCGTAAGAGCGGAACAGGAGGAAACCTATGAACATAATCACTGTGTTGCTGGAAACATTGGGTCTGCTCCCGGAGCAGAGCATTCACTACATCGGCGGAAGTGACGTTCTTCCCCCGCCGCTGAAGGGAGCGGAGGAGCAGCAGGCATTGGAACGGCTGGAACAGGGGGACGAGGATGCCAGACAATGCCTGGTGGAGCACAATCTCCGGCTGGTGGTGTACATTGCCCGACGGTTCGAAAATACCGGCATCAATCTGGAAGATTTGATCTCCATTGGCACCATCGGGCTGATCAAGGCCATTGGAACCTACCGGCTGGAAAAGAAAATCAAGCTTGCCACCTACGCTTCTCGCTGCATTGAGAATGAAATCCTCATGTACATCCGCAAGACCGCCAATCAGAAGGCGGAGGTGTCTCTGGACGAACCCATCAACATGGACTGCGACGGCAACGAGCTGCTGCTGTCGGACATCCTGGGCACGGAGGAGGATCTGATTCTGCGTCCGCTGGAGGATGATGTGGATCTTCGGGTTTTGCGCCAGGCACTGTGGGAGCTGCCGGAACGGGAACGGGAGATCGTGTTCCTGCGGTTCGGCCTGGAGGGACGCAAGGAACTGACCCAGAAGGAAGTTGCCCAAAAAATGGGGATTTCTCAGTCCTATATTTCCCGGCTGGAAAAACGGATCATGCAAAGACTGAAAAAAGAGTTCCTCCGACAAACAAGCTGCGCTTGATTTTGTCAGATCGGTATGTTATAATCGATATACAAAAGTATCGATTGTGCAATATCGATAAAGAGAGGATGTATTATGGAAAACAAGAAGGTTTCCAAGTCTGTTTTAAAGCGGCTGCCTGGTTACCTGGCCTATCTGAAGAATATGCCGGAGAATTCTCCGCCCAATATTTCCGCCACTGCCCTTGCCAATGCCCTGGGGATGGGGGAGGTGCAGGTGCGCAAGGACCTGGCCATGGTCTCCGACGGCGGGCGTCCCAAAATCGGATACCTGCGGGAGGCCCTGATTGATGACATTGAGCAGTTCCTGGGCTACGACAATACCACGGACGCCATTCTCATCGGCGCCGGAAAGCTGGGCCAGGCGCTGATGGGCTACAGCGGCTTTGATGAGTACGGTCTGAACATTCTGGCTGCCTTTGATGTCCAGCCCAAGATGACCAGAACCGAGGAGGGGAAGCCGGTCTATCCCATTGAAAAGCTGCCCCAATTCTGCAAGACCCACAAGGTGTTGATGGGCATCATCACCGTTCCGGCGGAGAGCGCCCAGCGTGTGGCGGATCAGCTGATTGCCGTGGGCGTGAAGGCTATCTGGAATTTCGCCCCGGTGCACCTGGATGTGCCGGCGGGCACCCTGGTGCAGAATGAGAACATGGCAACCTCCCTGGCGGTGCTGTCCGTGCATCTGCAGGCCCAGATTAAAGAAGAGAAGGAAATCAAGAAGTAACGAGAATGCCCGGCTGCGATGTTGCGCAGCCGGGCAATTTGTTTACAGTTACGATTCCTTGGTAATTTCCCGATAAAAAACGGCGTAGGCGGCGTTTTTGTAGGGGTTCAGGAACAAATTTCCGATATTTGCGGTCAGGGCACACAGAACGTCCCACCCCAGGAAGGTCAGAGTCAGAATAAACAGATCCATTTTGTGCCCGTTCATCAGTTCTTTGGACCGGTCAATGGCCTCGCTGGCAGTCAGCTCCGGGTGTTCCTCCAGAATGAAGGGAGTCATGGCGTAGCTCAGGGCTGCGATGATGCCGGGCACAATCAGCAGCAGACTCCACAGGAAAGTATACAGCGTCCGCAGAAAGTTCTGGGCAAAGCCGGTGCCGAACCGGTCAAACTGGGAAAACAGGTCGTTGAAATCCAGGGCTTTTCCATCGTGCTGCTTCAGCAGGAACCGGGCGTAGCCCAGCTGCAAAACGCCCCCGATCAGGAAGGCAGCCAGGCTGGGCAAACCGCTTTTTATCGTGATGCGAATGGTATCGGTTACCTGCCAGGTAAAGGGAAACAGCAGGGAAAACTCCCGGGAAGGGGAAAACTGAATGTTTGGCAGAAAACTGGTGCCGATCAGTAGTCCGCCCAGCAGACAGGCTACCGCAGCGATGCCGATAGACAGGGCCCAGTTGGATTTCAGATGCTCCCGGGCTTTGCGGCGGATTTCACTGGTGTCCATAACGCAGACCTCCTTTTTCTTTCATTGTACCAGAAAATGATCAGAAAGCAAGCAGAAAGTCCCGCCGCAGTTTCTGCGGCGGGACAAAGTCTTATTTGCCGGGCTTGAAGCTGTCTTTCAGGCTGACGGAGCGGTTGAACACCAGATGCTCCGGGGAGGAATCCTTGCTGTCGGGGCAGAAGTAGCCCAGACGCATGAACTGATAGGAGGCGGGAGCCTTGGCGTCTTTCAGGCTGGCTTCCACCTTGCACCCGGTGAGCACTTCCAGGGAGTTGGGGTTCAGGCAGGCCAGGAAGTCCTTTCCGGCGGCGTCGGGATCGGGGTCGTCAAACAGGTTGCTGTACAGCCGGACCTCGGCGCCGGCGCAGTTGTCGGCGTCCACCCAGTGGATGGTAGCGCCCTTGACCTTCCGGCCGTCGGCGGGATTGCCGCCCTTGCTGCCCGGATCGTAGGTGGCCAGCACTTCCACCACCTTGCCGGTTTCGTCGGTGACGCAGCCGGTGCAGGTGATGAGGTAGGCCTTCAGGCGGCACTCCGGTCCGTTGGGATAGAGCCGCTTGTACTTGGGCACCGGCTCTGCCAGGAAATCATCTGCCTCAATCCACAGGTGCCGGGAGAAGGTGACACCCCGGGTGCCCGCTTCCGGGTCGTTGGGGTTGTTCTCCACCTCAAAAGTCTCGCTCTGGCCCTCGGGATAGTTGGTGATGGTGAGCTTCACCGGGTCCAGCACCGCCATCACCCGCTGGGCGGTTTCGTTCAGGTCCTCCCGCAGACAGTGCTCCAGAAAGCCGTATTCAATGGTATTGGGGCTCTTGGCCACGCCCACCCGGTCGCAGAAGTTGCGGATGGAGGCGGGGGTGTAGCCCCGGCGGCGCAGACCGCACAGGGTGGGCATCCGGGGATCGTCCCAGCCGGAGACGTAGCCGTTCTCCACCAAAGCGCGGAGCTTCCGTTTGGAGAGCACGGTATGGTCGATGCCCAGCCGGGCGAACTCAATCTGCCGGGGATGGTGGGGAACGTTGGTGTGCTCCACCACCCAGTTGTACAGAGGACGGTGGGTGATGCCCTCCAGAGCGTCCTGGATGGGGTGGGCAAAGTCGTACATGGGGTAGATGCACCACTTGTCCCCCTGCCGGTGGTGGTGCATATGGCGGATGCGGTAGATTACCGGGTCACGCATGTTGAAGTTGCCGGAGGCCAGGTCGATTTTGGCCCGGAGGGTGTACTTGTTGTCCTCGAACTCTCCGGCCCGCATCCGGCGGAACAGATCCAGGCTTTCTTCAATGGGCCGATCCCGCCAGGGAGATTTGGCCGGGGTATCGGTGTCGCCCCGGTATTCCTTGAACTGTTCGGGGGTCAGCTCACAAACATAGGCCAGCCCCTTCTTGATCAGCTCTTCCGCCAGCTCGTAGGTCTTTTCAAAGTAGTCGGAGCCGTAGTAGAACCGGTCGCCCCAGTCAAAGCCCAGCCAGTGAATATCCTCCTGAATGGCCTCGACGAACTCCACATCCTCTTTGGTGGGGTTGGTGTCGTCCATCCGCAGGTTGCATAGACCGCCGTATTTCTCGGCGGTGCCGAAGTCAATAATCAGGGCCTTGCAGTGGCCGATGTGCAGGTAGCCGTTGGGTTCCGGCGGGAACCGGGTGTGGACGGTCATTCCTTCGTAACGGCCGCCTTCCGCAATATCCTCATCGATAAACGCATGGATGAAATTCTTGCTTTCGGTGGTTTCAGCCATATCTTCAAACATCCTCTCTTGAAATAGGGCGGCCTGCGGCAGAAAGAACGGCCGGCTGCCCGGGAAGTTTCCCAATATTCTGCCATTATACCCCATTGCGCTGGGATTTGCAACCGCAATTCCAGAAAACAGCCGGTTTTTTACCGGGGAGGCAAATTTGTGAAAAAGAATAAAACATTTTAAGAAAACTAAAATTTAATGGTTGTCAATTGGGCCATCTTATATTAAAATAGGGAAGGATACGAAAAGGAGTTGATACGATTTGCCTGAGCTTAAATATAAGCGAATTCTGCTGAAAATCAGCGGTGAGGCTTTGGCCGGTGAGCAGCACCGGGGCCTGGACTTTGCAGTGATTCAGTCGGTCTGCGACGTCATCCGTACCTGCCGGGATATGGGCGCCCAGATTGGACTGGTGATTGGCGGCGGTAATTTCTGGCGTGGCGTGAAGGACGGCGCGGACAAGATGCAGCGCTCCCACGGTGACGCCATGGGAATGCTGGCCACCGTTATGAATTCCATTGCCGTGGCGGATGCGCTGGAGAAGAAGGGCGTGGAGGCCCGGGTGCTTACCGCCGTGGAAATGAACAAATTCGCAGAGTATTTTACCCGGGATACCGCTGACCGTTACCTGAACGAGGGAAAAGTGGTGATCTTCGCTGCCGGCACCGGCAACCCCTATTTCTCCACCGACACCGGTGCGGTGCTCCGGGGCGTGGAGATTGAGGCCGACGCCATCCTGATGGCCAAGAATGTAGATGCCATCTATTCCGCCGACCCTAACTTGGACCCCAACGCCAAGCGCTACAGCCGGCTGACCTATGACCAGGTGCTGGCGGAGCATCTGAAGGCCACGGACTCCACCGCCATGACCCTGGCGATGGACAACGACATGCCCATGGTCTGCTTTGCCCTGAATCCCCCTGAGAACATCATCCGCGTGGTCTGCGGAGAAGAAATCGGGACCACTGTAACCGTTAAGGAGGACTGAAAACATGAGCGTAGATTTCAAGGATTATGCGAGAAGAATGGACCGGGCTTTGGACCACCTGGAGGAGGAGTTCGGCGCTGTTCGGGCTGGCCGGGCCAATGCCAAGGTGCTTGACCGGATCACCGTGGAGTATTACGGCAGTGAGACGCCCCTGAACGGTGTGGCCACCATCTCCACCCCCGATGCCCGGACTCTGGTGGTGCAGCCCTGGGATACCAAGCTGCTCAAGGACATTCAGAAGGCCATCCAGACCTCTGATCTGGGCATCAATCCCCAGAACGACGGCCGGGTCATCCGCCTGGTGTTTCCCCAGCTGACAGAGGAGCGCCGGAAGGAACTGGCCAAGCAGGTCAGAAAGTATGCGGAGGAAGCCAAGGTTGCCATGCGCAACATCCGCCGGGACGGCATGGACTATGTGAAGAAGCTGAAAAAGAATTCCGAAATCACGGAAGATGACCAGAAGAAGGCGGAGAAGGACCTGCAGGATCTGCTGGACAAGAACATCAAGCGGGTGGATGCGGCTCTGGCTGCCAAGGAGAAGGAACTGATGTCCATCTGAGGACGGCAGGTTCCGGATGATATTGCTTGAGACTGCTGTGGGGCCGATCTGCGTATCGGCCCCCCTGTGCAGACAGCGAAGAAAGATTCTAGTGAGAAAGAGGTGCTGAAATGGCACTTTCTGAGAAAGAAACCCTGGCCCCGCCCCAGCATATTGCCATCATTATGGACGGAAACGGCCGGTGGGCCAAGCAGCGGGGACTGCCCCGGACGGCGGGACATGCCGCCGGTGCGGAGAGCTTCCGCCGGATTGCCAACTATTGCCGCACCCTGGGTGTGCGGTATCTGACGGTGTACGCCTTCTCCACGGAAAACTGGAAACGGTCCCAGGAGGAAGTGGCGGGAATCATGAAGCTGCTGCGGCGCTATCTGGAGGAAGCGCTGCGGGATATGGAGAAGAACCGGGTCCGATTCCGTTTCTTCGGAGACCTGTCCCGGCTCAGCCCATCTCTTCAGAAGCTGTGCATGGATGCCCAGAACCGCAGCATGGACTATGACGTGCAGGTAAATTTTTGCCTGAATTACGGCGGACGGGATGAAATTGTGCAGGCTGCCCGCCGGTTTGCCCAGCAGGTGGCCGGCGGAGAGAGAAAGCCGGAAGACCTGACGGAGGGGCTGTTTGAACAGTATCTTTATTCCGCCGATGTACCGGATCCGGAATTGGTAATCCGTCCCTCCGGGGAGAAGCGGATCAGCAATTTCCTGCTGTGGCAGTCCGCATATGCGGAATACGTATTTATGAATGTACTGTGGCCGGACTTTGCACCAGAGCATCTGGATCAGGCCATTGCGGAATATCACCGGCGGAATCGCCGTTTTGGAGGGACGTAAACAGATATGAAGACCCGAATACTCACGGCGGCGATTCTGGTGCCGATTTTACTGCTGATTGTGTTGGTGGCGGATAAAAGTGTGGCGGCGGTGGTGCTGGGGGTCCTGCTGGCCATCGGCGCTTATGAACTGCTGTACCGGACCAAACTGGTGCAGCGGCCCAGGATGGTGCTGACCTCTGCGGCCATGGCCTTTACCGTTTCCATCTGGAGCTATTTCTCCTCGGTTCATGCTTATTTTATCTTCATGATCATGGCCTTTTTCATGCTGATGTACGGGGAAATGATGCTGGATCATGTGAAGGTTCACCTGGACATGGTGGGAATGTGCTTTGTGGCGGGGCTGATCATTCCTTACATGCTCAGCTCTCTGGTGCGGATCCTGGTGATGAACATCGGCCGGTATGTGATTCTGATTCCCTTTGTGGTGGCATTCCTTTCGGATACCGGTGCGTATTTCATCGGAACCAAGTATGGAAAGCATAAGTTGTCCCCGGTGGTCAGCCCCAACAAAACCATTGAGGGTCTGCTGGGCGGTTTGGCATTCGCCATGGTGGGCATGCTGGTCTATGCGGTAATTCTGGACTGGCCCCTGAAGTTCGATGTGAACTACGGGCTGGCGCTGCTGTATGGGCTGGCTGGCTCTCTGGTGGGCACCTTCGGCGACCTGTGCTTCTCCGTGGTGAAGCGCCAGACCGGCATCAAGGACTACGGCAATCTGATTCCCGGCCACGGCGGCGTCCTGGACCGGCTGGATTCCCTGACGCTGGTCGCCCCGCTGATGGAGGCGTTTCTGCTGATCATTCCCCTGGTTGTGGTATAATAAGGAGGAGACGCATATGGTATCGTGTGTCAGTATTCTCGGCTCCACCGGCTCCATTGGCCGGCAGAGCCTGGATATTCTCAGCCGTCTGACCCAGATTCGGGTGGCGGCGCTGACCGCCGGCACCAGCGTTCAGCGGATGGCAGAGCAGTGCCGTCAGTTCCGGCCGGAATTGGCGGTGATGGCTACAGAGTCGGCGGCGGCGGCGCTGGCGGCAGAAATCGCAGATCTTCCCACCCGGGTCAGCTGGGGGGAGGAGGGGCTGATTGAGGCTGCCACCATGCCCCAGGCGGATTGCGTCATCACGGCAGTGGTGGGCATGGTAGGCCTGAAACCCACCCTGGCCGCCATCCGGGAACGCAAGCGCATCGGCCTTGCCAACAAGGAAACCCTGGTCTGCGCCGGGGAACTGGTAATGGCAGAGGCGGCACGCTGGGGGGCGGAGATTATCCCGGTGGATTCGGAGCATTCTGCCATTTTTCAGTGCCTGATGGGGTGTAAAGACCGGCGGGAAGTGAAACGGCTGATTCTCACCTGCTCCGGCGGGCCATTCTTCGGCATGACCCGGGAGCAGCTGACGAACGTAACCAAGGCAGATGCCCTGAAGCACCCAAACTGGAAAATGGGGGCCAAAATCACGGTGGACTGCGCCACCCTGATGAACAAAGGCCTGGAAGTCATTGAGGCCATGCGCCTGTACCGGATGCCGCTGGAGCAGGTGGATGTGGTGATTCACCGCCAAAGCATTGTCCACAGCATGGTGGAATTTGTGGACGGGGCGGTGATGGCCCAGCTGGGCGCTCCGGATATGAGACTGCCGATCCAACTGGCCCTGACCTACCCGGAGCGGATTGCCTGCCCGGTGGAGGGGCTGGATTTGCTGACCTGCGGCAGCCTGAGCTTTTCGGCGCCGGATGTGGAGAACTTCCCCTGCCTGGCTCTGGCCCGGCAGTGTGCAAAGCAGGGCGGCACAGCCTGTCCGGCCATGAACGGCGCCAATGAGGAAGCGGTTGCCCTGTTCCTGGCGGAAAAAGTTGGATTCTACGATATTTATCGTCTGGTTTCCCAGGCGGTGGAGGAGGTTCCCTTTGTGGAAAATCCCACTCTGGAGGAAATACTGGAAGCGGACCGGCTGGCACGGGAAACGGTGCGGCAGCTGAAGTGATTTCCTTCCACACGGCAACTCCACTTTTAAAGCGAGGCATTTTATGAGCATTTTATTCGCAATCATCCTGTTCAGCGTGCTGATCTTTGTCCATGAGCTGGGACACTTCGCCGCAGCGAAACTGTCCGGGGTCCAGGTCAATGAGTTCTCTCTGTTTATGGGCCCGGCGCTGTGGAAAAAGCAGGTGGGAGAAACCCTGTATGCCATCCGTACCATTCCAATCGGCGGCTACTGCGCCATGGAGGGAGAGGATGGAGACAGCGATAATCCCCGGGCTTTTGGCAAGGCAGCCTGGTGGAAACGGCTGATCATCCTGGTGGCAGGTGCGGCCATGAATTTCCTGGTGGGCGTCCTGCTGATGGTGGTGGTCTACCTGCCCACCCAGCAGGTGGTGGTGCCGGTGATTTCCGGCTTTGAGTCCTTCTCTACGGTGAACGGAGAGAACGGACTCCAGGAAGGGGACCGGATTGTGGAAGTGGATGGAGAGAAGATCTACGTTTACGGCGATTTTTCCATGATTCTGGAACTGAACGGCGGCGAGGTCCATGACCTGGTGGTTCTGCGCAACGGTGAAAAGGTGGAACTGAAGAATTTCCGGATGGAGAAGCACCCGGTGGAGCAGGCTGACGGCAGCACCCAGATGCTTTTCGGCATGAATTTTACCCTGGCGGAGCTGGATTTCCTTGGGAAAGTCAACTACGCCTGGAACCAGAGCCTGGATACGGTGCGGATTGTCCGACTGAGCCTGCAGATGCTGGTTCGGGGCCAGGTTGGCTTGCAGGATATGTCCGGCCCGGTGGGAATTGTGCAGCAGATGAGCGTGGTGGCGGAGGTTTCCGCAACCTGGGTGGATGCCCTGCTGAATATGCTCTACTTCGGGGCGTTTATCGCCATCAATCTGGCGGTGATGAACCTGCTGCCCATCCCAGCCCTGGATGGAGGCCGGGTGGTTTGCCTGCTGATTACCACGGCAGTGGAGGGAATCACCCGCCGGAAAATCGACCCCAAGTATGAAGGTTATCTCCATGGTGCGGGGATGGTTCTGCTGCTGGGACTGATGGCAGTGATTATGTTCAAGGACATCATTTTCTTGTTTCGCTGATTGAAATACAGACAGGAGAGAGACCATGACGAGACAGATTCTGGTAGGCGGAATCCCCATCGGCGGCGGGGCCCCGGTGGTGATTCAGTCCATGCTCAATACCAAGACCACGGACGTAGAGGGTTCTCTGAAGCAGCTGCGGCAGCTGGCATCCGCTGGCTGTCAGATTGCCCGGCTGGCGGTTCCCAACCGGGAAGCAGCCCGGGGCTTTGCGGAGATTGCAAAAGAAAGCCCGCTGCCCCTGGTGGCGGATATTCATTTTGATTACCAGCTGGCCATTGCGGCAGCGGAAGGCGGCGCAGCCAAAATCCGGATCAACCCCGGCAACATCGGCGGCCCGGACCGGGTGAAGGCAGTGGTGGAGGTGTGCCGGGAAAAGCGCATCCCCATCCGCATCGGCGTCAACGGCGGCAGCCTGGATAAGAAGCTGCTGGAAAAGTACGGCCACCCCACGGCGGAAGCTCTGGTGGAGAGTGCTTTCCAGCACCTGGAGCTGCTGGAGAAGGAAGGGTTCTACGATACCTGCGTATCCATGAAGTCCTCCACCGTCCCTACCATGGTGGCGGCGGCCCGGCTGTTCCGGAGCAAATGCGACTATCCTCTCCACATCGGTGTCACGGAAACCGGGCCGGTGAAGCAGGGGCTGATCAAGTCCGCCATGGGCATCGGCGCTTTGCTGCTGGACGGCATCGGGGACACCATCCGGGTGAGCCTCACCGACGACCCGGTGGAGGAGGTCTATGCCGCCAAGGATATCCTGAAGGCGGCGGGGCTGCGCAAGGAGGGCGTGAACATCATCTCCTGCCCCACCTGCGGACGGACCCGGATTGACCTGATCGGCCTGGTGAACCAGGTAGATGCTGCCCTGAAGGATTGCCGCAAGCCCATTACCGTGGCGGTGATGGGGTGCGTGGTCAACGGCCCTGGTGAAGCCCGGGAGGCGGACATCGGCATTGCCGGCGGCGACGGCTGGGGGATGATTTTTGAGAAGGGAGAGCAGGTGGAAAAACTGCCCTATGAGCAGCTGCTGCCCGCCCTGCTGCGCCGGATTGAAAACCTGTAACCAACTTGCCGGGAGGGAATCAACCGTTCCCTCCCGGGGTTTGTCCTGACGGAGAAAAAGACTGCGATGAACGAGCAAGTAACACTTTATAACATGTTTCCGGACTATGAGCCGCCTGAGGCGCTGTCAGCAGCGCTGTCTCAGGCGGCGATCGTTGCTGCAGACATTTTGCCGGAAGAACGCAGTGTCCATGCGGCGCTGCACCATGATGCGTACATTCCCCAACGGCTGCTGAACCAGGCAGGGAAGGAGATTGCGGCCCTCTACGGCCTGCGGCGGGTGGATTTGACGGCGACCCATCCGGAGGATCAGCTTCATCAGGTGGAGCAAGAGGAACTGATGGAGCTGTTTGTCAGCCGAAACTCCATGACCCGTGGCTCTCTGGCCGGGGCGAAGTGGCTGTGGGACGGCCCGAACCTGACCATTCAGCTGGTCGCCAATGGAAAAAAGGAACTGGAGGAGCTGATTCCCCAGGTGCAGACGGTACTCCGGGAGCGATTCGCCGCCCCGGTGACCATTACCGTGGCGGCGGGGGAGACGCTGGAGGGAAAGGCGCTGTTTGACGCCATGGACGCCATGCGCCAGAATGCCCTGGGCAGCCTGCCCGCCGGCGGCGGAGGAAAGAATGGGGCAAAGCAGCCGGAATCCAAAGCGGCTCCCCCCAGTGAAGCCTTCTACGGCAAACCCTTCCGGGGAACCCCAGTTTCCATGAAGGACCTGAGCCTGGATATGGGCACGGTGATTGTAGAGGGGAAGGTCTTTAACATCGATCACAAGGAGCTGAAAAAACGCAACGCCTGGGTGGTTAAATTCGACATGACCGACAATACCAACTCCGTGCGCATCAGCCGCTTCCTGGAGGCAGGGGAGGCCAAGCCCATTCTGGACAACGTGAAGCTGGGCTCCATCCTCCGGGTCCAGGGCAAGCCCATCGAGGACCGGTTTGAGAATGAGCTGGTGCTGAAACCCTATGCCATGATGCCCGGCGCCATGGAGAAGCGGAAGGACACTGCGCCCAATGGCAAACGGGTGGAACTGCATCTGCACACCACCATGTCCAACATGGACGCCCTGACAGTGACGGCAGACGCTGTGAAGCAGGCGGCGGCCTGGGGGCACCGGGCCATCGCCATCACCGACCACGGTGTGGCCCAATCTTTCCCCGACGCCATGAAAGCCGCTGCCAAGGCCAAGGTGGCGGGCACCGATGAAAATATCAAGATTCTGTACGGCTGTGAAGGCTACTACGTTAACGACGTGGATGACCGGATTGTGGTCCATGGCGAGCGGGACATGACTTTCGACCAGGAGTTTGCGGCCTTTGATCTGGAAACCACCGGCCTTTCCTCCCGGGATGACCGGATTATTGAAATCGGTGCAGTGATCCTGAAAAACGGGGTGGAAATCGACCGGTTCCAGACCTTTGTGGACCCGGAACGGCCCCTGGACAAGAAAATTGTGGAGCTGACCGGCATCACTGAGGAAATGCTCAAAGGCGCGCCCAAAATTCAGGAGGTTCTGCCCAAGTTCCTGGACTTTATCGGCGGCCGGGTGCTGGTGGCCCACAATTCGGACTTCGATACCGGATTCATCCGGGCGGAGTGTGAGCGGCAGGGGCTGCCCTATACCTATACCGCCGCAGACACCCTGATTCTGTCCCAGAATTTGCTGTCCCACCTGAATAAATTTAAGCTGAACATTGTGTCGGAAGCCTTGAGCCTGCCGGACTTCAACCACCATCGGGCGGGAGACGATGCCATGACCTGCGGCCTGATTATGACCAAACTCATGGAGAAACTGGAGCAGGAGCAGGATGTACATACCCTCCAGGCCATCAACCCGGCGATGGTGCACCTGCGCTCCGGCAGCCATGTGACCAACCGCCAGGCCCGGCATATTATCCTGTTCGCCAAGAACCAGGTGGGCCTGCGGAATCTCTATCATCTGATCTCCGACTCCAACCTGCAATTCTTCAAGCGGGTGCCCCGGATCCCCAAGTCCAATCTGCTGAAGCTCCGGGAGGGACTGATTATCGGCTCCGCCTGTGAGGCGGGTGAGCTGTTCCAGGCGGTGCTGGAGGGAAAGAGCGACGCTGGACAAGGGCATGGCCCGGGACATGGAGGATCTGCGCAACTACAACCGGACCATTGTCCGGCTGGGGGAGGAGCTGGGCAAGCTGGTGGTGGCCACCGGCGATGTTCACTTCCTGAATCCGGAGGACGAGATTTTCCGGCACATTCTGCTGGCCACCAAGGGCTTCGACGATGCGGACAAGCCCAACCCCCTGTACTTCCGCACCACCGACGAGATGCTGCAGGAATTTTCCTACCTGGGGGAGGAGAAGGCCTACGAAATTGTGGTCACCAACCCCAATCTCATTGCGGATATGTGTGAAAGTCTCCGCCCGGTGCCCCACAATCTGTTTGCTCCCAAGATTGAGAATTCCGTGGAGGATTTGAAGAGCCTGGTGTACGGCAAGTTCCACCGGCTGTATGGAGACAATCCTCCGGAGCTGTTCGTCAAGCGTGTGGAGACGGAGCTGCACGACATCATCTCCTGTCATTACGATGTGATTTACATGTCTGCCCAGAAGCTGGTGCAGAACTCCCTGGAGCACGGCTACCTGGTGGGCTCCCGTGGCTCCGTGGGTTCTTCCATCGTGGCATACATGTCCGGCATCACCGAGGTCAACTCCTTCCCGCCCCACTATCGCTGCCCCAACCCCGAATGTAAGCATACGGTTCTGGACGTGCCCAAGGGCTACAACTGCGGGGCGGACTTGCCCGACGCAGTGTGCCCCAAGTGCGGCACGAAAATGGAGAAGGACGGCTTCAACATCCCCTTTGAAACCTTCCTGGGCTTTGGCGGCGACAAGGTGCCGGACATCGACCTGAACTTCTCCGGCGAATATCAGGCAAAAGCCCATGCCTACTGTATTGAAATGTTCGGAAAATCCCATGTGTTCCGGGCCGGGACTGTGGGAACTGTTGCAGAAAAGACCGCCTTCGGCTATGTAAAGAAGTACCTGTCCGAGCGGGGCAAAACTGCCAGCCGGGCAGAGGAGGCTCGTTTGGCCGCCGGCTGTGTGGGGGTCCGCCGGACCACCGGACAGCACCCCGGCGGCCTGGTGGTCATCCCCCAGGAGAATGAAATCTGGGACTTCTGCCCGGTGCAGCACCCGGCGGATGACCCCAATTCCGACCAGATTACCACCCACTTTGAATACCACTCCATGGAGGAGAACCTGCTGAAGCTGGATATGCTGGGCCACGATGACCCCACCATGATCCGGATGATGGAGGATATGACCGGGGTGGATGCCAAGACCATCCCCCTGGATGACAAGGACACCATGTCCATTTTCACCTCCTCCAAGGTGTTGGGCTACGAGGATGACAAGATTCTCGGCCCTACCGGTGCGGTAGCCATTCCGGAGTTCAACACCCGGTTCACCCGGGGCATGCTGCTGGACACCATGCCCACCCGGTTCGATACCCTGGTGCGGCTGTCCGGCTTCTCCCACGGCACCGACGTGTGGCTGGGCAATGCCAAAGACCTGATTACCTCCAAAACCGCCACCGTCGACGGCACCATCGGCTGCCGTGACGACATCATGGTGTACCTGATTTCCTGCGGCATGCCGGAAAAACGGTCCTTCAAGATTATGGAGTCCGTCCGAAAGGGCAGGGGACTGCCGGAGGGGGCGGAGGAGGAGATGATTGCCGCCGGGGTGCCGGACTGGTACATCGGATCCTGCAAGAAAATCAAGTACCTCTTCCCCAAGGCCCACGCCGTGGCCTATGTGATGATGGCCTTCCGGATTGCCTGGTTCAAGGTGCATCACCCCCTGCCCTTCTACGCCGCCTATTTCTACCGCCGCAGCCAGAAGGGCGGCTTCGACGCAGTGCTTATGACCCACGGCATTGACACGGTGATTGCCAACATCGACGCCATCGAGAAAAACGAGGATGCCACCGCCAAGGACGAGGACCTGCTCACCACCCTGGAAGTGGCCTACGAGTATTACCTCCGGGGCTTTGAGTTCCTGCCCATCAGCATTTACGACAGCCACGCCACCAGATTCGTCATCAAGGACGGCAAGCTGCTGCCACCCTTTGTGGCCATCTCCGGCCTGGGAGAAAGCGCCGCCTGGGACCTGATGGAAGGACGGAAGGGCAAGACCTTCCTCTCCGTGGAGGAGGTGGCGGCGGCCTGCCCCAAGGTTTCCAAAACCCATATGCAGATGCTCAAGGAGGCAGGCGCCTTCGGCGAGCTTCCCGATACCAGCCAGGTCAGCTTCTTCTGATTTTTTCGGCACAGCCCGTTTGCAGGCTGTGCCGAAAATTTTGCATGAGAGAGAAGTTTCACTTGCGTTTTTACCATCTCTTTAGTATGATAAAGGCCTAGAGCGGAGAAAGAGAGGCACATTTTATGACCCTGACCGAAATCGTAAAATTACTCAATGACATTGCCTGGGGACCCTGGATGCTCCTGCTGCTGGTGGGCACCGGCGTCTACCTCAGCGCCCGGGTGGGCTTTATTCAGTTCCACAAGTTCGGCTATGCCATGAAGAATACCATCGGCAAGGTGTTCCACAAGCAGGAGGCCGGACATGGAGAGGTTACGCCGTTCCAAGCGGTGACCACGGCCCTGGCGGCTACTGTGGGTACGGGCAACATTGCCGGCGTCACCGGCGCCATCGCCGTGGGCGGGCCGGGGGCAGTGTTCTGGATGTGGCTTTCTGCCTTGTTCGGCATGGTGACCAAGTATGCCGAGGTGGTGCTGGCAGTGCGCTATCGGGAACGCAATGAGAAGGGCGACTATGTGGGCGGCCCCATGTACTACATCAAGAACGGCCTGGGGCAGAAGTGGTACCCGCTGGCGGTGGTTTTCAGCCTGCTGGGTGCCTTGGCGGCCTTCGGCATCGGCAATATGACCCAGGTCAATACCATTGCCAGTTCCATCAACACCACCATTGACGCTTTCGGCGGGAATACTGCCGCAGTCAGTCTGGTGATGTTCGGCCAGACGGTGCCGGTATCCAGTCTGGTGGTGGGAATGCTGGTGGCGGTGATTGTAGCCATGGTACTCTTCGGGGGGATCAAGCGCATTGGTTCCGTGACGGAAAAGCTGGTGCCCTTTATGGCGGCGATTTATATTGTGTGTGCGTTGTGTGTGGTCTTTGCCAACTTGCGTACCCTAGGTACCGTTATTGCCATGATTTTTCAGGGAGCCTTCAGTGCCCGGGCAGCCCTTGGCGGCGCATTCGGCATTACCCTGATGACCACCATTCAGAAAGGCGTGGGCCGGGGCGTTTTTTCCAATGAGGCCGGTCTTGGCTCCGCACCCATGGCCCATGCAGCCAGCTCGGAGATGAACCCGGTAAAGCAGGGGCTGTACGGAATTTTTGAGGTATTTATGGATACCATTGTGATTTGCACCCTGACAGCGCTGACACTGCTGTGCGGTGTGGAGTGCGGCGTGGAAATCACCTGGGGAGAGAGCGCAGGGGCTGAACTGATCAGCGCCAGCTTTTCCACCGTATTCGGGCCGCAGCTGGGTGCGCTGATTATTGCGGTGGGGATCGGTCTGTTTGCCCTGTCCACCATCCTGTCCTGGTCCTTGTACGGCTCCCGGTGCTTTGAGTTCCTGGCGGGAACCCGGTATGTGGCAGTTTACCAGGTACTGTTTGTGGCGGTGGTGGTAATCGGCGCTACGCTGGAGCTGGAGTTGGTGTGGAACATTGCCGACACCCTGAACGGCTTCATGGCCATTCCCAACCTGATCGCCCTGCTGGGGCTGTCCGGTGTGGTGGTAAAGCTGACCAGGAATCACTTTGACAAAGAAAAACTGAATGGCTGAGTTTTACCCGGGGCGCAGGTCTGCGCTCCGGGTGTCTGCTGATCGGAGGAAAGGACGGATTCATATGGGCGAACTTCGAAAAATCCCCGGGGTGGGGAAGAACATTGAGCAGGACCTGATGAACATCGGCATTACCTGTATCGACGACCTGAAGGGCCGGTCACCGGAGGAACTGTACAGCCTGGACTGCCTGCACAAGGGCTTCCAGGAGGATCGATGCCAGTTGTATGTGTTCCGTCTGGCGGTGTACTATGCCGAGCAGACGGAGCACGAACCGGATAAGCTCAAATGGTGGTACTGGAAAGATAAGACCTATCCGGAATCCCTGTGAAGCAGCCGGGCACTTGCAAATCAGGACAAAATATGGTATCCTATACAAAACCATACTTTTCAACGAGGTGATTACTGTGCAGGATATCGGAATGCAATATCACATTCATTGCCGCCGAGGCGATGTGGGCCGCTATGTCTTTTTGCCCGGGGACCCGGGCCGATGCGAGTCCATCGCAGCGTATTTTGACAATCCGGTTCATGTGGGAATGAACCGGGAGTACAACATTTATACCGGAACCCTGCTGGGGGAGAAGGTCACCGTCTGCTCCACCGGCATCGGCGGCCCTTCCGCCTCCATCGCCATGGAGGAGCTGGCAGCCATTGGGGCGGATACTTTCATCCGGGTGGGGACCTGCGGCGGCATTGCCATGGACGTGCTCCCCGGGGACGTGGTGGTTGCCACCGGCGCCATCCGGTATGAGCACACCTCCCTGGAATATGCCCCCATTGAGTTCCCGGCGGTGGCGGATTTTGACATCACCGCGGCGCTGAAGGCGGCGTCGGAGGATTTGGGCTACCGGACCCATGTGGGGGTGGTCCAGTGCAAAGACGCCTTCTACGGCCAGCACAGCCCGGAGAAATCCCCGGTTTCCTACGACCTGCTGCAAAAGTGGGAGAGCTGGAAGCGGCTGGGGGTGAAGGCCAGCGAAATGGAATCCGCCGCTCTGTTCGTGGTGGCGGCGGCCCTGGGGGTGCGCTGCGGCAGCTGCTTCCATGCGGTATGGAACCAGGAGCGGGAAAAAGCCGGCCTGGCTATGCCCATGACCGAGGATACCACCGGTGCCGTGAAGGTGGGCATTGAAGCCATGAAGCGCCTGATCGCCGCCGACAAAGCAAAATAAAAGCAGTCCCCGCCGGAGTTTCCCGGCGGGGACATTGGCGTTATTCGGAAATATACTGGACGAAGCCCAGGGTCATGTAGTCCAGATAGACGTGCTTGTCCGGGGTTTTGCCCATGGTCACCCGATGGCAGTGAACCTCCCAGACCGGCTGCCCCTGAAGCTCGGACTTCTTGATTTCAAACACATGGTTCCAGCTCCGGCCTTCCATGTACTGGGGGTCCTTCAGAAAGCGAATCAATTCCAGACGGCGGAAGTGGAAGGTGGGGAACGCATTCTTGATGCAGGCTTCAAACAGCAGTTCCCCGTCCCGGACGCTGCCCAGCTCAAAGACGCTGCGAATCATGGCGCCATAGTCTTGCATACCGATACCTCCTTACAGCTTGCTGTATGTTTTGTCCAGAAATTTCTGCGAATTGACGATTACCCGGGTGTGGGTGCCGCTGCCGATCTCTCCGGCCTCGTCAAAGGCTTTGACGGAGAAGGTAATCATCTTGCCCTCCACGGCGGTGACCTCCGCCTCTGCCCGGACCTCCATGCCCACGGGAGTGGCGGCGGTGTGCGAAATATTCAGGGCAGTTCCCACACTGGTCTGGCCCTCCTTCAGACAGCCGGCAATGGCTTCACAGGCAGCGCCTTCCATCAGGGCGACCATACAGGGGGTGGCATAGACCAGCAGGTCCCCGGAACCAACCTCCAGGGCGGTGTCTGCCCGTTCCGCCAGGGTGCCGGCGGTACCCTTCAATCCGACTTCCAGTTCCATGGCAATCACAACCTTTCTAATCTAACTATACCCGAAACGGCAGCCGGTGTCAATCAAAACCGTCATCTCCCCGGGGCCTTCCGGGAATTTCAGAAGAAACCCCGGAGAAAAGAGTTGCTATTTTCCCGAACCTTCCCTATAATAGTACCAATAGGATATGCGAGGTGACCTGAAATGGTTGTCAACGAAAAGCTGAACCTGACCATGCTCTGCGATTTTTATGAACTGACCATGGGCCAGGGATATTTCACCCAGGGTTATGCGGACCGGATTACCTATTTCGACCTGTTTTTCCGCCGGTGCCCCGACGGGGGCGGCTTTGCCATTGCCGCCGGTCTGGAGCAGATTGTCCAGTATATCCAGGAGCTGCATTTTGAACCGGAGGATATCGACTATCTTCGGGGCCGGAAGCTGTTTACCGAGGATTTCCTGGAGTATCTTTCCAACTTCCGGTTTACCGGAGACATCTGGGCGGTGCCGGAGGGTACCCCGGTGTTCCCCAAGGAACCCATCATCACCGTCCGGGCCCCGGCCATCCAGGCTCAGCTGGTGGAGACCTACCTGCTGCTGTGCGTCAACCACCAGAGCCTGATTGCCACCAAGGCCAACCGGGTGGTCCGGGCGGCGGAGGGGAGAACCGTTCTGGAATTCGGCTCCCGCCGGGCCCAGGGAGCGGACGCGGCCATTCTGGGCGCCCGGGCGGCCTACATCGGCGGCTGCCACGGCACCGCCTGCACCATCTCCGACCAGCTCTTCGGCGTGAAGGCCGGAGGCACCATGGCCCATGCCTGGGTGCAGATGTTCGACAGCGAGTACGAGGCCTTCAAAGCCTATGTGCAGATGTACCCCACCAACGCCACCCTGCTGGTGGACACCTACAACACCCTGAAATCCGGCGTTCCCAATGCCATCCGGGTGTTTGACGAGGTGCTGAAGCCCCTGGGCATCACCAAATGCGGCATTCGGCTGGATTCCGGCGACCTGGCCTATCTGACCCGGCAAGCTCGGAAAATGCTGGATGAGGCGGGTTGGACCGGCTGCCAGATTTCCGTGTCCAACTCTCTGGACGAGTACATCATTCGGGACGTGCTCCGCCAGGGGGCGAAAATCGACCTGTTCGGTGTGGGCGAGCGGCTGATTACCGCCAAGAGCGAGCCGGTGTTCGGCGGCGTGTACAAGCTGGTGGCGGTGGAGGAGCCGGACGGCACGGTGACCCCCAAAATCAAGATTTCCGAGAACGTGGGCAAGATCACCAATCCCCATTATAAGAAGCTCTACCGCTTCTTTGCAAACGATACCGGCAAGGCCATCGCCGACTATCTGACGGTGTACGATGAGACAGTGGACGACAGCGGGGATCTGGAAATTTTTGATCCGGATGCCACCTGGAAGCGGAAAACGGTGTATAATTTCACCGCGAAGGCGCTGCAGGTGCCCATTTTCCGGAACGGGGAGCTGGTGTACCGTCTGCCGTCCCTGGAGGAAATCCGGGCCTACTGCAAGGAGCAGGTGGACTGCCTCTGGGAGGAAGTGAAGCGGTTCGACAATCCCCAGACCTACTATGTGGACCTGAGCCAGAAGCTGTGGGATGTGAAGTACGGCCTGCTGAAGCGCAACGGAAAGTAAAGCAAGAGACAACGCCCGGGGCTGCGGCTCCGGGCGATTGCGATGGGGGAAAGATATGGAGAAACGCTGGTATGTGTACATCCTGGGCTGCGGGGATGGAACCCTCTATGCGGGAATTACCACCGATGTTCAGCGGCGGCTGGAAGCCCACCGCTGCGGCCGGGGGGCAAAATATACCCGGGGCCGGGGACCGCTGACCCTGCTGTACCAGGAGGAAACGGGAGCGCATTCTCAGGCCCTGCGCCGGGAGCGGCAGATCAAATCCATGTCCCGGACGGAAAAGCTGGAGCTGATTTCTGTCCATCCTTTCCAATTTCCCGGGAAATAAAGAAGGATAAATTTGTCATTTTCCTGGGGACCACGGGACTTGACAAGGGGAAAAAGGTAGGGTATCATACAAGAGTTAACAATCGCTAACTGTGCCGGAACGGGATAGCTGCAAAGCCTGCAATCTGAAACAAGCACAGATGAGGAGGTTCTTATGAAAACGCTGAAAGATGCCAGAATCGGCCAGACGGTCACCGTCGTGAAGGTCCACGGGGAAGGGGCGGTGCGCCGCCGGATTATGGATATGGGAATTACCAAGCGAGTGGAAATCCTGGTTCGGAAAGTGGCCCCTTTGGGTGATCCCATTGAAATCAATGTCCGAGGCTACGAGCTTAGCTTGCGAAAAGCAGATGCGGAAATGATTGAGATTCAGTGATTTTTTGAATGTATTGGTTAGCATAGACTAATAGCGGAGGAAAGGAAGGAAACGATCCATGGGTGTGAAAATTGCCTTGGCGGGCAACCCAAACTGCGGAAAAACCACACTGTTCAATATTTTGACCGGGTCCAATCAGTATGTGGGCAACTGGCCCGGCGTGACGGTAGAGAAAAAAGAGGGAACCTGGAAGGGGGATCCGGAGGTGGTCATTCAGGACCTGCCCGGTATTTACTCCCTGTCGCCCTATTCTCCGGAGGAAGTGGTGACCCGGCGGTACCTGGTCATTGAGCACCCCGACGCCATTTTGAATATTGTGGACGGCACCAACATTGAGCGCAACCTCTACCTGACCACCCAGCTGATTGAACTGGGCCACCCGGTGGTGGTGGCGGTGAATATGATCGACCTGGTGCGAAAGAACGGGGATATTCTGGATCTGGACAAACTCAGCCGGGCGCTTGGCTGTACCTGTGTGGAGATCAGCGCCCTGAAGGGGCTGGGCTGCGAGGAAGCGGCCCGGAAGGCGGTGGAACTGGCCCGGAATCACACCCATACGGATATGCCCCATGTGTTTGGAGGCAGTGTGGAGCATGCCCTGGCCCACATTGAGGAGTCCATCGAGGGAAAGGTCCAGAGCAACTACCTGCGCTGGTACGCCATCAAGCTTTTTGAGCGGGATGAGCGGGTGCGCAAGGAATTGAATCTGGACAGCAGCCTTCTGGCCCATCTGGAGAAGCACATCCAGGACTGCGAGTGGGAAATGGATGATGACGCAGAATCCATCATTGCGGACCAGCGTTACACCTACATCGGCAATGTGGTGGCCCGGTCGGTGACCCGGAAGGCTGCAAAACATTCGCTGACCCTGTCCGATAAGATTGACCGGGTTGTGACGGACCGGGTTCTGGCGCTGCCCATCTTTGCGGCGGTCATGTTCCTGATGTATGCCATCGCCATGGGAAGCTTTCCTTTCTCCATCGGCACCATCTGCACGGACTGGGCCAACGATGTGCTGTTCGGCCGGTGGGTGCCCGATTTCCTGGGCGCAGTGCTGTCTGCCTTGCGGGTCAGCGATTGGCTGCAGGGCTTGGTGCTGGATGGAATCGTAGCGGGTGTTGGCGCCGTGCTGGGGTTCGTGCCCCAGATCCTGGTGCTGTCCTTCCTCCTGTCCATTCTGGAGGATGTGGGATATATGTCCCGGGTGGCCTTCATCATGGACCGGATTCTGCGGAAATTCGGTCTGTCCGGCAAGTCCATCATTCCTATGCTGGTGGCTACCGGCTGCGGTGTGCCGGGCATTCTGGCCTCCCGGACCATCGAGCAGGACCGGGACCGGAGAATCACAGTGATGACCACCGGATTCATTCCCTGCGGTGCCAAAATGCCCATCATCGGCCTGTTTGCCGGCGCCGTATTCGGGAATTCCCCGCTGGTTGCCACCTCCGCCTTTTTCATCGGAGTCTGCGCCGTGGTGATTTCCGGGGTGATTCTGAAAAAATTCAAGGCGCTGGCGGGGCGGCCTGCCCCCTTTGTTATGGAACTGCCCACCTACCATCTGCCCTCACCCCGGAACGTGCTCCGCTCCACGGGAGAACGGGGCTGGGATTTTGTGAAACGGGCCCTGACCATTGTGCTGCTCAGTTCCATTGTTTTGTGGTTCCTTCAGAGCTATGGCGTGGTAAATGGGACGTTCCAGGCGGTGGAGGACAACAACGTTTCCCTGCTGGCGGATCTGGGCAAAGCAATTGCCTGGCTGTTCTATCCCTTGGGATGGATGGGAGATATGGCCTGGAAGGCCACTGTGGCTACCTTTACCGGCCTGATTGCCAAGGAGCAGGTCGTCATGACCTTCGGCACGCTGTACCACTACGCCGGGGAGCTCAGCGAGTCCGGCGATGAAATCTGGGGTATGATTGCTGCGGATTTTGGGCCCATGCGTGCCTACAGTTTCCTGATTTTCAATCTGCTGTGCGCACCATGCTTCGCCGCCATCGGCGCCATCCGCCGGGAGATGCACAGCGGGAAGTGGACGGCGGTCACCATCGCCTATATGTGCGGCTTCGCTTATGCGGTGTCGCTGATTGTGTACCAGATCGGCGGCCTGTTCACCGGAGAAACCACCTTCGGCGTCCTGACCCTGGCGGCGATTGCGGTGCTGGGCGGACTGGTGTACCTGGTGGCCCGGAAAAATAAATATGCGGATGCGCCGGTGAAAATCGGCGTGTAAGAGAAAGAGGGCTTCAAGATGCTGCAATGGATTTTTGAGAACGGGGGCAACCTGATTGTCCTGGGGGTTCTGCTGGTCGTGGCGGCCGGGGCGTTGGCGGTAATTCGCCGGGACCAAAAAAAGGGGGGCTGCTGCGGCGGCTGTTCCGGCTGTGCCATGGAGGGCGCCTGCCATCGAAAATAAAATTACGCCCTCTGCCGGAGCGAATCCGGCGGAGGGCGTATTTCGTTTGGCATTACATATCGTAGATGCCCATAATCAGAATTCCGGCGAAGGTGACGAGAATGCAGGTATAATGCTTCCAGCTCAGCTTCTCCTTCAGGAACAGCCGGCTCCACAGCACCGATGCCATGCAGTAGGAGGAGATGATGGGAGCGGCCAGGGCGGACTCTCCGCCAGCCAGGGCGTAGATATAGGCGAACTGCCCGGCAGTCTCAAAAATGGCGCCCACATACTTGGGGGCTTCCATTTTGGGAACCAAGGGCTGTTTCTTAACCAGCACCGTATATACAAAGCAGACAATGCCTGCTGCCAGGAAGGTCAGCTCATAGGCCACATTGGCGGAGTCCTCGTTCAGGGTTTCCAGCACCAGGTCATCCGCAAAGGTTCCGGCAGCGTCCAGGATGCAGTAGGCAACCGGCAGCGCCAAGGCCAGCCAGGACTTGGCGTACTTGTAGTTGGATGCTTCCTGCCGGGCGGCCCGAAGGGCATCGTCCTCATTTGCTTCCACAAATCCAAGGCCGATGACACCGGCGCAGGCCAGGGCAATGGCCAGATACTGGGGCGCTTCCATGGCCTCCGCCGTGCCGCTGAGAATGGCGATGATGGCCACCAGAGCGCCGGAGGCGTTGCAGATGGGGGAAGAGATAGAAAGCTCAATGTACCGCAGGCCCACATAGCCCAATGTCATGGAGCCGATGTACAGCAGACTCACCGGAAGGTAAGTGAGCATCACATTCCAGGAAATCTCTGTTCCGCCTACAAAAATCTCATAAGCGGCGTGCAGACCCATGACCAGGCCCACCGCCATGACCATTTTGAACTGACTGTATTTGTCCTTGGGGTCCCGGCAGCCGATTTTGGAGAAGAAGTCGGAACCGGACCAGCACAGCAGGGCAATGATGGAAAACCAAAACCAACTCATCAATTACCGCTCCTTCCGTTACAGCGTCACCAGACCGGCGTCCACCATTTTCTGCAGGCTCATCAGGATGCCCAGCTTGGCGTGGTTCCAGGTCAGGCCGCCCTGGAAATACACCGCATAGGGAGGACGGATGGGGCCGTCGGCGGACAGCTCAATGGAGCTGCCCTGAACGAAGGCCCCTGCCGCCATAATCACCTTGTCCTTGTATCCAGGCATGTCCGAGGGATAGGGGGTGGCGAAGGAGTCTACCGGGGCGGCGGCCTGAATGCCCTTGCAGAAGGCCACCATACCCTCTTCACTGCCCAACTCCACCGCCTGGATGATGTCGTGGCGCTCCTCCTCAGCTCCGGGTACACACCGGAACCCCAGCGGTTCATACAGGTTGGCGGCAAAAATGGCGCCCTTTTCCGCACCGGCTACCACCGTGGGGGCCAGGAAGAATCCCTGGTACAGGGCGGGCATCAGGCCCAGGTTGGCGCCCACTTCCTGACCCAGGCCAGGGGCGGACAGACGGTAAGCGCACCGGTCCACACAGGCCTTGGTGCCGCAGATATAGCCGCCGATGGGTGCCAGGCCGCCGCCGGGGTTTTTGATCAGGCTTCCCACGGTCATATCGGCCCCTACATCGGAGGGCTCTCTGGTTTCCACAAATTCGCCGTAGCAGTTGTCTACCATTACCAGCACGTCGGGTTTGACACCCTTGCAGAAGGCAATCAGCTCCCCGATTTGCTCCACAGAGAAGGTGGGGCGGGTGGCGTAGCCTTTGGAGCGCTGAATGGTAATCAGCTTTGTCTTGGCATTGATGGCCTTCCGGATGCCCTCATAGTCGAAGCTGCCGTCGGGGAGCAGGTCCACCTGGTTATAGGTCACCCCATATTCTGCCAGAGAGCAGGGGCTTTTGCGGATGCCGATGACTTCCTGCAGGGTGTCGTAGGGCATTCCCACCGGGGAGAGCAGTTCATCCCCGGGCAGCAGGTTGGCGCTGAGGGCGATGGTCAGGGCGTGGGTGCCGCAGGTGATCTGGGGACGAACCAGGGCCGCCTCGGTGTGGAACACGTCGGCGTATACCCGCTCCAGATTGTCACGGCCATAGTCATCGTAGCCGTAACCGGTGGTGGCAGCGAAGCAGGCGGCGGATACCCGGTTTTTCTGCATGGCCCAGATCACCTTGGCCTGGTTGTGCTCGGCTACCTGGTCAATGGCGGCAAAGCGTTCCTGGAGACGGGCGATGACCTTTTCCCCATAGGCATAAACTGCGGGAGAAATGCCCATGGTTTCATATAGTTCCAGCAATTCATTCATAGTGTTAATCCTCTTTTTTCACATTACCCAAAAGTTCTGCGGCCAGATCGTTCAATACCTCCGGGCGGGAGATGATCAGCCCGGTCCGGGCTTCCCCGACGATCAGAAGCGTATCTCCCGGCTGAATGCCGAACAACTCCCGGGCGTCCTTGGGAATCACGATCTGTCCTCGTTCACCCACTTTGGCGGTTCCGAAGACCCGTTTGGGCTGTCCCTTTCCAAGAATGTGTTTTCCTCCGGGCATGGTGACCTCTCTTTCTGAAAAAAATCAATGGACGGCTTT
>CASFNR010000010.1 GCA_949296115.1 uncultured Eubacteriales bacterium | reverse complement strand
CCATTTCTGCCGGTACGGGCAGCGTGATCTTCACCGGAACAGCCAGCTCCCCTGTATTCTCCACATTTTCCAGGGTCATGGAGAATGCAAGCATGGTTTTCTGGTCATACTCCGGGGGAACATCCAGCTCGTCACTGGACGGCGCCGCAATGGTCAGGACAATGTCCGTCCCCTCCTGAATCACATTGTTCAGTCCGGCGCCCACAACGGAAACCTGGCTCCCCGTAATTTCCGCAATCCCGGACTGGACCTCTGTTTTCACGTCCAGCTGGGACTCCAGCTTTTTGATCGTCTCTGCTGCGGCGGAATTCTCACCTTCCATGGCTCCTGCCAGTTCATCCCGGTCCATGGCCTGAACTTCCTTGCGAATTTCTTCGCTGGAAAGGGAACCTGCATTGGTCAGAAGCGATTCCAGATTCTCTTCCACCATCTGGAAACCGCTCTCTCCTCCGTCAGAAAATATTCCGCCATTTTCCACAATCTGTCCCTGGTTATCCAGCGCTCCCAGCACGAGCAATTGTGAGCCCTTGCTCAGTTCGATGGTTCCAAGGTTGGTCAAAGTCACGCCCTCCGGGATTTTCAGCGTGGCCCCCTTGCCCATCTTAATCGTGCAGATCGCCGGAACAGAAGCATTTCCAGTCAGACTGATTTCACCCATTATCGTAACCAGATGACGGCGATAGTCTTGACTGGTCCGCAGGGCAAATGCCAGCTCTTCGGCTGTTGCACATTGAGAAGTAACGGTGGTGCATTCTGCGAGAAGTCCATTGATGGTATCCGCCAGAGTCAGGGGAATGACTGCATCCATGTCTCCGGAAACCTGGAAAATGCCGGTAACCTGAATGTCACTTCCGTCCTCAATCCACAGCTCCACATCCTTTGCTGTCAGACTTCCCTGGATTTTCACAACAGCACCATTTTCAACAGCGAAAGAACTGTCGAGGGATAGCTTGACCTTCCCAGGAATCTCCAGAACAGCGCCACTGCACACCCAGATCGTTGCGCAGTTATAGACGGCAGCCTCTCCTGCGCAGGTCATGGTCACGCCTTCTGTAAGCGTAAGCCCTCCCCCCTGCACAATTTCCAGCATCATTCCCGCAGGAATCTCCAGATCTCGGGTCAAGGTCACCTGTTTGGAAATACCCAGGTGCCATTCTCCCGATTCCACAGCCCCCTGGATCATAGACTCCAGTTCCTCTTGAGAAAGCGTACCCACATCCGCCAATTCCGGGGGATTTCCCCGGAATGTTCCATTGAAATGCAGCTGCCTTTGTCCATAATAGGTTAACTTGCCGTTATTTATCAGCGTTCCGTCTACCGTAACATCTTCCATAGATGCCAAAACCGTTCCATTATTGGTCAAGGTAACGCCTTGAGGTACCACAATTCCACAGGTATCCAAGGTTGCGCCGGCAGGAATCTCTAGATCATATTTAAGTTCGCAGGTGTCCAGGAGACGCAGCTGGAAATTGCCATATTGCGCTCCGACAGAAAAATACTCTCCTAAGTTCTCCTCGTTGGGTCTCCACACTTCCGCCGTGGCGCACACGTCCTTTTTGTCAACCCCCTCCAATATTGGAAGCTCGGGCTGTGCAGTGTCGTTGATAAATACATAAATTCCAGCGGAGTTCTGCAAGTTCGCACCATCCATCACGTTTAACGTGCTTTCTCGCCATACTACTACCCTGCATTGATCATCTGCAATCAGCGTTCCGCCAGGTTTTACTGTCAGATTCGCCCCATTTCGAATTTCCAAATCCGTGTTGCATAAAGTTGCATCGCTTTCAACCGCAATTTGTGCGCCATTGTTGTCCCAATACTGCCCGTTTCCATCCAAAGTTACCCCATCGGACACAGTCAACACTGTATCTTCTCCGCTGATTTGAAGTTTGATTTCCGGAAGTGTGACATTTTCTGTAAAAACAACAGACTGGCCTAACTGATAAGTCTTTTCCCCCGCAGCAATGGCAGAATTCAAAGCTTCCAGGAACTCTGCTTGTGTCATCTCCTTCGGCTCAACGGGCGCTCCTGTTTCGTCAACAGCAATCCATGTGAGATGCGCACCATAATCTTTCATGACATCCTCTGTCCAAGTATCATTGTCTGCAGGATAATAGACAGTGCCATTCATATCATCAAAGCAGTGATCTGCGTAAGCATTATATTCCGGGGCATCCCCCTTAAAGTATACTTCCTTCAAGGAAGTACACATACCAAATGCGCATGTTGCAATCTCCGTGACACTAGCTGGGATTGTGATTTCTGCCAGTCCAGTGCATTCCCAAAATGCATTCATACCAATTGTTTTTACGGTTGTGGGAATCTCGACAGAAACCAAATCGGCACAGGAATTAAACGCCCATCCCCCAATTTCTGTAACACCTTCCGCAATTCTATAAGAACCCTGATATCCGGTGGGACAAGCAATAAATTGCGTCTTATCCTTGCTGTATAGCATGCCTGCTTCATCACTGCTGTACACACTATTCTCATCTGAAACAATGATTTTTTCCAGATTTGCGCACAAACCCTCATTTGTAGGATACCGGAATTCAGTTACACTTGCGGGAATGTGTATCTCTTTTAATGCGTCGCAACCTATAAACGCGCATCCTATGAACGTGACCCCTTCCGGGATCAATACTTCGGTTAGGTTTGTGCAGTCAAAAAAGGCAAAATGTCCTATCCCAGTTACGCCGCCGTCAATTTTAACACACGTAATATCCGCCGCAAATTCATGCCACGGAGCAAAGCCTTGAGTCTTAAAAATATCATAAGGCCACCACGTATTATACATATCCCCAACACCAGTGACCGTGAGTATCCCTGTTCCGGTATCGAGTTCCCAAGTCAAATTTTCACCGCAGGGATTGCCCGTTACCACTGTCTCTGGTTGGATAGCTTCCACTTCTTCCGTGAGAGTTGTCGTCGCTTCCGTGGGGGCCGTGGTCACTTCCGTGGGGGCCGTGGTCACTTCCGTGGGGGCCGTGGTCGCTTCCGTGGGGGCCGTGGTCTCATTGGCAGATTCCACCGCATCTCCCACCGGCGGCGTTAATTCCCCGTTGGGTCCGGTGGTCTCCTGTGTAGGCAACGTGGAATCTGTGGTTTCTTCCACAGACTGCATTTCTGCTTCGGTCGCTTCCGGAACCGTTTCTTCCGCATATACTGTCGGAACAATCCCCGGAATAGACGCCACACACAGCGCAAACGCCAAAACTACCGCTAAACCTCTTCTACAAATGTGCATTCTCTCAACTCCTTCGCTGGAACACGCCCCCGCATCGAGCGGGAATGTTTTATCCCGATCAGTATAGCGTACTTCTCGACGGAAATCAATTTCTTTTACCACAATATGTTGTGGTTCAGAAGGAAGGAATCCCCCTGATACAGTATCATCATTATGGGTGCCGCCGGCAGCGGCAAGACCTGCATTGGCTGCGCCCTTGGTATCCTGGACCGGATTGTCCAGAATGCCTGTACCATTGAGATCCGGGGTGCAGACGACAGAAACCAAAAGTCTATGCAGGAGGTCTTTGGTGTAGGCAGTAAGTGAAAATTCAAGTTTTCGTGAGCCCACGGCACACAAATTCCTGAGAGAAAACAGATAGCCGGCATTGCGGCCATACACAGCACACCCGGCCGCCATCCCCAGCTCATGTAGTGGTGATGCACAACAGCGGCAGAGAGATACCGGCTCTAACCGTCCGGAACGCCGGCTCTGCCCCACCGGAATGGTGGCTCCCATACGCCGGACATCAGGCTCCGAAAAGACGGAATAGCAAAAAAGCAGCGGAATAATCGCAGCTGCGGGCCGTTTCTTACAAAGGAGGGCTGATAACAGCATCATGCCGCACCGAGAGCCGTGCAATCAGTAAGATTATCGACTATGTGCCCACCCCGCAAAAGGCAGACCACGGCAGGCTCATCACCGGCTTTGCGTGTGACAGCCGTGTGGCCGACGCCAGCCAAGCGCCAGTATTTCGCCGCCACTGGACGGGTCCGGGACGCAGACGATGTGATCGACTAGCTTCTTCGATCACAGGCACTGGCATTCCAGCAAACGCAGCCACCACGAGATACGCCGGGCCAGTGACCTGTTGTGCAAAGAACACGCTGTCAGAAATTGGGGAAATAAAATTTCAAGTGTTTGAACTGCTATTGTGAAACACCTGACGGTTGTTTTTGGGGTAAAAAAAGAGTTTTTTCTTGTAAGATTTTCTGCTATACTGCGTCTAATGGGTGTAGGAGGTGAGGCTGTGACAGAGTTTGAGCGCATCTACCGGGATTACTTCCGGGAGGTGGAGCTGTACTTACGGGCTGTGTGCAAGGATGAACTGCTGGCGGAGGAACTGACAGAGCAGACCTTTTTCCAGGCCATGAAAGAGCTGCCCCGGTTCCGGGGAGACTGTGACGTGCGCACCTGGCTGTGCGCCATCGGGCGCAACTGCTACCTGACCCACCTGCGGCGGAACAGGCCCCAGGCGA
This sequence comes from uncultured Eubacteriales bacterium, assembly GCA_949296115.1. GTDB lineage: Bacteria > Bacillota > Clostridia > Oscillospirales > Oscillospiraceae > Faecousia. The sequence continues at coordinate 42,000 of CASFNR010000010.1, read as the reverse complement.
ATCTGGATGAGCTGCAAATCCCAGACCCACGGAAAAGCATGGAGGAACAATTGGTGGACAAAAGTCAGGCTCTGGCCATCCACCGGATTCTTCACGACCTGCCGGAGCCATACAAGGAGGTCTTTTCCCTGCGGGTATTCGGGCAGTTATCCTTCGAGGACATTGGCAGTCTCTTCGGACGCACGGCAAACTGGGCCTGCGTGACCTATCACCGGGCCAGGCAGAAAATTTTAGCGAAATTGGAGGAATGAATATGGATATTTCCTGTGATGTGATCCGGGACATTTTGCCCCTGTACGCAGAGGATCTGGCCAGTCCCGCCACCCGGGAACTGGTGGAATCCCACCTTTCCGGCTGTGAGGGCTGCTCCCAGGAGCTGGAGCGGCTGAAAAAAGCCCAGAAAATTCCAGTGGATACGGATGTCCACTCCTTGCAGCGGGTCAGCGCCGGGCTGCGGAACCGGCGGATCCTGACGGTGGTGTGCGTGGTGATGACCCTGGTCAGTCTGATCTGGTCTGGTATGGTCTTCATGGTAACCCCCATTGCCCTGTCCTATGAAGATGCCATTGAGTCGGTGGAACTGCGGGAGGATGGAGCGCTGGCCATTGACCGGGCCAGGGGGTACCTCGGCACCGGCTCCTGGTCCTTCCCGGATTCCCATGATGAATTCGCCTATGTGAGTTCCACCCGCTACGACTGGCTCCGGGGGAAATGGGAGGACCGGCAAATTTCTCAGATGTCCGAGGACGAACTGGAAGACTATGTTCAGAAACGCTATGTCAAGCAGCATCTGACCCAGGAGGATTGGGACCGATTCTACACCGTTTCCACTCGCTACTGCTTTGTCAATGAGCAGGGTGGTTTATATATATCCTACACACCGGAATTGGAAGACCAGGTACAGGAGCAGTGGGGGCCGTACACCCAGACGGAGCACAACTATGACCTGTGGTATGTAGACGGAGACGGAACCATGACCCTGCTCTGGGGCGGAGGAGACGGGGAGACCAACCCGGATGTGGCAATCTCCGGCCGAAATGACTTTGCATTTCTCTATCTGGCTGCATTCCTGGCCAGCGCCGTTTTCGCCGCAGCCGCATTTCTGGGCATCCGGTTTCTCCCCAACCCTAAACTGAAGCCCCATCTTCGGATTCTGGGAACCATTGCAGCCAGCCTGGCGGCGGCGCTGCTAATTGTCAGCGGATTTGACCTCACCGACCCAACCGGGCAGCGCTTCTACTTCTGGGGCCAGCACCTGCTGTCGGTGACGGTGCTGCTGGCGGTCACCGCCCTGCTGTGGCAATGGCTGCGCAAACTGGAGAAAAACGGGTAGTCTCATTTCCTCCCCGGGCAGGGCCTTTCCCCTGCCCGGTTTTTCTCATGCCTGGTAAATTGTGCACAATAGATTTTGTTAAAATTTTACTTGAGTCCCTGGATGAAATGCAGTAAAATAAGCTCAGTCATTTTCCACCAATTTCCGCGCCATGCAAACAGGAGGCTCTCCATGGCTACACTGAAAGAAATTGCGAATATCGCCGGGGTGTCCTCGGCCACGGTATCCAGGGTTCTGAATCAGGACCCTGCCCTCAGCGTCACCGAGGAAACAAGGAAGCGGGTCCTGCAGACGGCGAAAAATCTTGGCTACCAGACCGTGCAGCAGCGCTATCAGGCATTCCGGGAGAAAGAAGCGGGGCGTACCCCGCAGCAAAGTCCGGTGGAAAAGCGGATTGGAATTGCCCAGATGTTTGAAAAGCAGCAGCTCCTGGAGGATATTTATTACCTGATGTTCAAAAATGTCATGGACCAGGTCTGCTTTGAGCGGCAATGGAGCACCGTCATGCTCTCCCGCAATTCTCAGGGGCATTTTATCAAAAACGATGACCTGCCCCTGGACGGCATTGTGGCCATCGGACGGTTCACCCAGGAAGAGATTGACGATTTTCTCACCTATACGGATAATCTGGTATTTCTGGACTCCTCCCCCGACCCGGAAAAGTATTGCAGCATCGTCCCCAACTATGCACTGGCTGTTCAGCAGGTGCTGAGCTGCTTCTGGTTCCATGGGTACCGCCGGATCGGTTATCTGGGCAGCGTCTGTACCTACGGCGCAAAAAAAGAACTCTCCATGGACCCCCGATTCTACTATTTCAAAAATTCCCTCCTGGAACGAGAAACCTATGACGTCAATCTGGTGCTGAACTGTGAGATGAATTCCGCCAGCAGCTACGCCGTGGTAAAGGATTACATAGAGCAAGGGAAGGAACTCCCCGAAGCCATCTTTGCATCCAGCGATGTGGTGGTTCCCGGCCTGCTGAAGGCGCTGCGGGAACACCGGATTCAGATTCCGAGAGATCTCGGCGTCATTACCTTCAACAACACCAGCCTGTCCCAATATGCAGAGCCGCCCCTGTCCTCGGTGGAGGTGTTCCTGCAGGAGAATGCGGACGCCGCAGCCCTTTGCATGGAGCTGCTCTGGCAGAAAAAAATCCACCCCAAGCAGATCATCGTCTCCTGTAAACTGGAGGATCGGGGCAGCGTGGAATTTAAGTAAATAGATGGATAATGCAGAAGATTGTCTCTTCTGCATTTTTCATAAATTGAGGTAATAATTTTAGTTAATGATTTACGAAAATAAATCTACATGACTAAAACTTTTATCAGAAATGTTGACACAGACTTTGTCGAATGATGTTCTCTCTATAGATAATACAAAACGGGAGAGAAAAAGACATGAGCGTTACAGTCAACACAGAAAACAATGTGTTTCTCCTCAGCACAGCCTCCACCAGCTACGCTTTCGGCGTTGATGACCGTGGGCTGCTTCGGCATTTGTACTGGGGAAAGAAACTTCCCTCTGCCGAGGAGCTGGAGGTCCCTTCCCTGACGGAAGTCTCCACCAATGACCCGGTGTTTGAGATTACCCCGGGGGAATTCCCCGTCCATGGCGGCCTGCGGTACAAGGAGCACTGCCTGAAAGCCGCCTTCGCCGACGGCACCCGGGAGCTGGTCTATCAATACTGCGGCTATGATGTGGAACAGGAAGAAAATTGGGAGAAGCTGGTCGTGCATCTGAAAGACGATCACTATGAATTCTGCATTGACCTTCAGTACCTATTATACCCGGCCTACGACCTGATGGAGCGCAGCGTGGTGATCCGGAACCAAACCGAAAGCCCTGTCCGGATTGACCGAATCCACAGCGCACAGCTGCATATTCCCTACGAAAACCTGAACTTCTCCAATGTTCACGGCCACTGGGGGGCAGAACAGCAGCGGTTCACCCAGAAGGTCAGCTACGGCAAAATTGTCATTGAAAACCGCCGGGGCATTTCCTCCCACAACCACAATCCCTATTTCATTCTGGACCGGGACGCCACCGAGACCAGCGGTGAGGTATACTTCGGCGCTCTCCGGCTGACCGGCAACTTCAAAGGCATCGTGGAGCAGACTCCCTACGGGGAAACCCTGGTTCAGATGGGCCTGAACGATCATGACTTCACCCTGGAGCTGACTCCCGGGGAAAGCTTCCAGGCCCCCGGACTTCTCTTCGGTTATTCGGACAGCGGGTTCGAAACCATGTCCCACAACCTGCACCATTTTGCCCGAAAGGAACTGATGCGCCAGGAGCTGAAGCCGGTACTGTACAATTCCTGGGAAGCCACGGAATTCCACGTCACCAGTCAGGAACAGATCAAACTGGCGCACAAGGCCAGTGAAATGGGTGCGGAGCTCTTCGTTCTGGATGACGGATGGTTCGGAGAACGGCACAGCACCCAGAATGGTCTCGGCAACTGGTATGTCAACGAGGGAAAATTCCCCAACGGCCTGGAAGAGCTGGTGGACGCCGTCAAAGGGCTGGGCATGAAGTTCGGTATCTGGGTGGAGCCTGAGATGGTCAATCCCAAGGCTCAGCTGTATCAGCAGCATCCGGACTGGATTTACCACTATGAAACCAGAGTCACCGATACCTCCCGGGTCCAGTATGTTCTGAACATGACAAAGCCGGAGGTGCGGGAGTTCATCTACAACATGCTGGACAATTTGCTTACCCGGTATGACATCGACTACATCAAGTGGGACGCCAACCGTCCCATCTCTCAGACCGGCCCTCAGACCGACATCTGGTGCAAGCACATCCAGACCATTTATCAGGTTGTGACAGAGCTGAAAAAGAAGCACCCCGATGTTCTCTTCGAGGCATGTGCTTCCGGCGGCGGCCGGATTGACTACGGCATTCTGGGTATCTTCGATGATTTCTGGACCAGCGACAATACCGACGCCTATGACCGTCTGTACATCCAGGATTCCTATTCCACGGTTTACCCCATCAAGGCCATGCGGGCCTGGGTCACCGACTGCCCCAACTTCCTGTCCGGGCGGGTCATCCCTTTGACCTTCCGCTATCACAGCGCAATGATGGGCAGCCTGGGGGTGGGGTGCAACATTCTGAAGTTCTCTCCGGAAGAAATGGAGCTTTCTCAGCGGATGATCAGCCAGTACAAGCAAATCCGCCCCGTAATCCAGGACGGCGACTTCTATCGGCTGGAAAATCCCTCTGCCAACGGATATTTCCTGTACGAGTATCTGAAGGACGACCAGGGCGTGATCTTCGCCTTCCTGCCCCAGAGCAAAGTGGGACACCGTGGGACCACGGTCCGGCTGCGAAATCTGGAGGAAAACGAAGCGTATACCGTGTACACCAGCCAAGGGGAAGTTGTCAAGAGCGGAAGCTATTTGATGTACCACGGCCTTCCCCTCCGGCTTGCAGGCGATTACGCCAGCGCCGTTATTCGCTTCGAAAAGAAGCACACGCAAAAGGGTTAACAAACAATTTGAAGGAAGAATGTTATGAAACTGTCAGCTGGAAGAAAACTCTGCTTTGGCGTCGGCGCACTGGGCAAGGACCTGTGCTACGCCATGATCTCCACCTATCTGATGATCTACTTCACCGATACCGTGGGACTGGCGCCGCTGTTTGTGGGCAACCTGTTCCTGGTGGCCCGGGTCTGGGACGCCGTGAACGACCCTATGATGGGCTTTATGGTGGACAACACCCGCACCCGCTGGGGCAAGTTCCGCCCCTGGATTCTCATCGGTACCCTGCTCAATGCGGTGATTATGATCTTCATTTTCCGCCGTCCCAACATAGAAGGCTTCAGCCTGTATGCCTACTACTCCGTAATGTACATTCTCTGGGGCATGACCTACACCGTGATGGACATCCCCTACTGGTCCATGCTGCCCTCCCTGTCCTCCACCCAGCAGGAGCGGGAGTCCATGTCCGTCATTCCCCGAATCTTCGCCAGCAGCGCCTGGCTGCTGATGGGCGCCTTCGGCCTGAAGCTGATCTCCGTTCTGGGCGAAGGCGACACCGCCAAGGGCTATGCCTCCCTGGCTGTGGTCATCGCTGCTGCATTCGTCGGCACCATCCTGATCACCGTGATTTTTGTCCGGGACCGGAGCAGCCTGGAAGCTGCCACCGGCAAGAAGGCCCAGCGGATTTCTCTGAAGGAAGCCATCCACGTCATCACCGCCAACGATCAGCTGAAGGTTTACATCGGTGTGGTGCTGGCCTACAACATGCTGGTTCAGCTGGCCGGCGGCATGGCCCTGTACTACTTCAAGTATGTCACCGGTGACGAGGATCTGTTCCCCTACTTCACCACCGCCGCTTCCGTGGCGTAAATTATCGCTCTGTTCGCCTTCCCCGTCCTCTCCCGCTTCATGAGCAAGAAGCAGGTGTTTGCCGTCGCCAGCTTTACCCCTGCCGTCGGTCTGATTGCCCTGATTGTGTTCGGTCTGATTCTGCCCACCAACATTCCCCTGATTATTGTGTGCGGCCTGTTCTTTAAATTCGGCTCCGGCCTGACCCTGGGCGCCACCACAGTGATGCTGGCCGATGTGATCGACTATGGTGAAGTGAAGCTGGGCACGCGGAATGAGAGCATTGTGGCCTCCTTCCAGACCCTGCTGGTCAAGACTGCCTCCGCCGTTGCAGGCTGGCTCATCGGCGTGGGGCTGACCATCGTGGGCTATGTGCAGAATGTGCCTCAGACGGAGACTACCATTTGGGGGATGCGGATTCTCATGGGTGTGATTCCCTCCATTGTCACGGTTCTCGCCTTTGTGATCTATGTCAAGAGCTATAAGCTGGAAGGCAGCTACCTGGAGGAAATTACCCGTCAGCTGGCCGCAAACAAGAAAAAAACATAAGCAATCATCTCAATGTGCATCAAGTAACAGCCGGGCATGGAATTCCATGTCCGGCTGTTACTTGGTTTGCCGTAAAAAGCGTCCCTGATATGCCGCAGCGCCGTTTCCCTGGTTCGAAAATTGGAAAATTATAAAAGGGGATTGACGGGCGGAAGTTCAGATTGTAAAATAAGTGTTAACTATTGTCGAATTCTGCGGTATCGCACGGGAAAGGAAGGGATCTCGGAGATATGAAGGCCCCCAATCAGGACGCTCATCAGGAACTGCATGACGGGTATCAGGAATATTGCCGTGAGTCCGGCCCATTGAATAGCAAAAAGGGCAGCTTCCCCGCCGCACTGCTGAGCGGTTTGGAGCTGGTTGCCGCCGCATTGGCCGCGTTGGCGCTGGCCTATGCGTTGCTGTCCCCTTCCGTTGTACCCTCTCCCCTGTCTATTCTTGGCGATAGAGCCTATTTTGAAGTGAACGTCCACAACTGGCCGGAGGAAGGGGAATTGACCTATGTTTTGGCTCCTCTTCAGTCCCCCGGCGAAACAATATTCAGCGGTTCGCTGCACAGCAGTCCCCAGGATTTGGAGTTCTTGGGACTAACCGGCGAGACGAACTATATCATCACCTTTTTTATAAATGGAGAAAAGGTGGCCGAGTATCCCTTCCGCACCGGTCCTGACACTTTGGTTCCGACTGTTCCCACAAGCGAGCCGGAGACGCCAACAACGATCCCGGAAACAACCGCCGAACCGACCACGGAGCCCACCGCTGCCACCACGGTTCCCCCGACCACAGAGCCGACCACGGAGCCCACCACAGAACCCGTTACCGAGCCGACAACAAGGCCGACGGTTCGCCCCACACCCAAGCCGGAACCGGATCCGGACCCGGCTCCCCCGACCACTGTGCCAGCAACGCAGCCTCCCACACAGCCGCCGACAGTGCCAGCCACGGAGCCGCCGACAGAACCACCCACAGAGCCGCCGACAGAACCGCCCACAGAGCCGGAACCCGTCCTGGTCGAGGGTACCGCCCAGATTCTGAATGTTAACTCACAGGAAGTCGATGGAATCCTCTTTGGTTACATTTTCTACGAAAGACATACCTTTACCGATGTGTCCGAACCGGCGGAAATTGTCATCAGCCAATCGGGCGAAGTCATCCAGTCCGGGTATACCTCCAAGTACGCCCCTGATTCCCGGACTCTGACCATCGAATTCGAAGGGCTTCTGCTTCCCCCCGGTGAGCAGGCCACTTCCTTGGTCCAGGTTGATTTTGCCGACGGCAGCAGCGGCGAGAGTTCCGCGACAGTCCGTTCCGCTAAGCTGGACTCGCTGGTGCTGACGATGTCCCCGAGTGAAGAAGTGACGAGTGTAGATTTCAATGTAAGTGGAACTTGTACCCTTCCCAGCGTTGGTGAACTGACAGATCTGCAGGTTAAAATCTGGCCCTACGATGAATACGACGAGTCTTTCGTCCGGCCTCTTTCCAGCGCAGATTTGGGGGAGACCTTCCAGTTTACGATAACGGAGCCAATGGACTTTCTCTCAGCCCCCGTCAGCGCAACCGCTGTCATTTCCGGCTACTGGTCCGTAGGCAGCATGTCCACCCAGCTTTGGATAAGTACCAGTACAGTCTATCCGGAGATTTCAGCATTAAGTGTCACGGAAAGCCTTCCGGAGACGCATCCAGAAGAGGAGTTAATCAATCCCACCGTCTCCATTGACTCGGCAGATACGGATATTCCCACATCCTGACAAACGGAGGATTTTAAAATGAAAAAAAAGAAAAGACTTGGTTTTATCCTTGTACTGGCAGTTGTCCTTGCATTGCTGGTTTTCCCCGGATGGAATCCGCTGTTGGATGAGGGCGGAAAGCAGGCCGTCACCGTTCAGATTCAGCAGGCCTTTGGCGGACTGTTCGGCGGCGTTGGCGTGTTGACCCCTGCGCGGTTAATCAGCGCCGCTGCGGTTGTGGTGTTTGTCTGTCTGGTTTGTCTGGTCATCTGCTGGATTCTGGAACTGGTTGCCAAGAAGGGCAAGCAACGGCAGTCCATGGCCGGTCTGTTTGCCAGCCTGACCCGGTTCATCGGCACCATCGTGGGCGTGGTCTGGGCCCTTGGAATTCTGGGCGTGAATCTGGCCAGCATTTTCGCCTCCCTGGGTGTTGCTTCTCTGATTATCGGGTTCGGCGCCCAGAGTCTGATTGAGGACGCCGTGACGGGAATCTTCATCATTTTCGAAGGTCAGTATCAGGTGGGCGACATCATTGTCCTGGACGATTTCCGGGGCACGGTGAAAAGCATCGGCATTCGTACAACCAGCATTGCGGACGCCGGCGGCAACCTGAAAATCGTCAACAACTCCGACATCCGGAATTTGCAGCAGCGTTCCCGGCAGTCCTCTGTGGCGGTTTGCGATATGTCGATCTCCTATGACGCAGATCTGAAACAGGTGGAGGACATCCTCGTTGGTGCATTGCCTGAAATTTATGAGAACCACAAGGATCTGTTCCTTTCTGTGCCCCATTACGCCGGCGTTGAGGCCCTGGCAGATTCTGCGGTTGTACTGCGCTTCACCGTGGAAGTATCCGAGGAGAACTTCTTCTCCGGACGCCGTGCTCTGACCCGGGATCTGAAACTGGTAATGGACAGCAGCGGCATTGAAATTCCCTTCCCTCAGGTTGTGGTCCATCACGCCGAGTGAGTCGGCCAACAGATTCTTATTTTAACAGAGCGAAAAAACACATCCGCCGGATTTCACCGGCGGATGTATTTTTTCAGGCATCTGACTGTCAAACAGCGGCACGCCGACGCGTTCCCAGCGTTGGATTTTCCTGTATCCTTACAGGAGCCGTCATGCAATACCCGCTCAATCGTCCGCAGTCTCCATTTGGCACAGTATTACGATATCTTCAATCTGGCCCAGATAGTTCCCGAACCAGCTGTCGGCGCCTTCGTTGATGACGCCGCAGTCTCCCCATTCCGACCGGGTGATGTCATAGGACCAGACAGCGCCTTCGGTGATGACGTATCCATCCCCTGCAACGGAAGCAGGATAGCTTCTTTCCACTTCGCCGTTTTCACCCTGTCCCACCTGATAGTAGCGGGTGTCCGGGTCCTCCTGGGAGTGGTATCCATCAGGCCAGAAGCTGAAATACAGCCACCCTTCCGACACCCCCTCCGGCCGGCAGCGGATGCCGAAACTCTCTGCCTCCGGACTGTAGTCCACAACCTGGTACTCCCAGCCGTCGATGAGCTGCAGCAGCAGAGCGCATCCGCCCTGCTCAAAACGCACCGGCTCTTGCCAGGCATACTCGCCGCCTACAAAGTAGTTCACCAAAGAGGCGCTTGTCATCAGGTTCTCCATAAAGACGCGGAGCGGCTCATCCTCCAGATTCCAGAAGGTAACCTCTCCCTCCCGAATCTTATATCCCATATCGTTCTTCAGTTTTTCCAGTTCTCCGCACACGACCATAGACAGCCCCTCAGAATCGGAGCGAATCACCACCCCCAGACCGTTCACCGGGTCCAGCAAGGTTACCGAGGATCCCCCTTCTTCCAGATCGGAGTAGAGTCCCATATAGCCGCCCCGGATATCAGGATTTTCATCCTGCACAAACGCATTGCGGGGAATCTGGTGCAGAATATCCACAAGGGCTTCCAACACCTGAGCATTCAGAATTCCGGAGCTATTGGATGTGCTGTAGACATTTCCTGTGTTATGTTTCTTCAGAACATGGTATACCCGGGCGGTTTCAATCACATCAGACGTCACATTCTGGGTCCAGTTCCAGGGCTCCTCTTTGGTGGCAAAGGGTGCGCCGGAGGTGGAACGATCTTTCACGCCATCCGTAACGGCAGCGGCCAGCTCCTCCAGGCGGGATCCCTGCTCCAGACGGTAAATTTCTCCGTGTTCTTCCTCCTGAAATTCCCATACATACTGAAAATCCAGGGAAACCATATAATACACGTTATTCCCTTGAGAATAGGACACCGAAACATAAGGATTCCGGGTATCCTCCAAAATGGATTGCGGTACTTCGGACTCCGGGACAGGCGCTCCCTGGAGGGAAGTCTCCAGCAGGGACAGGACCTGAGCCGCATCTTCACTGGAAAGGCTGGCAAACCGCTTTTCATACATGACCGCAATATCGGAAATATCCTCCGGCAGGGCATTCTGTTCTCCTTGTCCAGAATCGGCCCCAAAGCGATCAAACAAATCCTTCACCCGGGCGGGCTGCAGAACTGCATAGGTGTAGGTTGGCTTTACCTGGTTATCAATCCACACCCGAGAGAAGTCCCGGCTGAAATTGATAAAAAGGCGGTCATTCAGTACAACCTGATTACTGGCATCCCGGTTCTCCGACCGGCTCCGGGAAACTTCCCTGATTTTCACCTGAACTTCTCCCAGAGCCGCCACAGCGCCATCCAAATCCGCCACAGTCCGGGATTTTCCCTCCTGCACCAATGTCATTTCCGTCACATTGTCCAGCAGGTCCCCATAGTTCCTGGCGTCCTGAATCCCCATCAGCGGCATTCCCTCCGGGTCTGTCAGAAATCCCACCGCCACCACAATGCACAGCAGCAGGGCAGCGGCCATGACCCAGAAGCCCGGCCTTTTGTAGCGCATCACGCTTTTGATCCGGTCCTTTACCCCCACTTCCCCAAAAGCCAGGGGACAGGCGGCAATGGACTTGCGGCGGATGCTGCAATGGAGCAGGGCCGTGGAATAGGCCTGCCGCTCCTCTCGGGACAGGTCCCGGATCACCTTCTCGTCGCAGGCGGCCTCAATATCCCGGCACAGCAGAACATAGGCCAGCCACAGCACCGGGTTGAACCAATACACGCTCAGGAGCGCAAAACCCAGAGGCTTCCACCAATGGTCCCGGCGGCGGATGTGGGCCCGCTCGTGGGCAATGACATAGTCCCGGTCCTGCCCCTCCAGATGAATGGGCAGATAGATCACCGGGCGGAACAGCCCCAGCACAAAGGGGGACTCTACAAATTCACTGCGCTTGATTCCCGGCTCCGCCGGAATTGCCGTCCGGACCCGGTATTTCAGGCGCAGATAGCTGAGCAGCGCATACAGCAGCATTCCCGCCGCTCCAACTGCCCAGAGCCATGCCAGAATAAAAGACCAGACCTGGGTGGGATTGGCGCTGGCCCCCGGCGCAGGGGTCAAGGACTGCTCCAGCACCGTGTTCACCGCCTGGTCCACCACTGCCACACCGCTTTGAATCCGGGGTGCGGCGGTGTAGATAATCTCCTGGGGCAGCGGCTCCCCGCTGGGAATCAGACTGAGGGCGCTTTCCATAGAGACGGGACACACCAGCCGCAGGGCAACCAATCCCCACAGCAGACACAGCACCCATTTGGGAGTCCGGCGGAAGATCAGCCGGATGGCCGCCACCGCCAGCACCAGCCAGCTGGCGGTGATGCTCATATTCACCAATTTCAGAAAGAATGCCTCCATACGGCGCCTCCTTACCCTTCGATAATCCGCTGAATTTCCGCAATCTCCTCCGGCGAAAGCGCCTGCCGTTTTCCAAAGGCTGCGATAAAGGCAGGCAAAGAGCCTTCAAACTTTTTCTCCATCAGTTCGTCCAGCTCACTGAGCTGGGCTTCCTCCTTGGAAATCAAGGACGTGACAATGGTATTTTCGTTCTTCACCACCCCCCGGTCGGACAGCCGCTTGATGACGGTGTAAGTGGTAGTTTTGGACCAGTCCAGCTGCTCCTTGCACAGTCTCGCCAGGTCGCTGCTCTTGATGGGCTCATGCTCCCACAAAATCAGACAGAAGCGGTATTCGCTTTCAAATATTTTCGGTGTGGGCATATGGCCTCGCCTCCTTATTCTAATCCATTAGAGTAATTGTATTCTAACAGATTAGACTGCAATTGTCAAGGCCTTCCTTTCCCCGATTGTCATTGCATTTTGGAGTTTCAGATGGTATGATGGTCGAAAGATAACACAATTGCCAAGGAGCATCCGCCATGAAGTTTTTCCACCTGTCCGACCTGCACATCGGACTGCGGCTATACAACCGGGACCTGAGCGAGGACCAGAGTTTTGTGTTTGACCAGATCATCCAGGCCGCTGCCGAAGAGCAGCCGGGCGCCGTGGTCATTGCCGGCGATGTATATGACAAGGCCATTCCCTCCGCCGAAGCGGTTTCCCTGTTCGACCGGTTTCTCTCCGGTCTGCACCAGGCCATCCCCCAGGGGGAAATCATGGTTATCAGCGGCAACCACGACAGCGGCCCCCGGGTCAACCTGTACCGGGGCGTTCTTCAACGGCAGCACATCCACATGATCGGGCTCCCCCCTCAGACTCAATCGGAATTTATTGAACAGGTCACGCTGACGGATCCGTTCGGCCCTGTACACTTCTACCTGCTGCCCTTCGTCCGGCCCTCCATGGTGTCCGCCGTTGTGGGCAAGGCGGAAGAAGGCAGTCTGAGCTATGACGAAGCTCTGCACCGACTGATTCAGCGGGAAACCATCGACCAAAGCGCCCGGAATGTGCTGGTCAGCCACCAATTCTACCTTCCCCCGGGAGGAGATGCCGCAAGTGTCGCCCGAATGGACTCGGAGACAGTCACCGTGGGAAACATTGATGCGGTATCCGGGGATTTTCTGGAATTGTTTGACTACGCCGCTCTGGGGCACATCCACAAGCCCATGTCCCTGGGAGACAGCCGATTCCGCTACTGCGGCACGCCCCTGGCCTGCTCCGTCAGTGAAGCCGGGCAGGAAAAGGGAATCGCAGTGATTTCTCTGGAAGAAAAAGGGGTTTGCTCCATGAAAACCATCCCGCTGGTTCCCCTGCGGCAGGTTCGGGTCCTGCAGGGCTCCCTGCTGGAGGTTCTTTCCCAGGGCTGCGAGGATTATGTATCCGTGGTTCTCACCGATCCCACGGATCTGGATGTCTTTGACACCCAGGACCGGCTCCGGGCTGCCTTCCCCAACCTGCTGGAAGTTCGCAGGAACACCCTGCCCGGAGTGGAACGCCGGGGGCAAATTGCATCTGCCCAGGAGATGGACCCCCTGGCCCTGTGCAGCGCTTTTCTGGGTGGGCTGGAGGAAGCAGAGAAAGCCCTTCTTCAGGAAGTAATCAACACCCTGGGGGAGGTGTGCGTATGAGGCCCATTACCCTGACCATGGAGGCCTTTGGTTCCTACGGGCAGCGAACCACCATTGATTTTACCCGCCCCAATCAGAATCTCTTCCTCATCACCGGAGACACCGGCTCCGGCAAAACCACCATTTTCGATGCCATTGTCTTTGCCCTCTATGGGGAGGCAAGCTCTTCCAGCAACAAAAAAGACGGGACGGAGCTGCAGAGCCAGTACGCTGCTCTGTCCTGCAAGCCCTTTGTGGAACTGACCTTTTCCCAGTCAACGGGCAGTTTGTCGCAGATCTATACCGTGCGTCGGATTCCACGGCATCTGCGCTCCCGAAAGCGGGGCGGCGGATTCCTGGAAGAAAAAGAATCCGTCCACCTGATTCTCCCTGACGGCAGTGAGTATTCTCAGAATCAAAAGGAAACCGATGAAAAACTGGAGCAGATTCTGGGGCTGACCAAACAGCAGTTCATGCAGGTCGCCATGATTGCCCAAGGAGAGTTCATGGCCCTGCTCCGGGCGGACTCCAACAAGAAAAAGGAAATTTTCCGCAAGCTGTTCCACACAGAGCGTTACCGGGACATTATCGAGGAACTGAAACGCCGTCGGGAGGAAAGCCAGTCCCAAATCAATCAAATCCAAACCATCTGCCGGACAGAAGCTAGCCACATTCTCCTCCCGGAGGAACTGTCCGGCGCAGAGGAACTGGCGGAACACCGGCGGCGGATGCTCAGCGGAGAAGCCCCCAATCCAGTGGATCTGGAGCAGTTGGTTGAACAACTGGCCGCATTCTGCAACCGTCTGGAACAGCAAATGACCCAGGCGCAGGAGGACTTCACAAAGGCAAGCGTTCTCCGGGACCAGACCCGGGATGCCTGCCGTCAGGCGGAACTGCTGCAGGCCAGTTTTGACCGGCTGGCACAGGCGGAAGAACAGCTGCAGGCATACGAAGCGGAAGCCCCGAGAATTGCGGGGCTGCGTACCCTGGTGCAGGAAATTCAGGCCGCATGGGATATTCAGGCAGTTTTCCAGCGCCTGCATGACGCCCGGAAAAACCTGGACGCCACCCAGGTCAATCTCCAGGCCCAGGAGCTGCTGCTCCCGGGATTGAAGCACTCCATGGAAGAAGCCGCACTTCAGGCACAGCAGGCAAAACTGGCGCAGGAGACCCAGCTGAATTATTATTCCAGAATTTCCCTGCGGGTCCGGCATTCACTGGACAATCTCAGGGCCATTGCAAAGGCGGAAGCATACGCCGCACAGCAGGAGCTGCAGCTGTCCCAGGCCCAAACCCGTCTTGACGCCGCAAAAGAAGAGAGGACCGTCCTGGAAGAAAAAGAACGGCACAGCCAGGAGCTGGTGCAGTCCCTGTCCTCCGTCCCCGCTGATCTGGCCCGCTGGGAGGGAAAAAAGGCAGCCTTCGACGCCCTCACCGTAGAATTATCCGCCCTGGAACAGCTGCAGTCAGAGATTCTTCGTCAGGAAGAGCTGTCCAGTCTGGCCCAGGAAACTTACCGGCAGGCCCGGCAGGCCTTTCTGGAGGCCCAAGCCGCCTGGCTGGACGCCCAGACTGCCTTTCTGGATGCCCAGGCCGGATACCTGGCCCGGGAAAAGCTGCGTCCAGGACTGCCCTGCCCCGTCTGCGGCTCCACGGAGCATCCCGCTCCCTGCCGTTTGCCGGAAGATCATCCACCCCTGACCCGTGAAAAGCTGGATTCTCTGTCCGCACAGGCAGAGCAGCTTCAGCAGTGTCAAGAGGAAAAATCCCATCTGGCGGGAGCCGCTTCTCAGCGGCTCAGCCAGCTGCAGGAAAACGCAAAATCCAGTCTGGATGCCCTTTGGAGCAAACTTCAGCCGGAGCAGGGAGAAATTCCCTCCCTCCCCCGGCTTAAGCAGCTGCTGACGCAGCAGGGCGCCGCCCTGGAGCAGGAAGGGGCCGCCCTTCAGTCCCAGGCCAAAACCCTGGAGCAGGCCCAGGCTCTTCTCCTGACCATCGGAAAAGAGGAAGAAGTCTGCCGGAACGCAATCCTTCAGGCAGAAGCCGCCGTATCGAATGCCAAGGTCGGCGCCGCCGAAGCCCAGGAAGCCCTGCGGGGCCTGATTGCCCAAAAAGATTACCCCGATGAAGATACCGCAAACGCGGCTCTTTCTCAGGCCGAAACGCAGAAAAAGCAGGCTGAGACGGCATATGCCACCGCCCGTCAGCAGGAGATTTCCGCCGTCTCCGCCTTCCATAACGCACAGGCCCTGATGGATCAGTTTCAAAAGGAACTTCCGGACCGGCTGGATCAGCTGCGCCGGCGGGAAGCGGAATACCAGGATATTTCCGCCCGGCACGGGATGTCTCAGTCTCAATGGGAGGCAGTTCTGAACCGCCACAGCAAAGAGGACCTGTCGGCACTTCGGCAGGAAATCGAAACCCACAGCACCAAAAAAGCCGCCGCCGAAAGCGCCCGGGATACCGCCCGGCAGGCCATCGGCGGTCGGCCCAGACCGGACACGGCGCAGCTGGCCCGGGACGCAGCAGCTGCGCAGGAGACCCTGGACCAGGCGCAGACCCACCGGAATACCCTGCAAGCCGCCTGGGAGCAGAATACTGCCCTCTATGCGTCACTTGCCCCCAAAATGGAGGAGCGCAGCCGTCTGGTCCGGACATTCGCCCGGGTGGACAGCCTGTACCAGCGGCTGTCCGGGAAAGTCAGCGGCGCCCGCATGGACCTGGAAACCTATGTCCAGCGGTGCTATCTTCAGCGGATTTTATACGGGGCAAATCTGCGGTTCCAGACCATGTCCGCCGGTCAGTTTGAGCTTCGTCTGGTGGAGGACTCTCAAGCCGGAGAAGGAAAAAACCGTGGCCTGGACCTGATGGTCTATTCCACCGTCACCGGGAAGGAGCGGGAGGTCCGAACCCTCTCCGGCGGTGAATCCTTCCTGGCCGCCCTGGCTCTGGCCCTGGGAATGGCAGACCAGATTCAGGAAAATACCGCCTCCATCCAGTTGGATATGATGTTCATTGACGAGGGCTTCGGCTCTCTGGATGACCACGCCCGGACCCAGGCGGTGAAAGTGCTCCAGCAAATGGCCGGGGGCGACAAACTCATCGGCATTATCTCCCACGTCACGGAGCTGAAGCAGGAAATTGAAAACCAGCTGATCGTCACCAAAGACAGAAACGGCAGTCATGTCCGCTGGTCTGTCAGCTGAAAGGAGTGCAGCCATGAAGAAATGCCGTATCACCGTCATGCGGATGGCGTCGTACCCGGACCTATCCGCCCAGTACGAAAATCCCCTGGACCATCCCTGTGATCTCAGCCAGGGGCAGGTCTTTCTCGCCAACGGCTGGCAGAAGCCGGAGGGGCTCTGCCAAAGCGCCTGGGACAGCATGTCCCCCTTTGTGCTTGCCCTGAGCCACGGCGGGGAAGGACTGTATGGCGGCTGGATGAAAAATCCAAGATCCGCCATGATCTCCTGCAACGACGGGTTCCGACCGGTGAGTTTTCTGATCGAAGCCCTGGAAGAGGACGCAGCACTCTGACCCTCCTGTCCTGGATTCATGGACCGGGAATCATCACACAATAGAAAGAAGCGTTGTTATGTCAGTGCTTGAAACCATGCATCATCCGGAGAAATATGGGAAAACCCTGATTAAATGGGGCTCTCTCGGGATTCTGGTGGGCCTTCTCGGCGGTCTGATCGGCGGAGGATTTCACCACGCCCTGAGCTATGTCACCGGCGTTCGGCTCAGCCACCCCTGGGTGATCTTCTTCCTGCCCCTGGGCGGTCTGGCAACCCTGGCCATCTATCGGGTGCTCCGGCTGCGGAACAACCGGGGAACCAACGAGGTCATCGACGCCATTCTCAACGACGGAAAGGTATCTCCTGCCGTGGCCCCGGCGATTTTCCTCTCCACCGCCATTACCCATTTTCTGGGCGGCTCCGCCGGTCGGGAAGGCGCCGCCTTGCAGCTGGGCGGCTCCACTGCCTCCCTGCTGGGCCGGATGCTGCGGCTGAAAGACAATGAGCTGGCGGTGCTCACCATGGCAGGCATGGCGGCAGTATTCTCCGGGCTGTTTGGCACCCCCCTCACCGCTACCCTGTTCACCATGGAGTTCGCCTCGGTGGGAACCATCTTCTCCCCCGCTCTGCTGCCCTGCTATCTGGCGGCTCTCACCGCCAGCCGGGTCTCTGCCGCCCTGGGGGTTCATCCGGAAACTGTAATGCTGTCCCAAGCCGCTCCCTTCACCCTGTCTCAGGCTGCGCAGCTGGTTGTACTGGCAATCGGGGTGGGAATTCTGGGGATTTTCATGTGCTTCACCCTGCATCAGGCGGAGCATCTGGCCAAGAAACTGCTGCCAAACAGCATGGTGCGGATTGTCCTGGGCGGCGGCATGGTCATTCTGCTGACTCTGCTGGTGGGCGACCACCGCTACAATGGCGCCGGTATGGACATGGCGCTGAACGCCGTGGGCGGAAATGCCGCCTGGTACGACTTCCTGTTGAAGCTGCTCTTTACCGCCGTCACCCTTTCCGCCGGATACAAGGGGGGCGAAATTGTTCCCACCTTCTGCATCGGCGCCACCTTCGGCTGCACCCTGGGCGGGCTGCTGGGGCTGGATGCAGGGTTCGCCGCCGCCCTGGGGCTGGCAGGGCTGTTCTGCTGTGTAACCAACAGCCCCATTGCCGCCATGATGCTCAGCGTGGAGATGTTCGGCAGCGCCAATCTGCCGCTGTTTGCACTGGTCTGCGTGATCGGCTTTGTGATCTCCGGCAACTGGGGACTCTACAGCAGTCAGATAGTCCAATTTTCCAAATCCCGGATGGTAAAGCGCCGGTACGGCACCCCGGGACGGCTCCTGGAATCAGAAGAAGAATAAAAAACAGCAGGCCGCAGATACGAACTGTATCTGCGGCCTGCATTTATGATTCAGATGATAAATTCTTGGTTGTCCGAATTTCAAAGGAGTCTCCCCAGATCGTCTCCCGCCGTTTGACATCATAGTCATATCCCGGAAAATCCTTGCGGATTGTAATGGTATTCAAACAGTCATACCCCAGCCGCCGGTAAAGTGCAATGGCCCTTTGGTTTCTTGCAGCCGCCTCAATGTACATGGAGACAGAGTACCCCCGGACTATTTCCTCCGCCAGCTGGATTGCCCGTGTTCCGATTCCCCGGTTCTGAAAATCCGGGAGAACGAACAAGTCCTCCAGCCAATCGCAGGCCCCTCCCCTGCTGCCCAGATGCACGAATCCCACCGCAGTTCCTTCCATGGTAATCAGATAGAATCTGTGGTCCGGGGATGTCCACCTTTCCAGATCGCCCCGGCTTTCTTCCCTGGTCTGAGATTCTCCATTGTGAGCCAGCCAGAAATCATGGATTAATTTCAAAGACGTTTCCTCGTCTTTGCATGTAAATGGACTCAATTCAATCGTCATGTTGATATTCCCTCTTTTTCTGCTTCCCCCATCACAGAATTGGCCAGCGCCGCACAGAGAATCACGGCGCCGCACAGCCATTCCCGGCCGCTGGGCATTTCCCCCAGCAAAATCATGGCATACACAACTGCATATACCGTTTCCATCCCGGAGATAATCCCCGCTGTCTGGGCCTTTACCCGCTTCTGCGCCGCAACGTACAAACTGTGGGCAAAGGCCGTGCAGACAAAGCCCAGCACCCCAACGGCCGCCAAATCCTGCGCAGTCCAGTGACCATCCACCAGGAAAAAACACGGCAGAAGCGCCACCGCCGCTGTGGCCTGCTCGTACAGGCAGACTACATTGGCAGAATACTGCCCGGACAGATACCGGTTAAACAGGGACAGCACCCCGTAGGACAGGCTGGAAATCAGACCCCAGAGCACCCCCATGGTCATGGGATTCTCCAGGGAGAATTCCGGAATGGTGATGCCCACCCCCAACAGCAGAACACAGGCCCAAAGTGCGCTTCTGCCCCGGACAGGCTCCCGGAAAACCATCGGCTCCAGAACCGTCAGAAACAGAGGAAACGCTGAAAAGGTGATGGTGCCCACTGCAACGGAGGCCTCCTGAATCGACAGGAAAAAGGTGGTCCAGTGAACCGCCAGCACCACTCCCGCCCCCAGGGCCATCCCATAATCCCGGATGGAATTTAACCGCAACGGAGATCGTCGGATAAGGGCATAGGCAAAAAGTGCCGCAGAGGAGCAGAGAACCCGCCCCCCGGCAATCCACACCGCCGGAACCGCAATCCATCGTCCCAGTACCGCCGATAAGCCAAACAGCATCACTGCCCCGTGCAGGGCCAGGATGCTGCGGCGGTAAGCAGACGGCTCCCTCCCGTTGGGGTGCGTCCGCCGGGGGCGCTGAACATCACATCTTTTCAAACTGTTCCACTGCGGTCACGAACACAGTGGCACCGCCCACCGTAACCGAGGCCATGGGCAGCCCCAATTCCAGATCGCCTCCCGTGGGCATAACCGGGACCGGCGCACTGACGGTACGCTTGCGGCTGTTGCTGCGAATGATCTCCAGGACTCGCGCCACCCGGTCGTCCTCCGTGCCCAGGAGCAGGGTGGTGTTTCCACTGCGCAGGAAACCGCCGGTGGTACTCATCTTGGTAAAATAAAACCCTTCGGCACGCAGACTGCCGCACACGGCATCGCTGTCGTTGTTGTTGATAATGGCTGTAATCATTTTCATAGCCTTGCATCCTTTCTCTTCTCAGGGAGTTCCCCACTGCAATACCCCCATTGTACCCGCTTCGTCTGCCGGTGTAAAGGAAAATCTCTCCGGAACCGGCAATTTCTTTCCACGACGGCAGGAAAATGGACCGGGAAGATTGACAGCAGGAGTTTAATGTGTTAAACTTCAATCAGATAGATTGAATCTATTAAACTTATTTATGAAGGGGGCATCCGGATGGCGTTGATTTTACTGAGTGGTACTGTGATTCTGGCGACGGTGTTCGTCTTTGCCGCCTGCTTGATTCTTTAATGACGGCACCGCCGGAGCTGGATTCCGGTCCAGCTTACCGGCAAAGGAAAAACCCGGCATTCCTGACGGAATACCGGGTTTTCATGGCGGAGAAGGAGGGATTTGAACCCTCGATACCCTTTTGGGGTATACACGATTTCCAATCGTGCGCGCTCGGCCAGCTACGCGACTTCTCCATACGCTCAGCTCACGCTGCCAGCCCGGATATCATACAACACTTCCCCCTATTTGTCAAGAACTTTCTTCCAGAAATCCTGAAAAAATTCCCCCGCCGGTCTGGACCAGGCGGGGGAACACAAATCAATGGGCGAACTGGCTCATATACAGCTGAGAGTAGCAGCCCCGCTTTTTCAGCAGCTCCTCGTGTTTGCCCTGCTCCACAATATGGCCGTCCCGCATTACCAGAATCAGGTCCGCCTCCTGGATGGTGGACAGGCGGTGGGCCACAATGAAGGAGGTCCGGCCCTGCATCATGGTGTCGAAGGCCTTCTGAATCCGAATCTCCGTCCGGGTATCAATGGACGAGGTAGCCTCGTCCAGGAACAGCATGGGCGGCAGGCAAAGCATCACCCGGGCGATGCACAGCAGCTGCTTCTGGCCCTGGGACAGGTTTCCTCCGGCCTCGGAGATCACCGTGTCGTACCCATCCGGCAGGCGGCGGATAAAGCTGTGGGCATGGGCCTGCCTGGCCGCAGCCTCAATCTCCTCCTGGGTGGCGTCGGGCTTGCCCATGGCAATGTTCTCCCGGATGGTACCGGCCCGGAGCCAGGTGTCCTGGAGCACCATACCCACACTCCGGCGCAGATCGTCCCGGCGCATCTGCATGGTGTCCACCCCATCCAGACGAATCTCACCGCCCTGGGGGTCGTAGAAGCGCATCAGCAGGTTGATGAAGGTGGTCTTGCCGCAGCCGGTGGGCCCCACAATGGCAATCCGCTGGCCCGGCTTTACAGAGAGATTGAAGCTGTCAATCAGAGGTTTCTCCGGTACATAGGAGAATTTCAGATCCCGGATTTCCACGGCTCCTTCCACCTTCTCCGGGCGCTGGGGATGCTCCGGCTCCGGTGTCCGGGCGGGGGCTTCGATCAGTTCAAAGACCCGGGCAGAGCAGGCCAGCGCATTCTGCAGCTCGGTGATGACACCGGAAATCTCGTTGAAGGGTTTGGTATACTGGTTGGCGTAGTTCAGGAAGCTGGTCAGGTTGCCCACGGTAATGCCGCCGCTGATTGCCATCAGGGCGCCGGTGAGTCCCACCCCCGCATAGGCCATGGAGTTGACGAACCGGGTGCAGGGATTGACCAGAGAGGAGAAGAAAATCGCCCGCAAGGATGCCTTTTGCAGCCTTCCGTTGATCTCGTCGAACTGCTCCATGGAGGCCCGCTCATGTCCGAAGGCCTGCACCACCTTCACATTGCCGATGGTCTCGTCAATCAGGGATGTCTGCTCCCCACGGGTCACGGTCTGAACCCGGAACATGGAGTAGGTCCGGGTTGCGATGAAGTTGGCAACCACCAGTGACAGCGGGGTGATGCACACCACCACCAGCGCAGTACCCCAATGAATCCGCATCATAAATACCAGGGTACCCAGAATGGTCATCACGCCGGTGAACAGCTGGGTAAAGCCCATGAGCAGGCCGTCGGCAAAGGTATCCACATCCGCAATCACCCGGCTGACCAGATCACCCTGGGCGTGCTGATCTATGTAGGAAATGGGCAGCACCTGGATGTGCCGGAAGGCTTCATTCCGGATGTCCCGGGTGACCTGATAGGTCATCCGGTTGCACAGTTCACTCATCACCCACTGGGCCAGTCCCCCAATGGCGGCGCAGAGAATCACGCCCCGGAGGAACACCCACATTTGGTCGAAATCCACCTGTCCTGCGTCCACAATGCAGTCGATGGCGTTGCCCACCAGAATGGGCATGTACAGGGTCATCCCCACATTCACCGTGGCCAGAATAATGGCGGCAATCAGGGTGGGCCAGTACCGGCGAATCCGCAGCAGAACCTTCTTCATGGTTTGCCATTGACTAAGCATGATGCCGCACCTCCTTCGGGAACTGGGAGTAATAAATTTCCTGGTAGACGGAGCAGCTTTCCAGCAGCTGGTCATGGGTGCCCTGTCCCACCAGGATACCGTCGTCCAGCACCAGAATTTCATCGGCGTAGCGAACAGAAGCCGCCCGCTGGGACACCAGGAAGGTAGTGGGTGGATTTTCCATCTTCCGGATGGCCATCCGCAGATTGGCATCCGTGGCGTAGTCCAGGGCGGAGGCGCTGTCATCCAGAATCAGAATTTTGGGTTTGCGCACCAGTGCACGGGCGATGGTCAGCCGCTGACGCTGACCACCGGAGAAGTTCACGCCCCCCTGTTCCACCGGTGCGTTCAGTTCGCCTTCCTTATCCTTCACCACTTCCCGGGCCTGGGCCGTCTCCAGCGCCGCCCACAGCTCATCGTCGGTGGCGTCCGGATTGCCCCAGCGGAGGTTTTCCCGGATGGTTCCCTTGAAGATCACCGCCTTCTGGGGCACCAGTCCAATCACCTGACGCAGGGAATTCTGGTCATATTGAGCCGCTTCCGCCCCATCCAGCAGAACCTGTCCGGACAACGCATCATACAGCCGGGGAATCAGGTTGACCAGGGTGGTCTTGCCGGAGCCGGTGCCGCCAATGATGCCGATGGTCTGACCGGGATGGGCATGGAAGCTGATGTGCTCCAGAGAGGGGTTCGCCGCTCCGGCATACTGGGCGGACACATCCCGGAACTCCACTTCGCCCCGCAGGCTCCCCGCATCCAATGTGCCGTTTTCCTGGCTGCTCTTGAGTTCCAACACCTTGGCCACCCGGTTCGCGCAGGCCAGGGATTTGGAGATGGTGATAATCAGATTGGCCATCTTAATCAGTTCCACCAGGATCTGAGACATGTAGTTGTACAGGGCAATGACCAGGCCCTGGGTCAGAATGCCGTTTTCCACCTGGATGGCGCCCACCCGCACCAGCAGAACCACCGCCAAATTGATGACCACATAGGTCAGGGGATTCATCAGGGCAGAAACCCGGCCCGCAATCAATTGGGCCTGGGTCAGCTTGGCAGTGCTGCCGCAGAAGGACTCTACCTCTGTATCCTCCTTGCAGAAGGCCCGGAGCACCCGGACACCGGACAGATTCTGCCGGGTGGCGGACGTCACGCCGTCCAGAGATACCTGTACCCGGCGGTACATGGGTATGGTGATGATCATCAGGCCGAAAACAATGACGCACAGCACCGGGATCACCCCAACAAACACCAGCGCCGCAGAGAAGTCAATGGTGAACGCCATCACCATGGCGCCAAACACCACAAAGGGAGAGCGAAGCAGCAGCCGCAGGGTCAGGTTGACGCCGTTCTGCACCTGATTGACATCCGAGGTCATCCGGGTAATCATGGTAGAGCTGCCCAGCTGATCCACCTGGCTGTAGCTCAGGCCCAGAATGTTCTCCATCAGAGCATGACGCAGCCGGGTGGAAAAGCCCACTGCCGCCACCGCAGAAAAATACTGGGCCGACACGGACATCACCAGACCCACCACGCCCAGCGCAACCATCACCAGGCACATCTGAACCACATAGCCCCGGTCACCGTTGGCAATGCCCTGATCCACAATCCGGGCAACAACCAGGGGAACAAGCAATTCAAACAGCGCCTCCAGCAACTTGAACAGCGGCCCGAGAACACACTGTTTTTCATATCCTTTCATATAGCGAAGCAATCGTTTCAAAGTACCACCTCCTAAAATACAGGGAGATTATACCATTCCTTCCACAGGAATGCAACGGAAAACCATATTCCGTTTTTTTGAATTCTTTTCCCCGCATTTTCACTTCTGTATCCTCTCCGTGAAAAAAAGGCGGTATTTTATCTAAGTCTATTGACAGTAATGCCCAATGATGCTATGATACTGCTGTCATCAAAATTAAGGAAGAAAGGAGTTGAGTTTCATGTTGTTTAACCGGTTTGTTATCACTTGTGCAATCAGAAGCTTGGCTCCGGCAGACGCATAGCGGCATTGTGCAATGCGGCTTTCTATCGGGCGCAGGCTTCGGCCTGCGCCTTTTTGCGTCAATTGGAGCAAAATTCCCTGCCTGCTGAGGATTTCTCACGGCTTCCGCAGACAGTTGAAAGAGATTGGAGGAAAGAAATGAAACAAGAGAATCCCTCAGGCCGCTCGTCCGCTGCACTTCTGTGGGCATTTATGCGGGGAGCGAAGCGCTACTTCCTTATCAGCATTCTGGCAGCGGCAGTGACCGCCCTGGCAGACATGATTCAGCCCCAGATCATCCGGGCTGCGGTGGACTGCGCCATCGGCGGAAAAGAAGGGAATTTCCCGGATTTCGTCATGGACCTGGTGAACCGGGTGGGCGGCTTTCCCTACCTGGGTCAGCATCTGTGGATTATGGCGCTGGCTGTGGTTGTGGTTGCCCTGTTCCAGGTGGTAAGTCAATACACCTTCCGAGTCAATAACACCAAGGCAGCGGAAACCTTGGTCAAGTCCATGCGGGACGGGCTGTTCTCCCACATTGAACGGCTCCCCTTTTCCTGGCATATGCAGAACCGCACCGGCGACATTATCCAGCGGTGTACCTCCGACATTGAAACCACCAAGCGGTTCCTGTCGGAGCAGCTGACATCCATCTTCCGGATTATTATTTTGCTGATTCTCTCCATCAGCTTCATGCTGTCCATGCATCCCCTGCTGGCAGGAATCGCCCTGATTCCCATGCCGGCAATCATCGTCTACTCGTTTTACTTTCACAAACGGGTCTATGACGGTTTCCTGGACTGCGACGAGAATGAGGGCAAGCTCTCCGCCATGGCCCAGGAAAACCTCACCGGTGTCCGGGTGGTCCGGGCCTTCGGTCAGGAGCGGGCGGAAATCGATAAATTCCAGAAGCAGAACGACTACTATACCTCTTTGTGGGTTCGCATGGGCAAGGTTCTGTCCCAGTTCTGGAGCACATCCGACATGCTCTCTGGCGCCCAGGTGATGCTGGTCGTCATCTTCGGCGCCTGGTTCTGCGTCCGTGGCAGCCTATCCGAGGGCGAATACATCGCCTTCATCTCCTACAATTCCATGCTGATCTGGCCCATCCGTCAGCTGGGCCGGATGATTTCTGAAATGAGCAAGGCCGGCGTCTCCATTGAACGGGTGGCCTACATCATGAACTCCCAGGCGGAGCAGGATGACCCCGACGCTTTTGACGCTCCCATGGACGGGGACATCCGCTTTGAGCATGTGAACTTCGGCTACGAAAACGCCCCCCAGATGCTCCACGACATCACCTTCACCATGAAAGCCGGCACCACCCTGGGCATTCTGGGCGGAACCGGCAGCGGCAAGTCCACCATGATGCTCCTGCTGGACAAGCTGTATCTGCTGGAGGAAGGCGGCGGCCGCATCACCATCGGCGGCACCGACATCCGGAAAATCCGGACGGAGCACCTGCGCCGGAACATCGGCATGGTGCTCCAGGAGCCCTTCCTGTTCTCCCGGACCATCGCTGAAAACATCGGCATCGTCTCCCCCCGGCTGGATATGGAGGCCGTCCGTTCCGCCGCCTCCGCCGCTGCCCTGGATGAATCCATCACATCCTTTGCCGCCGGCTACGAGACCATGGTAGGCGAGCGGGGCGTCACCCTCTCCGGCGGTCAGAAACAGCGGGCCGCCATCGCCCGGACCCTGACCCAGAATACCCCCATTCTGATCTTCGACGACTCCCTGTCTGCGGTGGACACCGAGACCGACGCAAAAATCCGGAAGGCCATCTCCCAGAAATTCGGCAAAGCCAGCGTCATTCTCATCTCTCACCGGATCACCACTCTCTCCGCCGCCGACAAAATCCTGGTTCTGGATCGGGGCAGAATTGTGGAGGAAGGCACCCACGATCAGCTGAAGCAGGCGGGGGGCATTTACCAGAAAATTTACGAGGCCCAAAGCGGCTGTCAGGAGGTGACGGCGTAATGCACCAGGCAAAACAGTCCCATCTGCCCTACTTTGGCATCGGACGGGTTCTGCCCTACCTGCACCACGTCCGCAAAAAAATATTGATTATGGTCACCCTGGGTCTGGTGGGCAGCGCAACAGACATTGTCCTGCCCCTGTTCCAGCGGTATGCTCTGGACCACTTCATCGGTCTGGGCACTTTCGACACCATTCTCCCCTTCGTCATTTTGTATCTTCTCACCATTCTCACCGCCGCCGGCTCCAACTACATCGCCTGCGCCCTGGCCACTGCCGTGGAAATGCTGGTAAATCAGGAGCTGCGTCAGCGGGGATTTGAGCACCTGCAGACCCTGTCCTTCTCCTACTACAATCAGAACAATGTGGGCTACATCCACGCCCGGCTGATGAGCGACACCTCCCGCATCGGTTCCCTGGTTTCCTGGACCCTGGTGGAAGGTGTCTGGCACATGGCATACCTGGTGGGCGCCATCGGCGTCATGCTGGTGCTGAACCTCCGGCTGGCCGCCATGATTCTGGCCATTCTGCCCCTGCTGGTGATTCTGTTCTCCCTGTTCCAACGCAAGCTGATCCGGGTCAACCGGGAAATCCGGGAGATCAATTCCAAGATTACCGGGAACTTCAACGAAGGCATCACCGGCGCCAAGACCATCAAGTCCCTGGCCATTGAGGAGAAAATGGAGGAGCAGTTCACTGCAGAATCCCTGAACATGAAAACCAAAAGCGTCCACGCCGCCCGGCTGCGGGGCCTGTTCGCCGGCACCATGAACTTTGCTTCCAGCGTGGCTCTGGCCATTGTGCTGTGGAAGGGCGGCTATATTGCCCTGGAGCAGATGGGAACCTTCTCCGTGTTCATGTCCTACGCCCAGGGCATGATGGAGCCCCTGCGGTGGCTGGTGGACATCATCTCCGATCTGATTACCACCCAGGTGAACATCGAGCGCTTTACCAACCTGATGGCGGTCCGCTCCGATGTGACCGACACCCCGGAGGTTGTGGAGAAATACGGCGACAGCATGAATCCCAAAAAGGAAAACTGGGAGCCGGTAAAGGGCGACATCGAATTCCGGGACGTTACCTTCATCTACCCCGACGGGGAAGAAAAGGTGCTGGAACATTTCTCCCTGAAAATTCCCTTCGGCACCCACCTGGCGATTGTTGGTGAGACCGGCGCCGGAAAATCCACCCTGGTCAATCTGGTCTGCCGGTTCTTTGAACCCACGGAAGGTCAGGTGCTCATCGACGGGCGGGACGCCCGGGAGCGCTCCCAGCTGTGGCTCCACTCCGCCATCGGCTATGTGCTCCAGACTCCGCACCTGTTCTCCGGCACCATCCGGGAAAATCTGCTCATGGGCAACCCCGACGCCACAGAAGAACAAATCTGGCAGGCCATCCGGGCGGTGTCCGCCGACGATGTGCTGGCCCACCTGGAAAACGGCCTGGACACCGACGTGGGCGAGGGCGGCGACCTGCTCTCCACCGGGGAAAAGCAGCTGATTTCCTTTGCCCGGGCCGTTCTGGCGGACCCCCGGATTCTGATTCTGGACGAAGCCACCGCTTCCGTGGATACCATCACGGAGGCAAAGATTCAGGCGGCCCTGGAAGGCGTTACCGCCGGGCGGACCTCCCTGATGATTGCCCACCGGCTCTCCACCGTAAAGGACGCCGACCTGATTCTGGTGGTCCGCAACGGCAAAATTGTGGAGCAGGGCACCCATCCGGAACTGCTGAAGCGGCGTGGATATTACTACGAACTTTACACCCGGCAGTTTGAAGAAGAAACTACCGCAAAATTCCTGGCCTAATCAAAAACGCCCCGGCCTCCTGGGTTTTACCAGGAAGCCGGGGCGAACTGTGTTCCGCAAAAATAAAAACGCTGCTGAAATCAATCAGCAGCGGATTTATAGGCCTGATAAATCAGATGGCACGCTCAACCTTGTTGGAGCGGAGGCATCTGGTACAAGCGTACACATGGCAGGGAGTTCCATTCACGACAGCCTTAACGCGCTTGACGTTGGGCTTCCATGCACGGTTGGAACGTCTGTGGGAGTGAGAAACCTTGATGCCGAAAGTGACACCCTTACCACAAAAATCGCACTTAGCCATTTCATTGCACCTCCCATCCGGATGTTTACTCAACAAACTACGCCCACTGAAGGCGCTTAGATATGATAGCAAACTTTCCGCAAAAAAGCAAGTATTTTTTTCAAAATTTTTTGTTTTGTGAAAATCTATTGATATTCCCAGGGAGGGCGGATATAATGTAAAAATACCGTTTTCGGAGGTGGCACTCATGGTTGATACCTACAGCGTTCTCCTGTCCCAGATTGTGAAGGAATTTCATCTGGAAATTGTCTCTGCCTCTACAGATTTTTCTGCCATCCGGATCACCGTGGAGGATGTAGCCCGGCCCGGGCTGCAGCTGGCGGGCTATTTCGATCATTTTGAGCCTATGCGGCTGCAGGTCATGGGCAATGTGGAAATGAGCTACATCACCAAGCTCTCCCACGGAGACCGCTGCGCCATCTACGACCGGCTGTTTTCTTACAAATTCCCCGCTATGATTATTGCCCGGGGCATCGTCCCGCACCCGGAGCTGCTGGTCATGGCCCGCAAGCACAACGTCTCCATTCTGCGCACTGTCGAACCTACCAGCGCCCTGGTCTCCACCGTCATCACCTATCTCAAGGCCGCCCTGGCTCCACGGATCACCCGGCACGGTGTCCTGGCGGAAATTTACGGCGAGGGCGTGTTCCTCACCGGTGACAGCGGAATCGGCAAGAGCGAGGCCGCCGTGGAACTGCTGAAGCGGGGCCACCGGCTGATTGCCGATGACGCCGTGGAAATCCGACGGGTTTCCACCAACTCCCTGGTGGGTACCGCACCGGAACTGATCCGCAACTACATTGAGCTGCGGGGCATCGGCATCATCAACGTGGCAAAGCTGTTCGGCATGGGCGCCGTTAAGCTGGAAAACGAAATCAACCTGGTGGTGAATGTTGTGTCCTGGGACAAGCGGCAGCCCTATGACCGGCTGGGGCTGGATGACCAGTTCGAAGAAATTCTCGGTGTGAAAGTTCCCATGAACACCATTCCCATTACCCCCGGGCGAAATCTGGCCGTTATTCTGGAGGTTGCCGCCATGAACAACCGTCAGAAGAAGATGGGCTACAACGCCGCCAAGGAGTTTACCGATCAAATGAACCGTCATTTTGACGAGAGTATGGGTTCCGGATTATGAAAGAATTTACCATCGGCCCCAACGACGCAGGGCAGCGCCTGGACCGGTTCCTGGCCAAGGCCGTCCCCCTCCTCCCTGCCTCCTTGGCCCAGAAGTACATCCGCATCAAGCGCATCAAGCTGGGCGGAAAACGGGTGGAGCGGGACACCCGCCTGAAAGAAGGGGACGTGCTTCAGCTCTACATCAACGACGAATTTTTTGACAAGCCCCGGGAGGACAACGCCTACCTGACTGTGGCCGTGCCCAAACTAAACATTGTCTACGAGGACGAGCACATTCTCCTGGTGGACAAGCGGCCTGGGCTGGCCGTTCATCCCCACGACGGGGCGGAGTACGGGCGGACTCTGATTGACCACATCCAGTCCTATCTCTACCAGAAGCGGGAGTGGCGGCCCCGGGAGGAAAATGCCTTCACCCCCGCCCTGTGCAACCGGATTGACCGGAACACCGGCGGCATCGTCATCGCCGCCAAAACCGCCGAGGCCCTTCGTGTCATGAACCAGAAGATCAAGGACCGGGAAATGGACAAGCGGTACCTTGCCATTGTGGAAGGCACGCCCCGGCCCCAGAAGGGCAGTCTGAAAGGGTACCTCTTCAAAGACGCCAAGCAGAACCGTGTATTCGTCACCGACACCCCCCAGCCGGGCTCCAAAACCTGCCAGACAAACTACGTCACCCTGGCTTCCCGGAACGGGCTGAGCCTGGTGGAGTGCGAGCTGATCACCGGGCGGACCCACCAGATTCGGGCCCAGTTTGCCCACGCCGGGCATCCCCTCCTGGGAGACGGAAAGTACGGCAAGCTGGACAAGCGGTTTGACCGGAATTATCAGGCCCTGTATTCCTACAAGCTGACCTTTCGCTTCACCACCGACGCCGGAGCCCTGGAATACCTGAACGGGAAGTCCTTCCAGGTGAAGGAAGTGGACTTCGTTCAGGAGTATTTCCCCGGCGTCAACGTATAAAAGGAGTGTTTTCTATGACCTTGTTTATCACCAGCAGTCCCTTCCTGGAGGGGGCTGACCGGGCGCTCTTAAGCAACGCCAACGGCTTTCTTGACCGCATCCGCCAGGCCCTTCCCCCCACCCCCCGGGTACTGTTCGTCTGCTCCGACCCCAACGGCCATGAAATGACCTGCCAATTCGGCGCGGAGACCATGGCAGCCTTTGCCCGGGCCAGGATTCCCTTCTCCGCCTATCAGGTTCTGGACGGAGAAAATGCCGAAGATGCCGCCGAACTGATTGCCCAGACGGATTTCATCATTCTGGCCGGAGGCCATGTCCCCACCCAGAACGCCTTCTTCCGGGACATTAACCTGGGAGAGCTGCTCCGGGAATTCCCCGGCACCATCATGGGCATCAGCGCCGGGTCCATGAATCTGGCGGAGGAGGTTTACATCCAGCCGGAGGAAGAGGGGGAATCCAGCCCGGACTTTGTCCGGTTCGCCCCGGGCCTGGGACTGACAGATGTGAACATTCTGCCCCACTATCAGAAGGTAAAGGATTTCTGGCTGGACGGGCGGCGGCTGTTCGAGGACATCACCTACCCCGACAGCTTCGGCCGGATGTTCTTTGTCCTGCCGGACGGAAGCTATTTTTACCAGGACGAGGACCAGCTCCTGCTGATCGGGGAATCCTGGGTGATTCAGGACGGCGAAATTCATCCCTTGCTGCACAACGGGGAAATCCTGAATCTGGACGAGTGGAATTAAAAAAATATCGGGAGGATTACTGCGAACGCAGCAATCCTCCCGATTCTGTTTTCAGCCACCTGAACGAAAATTTCAAACATGGATTCTGCACAACCACATTGTGGAATTTTTGACTGCCCGGAGAAATTCAGCTTATTGGTTCTCCAACAGCTGCTTTTGGAGAAGTTCTTGTCCCTCTCGATGGGAGATGCTGACCTCCCGATAGATATTTTCATAAAAATCTACGGCTGCTTTTCGCCGGTTCAGGGCAAGTTTTTTCCCTGTTTCGGTATAGAAGCAATCGTACAGCTTTTCCAATTTAAACTTGTATTCGTGAAAAAAAGATGGCTCTTCATCATATTTCCCGTCAGATACCGTTCCGTCAGGGCATAATGAATATAACGGCTCCGAAACAATTCCCACATACAGCAAAGATCGCGCAATTCCAAGGGCACCGCAGACATCCAGTTTATCCGCATCAAACAGTATTTTTGCTTCCAGACTTTGGGGCGGATTGCTTTTGCGAAATCTGTGGGACTGGATGCACTCCTTTACATTTTGGGCAAAATCCAAAGGAAAGCCATTTCCCAGAAGAAACTGATATGCTTTTTCACCGCCGGCAATTGCGTGACAGATGTTTGCGTTTTCAAACTGTTCTTTCCGTCCAATGTCATGAAGCAGGCAGCTGCAAATCAGCACATCGAAATCCACCCCATCCTCCCCTGCTGCAATCCGCAGCGCATTATACAAAACACGATAGACATGCTCCTTGTCATGGGCGCTGTCCTCCATGCACTGGAGCATATAAGATTCCACAAGGTCGAATTTTTCTTTGTTCATGGCATCTCCTTTTCTCCGGCAGTTCCAAGGCACGCATCCTGCATTCAGGAGCGTAAGTCTTTTTTCGATTTTACACAGTTTCCTGCCAGCCCTTGCACACGTCCACCCAGTCGGTGAACCGGGAGTAGGTTTCCAGTTCGGCAATGGTCAGCTCGATGGCGCTGTTGCTGCTGCCCGCCGCCGGAAACACCGTGGGAAACCGCTTCAGGGAGGTGTCCAGATACACTTCCACCCCATCCTTCACGGCAAAGGGGCAGACCCCGCCTACGGCATGGCCGATCAGGTCCGACGCCTCCTCCCGGGAGAGCATCTTCGCCTTCACGCCGAACCGGTTCTTGTACTTGGCGTTATCCACCTTGGCATCCCCTGCCGCCACCACCAGAATGGGCCGCTCCCCCACCCGGAAGGACAGGGTCTTGGCAATCCGCTTCGGCTCACAATTCAGGGCCTGGGCCGCCAGCTCTACCGTGGCGCTGGATACCGGGAACTCCAGCACCCGGTTCTCCATCCCGTATTGGGCAAAATAGGCTTTCACTTTTTCAATGGACATGGTGATCTTCCTCTCTTTCCTGTTATCCCCCTATGCCGGGGGCGTAAATTCCAATTCCACCGGATAGGTCTGGGTGTCGGAAAAATGCCACCATTCCCCGAAATATCCGGAAAATCCGTGCCGCTCCATCAGGTCCTCCAAGGCCCGGGCGTTGGCCGCCGCCGTTTCCGGGCAGTCGGAATAATCCCGGTCCGCCAGGGCGGTGAAGTCATCAAATCCCGTGGGCATTTCCAGCTCCTGCCCCTGGCTGTTCACCAGGGTCAAGTCCACGGTGTTGCCCCGGCTGTGGCTGCTGTAGCCCGTCTCCGGGTTGGCCACAAAGGTGGGGTCCGGACACACCTCCCACAGCCGGAACTGGGCGCTCACCGGGCGGTAGGCGTCCCAGATTTTCAGGTACAGGCCTTGGTCCTCCAACTCCCGGCTGACCGCCATCAGCTTTTTCACCGTTCCCCAGCGCAGGTAGGCATCGGAAAAATCGTAGATCCGCTGACCGGTGAAGTTGTCCTCCGTGGCGTAGCGCAGATCCAGGAAAACACCGGGAAGATAATCCGCCACCCGGACAAACGCATCCTCCGTCTCCGGCTCCGTAAGGGCCGGAACCGTCTGGAAAGACGTGGTCTCTGGAGCTGCCGTCGTGGCAACCGTGGAAGGCAACGTCTGCTCCGCCTCCGGCTTTCCGCAGCCGGAAAGCAGAAACAGCGCCGCCAGGAAAAAGGCCGCCAGCCGCTTCATAATGATGTCTCCTTCGGTCCGGTGAGGCGAATCCGGGACAGATGGTCAATCATGGCCCGCATCTGCAGAGACACCCATTTCTCCCGGCGGTAGAGCAGCTGCTTCCACACCACCACCCGGCACTGGGGCACCTCCAGCCGGACCAGCCGCCCGGCGCTCACACTCTGCTTCGTCACATAGTCCGGCAGGAAGGCAATGCCGGCATTTTCCTCCGCCAGGCTGCACAGCAGGTCCGCCCGTCCGGTTTCCAGCACCGGCTGGATTTCCAGAGAATTCCGGGCCAGCCGTTCCTCCATCAGGCGGCGGTAACTCATTCCCTTTTCTGTCAGCAGGCAGGGCTGGGTTACCAGCTCCGCCAGAGAAACCGTTCCCCGCCCCGCCAGAGGGTTCTGCGGCGACGCCACAAAATGCACCCCAATCTCCTCCTCGTCGGCGATCACATAGTTGGTGTTGTACACCCGCTCGTCAATGGTGCAGATCATGTCCACCTCGTTATGGTCCAGATAGTCCAGCAGCTGTCCGGTGTCTCCTGTGGCAAGGTGCAGCGATATTTTCGGGTAGGTTTGGCTGAACTGCCGGAAATGCGCCGCAATCAGCGTCCCGCACAAAGAGTCCGGGATTCCCAGACGCAAAATTCCATCCGGCTCCCCCTGGGCAGTCCCGCCGGAGAGCATTTCTTCCGACAGGTGGCAGATCTGCTGGGCATAGGGCAGCAGATTCCGCCCGGCATCCGTCAGGCTGACGGTGTGCCCGATGCGGTCAAACAGCTGCACCCCCAGTTCCTTTTCCAGCAGCTTGATCTGAAAGGAAATGGTGGGCTGGGAATACCCCAGCTTTTCCCCGGTCCGGGTGAAGCTGCCCAGCTCCGCCGCCTCCAGGAAAATATTCAGGCTCCGCAGGTCCATAGCCGCCCTCCCCTTCGTCAATATTACTGCCTATTATACCGTTGCTCTGAAAGAAATCAAGACCAGGCTGCTCTTCTCTCTGCTTTTCTTCCCGTTTCCACCCTTGTTGACAAGTTTCCAGCCACCGATTATAATGACAGAAACGTATAACTTTTTCGAGGAGCGCTTTCACAATGATGGAAATTGATTATCAATATCTTCGCCCCAAGAAGGCGGAGGCCCTGAAGAAATGGTACGATGCCCCGGTGGAAATTCTGGACACCCCCCAGGTCTGGCGGGGAAAAAACGCTGCGATTCTGCCCCTGCGCCGAGACCCCAGCTTTGGTCTGCTCTTCGGCAAGGGCGGCGTTGTGGCAGAGGATGGAACCTATGTGGATT
Organism: uncultured Eubacteriales bacterium; assembly: GCA_949296115.1. Classification (GTDB taxonomy): domain Bacteria; phylum Bacillota; class Clostridia; order Oscillospirales; family Oscillospiraceae; genus Faecousia. The sequence goes on along the minus strand of CASFNR010000010.1, from coordinate 7,369 downwards.
TGTCTGCCATTCCCGGCCGGGTGCAGTACGCCTACCCGGTGGAAAAGCCGGAATATCGGGATGAAACCGTGGTATACTGCGGCTATCTGGTAGACCACTGGGGGCACTTTCTCATTGAAGGGATTACCCGGCTGTGGTACTTTCTGGAAAAGGACCCGACGGTGGACAAGTACGTATTCTTTCTGGATGAAAACGAGCAGCGGGAGATCAGGGGGAATTACCGGGCGTTTCTGGACCTGCTGAAAATCTGGGACAAGCTGGAAATCATCAACCGCCCCACGGTCTATCGGGAAGTGATTGTGCCGGAGCTGGGCATTCAGATGCGGACCGCTTACACGCCAAAGCTGCTGAACGTATTCGATGCCATTGCTGCCAACGTCACTGTGGACCCTGCCTGGGACACCCCGGAAAAAATCTACTTCAGCCGGAGCCAGTTCCAGAAGGGCAAGCAGTTTGAGTTTGGCTTCGACGCCCTGGACAACTTCTTTGAAAAAAACGGGTATGCCATCCTCTATCCGGAAAAGGTTCCCCTGGATCGGATGATTCACTACATCCGCAGCGCAAAGGTGGTGGCGACCCTGTCCGGTTCCCTGCCCCACAATATGCTCTTCGGCAATTCCGGGCAGAAGGTGGAAATCGTGGAGCGGCTGGTCATCAGTGACGACAACCAGACCGACGTGAACCGAATGCGCCAGCTCCATGTAACCTACATCGACGCCAACATTCCCCTTTACACCATCGATTTCGTCGGCCCCTTTATCATGGGCTACACCCCAGAGCTGGAGCGTTTCGCCAAGGATCAGGGGTATCTGCCTCCGGATGAACAGTTCCTGACCAGGAAGCACTACAAGTCCTGCTTCGTGCGCTATATGAAGTCCTACCAGGATCTGTACCGCTACAACTGGTTCCAGGATGACTGGTATGGCCCCTTTGCCGATTCCCTGTATGAAGGCTACCAGGCGGGGCACCGGTATTTTGCCGACTACCTGGACGGGAAACGGCCCTTCCGCTGGCACCACTATCTGGAGCTGCACTATGCCAAACAGTTCGTCAAGCGCCTGATCGGGCGGCAATAAGGAGAAATGTGATGTTGTTTTTGGAATATCCCCCCTGTTCCACCTGCAAGAAAGCAAAAAAATGGCTGGACGATCACGGCATTGCCTACACGTCCCGCCACATCAAGGAGCAGAATCCCAGTTACGAGGAATTAAAGGATTGGCTGGAAAAATCAGGGCAGCCGGTGAAGAAATTCTTCAACACCAGCGGCCTGCAGTACAAAGCTCTGGAACTAAAAGACAAGCTGCCCGGTATGAGCGTAGAAGAGCAGCTGCGGCTGCTGGCCACCGATGGAATGCTGGTGAAACGCCCTGTGGCAGTTACGGAGGACGGAAAAGTGCTCACCGGCTTCCGGGAAGCCCAGTGGGAGCAGGAACTGCTGAAATGAATAATGCCGGGGCAGCGCCCCGGCAAATACAGAACGGCCGCCGGGTTTCCGGCGGCCGCTTGCGATTATTCGTCGTCCTCGTCGTCCAGGGAGAACTCCAGCGTCTCTCCGCAGTTGGGGCAGACAATGCTTCCCTTCTCCAGGGTTTCCTCGTCAAAGTTAATGACTTCCCCGCAGGAGCAGGTCACCTCGTAGATGGTGGAATCCTCATCGCCAAAGTCGAAGCCCTCTTCCGGGTCCTCGTCCTCGTCGTCCCAGTCCTCATCGTCGTCCTCTTCGTAGTCATCGTAGTCCTCATCCTCTTCATCCAGGATGTAGTCCTCGATGGCGTCCAGATCCTCTTCGATCTCGTCCAGCTCGTCGGAGATGGCGATGGTGGTTTCCTCGATGTCGGTCACCCGCTTGGCCATGTCGCCCAGCAGATCCACAATGGCGGCAATCATCTTGCCCTCGTCAGACTTGGTGTCCAGAGACAGGCCATCCATCAGGCCCTTCAGGTAAGCGGACTTTTCCGAAATGGTCATAGCGTTCTCCTTATCAGGCCTTGGAACGGCCCAGGTACTCGCCGGTGCGGGTGTCGATCTGAATCTTATCGCCCTCGTTGATGAACAGAGGCACCTTCACCTCCGCACCGGTCTCCACAGTGGCGGGCTTGGTCACGTTGGTGGCAGTGTTGCCGGCAAAGCCAGGCTCGGTCTTGGTGACAACCAGGTCAACAAAGTTGGGCACTTCCACACCGAACACCTTGCCCTTGTAGCTCATGATGGTGCAGACGTCATTCTCCTTGACGAAACGGAAGGAATCGTCCAGGGCGGAAGCATCCAGAGGCTCCAGCTCGTAGGTCTCCTGATCCATGAAGTAATACAGGGAACCGTCGTTGTAGGAATACTCCATCTTCTTGCGCTCGACGTAAGCGGTGGGGAACTTTGCGGTGGGGTTGAAGCTGGTTTCGGTAACGCCGCCGGTGATGACGTTCTTCATCTTCACACGGACGAAGGCCGCGCCCTTACCAGGCTTGACGTGCTGGAATTCCACGACCTGCATGACCTTGCCATCCATGTCAAAGGTAATACCGTTTCTAAATTCACCTGCAGAAATCATTATCTTTGTCCTCCTAAAACTACCTCCGCAGCCGGGAGGTGATTTGTGTACATAACTCTACTCCATATATTCTAGCGTAAAAGCCGGAAATATGCAAGAGCAAATTGAATTTTTTCCGATGGGATACCAGATTTCTTTATACAATAATCAAGTGTTTGGGGCTGGCGGTGATGTCCTCGCAGCCATTTTCCTTGATAATGGTCACGTCCTCAATCCGCACGCCGAACTTCCCGGGCAGATAGATGCCGGGCTCTGCGGAGCAGATGGCGTTGACCGGCAGAGGTTCGGTATTGCTGGTATTGACGCCGGGATTCTCGTGGATTTCCAGGCCCAGGCTGTGGCCGTAGCCATGGCCGAAATACTGGCCGTATCCGGCATCGGCAATCACCTGACGGGCCACGGCGTCGATGTCCTTCCCGGGCACTCCGGCCTTGGTGGCGGCAATGGCAGTCTTTTGCGCCTTCAGCACCACCTCATACACTTCCTTCATCTCATCCGTAACAAAGCCCACCGCCACGGTGCGGGTCATGTCGGAGCAGTAGCCCCTATAGGAAGCGCCGAAGTCCATGGTGATGAAATCACCCGCCTGAATCACCCGCTCGCCGGCCACACCGTGGGGCAGGCTGGTGTTGGGGCCGGATACCACAATGGGGTCGAAGGCCAGCCCGGTGCCGCCATTCTTGTACATACAATAGATCAGCTCCGCCTGAAGCTCCAGCTCGGTCATGCCGGGCTTGATCCGGGTCAGAATATCAGAGAAGGCCTTGTCGGTAATGGCCTGGGCCTTTCGCATCAGCTCCAGCTCCCAGTCCTCCTTGGTACCCCGGAAGGCGTAAATCTCCTTGTTGAAGGGAACCAGCTTGGCGTTCAGGTGCTTCTCGTAGCCCATCAGCTCCGCGGCGGTCAGGTAAGTTTCCTCATAGCCCAGAACCGTCACGCCGAAATCCCGGATGGCATCGTTCAGCCGGGTGAAATAGCTGAAGGAGCGGTTCACTTCCAGGACCTCGAATCCCTTCAGATTATTCTCCGCAGATTCGATGTAGCGGCTGTCGGTAAAGTAGCGGCAGCCCTTCTTGGTCACAATGGCCACGCCCTCGGCAATGTCAAACTCGGCGCCGTAGTGGCGGCTGTAGCGGGATGTCAGCAGCAGGCCGTCCACTTCCCCATCCAAAAGGGACAGATACTTGTCCAGATTCTTCATTTGTTGATCCTCCTGTTTCTTGCAGCAAAAATAAATGGCATTTCCAGCACATGACGCGCTTTCAGCCAAAAATTATGGTTGTCAATGGCCCGCACCAGAATGGGGGCCACCCCCACTCCATTGCCCCCCAGGGTGTCGGTGTAAATCTGATCGCCCACCAGCGCCGCCTGAGAGGCCGGAATCTGATAGCGCTCCAGGCACTGGCGGATGCCCTTGGGGAAGGGCTTCCGGGCATAGGTAATGCAATCCAGGCCATACGCCCGGCAGAAATCGGGCACCCGCTGCCGGTGGCTGTTGGAGACGACGCATACCTGAATATCTGAACGCTTCATCTCCTCCAGCCAGTCCTGAATCTCCTGGGTTGGCTCGTCCCGGGTGTAGGGCACCAGGGTATTGTCAAAGTCCAGCATCAGCAGGCGAATCCCCTGCCGGGACAGGAACTGGGGCGTCAGATCTGTAACGCGGTCCGTTACAAATTTCGGCAAAAAAGAAAAGGGCATATCGTCCTCCTGGAATTGATATAGTAGTGGCAGAATCCCCGCCCGCCGGGCCGGATTCCATTCCACCTGGGATTATAGCACGGAAAGGAGGATTTGTCCATGGCGATTGCGCATTATCTGGCTATGACCGGAGCGGAACTGGCCGCTGCGGCCCGGATTCCAGAGCGGGCCGCCTGGATGGCCTGCCATTTTTCCCCCTACGGCACCGGTCTGTCCAATCTGCCTGTCCAGCTTCCCGTGGGAACGGTTCTGATGCTTAATGACCGGACTCCTATTTCCGGCCACGACCCCCAGCGGATTGTGCAGCAGCTGGGCACCGTGCTGGAAAAATGGAATTGTCCCGCCCTGGTGCTGGATTTTCAGCGGGAAAATAATCCGGAAACCCAAGCTTTGACAAGCTGGCTGGTCCAGGCATATCCGGAGCTGACCGTGGTTTCCCTGCCCTATGCCTATGGTCTGGACTGTCCGGTTTTTCTCCCCCCGTGTCCGCCCGACCAGCCCCTGGAGGACTTTCTGGCTCCCTGGAAGGACCGAAAAATCTGGCTGGAGCTTTCCCTGGAGCGGCAGGAGATTGTCCTGACGGCGCAGGGTGCGCAGAGGATGCCTCGCTCCACCCCGGAGCCTCTGCCCGCAGGGCAGGCGGAACCCCGGCTGCACTGTCATTACGCTGTACAATGCATGGACGATCAGGCGGTTTTCACCCTCTGGCGCACCCCGGAGGATCTGGCGCAGCTGCTGGCCCAGGCAGAAACCCTGGGGGTGTTGGGGGCCATGTCCCTGTATCAGCAGCTTCCGGAGGGGCTGCCGGAACCGTCACAGGGGCGGCAGTCCGAAGTAGCTCAGTAGCCCGGCATAGATTCCCTGGGCGAACCCCCAGAGATTACCATCCAGTTTCTGCGCATCCGCCTCATTGGTCAGGTAGCCCAGTTCCACCAGAACTGCCGGCATGGCAGTACGGCGAAGCACATATAAGGACGGGTTTACCCGGACTCCGTTGTCCCGGATTCCCGTCCAGGCAACCAGTCCGTTAAGGATGTGCTGAGCCAGCCAGTAGGACTGGGTGTATTCCCGATACACATACACCTCCGCCCCGTTGATGGCCGGGTTGGCGTTGGCGTTGCAGTGAATGCTGATAAAATAGTTCGCCGGCCAGGAATTGGCCAGGTAGACCCGGTCCTGAAGGCTGGTCAGATTATTGGTGCCCAGCACGGTGTCCGGGGTGGGGCGGGAAACCCGGACGGCAAATCGGGGGTCGGCGCTGAGCAGTTCCGCCAGGTATGTTCCCACCGTGTAGGTAATATCCTGTTCCCGCAGGCCGTTCCCCTCCGCCCCCGCATTGTGGCCGCTGGGGTTATGGCCCTGATCGATAAAAATCCGGATTGGCATGGCAGTTCCCTCCTGTTTCCTGGAACAGTCTATTCCGGAGCAGAGGAAAAGGTGCCAAAAAGCCCCCCGGGCCGGCGCAATGCGCATCGGCCCGGGGGTGACTTATCCGTTCATTCCCAGAATTTCATACAGGTCCTTTCCGGTTTTATCCTCAAAATACGACTTAAGTCTGAGGTTTCCATCCCATTTCTTCTGAGGATAGGTACCATATCTCCGTTTCACATCATTCATTCGCTCTTCCACGCGCAGCACGCCCTCACTCCCCGCCAGTGCATCGCACAGAATAATCAGCCGGTCATAGTCATTCATCGGGTGTTCTGCCAGGAACCGGGATATTTCTTCCGTCTCCTCCGGGGTTGTATCCCTGGGGCCTACATACTCCGCAACGGACGCCGTTACAAAGCTGTGGGTCAGGCAGACCCGAGCCGCCTCGTCATATCCCAATTCCTCCAGATAGCGGTATCCATCATACACATGCCGCATCCCCGTCACGCCGAACCGTCTGCCAATATCGTGAAGCAGGCCCAGAATATAGGCCTTTTCCTCGTCCAGGTCTGGGCAGTACCTTGCGATGCATCCGGCACAATGTGCAGCCACCCGGCTGTGATTTTCCCAAGGGCCGGGATTTCTGGACGCTGCTTCCTTCAGCAGTTTTTCCGCTTCTTCTCTGGTTGGCAGCATTTGCATCTTCCTCCTGTCCGTCTGTTTGGGAAGTTCAGTATACCATGCTTTTTGCACAAGGTCAAATTCCGTCTTTCTTTTTTTGTGCAAATCTTAACCAATTGTAAGAGAGCAGTCACGGAGTATTCAGCAAGGACTGCTATATTACAGATAGAATATTTCTGAGCACAGGCTGCCCCAGACAGCGCACAGGAAAGGAGGAAATCCGGGGATTACCGCCGCAGCCCCATTCAGAAATCCACAGTAAAATATTAAAGAAAGAGGTCGAATATTATGGTTGCTCTTATCGGCTTTATTATGATTGCCGCAATCGTATTCCTGCTTCTGAAGGGCAAAATGTCCCCCATCGTGGTGCTGACCCTGATTCCTGTGGTCGCAGCCCTCCTGCTGGGATATACCCCCATTGAGATCGCCGGATTCATCAAAGACGGCATCGGCACCACAACCAGCAACGGTATCCTGTTTATTTTCTCGGTGATTTACTTCGGCGTGATGTCCGACACCGGCATGTTTGACGTTATCGTGAACTTCCTGGTGAAGAAGGCCGGCAACAACGTCATCGCCGTCACCGTCGCCACCGCCATCATCGCCACCATCGCCCACCTGGACGGCACCACCGCCACCACCGTTCTGATCACCATCCCCGCTCTGTACCCTGTGTACAAGCGCATGAACATCGACAGCAAGATCCTGCTGTGCCTCACCGGCGCCTGCATGGGCGTGATGAACCTGCTGCCCTGGGGCGGCCCTGTGGCCCGTGCCGCCACGGTTCTGCAGATGGACGCCAATGACCTGTGGCACATCCTGATTCCCATTCAGATTGCCGGTCTGGTGTTCAACATCGTGCTGGCTGTCCTGCTGGGCATGCTGGCCGTGAAGCAGGGCGCCAGCGCCAACTTCGCCAAGCAGTACGCCACCAAGCGTTACCGCTCCAACTGCATCAACTGGGGCATGACTCCCTTCCTGGTGGAGAACCCCGAAGTGTTCGAGCTGGGCGACTACATCTTCGTTCCCGGCATCCGCAAGGCGGTGCTGGAGAACGCCCCCCAGATGACC
>CASFNR010000009.1 GCA_949296115.1 uncultured Eubacteriales bacterium | reverse complement strand
TCGTTGGCTGTTTTTTCGCTTACGCTTAAACAATCCATTAATTGTCCAAGGTGTTTTGTTCGTCTTGTGTTATTCAATTTACAAGGTACAGAACTCGCTTTCCGCTCTCGCAGTTAGCTTGCTTATTCTACCACGCTCAGTTCCATTTGTCAAGAACTTTTTTCAAGTTTTTTCAAATTTCTTTGAGGTGTTTCGCTGCCCTCGCAGACAGCTTGCATATACTAGCACACCCCTCCCCCTTTGTCAATACCCTTTTTCCCTTTTTTTCAATTTCATTTTTGATTGGTTTCATCCTCCGGGTGGAGTCTGTAATCTCTGCGCTTCTGGTTCTTCAATCTTCGCCGCAGAAGTCCTCTTCCACTGGGATATGGCGTCAGGAATCGAACCCCCAGACATTTCAGCGTCGCCAGATGGAATACCAACACCGCAAATCCTGCGATTACGCCCCATAGTCCCAGCAAGGACGCCAGCACCCCCAGGGCAAACCGCCACACCCGGATTCCCTCCGCCAGGTCCCGATTGGGCAGCACGAAACCGCAGACGCCCGCCACACTGACCACAATCAGGACCATGGGAGATAGCAGTCCCGCCTCTACCGCCGCCGTGCCCACCAAAATGCCGCCGATTGTTGATACCGACTGCCCGATTGCCTGGGGCAGATGGATGCCGGACTCCTGAAGCAGCTCGTAGGCAATGAGCAGTCCCAGCACCTCTGCCGCCGTGGTAAACGGCACGCCCTGTTTGCTGTTCAGGATAATCTCCAGCAACTGGGGCGGTATCCAGTTCTGATGGAACTTCACCATGGCGATATAGAAACCCGGCAGAAGCAGACCCGTCAGCAGGGCACCGTAGCGCAGCACCCGGATGCAGGATGCTGTGATAAAGTCCCGGCTCCGGTCCTCGGAGCTTTCCATGAGATAGCCCAGGTCCGCCGGGGCCAGGTACGCCAGTGGAAGCCCGTCTACAATCAGTCCCACTCTCCCGTCCAGAAGACCCTGGGCGAAGCGATCCGGTCGCTCCGTGTACTGCAGCAGGGGAAAGGCGGTGAGTCGTGAGCCGGTGATATACTCTTCTACCGCTGCCGGGGACACCAGACCGTCAATATCAATTGAGGCGAGACGGCGTTTCATCTTCTCCACCAAATGCTGGTTGGTAATTCCCTCAATCCAGATCACCGCCACGTTGGTCAGACTTCTCCGCCCCACGGTGGTACCGTAAATCCGCAGATCCGGTGTGCGCAGGTGGCGCCGCAGGAGGCTGGTATTCACCCGGATGGTCTCCACGAAAGCGTCCTTGGGTCCTTTGATGGTGTTCTCCACCTCCGGTGCGGAGGGGCCCCGGCTGACACCGGTTTTCACCTCAAAAGCAATCGCACCAGCTTCCGGAAACAGGACCACGCAGAAGCCATTCACCAGTTTGGAGACAGCCGTGTCCAAATCCGGACAGTTATCCGCCACACTATTATATACCGCTCCATTCAGGGCCGCATGGTACAGCGACTCCATCGTCTCCCCCCGCAGACTGCGGGCAATGGGCTGGAGCACAAACTCCGACATATCCGCCCCGGATACCAGCCCGTCTATGGCATAGGCATACAGTTTGCAGCCGCAGCAGCACAGCTCCCGGGCAATAAAGTCCCCGGTTCCCTGAAACCGGTCTCGAATTTCCTGATCTGTCATGATTGCCACCTCCAGGCAAGTATCCCCGGATGTTGCTTTTTTTATCCCAGACTGCTATAATGGTGTATTATTTCCCAGGAGGCAGTTATGGACAGAATCAAAGGAATTGAAAAGCAGACTCACAACCGCTTTCTCAACCTGTATGAATTTCAGGCTGTCCGCCGCAGCGGGCGGGTTGGCCCCTATTTTGTAGCATCCCGGGCCAAAGAGATTGACCAGTTAAAGGCCGTCAGCAGAGCGTATAAGCCGGACGGTGTGATTCTCTACGGCGTTTACGGGGACAAGAAGGACCACGTCGTTCTGGTCCGGCAGTTCCGCTACCCGCTGGGGGATTATGTCTACGAATTCCCCGCCGGATTGGTGGAAGAGGGGGAGGACATGCTGGCAGCGGGAATTCGGGAAATGTATGAGGAAACCGGCCTGACCTTCACCCCAAAAGAGGGCGGCAGCTATTCCCGCCCCTTCTACACCACCGTCGGTATGACCGACGAAAGCTGCGCCACCGTCTATGGCTACTGCACCGGAGACGCCACCAACCTGCATCAGGAGGAGTCGGAGGACATCCAGGTGGTCATCGCCGACCGGGAGGAATGCCGCCGGATTCTGCGGGAGGAGCATGTGGCCATCATGTGCGCCTATATGCTGATGCATTTCATCGCCTGCGAAGGCGACCCCCTGGCGTTTCTGGACGTATAAGGAAGATTTTTATCTTTAGAGAAGGAGTCTTTTCATGTCTCATACCATTGCGGCAGTTTCCACCGGCAGCCAGGTCAGCGCCATCGGCATCATCCGCCTGTCCGGGGATGACTGCATTGCTGTTGCCGACCGTGTATTCACCACCCAAAGCGGGAAGGCGCTCCAGGACATTCCGGACCGGAAGCTGGTGCTGGGTGTCCTGCGGGACAAGCAGGAGCGGGTCATTGACCAATGCATGGCAGTGGTCAGCCGCAGCCCCCACAGCTACACCGGGGAGGACACGGTGGAATTTCACTGCCATGGTTCTCCCGCTGTGCTGGCCGCCGGACTGGATTCCCTGTATCAGGCCGGCGCCCTGCCCGCCAAACGGGGAGAATACACCAAGCGGGCGTTTCTCAACGGAAAACTGGATCTGACCCAGGCGGAAGCAGTCATCGACCTGATTGAGGCGGATACCGCCGACGCCGCCGCCAACGCCGCCGGTCAGGTGGGCGGGGTGCTGCAAAAGAAGCTGGCCCCCATCTATGACGACCTGACCAATCTTTGCAGCCATTTTCACGCCGTGCTGGATTACCCCGACGAGGATATTGAGGATTTCGCACTGGAATCCTACGCCGCCATGCTCCGCAGCCATGCCAAGGCTCTGTATGCCCTGCTGCAAACCTACGGTCAGGGGCGGATTCTCCGGCAGGGTGTGGCCGCTGCCATTGTGGGCAAACCCAACGTGGGCAAGTCCAGCCTGCTGAACGCCCTGGCGGGTTACGACCGGGTCATCGTCACCGACATCCCCGGCACCACCCGGGACACGGTGGAGGAGAGCGTCATGCTGGGCGCCACCCGGCTGCGGCTCATTGACACTGCCGGGATCCGGGAAACCGCCGATACCGTGGAAGCCATGGGCGTGCAGCGCTCCCGGGAAGCCATGGAGCAGGCTGATCTGGTGCTCTTCGTCTGCGACGGCTCCCAGCCCCTGACCCAGGAGGATCAGGACATCATCGACCTGTGCCTGGATCATGAAAATGCCATTGCCCTGGTGAACAAGTCCGACCTGGGCGCCCAGGTGGACCCCAGCGATCTGCCCTTTATGGCGGTGATCTCCGTCTGCGCCAAAACCGGCCAGGGGCTGGATCAGCTGGCGGATATGGTGGAGGCGATGTTTGCGGGGCAGGCCCCCTGTGACGGCTCCATTCTCACCAACGCCCGGCAATATGACGCCTGCCGACGGTCCTATGAGGCACTGCTGCGGTGCCTCCGGGGACTTCAGCTGGGGCAAACCCCCGATGCGGTTCTCACCGACGTGGAAGAGGCCATGGAGGCCATGGGCGAAGTAACCGGCGCTACCGTCCGGGAGGACATCACCGCCCGGATTTTTGAGCGGTTCTGCGTCGGGAAGTAACCATTAGAGGATAAAGAAGGAAGATCATGATTTATTTAGATAATTCCGCCACCACCCAGCCCTGCCCCCAGGCGGTGGAGGCCGTGACCAACGCCATGACCCGCTGCTGGGGCAATCCCAGCGCCCTTTATAAATTCGGCATTGACGCCGCCCACGCCCTGCGCACCGCCCGCACCCAAGTCGCCGCCGCCCTTGGCGGGGAGCCGGACCGGGTGTTCTTCACCTCCGGCGGAACCGAGGCGGACAACTGGGCCATCTTCGGCACCGTCAAGCGGCTGGGCAAGCGGGGCAGGCACATCGTCACCACCGCCATTGAGCACCATGCCGTTCTCCACTGCATGAAGGAGCTGGAGGCGCAGGGCTTCACCGTCACCTACCTCCAGCCGGACCCGGATGGAAGAATTACCCTGGATGCCCTGAAGGCAGCCCTCCGCCAGGACACGATTCTGGTGTCCATCATGATGGTGAATAATGAGGTTGGCTCCGTGATGCCCATCAGCGCCATGGCGAAGCTGACCCACAAGGTCTGTCCTGATGCCATCTTTCACACCGACGCCGTCCAGGGTTTTCTGAAGGTACCCTTCTCCGCCAAAGCCCTGGGAGCGGATTTGATTACCGTCTCCTCCCACAAGGTTCACGGCCCCAAAGGCGCCGGTGCGCTATATATCAGCCCCCGGCTGAAGTCCTTCCCGCCCCTGATGCTGGGCGGCGGGCAGGAAAACGGCCTGCGCAGCGGTACGGAGGGAACGCCTGCAATCTTCGGCTTCGCCGCCGCCTGCGCCGCCGTGGCCCCCGCACTCCGGGAGGATGCCGCCCGGGAAAAGGAACTGCTGGAAGCCCTGGCCGCAAGGCTGGACGCCATGGACGGCGTGGAACTCAACGGCTGCCATGAGGCCCCCCACATTCTCAGCGTCAGCATTCCCGGGGTTCCCACCCAGAACAGCATCAACATCCTCCAGGACGCCGGAATCTGCGTCAGCGCAGGCAGCGCCTGCGCCCGGGGGCATCGAAGCCATGTCCTCACCGCCATGGGCCTGTCTCCGGAGCGGATTGACGGTTCCTTCCGGATTTCCTTGTGCCGGAACACCACTGCCCAGGAGCTGGCGGCACTGGCGGACGTGATTCAAAAAGAGATTTTACCCCGGGTAAGATGAAATTTCTACAATTCTGTCTTTCGTTATCCCAACGCCGATTGTGAAAATCGGCGTTTTTTCTTTGTTTTTGCAATTGCCGCAGAAAAAAGTTGCATTTCCCTCTTGTAATTCTCTTCCTCTTCTGGTAGAATCGTACACATCCCATTCTAACAAGCAACGGAGGATCGATATGAGCTATGTAGACGAGGCCCTCGCACGGGTCAAAAAGCAGAATCCTGACCAGCCCGAATTCAACCAGGCCGTTTATGAAGTCCTGGAGTCCCTGCGGGCGGTGATCGAAAAGAACGAGGATACCTACCGGCGCAACGCCCTGCTGGAGCGGCTGACCACCCCCGAGCGGATCGTCATGTTCCGGGTACCCTGGGTGGATGACAAGGGGCAGGTTCAGGTGAACAACGGCTACCGTGTCCAGTTCAACAGCGCCATCGGTCCTTACAAGGGCGGCCTGCGGTTCCATCCCAGCGTCAACCTGAGCGTCATCAAGTTCCTGGGCTTTGAGCAGGTGTTCAAGAACTCCCTCACCGGCCTGCCCATCGGCGGCGGCAAGGGCGGCAGCGACTTCGACCCCAAGGGCAAGTCCGACCGGGAAGTGATGGCCTTCTGCCAGAGCTTCATGACCGAGCTGTATAAGTACATCGGCGCCGACACCGACGTACCCGCCGGCGACATCGGCGTGGGCGGCCGGGAAATCGGCTACCTGTTTGGCCAGTACAAGCGCATCCGCAGCCTGTACGAAGGCGTGCTCACCGGCAAGGGCCTGACCTACGGCGGCTCCCTGGCCAGAACCCAGGCCACCGGCTACGGTTTGCTGTACCTTACGGAGGAAATGCTCAAGTGCAACGGCAAGGAACTGGCCGGCAAGACTGTGGTGGTTTCCGGCGCCGGCAACGTGGCAATCTACGCCATTGAGAAGGCCTGGCAGCTGGGTGCCAAGCCCGTAACCTGCTCCGACTCCACCGGCTGGATCTACGATCCGGAAGGCATCGACGTTGCCCTGCTGAAGGAAGTCAAGGAAGTCAAGCGCGCTCGTCTGACGGAGTACGCCAAGGCCCGTCCCGGCGCCGTCTATCATGAGGGCAAGGGCGTATGGAGCGTGAAGTGCGACGTGGCGCTGCCCTGCGCCACCCAGAATGAGCTCCTGCTGGAGGACGCCAAGACTCTGGTGGCCAACGGCTGCTTCGCCGTGGCCGAGGGCGCCAATATGCCCACCTCCCTGGATGCCACCGCCTACCTGCAGGAGCACGGCGTGCTGTTCTGCCCCGGCAAGGCTTCCAACGCCGGCGGTGTTGCCACTTCTGCACTGGAAATGACCCAGAACTCCCAGCGCCTGAGCTGGACCTTCGAGGAAGTGGACGCCAAGCTGAAGGACATCATGGTCAATATCTTCCACAATCTGGATGCCGCTGCCAAGGAGTACGGCATGGAGGGCAACTATGTGGCCGGCGCCAACATTGCCGGTTTCCTGAAGGTTGCCAACGCCATGGACGCCCAGGGCATTGTGTAAGTCACCAAAAGCAAAACGCCTGGAACTGTTTCAAACGGTTCCAGGCATTTTTTTACCCAAATACTTCGAACGCCGCCACGGTGCGCAGCTTTTCCGGCTCCACCTTGTCCCGGCCGTAAGCATCCAGGAAGCGGTCATAATAGGCGTTGGTTTTCAGATTGTAAAACAGGGTCCATACCCCCCAGAACAGATCGATGTGCCGGTCTCCCACGCCCCCGCTGTCCAGGTCCACGAAGCCGGAAAACCGCCAGTTGTCCAGAATGATATTGGGCAGGCAGTAATCCCCATGGAGCAGCACCTCCGGGCGAAGGAATCCACCCCCGGTTTCCACCTGATTCCACGCCACCTCCCGGGAGGAAAAACCCCAATCCGGCGGAAACAATGCGGCATCGTACTTGCCCGCCTCGTAATTCCGCCGGGCGGTTTCCCGGTAGGACAAGAGCCGGTCCGGCACCGGACAGCCGGATGCCTCCGTCTCATGGAGCTGCCGCAGCAGCACCGCCAGGGTATCGCACAGCCGTTTGGGGTTTTCCAGATAGGCAGGGAAAACGCAGTCCTCCCCCGGCACCCGCCGGGTCACCAGCCAATCCCGCTCCCCCGGGCAGTAGGCCAGCACCTCTGGGGAAAGCCCCTTGCTGTGGAAAAAGCCGGTCAATGCGGCTTCCTTCTCCAGCGTTCCGCCTGGAGCGGTCTTTAAGAAGCATTCCTCCCGGCCCTGAAGCAGATATACCCGGGCCCCAGAGGAGCAGCTGCTGTCCAGGACAGAAGCGCCTTCCGCCAAGGGCCGAAGCTCCGCCGGAAGCTCCCCCAAAGGCAGAAACGCAGGCGTCCGGTTCATTTCTCTTCCTCCACGGGCAAGGTCACCAATCTGGGGCTGTGGCCCATGGCTGGAATCACCTTCTCCATCAAGTCGGCAACGGAAAATCGCAGGCTGGAGGTGTTGATGCAGGGATGGCAGCCAAAGAATTCCTCCTCCAGCACATCCGTATCCACCAGCAGCTGCACCCGGTTCTCATGGTCGTTCATCAATCCCAGCACACTGAGGGAGCCGGGGGTGATGTCCAAAAGGCGCTCCATATGTTCCCCGCTGGCAAAGCTCAGCCGGGAGGAACCAATGATCTTGGACAGTACGCTGGTCCGGAATTGCTTTTCTCCCGGCAGCAAAAGCAGATAGAAGGCCGTCTGCTGCCGGTTGCACAGCAGCAGATTCTTGCAGATCAAGGCCCCCAGCGCCTTGTCGATTTCCAGACAGGCCTCCATGGTCATGGCGGCGGGATGGTCCACCCGCTGGTAGGAAACCCCAAGGCTGTCCAGCAAATCATAGCACCGAATTTCTTTTTCCAGCCGCCCGGTGCAGTCGGCGGGGCGTCCGTGATACAGTTCCATTCTCTTTCCCTCTTTCTTTGTCACAGGCATTTGCGCATCATCACCGCATCCGCCATCGTTCCGTCGGGCTGGCAATACGCCTGGGGAATCCGGGAAATCTCCTGAAAGCCCAAACTTTCGTACAATCCCTTTGCCCGGGCGTTGCCGTCAATATAATCCAGTTCCAGATATTGCAGGCCCAGATTCCGGGCAAGCGCAACGGCCTCGGTGAGCATGGCTTTGCCGATTCCCTGCCGCCAGTAGGCCTTGCGCACCACCAGAGCCAACTCTGCCCGGTGCCGGATTTTGAGCAAATCATTTCCCCGGAGGGACACATTTCCCACAAGCCGGCCTTCCACCATACAGGCAAGCATGATTTTGTTGTCTGAGTGGCAGATTTGCTCCAGATATGCAATTTCTCCAGGGATATCCATGCCACGCTCCTGGGGATAGCGGAGAAGGTAAGGACTCTCCAGCGCCGCTTCCTTCAGCAGGATCAGCATTTGTTCTGCGTCCGATGGTTCCATCTTCCGAAGCAAAGCTATCTCTCCATTTTTTAACACCAAGGTCTTTTCTTTATATTCCATACTTTTCGCCTACCCTTTCCGCAGCTGCCAGAAGGCCACGGCGCTGGCCGCCGCCACATTCAGAGAATCCACCCCGTGGAACATGGGGATTTTGACCGTATAGTCGCAGGCGGCGATGGTGGTATCCGCCAGGCCATCTCCTTCGCTGCCCAGAACCACCGCCAGCCTTTCCTCCGCCATCAGGCCGGGGTCGTCAATGGACACCGAGTCCCCCCGCAGGGCCATGGCGGCGGTCTTGAATCCCAGCCGGGACAGGGCAGCCATTCCCTCCTCCGGCCAGGCGGGGGTAAAGGTCCAGGGAATCTGGAACACCGTGCCCATGCTCACCCGAGCACTTCGCCGGTAAAGCGGGTTGCTGCATCCCGGGGTCAGCAGGATGCCGTCCATGCCCAGGGCAGCGGCAGAGCGGAAGATGGCACCCACATTGGTGGGGTTCATGATGTTCTCCAGCACCACAATCCGGCTGGCTCCGGCGCAGATTTCCTCCAGAGACGGATTCTGGGGCCGCCGCATGGCGCACAGCACCCCCCGGGTCAAGTGGTAACCGGTGAGATTGCACAGCAGCTCCTCATCGGCGGTATACACCGGAATGTCCGGGCAGCGCTCCAGAATCTCCCGGGCGGCGCCGGTGATGTCTTTGCGCTCCATCAGCATGGACACCGGCTGGCAGCCTCCGTCCAGGGCCCGGTGAATCACCTTGGGGCTCTCTGCAATGAACAGCCCCTTGGCGGGTTCAAACCGGTTCAGCAGCTGGGCCTCGGTCAGCCGGGCATAGACATCCAGTTCCGGTGCGGAAAAATCCGTAATCTCCACCACATTGGCCAATTCATCCACTTCCTTCCGAAAATTTCTCCTATCATACCAGAGAACCGGAAAAATGTCAAAAGATTTCCCGTCCCGGTGCCCGGGACGGGATTGGTTCTGTTATGAAGCACCGGGCAGCAGGGACTGGCCGGCATTCCAGCGGAGGAAGCCGCTTTCCATTGCCCCTTCCACCTGCAGACATTGGGAATTGGCTTCCCCGATTGCCCCGGTCTGCTCCCGGGGAAAATCGGTAATCACCTGGAAGAAGCCGTTTTCGAAGTTGGAAAGCATACTGGCAGGAGTATCTGACAGATAGAAACGGATTTCCTCCATGGTGGTCTCCTGTGCGTGGTGACTGTTTTCGTTCCGGCGGAGGACAACCAGGTTATTATGATCCCATTGATTCAAGGTATATGCTCCGTTGGACACCCATCCGGCAGGATTGGCGCTCCACCCGGGAACGGACACCACATCCTCCCGCACCGGGAAGAAAGCAGGCTCTGCCAACAGTTCATTCCAGAAGGAGACCGGCTCGGTCAGCGTCACCCGCAGGGTTCGGTCATCCAGCGCTTTCACAGTCTGCACCCGGCTCCAGATTTCCGCCTGTCCGGTTTCTCCGGCCATGGCAGCGGCCCGGTTCCAGGCATAGGCAAAGTCCCCCGCCGTCAGGGCCTGTCCATCGGACCAGATCAGTCCCTCTTTCAAACGGTAGGTATAGACCACCGTGCCGTCCGGCTGCACCGCCCCCGCCGGCAGCGTCTGGGCGCAGTCCGGCACCAGTGCCGTTTTTCCCTGGTCATCTGTCTTCCACCGGGCAAGGCCGGAAAACAGGTGGGAAATCAGCGTATTTCCATCCACATCGGAACAAGCCGCCGGGTCCAGGGAATCCACCGGTGCAGACAGGCATACAGTCAGGAGCCTTCCGCCGCCGCCCACGCTGGTGCGGCGGAAATCCCAGCCTCCCGCCGGGTTCCAGGATACGCCCGTTACATCGGGATGTTGAAGGCTTACTTCCGTCCCGAAGTACAGCGGCGTCACCACCCCCGCAGACAGGAGAAAATCCTCTGCCAGGTGCATCATGGCGGATCGGTTTTCCGAATCAGCGCAGGTCCGGATTTCCTTTATGAGCACGTCGTAGGTTTCCGCCCAGGTTCCAGCGGTAACGGAAACGGGCAGCCCCCACTGGGTCAGATCCAGGTCGTATGTTCCATTCCGGTCCCAGCCCTGCCAGTTTTCTGTGATCCAGTCCTCCAGGAACACCAGCGGACTGTTGCAGGCGGCGGTTTTGGTTTCGATGACAAAGGAGTAATCCCCTGCCGTCAGCGTCTCCTGGTATGCCGTTTCATCCAGAATTTCCAATTCCACCGAAATACCCACTGTCCCCAGAGCGGAGCAAAGATACTCTCCCAGGGCAGTCTGCTGCTCTTCCTCCCGGCACAGGCAGGTCAGGGTGGGTACCTCCAGAAAGTTTCCGGCGGCGTCCCGCTGGAAATACCGGGACAAGGTCGCATACGCCTGGGCATAATTTTCCTCAAATCCCATCTTGTCCGTGTTAAAATATCCCGGCCAGCTCTCATTCCCACCGGCATTCCGGGCGAACCAGGTTCCGTCTCCATCCAGGATGCCCGTCGGCACCAGGGATGCCGCCGGAATCCGCCCTCCCCCCAGAAGGTCCTCCGCAATATAGTTGCGCTCCAGCAGCAGGCCCAGAGCCTGTCGGATTTCCGCCGATGCAGCGGATGAATCCGGCATGGTTTCAATCGGAGTGGTGGTTTCCTGCTGGGGAAGTTCCTGTCTTTCCCCGCAGCCTGTCATCAGCAGCGCCAGCAGCACTGCCAGAATCCATTTCCCATATGTTCGCATCTTTGATCTCCCTTCGGGGTATTCTCTTCATGGGGCAGAGTCCTGCCATTATATCACATTTGGGGGAAAGGTAAACAATGAAAGAATCCCAACACGGTTGACCAGACCGCATTGGGATTCTTTCAGAGAAAAGAGAGGTAAGAAAATGAAAAAGAACGATATCAATCAAAGCTTAATATCCTTGCCGTTTCTGAGGCTATTATACCCTCTCGATATTAAAAAATAAGGCATAAAATATTAAGAATGTTTTAAGCACAGAGAAGATGCCTCCGGAATTTTGTTCAGTATGTCCAGTTGTGAACAATTTGTAGCTTTTTTATCCCGGGCCTTGACTTTTTTTCAAAATGGGATATAGTGAAGGCAAAAGAATTAGCACTCTCAAGCGAGGAGTGCTAAATGCCAAGGAAAGGAAGGATCGCTATGAATTTCAACCGCTATACCCAGAAATCTCTGGAAGCTGTCCAGAGCGCACAGAATTTGGCTGTGCAAAATTCTCATCAGCAGTTGGAGCAGGTTCACCTGCTGCTGGCCCTGCTGCGGCAGGATGGAGGGCTGATTCCCCAGCTGCTGCGGAAAATGGAAGTCACCGTGGAAAGTCTGGATGCTGCCGCTGCCGCCCAGCTGCGGAAAATCCCCGGCGTCAAAGCCAGCCGGGAGGCGGACCGGTTCTATATCAGCGCCGATCTGGACGCCACTTTCACCGCCGCAGAAGCCCAGGCAGAATCCATGAAGGACGAATTCGTCTCCGTAGAGCACCTGTTCCTGGCGCTGCTGGAAACCGCCCGGGGAGACGTAAAGTCCCTGTTTGAAACCTACCGGATTACCAAGGAGAATGCCCTGAAGGCCCTGCAGGCCGTTCGGGGCAACCAGCGGGTCACCTCCGACAGCCCGGAGGGCACCTACGACGCCCTGGAGAAATACGGCACCGACCTGGTGAAGCGTGCCCGGGAGCAGAAGATGGACCCGGTAATCGGTCGGGACGAGGAAATCCGGAATGTGGTTCGGATTCTGTCCCGGAAAACCAAGAATAACCCGGTGCTCATCGGCGAGCCCGGCGTGGGCAAAACCGCCATTGCCGAAGGACTGGCCCAGCGGATTGTGAAGAAAGATGTGCCCAAGTCCCTCCAGGACAAGACCATCTTCTCCCTGGATATGGGCGCCTTGATTGCCGGTGCCAAATACCGGGGCGAATTTGAGGAGCGTCTGAAGGCCGTTCTGAACGAAGTCAAGCAGTCCGAGGGGCAGATCATTCTGTTCATCGATGAGCTGCACACCATTGTGGGTGCGGGCAAAACCGAGGGCAGCATGGATGCGGGCAATCTGCTCAAGCCCATGCTGGCCCGGGGGGAGCTGCACTGCATCGGCGCCACCACCCTGGATGAGTACCGCCAGTATATTGAGAAGGACGCCGCCCTGGAGCGTCGGTTCCAGCCTGTCATGGTAGACGAACCCACGGTGGAGGACACCATTGCCATCCTCCGGGGCCTGAAGGAGCGCTACGAGGTGTTCCACGGGGTGAAGATTGCCGACTCCGCCATCATCGCCGCCGCCACCCTGTCCCATCGGTATATCACCGACCGGTTCCTGCCGGACAAGGCCATTGACCTGGTGGATGAGGCCTGCGCCCAGATCCGCACCGAGATGGACTCCATGCCTACCGAGCTGGACGCCGTGTCCCGGAAGATCATCCAGATGGAGATCGAGGAAGCCGCACTGAAGAAGGAAGAGGACGAACTGTCCAAGGGCCGTCTTGCCGAGCTGCAGAAAGAGCTGGCAGAGGAACGGGACAAGTTCAATGCAATGAAGGCCCAGTGGGAAAATGAAAAGAATGCCATCGGCAAGGTCCAGCAGCTGCGGGAGACCATTGAGGACCTGAACCGGCAGATCGAAGCAGCGGAGCAGCGCTACGACCTGGAAAAGGCCGCCGAGCTGAAATATGGCCGTCTCCCCGAAGCCAAGCGTCAGCTGGAGGAAGAGGAGCGCCGGGCCCAGGCCGCCAAGGAGAGCAACATTCTCCGGGACCGGGTCACGGAAGAAGAGATTGCCCGGATTGTGGAGCGGTGGACCGGCATTCCCGTGTCCCGGCTGGTTCAGGGAGAGCGTGAGAAGCTGCTGCACCTGGACGAAACCCTGCACAAGCGGGTGGTGGGTCAGGACGAGGCAGTTCAGGCCGTCACCGAGGCCATCCAGCGCAGCCGGGCCGGCATCCAGGACCCCAACCGCCCCATCGGGTCGTTCCTGTTCCTGGGACCCACCGGCGTGGGCAAAACCGAGCTGGCGAAAACTCTGGCCCAGGCCCTGTTTGATGACGAGAACAACCTGGTGCGGATTGATATGTCCGAATACATGGAGAAATTCTCCGTGTCCCGTTTGATTGGTGCGCCTCCCGGATATGTGGGCTATGAGGAGGGCGGTCAGCTGACCGAGGCCGTGCGGCGCAAGCCCTACAGTGTGGTGCTGTTTGACGAAGTGGAAAAGGCCCACCCGGATGTATTCAACGTGCTGCTGCAGGTGCTGGATGACGGCCGGATCACCGACTCCCAGGGCCGGACGGTGGACTTCAAGAACACCATCCTGATTCTGACCTCCAACCTGGGTTCCGAGTTCCTGCTCAGCGGCGTCCATGACGACGGCACCATCGACCCCCAGGCCAAGGCCCAGGTGGAAGCCCTGCTGCGCCGGTCCTTCCGCCCCGAGTTCCTGAACCGGCTGGACGAGATTGTGTTCTACAAGCCCCTGACCAAGGAGAATGTGACCAAGATCATCGATCTGCAGATCGACAAGCTGAACAGCCGCCTGGAAAATCAGCAGATTCGCTGCGAGCTGACCCCCGCCGCCAAGTCCGCCATTGTGGATGCGGCCTACGACCCGCAGTACGGCGCCCGTCCTCTGCGCCGGTATGTCCAGCACACCGTGGAAACCATGCTGAGCAAACGGCTGCTCCGGGGCGACATTGCCCCCGGCCAGACCGTCACCGTGGATGCGGAAAACGGCGAACTGATCTTGAAATAATCCTTCATTCCAGGCAGCCGGGTTACCGGCTGCCTGAGTGTGTCAAAAAAGTCTCACAGAGTTTGCCGCCCATGGCGGCAAATAAAGTTCGAACGATGTTCCGCCGGGGCGTGTACCTGGCGGAACATACTTTACAGGCTGCAAGTGTGGAATTTGTCCCCCATCGGGGGACAAATTATGCGCGCAGCAGACTGCAAAAATCTGTCGAAAAGCCCCGAAGGGGTTTTTCGATAGTCTGAGGCAGCCGGTACTCCGGCTGCCTTTTGCCATTTCCGGCTTAAGGATTATTTAATCCGCCCCTTTCCCCGGCAGTTTCTTGATTTTCGGGGAATGCTGTGCTATAGTAAACATAATTATGCGTTATCGGAGGCCCTCATGCATGCAATTCTCTTTTAAGAAAACTGCCCTTTTCGGCGGCCTGATGGCCGCTGTGTTGATATGCGGCGGCTGCGGAGGAACTCACTCCTCACCGCTCTCGCAGACCACCCCTCCCACCCTCCCGCCGGAGACCCAGGCCCAGACGGAACCCACCACCAAAGAGTCCGTGGAGCGTTATGTAGGCGTCATGAAAGCCGGGGAGCTATACCTGCTGGATTCCTATCCCAATCTGAAGTCCGTGGATCTCACCGGCAGCGACTGCTACAGCACCATCCTGGATTATATGGAAAAGCATCCCGGCATTGATGTCACTTACGCCGTGGATTTTGGCGGCGGGGTAATCGGCAACAGTGCAACCCAGGCCACCCTGGAAGCCGGGACTTACGAATTCGAGCTGCTGCTGGAAAATCTCCAGTATCTGCCCAATCTGGAGGTACTCTCCCTGCCGGGCATTACCTTGCACACGGAGCAGATGGATGCCCTGGTCGAGGCCTATCCGGAGCTGTCCTTCGACTATGCGGTGACCATTCTGGGTCAGACCTATTCCCAGGACACCACGGAGCTGGACCTGACCGGTCTTACATCCGACCAGGTGACGGATGTGGCGCCCCGGCTGGGCCTGCTGACGCACCTGACGGATGTGGAGCTAAGCAGTGACCTGCGCATTGAGGATGTGGCAACCCTTCAGGATGCAGCACCCCGGATCACCTTCCACTACTCCTTTACCCTGTTTGGGAAGACCATCTCCACCGCCGATGAAACCGTAGAATTCAAAAATCAGTCCATCGGCAACGAGGGGGAGGCGGAGATCCGCCGGGTCCTGCCCATTCTGGACAACTGCACCCGGTTTGTCCTGGACAACTGCGGCATTGACAGCGAGGTTCTGGCAGGCATCCGGGAGGACTTCCGGGACGGTCCCAAGGTGGTCTGGCGGGTGTATTTCGGCGTGGACGGCCGGTACAATGCCCTGACGGACACCGACACCATCCGGGCCGTCTACAATGTCACCGATTCCACTTGCGGCCCCATGAAATACTGCGAGGATGTCAAATACATGGACATCGGCCATAACGAAACCCTGACCGACCTGAGTTTCGTGAGCTATATGCCCAACATCGAAGTCCTGATTGCCTCCGGCAGCGCCGTGAAAACCCTGGAGGGGTTTGAAAACTGCAAAAAGCTGACCTGGCTGGAACTGGCCTACTGCTACAAGCTGGAAAGTGTGGAACCTCTGGCGGAATGCGAAAGCCTGACCTACCTGAACATCTGCTATTCCAAGGTCACGGATTATATGCCCCTGGAAACCCTGCCCCTGAAGCGGTTCATGTGCCTGAGCCCCAAGGCCTCTACAGAACAGCAGAACCTGTTCGTTGAAATTCATCCCAAGCCCGACTGCATCACCGTGTTCTACGGCTATTCCAATCCCTACGGTTATGGCTGGCGGTATGACGACAACGGCAAAACCTTCAACGAGTATTACAAGACGGTGGTCCGTGAGGCCTTCAACTACGACTATCTGGAGCAGTTCCTGCCCGATGAATAAATTTTCTTCCGCCCGTTCCCATCCGGGAGCGGGCGGCTTTTTGCATTCTGGCTCTTGCTATTTTCCGCTCCCATTCTTATAATTAATAGTGCTATCTTGATAGAGACAAAGGAGACTGCGCCATGAAGTACGATTTTACCTCCATTCTGGAGCGTCAGGGCAAGGATGCCATCGCTGTGGATGCGGTGGGCGCTCCCGGCTCTGCCTATCCCACCCCCCGGGAGGGATTCGATGTCATCCCCATGTGGATAGCGGACATGAATTTTCCGGTAGTTCCCACCATCCAGCAGGCCATGATCCAGCGGGCCCAGCATCCGACCTTCGGCTACTTCCGCCCAAGAGACGAGTACCTGGATGCCATCATCCGCTGGCAGAAAACCCACAACGGCATGACCGTTGCCCGGGAGAACATCGG
The DNA here is from genome assembly GCA_949296115.1 of uncultured Eubacteriales bacterium. Lineage (GTDB taxonomy): Bacteria > Bacillota > Clostridia > Oscillospirales > Oscillospiraceae > Faecousia. Next base: position 78,552 of record CASFNR010000009.1, on the reverse strand, counting down.
GTATGAAAACGGCGTGCTGGGCGGCGTGGTCACCGCCCTGAACGTGTTCTGCTCCAAGGGAGACAAGGTACTGGTTCATTCTCCCACCTATGTGGGCTTCACCGGCTGCCTGACCAACAACGGTTATCACATCGTCCACTCTCCCCTGAAGCTGGACGAGCAGGGAATCTGGAGAATGGATTTTGAGGACATGGAGAAAAAGCTGGCGGAGGAGAAGATTCACGCCGCTGTCTTCTGCTCCCCCCACAACCCCTGCGGCCGGGTCTGGGAAGCCTGGGAGGTGGAAACTGCCATGGCCCTGTACAAGAAGTACGACGTGATGGTGGTCTCCGACGAAATCTGGAGCGACATTCTCCTGTCCGGTCACAAGCACATCCCCACCCAGTCTGTCAGCGAGGATGCCAAAATGCGGACCGTGGCTCTGTATGCCCCCTCCAAGACCTTCAATCTGGCGGGACTGGTAGGCAGCTACCACGTGATTTACAACAAAACCATCAAGGACCGCTGCGACAAGGAGTCCTCCCTGAGCCACTACAACTCCATGAACGTCTTGTCCATGTATGCCCTGATCGGCGCCTATCAGCCGGAGGGCGAGGAATGGGTTCAGGAGCTGCGCCAGGTCATCACCGGAAACGTGGACTTCGCCTGTCAATACATCGCCGAGCATTTTGACGGTGTCAGCGTCAGCAAGCCCCAGGGCACCTATATGCTGTTCCTGGACTGCGGCAAGTGGCTGGAAGCCCATGGAAAAACCATGGACGAGCTGCTGAAAGCAGGCTGGGACGTGGGCGTCATCTGGCAGGATGGCCGGGCCTTCCACGGCCAGACCCATATCCGGATGAATCTGGCTCTGCCCCTCAGCCGGGTGGAGGAGGCTTTCCGGCGGCTGGATCGGTATGTGTTCAATGCCTGATGTCACTCTGGGGCGGAGCCGCTGGCTCCGCCCCAATGCTTTACAGGGATTTTACAAAACAGCGCTTGTTTTTCTTACGGGAATCCGGTACTATCAAAGGTGAAATGGTATCCGATTTGCAAGGGGAGGCAGTGTATGATTTATTGCGTAGAGGATGATGAAAGCATCCGGGAGCTGATGCTCTATACCCTTCGGGCCTCCGGGTTTGAGGCGGAAGGGTTCCCCACCGGTGCCGGTCTGTTCCAGGCTCTGGAGCAGGTGGTACCGCAGCTGATTCTGCTGGACATTATGCTTCCGGAGATGGACGGCCTGGAAATTCTCAGGCGGCTGCGCAGTCACGCCGCCACGGCCCGGGTCCCTGTGATTATGGCCTCCGCCAAAGGTACGGAGTATGACAAGGTGGTGGGGCTGGATCAGGGAGCGGATGACTATCTGGCCAAACCCTTCGGCATGATGGAGATGGTATCCCGCATTCGGGCTGTCCTCCGGCGTGCCGGTGAAGCATCGGTCCCCCGGAGCAGCATCGGCATGGGCCAGCTGGAGATGGACCCCCTGTCCCACACCGTTCAGGTTCAGGGAAGGCGGGTGGAGCTGACGCTGAAGGAATTTGAACTTCTGAAGCTCTTTCTGGAGCATCCCGGTCGTGTTTTCACCCGGGACCAGCTTTTGGAGCGCATCTGGAGTACGGACTATCTGGGCGAAACCCGGACGGTGGATGTGCACATCGGCACCCTGCGCACCAAGCTGGGCGAATGCGGGGAATATATCCGCACCGTCCGAGGCGTGGGCTACCGGATGGAGGGACCCCAATGACCAAACGGCTGTTTCGGGCCATGTTCGCCGTGGCGCTGGCGGTGCTTCTGTGCACCGTTGCGTGTGTTCTGGGTGCGGTAAACGCTTATTTTACCAAAGTGCAGGCTCGGCAGCTCCAAGTGGAGGTTTCCCTGGCCGCTCAGGCAGTCTCTCAGGAGGGCGAGCAATTCCTTCTGGCGCTGGACCGGGCTCTGGACTGCCGGATTACCTGGATTTCCCCGGACGGAACGGTACGATATGACAGTCAGGAGGATGCCGCTTCCCTGGAAAACCATCTTCAACGAGAGGAAGTGCAGCAGGCCCTGTCCCAGGGCTTTGGCCAGAGCGTCCGCTATTCCGGCACGCTGATGGAGCGTTCGGTCTATGTGGCGCAGAAGCTGAGCGACGGAACGGTGCTCCGGCTCTCGGTAACCCAGAGTTCCCCCCTGGGACTGATGCTGCAAATGGCCGACAGCCTGCTGCTGATTCTGGGCGGAATGCTGATTCTGGCATACCTTCTGTCCCGACGGCTGTCCCGGCAAGTACTGAAACCCCTGAACGACCTGAGTCTGGACAATCCCCTGTCCAATGAGGAATTTGAGGAAATTCAGCCCCTGCTCCGCCGCCTGGACTCTCAGCAGCGGCAGCTCCGGGCCCAGTCCACGGAACTGAAGCAGAAGCAGAAGGAATTCAATACCGTCACCCGGTCCCTGAACGAGGGGCTGGTGCTGCTCAACAGCTCCGGCACCATTCTCAGCATCAACCCCGCCGCCGCTTCTCTGCTGGAGGTCACGCCCAACTGCCTGGGGGCAGATTTTGGCATTGCCAATCGGAATGGAGAGATTCAGGCGCTGGTTGACCTGGCCCTCTCCGGCACAAAAAAGGAGCAGACCGTCTCCCTGTCTGCCGGGCAGTATCTGGCCGCCGTTAACCCGGTAAAGTCCGACGGAGAGATTTTCGGTGTGGTGCTGCTGCTGTTCGACGTCACCCAAAAGTACCGGGCCGAGGAGCTGCGGCGGGAATTCACCGCCAACGTCTCCCACGAATTGAAAACCCCGCTGCACGCCATCTCCGGTTATGCCGAACTGATGCAGGCGGGGATGGTTCCCCGCGAGGATATGCTCCGCTTTTCCCAGAAGATTTATTCGGAAACCCAGCGGCTGATCCGGCTGGTGGAGGACATTCTCCGGCTGTCCCGGCTGGATGAGGGGGCGGCGGATATGCAGTGGGAGACGGTGGATCTGTACGCCGCTGCCCGGGAAAAGGTGACAGAGCTGACCGCGGCGGCGGAACTTTCCCAGGTGAAGCTGACCCTGGAGGGCAGTGCCGGAGAGATCCGGGCCATCCCCCAGCTGATCAGCGCCATTGTGTTCAATCTGGTGGACAACGCCATCAAGTACAACCGCCCCGGCGGCAGCGTCACCATCCGGGTAACCCCGGAGGAAGAGGCCGTGACCCTGGAGGTCCGGGACACCGGCATCGGCATTCCCGAAGCTCATCAGGAGCGGGTCTTTGAACGGTTCTACCGGGTGGACAAGAGCCACTCCAAGGCCGTGGGAGGCACCGGGCTGGGCCTGAGCATCGTCAAGCACGCAGTGCGGATTCTGGGAGCGCAGCTGCGCCTGGAGAGCCGGGAAGGGGAGGGCACCGCCATCACCATCCGCTTCCCCCGGGAGGAAACCCACACCGCCTGACACACCCAATTTTCCCTGTCCCGCCGGATATTCCGGCGGGATTTTTTACAACTTTACACGGATTTTACAATGGGGTGGTAATGGATTTGACATAGATTTGATAAACTAACCCTGTCTGAAAAAAGAAGAAAGGCAGATTGCTATGGATATTTTTGACTGTTTGACCATGGTGGGCGGCCTGTGCCTGTTCCTGTTCGGCATGAACGTCATGGGCGAGGCCCTGGAGCGCCGGGCGGGCGCCAGCCTGCGGGCGCTGCTGGGCAAACTCACCACCAACCGGATGCTGGGCTTTCTCACGGGCCTGGCGGTAACCGCTGTGATCCAGTCCTCCTCCGCTACTACGGTGATGGTGGTGGGCTTCGTAAACTCGGGTCTTCTGACCCTGGGCCAGGCCATCAACGTGATCATGGGCGCCAATGTGGGCACCACTGTCACTGCCTGGATCCTGTCCCTGGGCGGTATTGAGAGCAGCAATGTGCTGGTGCAGCTGCTCAAGCCCAGCTCCTTTACGCCCATCCTTGCGGTCTGGGGTATCGTGTACTATATGTTCCTGAAGGACAGCCGGAAAAAGGACACCGGCATGATCTTCCTGGGCTTCGCCACGCTGATGTTCGGCATGGAGACCATGTCCGACGCCGTATCCGGGCTGAAGGATGTGCCCGCCTTCCAGCAGCTGTTCCTGCTGTTCACCAACCCCATTCTGGGCGTGCTGGCCGGCGCGGTGCTCACCGCCATCATCCAGTCCTCCTCCGCCTCCGTGGGTATTCTGCAGGCTCTGTCCACCACCGGCTCGGTGAGCTACGCCGCCGCCATCCCCATCATCATGGGCCAGAACATCGGCACCTGCATCACCGCCATGCTCTCCTCCGTGGGCACCACCAAGAACGCCAAACGGGCTGCTGTGGTTCACCTGATGTTCAACATTCTGGGCACCATGATCTGCCTGATTCTCTTCACCGCTGTGCAGACCCTGCTGGCCCCCGCCATCCTGGGTGAACAGGCCACCTACCTGGGCATCGCCATCTGCCACACAATGTTCAATGTCATCTGCACTGCCATTTTGCTGCCCTCCGGGGACCTGCTGGAGAAGCTGGTGTGCCGGCTGGTGCCGGACAACGAAAAGCCGGAAGTGGTGGCGGAACTGGACGAGCGTCTGCTCACCACCCCCTCCATCGCCCTGGAGCGCTGCCAGAGTCTGACCTTTGAGATGGCCGACGTGGCTGCCCAGGCCATCCACGACGGCGTGGCCCTGGTGCGGGAGTTCAATCCGGCGCTGGCCAAGCAGATTCGGGAGGAGGAAAACCTCACCGATCACTACGAGGATATCTTGGGCACCTACCTGGTGAAACTCAGCGCCCTGAAAATCAGCGACGCTGACAGCAGCGAAGCCGCCATGCTCCTCAAGTCCCTGAATGATTTCGAGCGAATTGGTGACCATGCCCTGAACCTGGTGGAGTCTGCCGAGGAGCTGCAGAAGAAGCATCTGGACTTCTCCGACACCGCTAAGCATGAACTGGCGGTGCTGACCCGGGCGGTGGACGAAATTGTGGATCTGTCCTTCCGGGCCTTCCGGGAGAACAACCTGGATATGGCCTATCAGGTGGAGCCTCTGGAGCAGGTTATCGACGACCTGAAAGAAAAGCTCCGGGTGCACCACATTCTGCGGATGCAGCAGGGCTCCTGCAGCATTGAGAGCGGATTTGTCTGGTCGGACCTGCTCACCGCTCTGGAGCGGGTAGGCGACCACTGCTCCAACATTGCCGGCTGTGTGGTGGATATGGCTCATCACGATATGAACACCCACGAATCCCTCCGCTCCGCCCGGATTGAGAATACCCAGTTCGGCGAGCAGTATCAGGCCTTTGCCGCCAAGTACAGCCTCAAATAACGTCAGATGCCCCCGGCTTTCAACAAGCCGGGGGCGTTCTGCTCCCTTCTGTCCCGTATCTGCGTACCGGTTGCAAATTTTTCCTGCCGGTGGTATAGTATAAGAAATGGTAAAAAAGAGAGGGTGCAGAAATGGAGCAGCAGCGACTGTTTTCCAATCAGCGGTTAATCCGGCTGATTATCCCCCTGGTAATCGAGCAGGGGCTGACAATTCTGGTAGGCATGTGCGACGGCGTCATGGTCTCCTCCGTGGGAGAAGCCGCCATCTCCGGCGTGTCTTTGGTGGACATGATCAACGCCGTGATTCTGATTCTGTTTGCCGCCCTGGCTACCGGCGGCGCCGTGGTCACCAGCCAGTTCCTCGGCGCAAGGCAGATGGAAAAAGCCCGGAAAAGCGCCGGCCAGCTGGTAATCATGGCGGCAGTTCTGGGTACCGTGGCAGCGATTTTGTGTGTAATCTTCGCAAACGGCCTGCTGAAGTTGTTCTTCGGCAGCATCGATCAGGCGGTGATGGACGCCGGGCTGATTTATCTGCGGATTACCGCCCTGTCCTTTCCCTTCATCGCTCTGTATAACGCAGGGGCTGCTGTTTTCCGCAGCACCGGCAACAGCAAGGTTTCCATGCAGGTCAGCCTGCTGATGAACCTCATCAACGTGGTGGGCAACGCCCTGTGCATCTTCGTGCTGAAGATGGGGGTTGCCGGCGTGGCCATCCCCACCCTGGTTTCCCGGGCGGTTGCCGCCGCTGTCATTCTGACCCTGGCCGCCCAGAAGAAGCAGGATCTTCATTTGCAGCGGCAGTGGCTGTTCCATGTGGACCGGGATATGATGCGCAGCATTCTGCGCATCGGCGTTCCCTCCGCCTGCGAAAACAGCATCTTCCAGCTGGGACGGCTGGTGGTGGTCAGCATGATTGCCCTCTTCGGCACCACCCAGACCTCCGCCAATGCGGTAGCCAACACCCTAGACAGCGTGGGCATTGTCATCGGGCAGGCCATGGGCCTGGCCATGGTCACCGTGGTTGGCCAGAGTGTCGGCGCCGGGGACCCGGAGCAGTCCAAATTCTACATCAAAAAGCTGATGGGCTGGACCTATGCGCTGCTGGGCATCAGCAATGCACTGCTGATTCTGTTTGTCAACCAGCTGATCGGCCTGTACAGTTCTCTGACGCCGGAAACCATTGCCCTGGCCCGGACGCTGATTCTGATTCACAGCGGCTGCGCCATTGTGCTCTGGCCCACCTCCTTCGTCCTGCCCAACGCCCTGCGGGCCGCCAACGACGTGAAATTCACCATGTGGGTTGGAGTAGGGTCCATGGTTACCTTCCGGGTGGTTGGTTCCTGGATTCTGTGTGTTTCCCTTCAGATGGGCGCCATTGGCGTCTGGATTGCCATGATTCTGGACTGGGTCTGCCGGGTCAGCTTCTTCCTGCCCCGGATTCTCTCCGGAAAGTGGCAGAGCAAGTACGTCACCCAATGATTTCTACGCCCAATCGGGCAGCCGTTCCCAGGACCGGGTCCTTCCCCGCCAGGGCAGCGTAATCCTGAAAGAAAACAGCATGGGGGCCGGGGCATCATCCCTGGCCCCGTATTTATGGTCCCCCACCAGAGGGAAGCCCCGGCTGGCAAACTGAACCCGGATCTGATGGCTCCGGCCAGTGTGCAGCCGGACCCGAACCAGGCTGGTATGCTCCCGCCGTTCCAGGCAGGTGTATTCCAGTCTGGCTTTCTTTACCCCGCCCCGGACCCGGTTTACCACAAACACCTTGTTCCGCCGGGCGTCCTTCCACAGCAGGTCCTCCCAGTCCCCGGTTTCCGCCGGACAGCCATGGACCAGGGCCACATATTCCTTGACCATGGTCCCCTCCTGTACCGCCCGGGACAGTTCTGCCGCAGCCTGCCGGGTCCGGGCATAGATCATCACGCCGCCCACATTCAGGTCCAGCCGGTGAACCGGGTAAAACGTCCCGCCCAGCTGCTCCGTCAGTGCCTGGGGTACCTCCTGTTCCGCATCCAGTCCCACCGGTTTGACGCACACCGCGATTTCCCGGTCCGAATAGAGAATGTCCAAAATGCTTCCCCCTTTCCTTCTGCTGGCAGTATACCACATTTCCCATATTTTTCAACGGCGGACAGTTGCATCTTTTTTCGATTCCTGTATAATAGGGGAAGAAACAGGAGGATCGAAATTATGACTACCCAAGATTATCAGAAACGCTCGCCCCTACTTATTTTTCTGCATTACTTCGGCAACCACAAGAAACTGTTCGCCATCGACGTGCTGTGCGCCGTTGGAATTGCAGCCATCGACCTGGCCTTTCCCCTGGTGACCCGCACCGCCCTGTACGACCTGCTGCCCAATCAGATGTTCCGGACCTTCTTCCTGATTATGGCGGCGGTGATTCTCAGCTATGTGCTCCGCTCCTGCCTGAATTTTATCGTGTGCTATTACGGCCATACCTTCGGCATCCGGGTGGAAGCAGACATCCGTCAAGACCTGTTCAGCCACATGCAGGATCTGAGCTTTGACTTTTACGACCAGAACCGGACCGGCAAGCTGATGGCCCGTCTCACCAGCGACCTGTTCGAACTGACGGAACTGGCCCACCACGGCCCGGAGGATCTGCTCACCTCCATCCTCACCATCTGCGGCGCCCTGGCGGTGATGGTCTCCATCCGCTGGGAGCTGGCCGTTATGGTGGCAACCATGATTCCCATTTTCCTGGTGGTGGTGATGACCATGCGCACCCGGATGGGCCGGGCCTCCGCCGCTGCCAAAGAAAAAACCGGGCACATCAACCAGGAGATTGAAAGCAGTCTCTCCGGCATCCGTACCGCCAAGGCCTTCGGCAACGAGGACGTGGAGCGGGCCCGGTTCAACGCCGCCAATGAAATCTACAAGACCTCCAAACGGCAGTTCCACAAGGCCATGGGTATGTTCAACAGCAGTGTGGAGTTCTTCCTGTGCAGTTTGAATGTGGTGGTCATCGGATTCGGCGGCTACTATGTGATGAAGGGCCAGATGGACTACCGGGACCTGATTACCTTCAACCTGTACATTGCGTCCTTTGTCAACCCCATGCGCAAGCTCAGCAGCTTCTCGGAGATGTTTGCCAACGGCTTCGCCGGACTGAAGCGGTTTGTTTCCGTGATGGCCATGGAGCCCACCATCCAGGACGCCCCGGACGCCCGGAGTCTGGGGCAGGCCAAGGGAGAAATCACCGTGGACAAAGTGTCCTTCGCCTACGGCGGGGACCTGGACGTGCTCCATGACGTATCCCTGACCATCAACCCCGGGGAAACCGTGGCCATTGTGGGTCCCTCCGGCGGCGGAAAATCCACCCTGTGCCAGCTGATTCCCCGGTTCTATGACGTCTCCTCCGGCACCATCGCCATCGATGGTCTGGACATCCGCAAGGCCGCCCAGCGCAGTCTCCACGAAAATATCGGCATTGTGCAGCAGGATGTATTCCTGTTCGCCGACACCATTCTGGAGAATATCCGCTACGGCAAGCCCGGCGCCACCATGGAAGAGGTGGTGGAAGCGGCGAAAAAGGCAGAAATCTACGATGACATTCAGGCCATGCCTGACGGCTTCCAGACCTATGTGGGAGAGCGGGGAACCCTTCTCTCCGGCGGGCAGAAGCAGCGCATTGCCATCGCCCGGATTTTCCTGAAGAATCCTCCCATTCTGATTCTGGATGAAGCCACCTCTGCCCTGGATTCCGTCACCGAGGCGAAAATCCAGCGGGCCTTCGACGCCCTGGCCCAGGGCCGCACCACCCTGATCATCGCCCACCGGCTGAGCACCATCCGCAGCGCTCACCGGATTGTCTCCATCGCCGACGGTGTTATCACCGAGTGCGGCACCCACGAGGAGCTGTTGGCCCGGGGCGGAATTTACGCCCAGCTGTACACAACCCAGAACGCCCTGGCTCTGGAAGCGATGAAGCCGTAAACGAAAGCGCCCGGCAGTTCAGCTTAATTGAACTGCCGGGCAGTATTTTTACCCTCAATATGTAATTTCACCATCGTGGGTCATCAGTGTCGCAGAGGCAACCTGGGGGATGGCCAGCACCTGCTCCAGAAGGGCCTCCTCCCCGGCGGTTTTCAGTTCCACAATCAGGTCAATGCCCTCCGCCGTCCGGTTCCGGGATTTCACCTTGTAGAAGCTGGTATTGGCTTTCAGCACCTCGTTCAGCGGCTCCTGAATTTTCGGGTCCCGGCCATTTACCAGCAGCAGGAGCGCCGGGCGGGCGTTGGGCACAAAATGCAGCCCCAGCATGACAATGGTTATCAGCAGGGAAGCCTCCAGCGCCAGTTCATACAGGGAGGCCCCGCAGATGATGCCCACGGAAATCGTCCAGAACAGGAACGCCAGATCCATAGGCTCCTTCACCGCCGTCCGGAACCGGACAATGGACAGTGCGCCCACCATGCCCAGGGAAATCACCGCATTGGACTGAATGGAGATGATGATGGATGCCGTAATCATGGCAATCACCGGCAGGGAGATGGCAAAGGATTTGGAATAAAACGCCTTCCGGCAGACCATCCGGTAGATCACAAAAATGTAAATGCCTATCACCGCCGCCACCAGCAGCGTCAGCAGAATGGAAGTGGTGGACAGGTCTGAGTCAAACTGACTCAAAAAGGATTTCTTCAGAATGTCTTGTATGCTCATGTTTCCTCTCTCCCTACAGTAAATTTCCGGCACAGATAGTATTTGGAAAAGGCGCTCTGCCGCAAGCTCCCCAGGTTCATCACGGAATACAGAAATTCCGGCAGGAACTGGTCATACTTTACCTCCAGCACATGCCGCCCTGTGGGCATCACCGGCCGAAGCGGCAGATAAGGCTGGAAAAAGCATCCAATGTCAGCGGTGCTTCCGATGTTCCGGTCAAAGGTAATCCGGACATTTCCCGCCGGATACACGAAAGGGGTTCGTTCATAAGCCACGATTACCTTTGGCCGCAGGCAGTCCTGGGCGCACTGGGCATAAAATTTTCGCAGCAGCGGCGGGTCCTCCGGATGCCAGGCGCATTCCCCCGCCAGGATCTCCTCACAGCGTGCCCGGGTCAGGGGGCAGCTGGCCTTGTGGGTCATGGCCCGCTCTTTTCGCTTGCATTCCAGCGTAACCCGGTCATCGGAGCCGTTGTAAATCCGGATGCGAAACTTTTCCCGGGGATCCACGCCATTCTCGTTTTCAAAAAAGCAGGTGTTGTCCCGGTCGTCGAAATAGACGCTGCGGATGCTGTACACACCATTGGGTCCGGCATGGCTGTCCGGACGGCACAGCGGGCGAATCCTGGCTAAAATCTGCTGCAGTTCTCCCTCTGAGCAAACATATTTCAGCTCGTTTCGAAACCGCTCCTCTCCCGCTGGCAGCACGGGTTCCTCACTCCGGAAGGAAAACGGCTTCCAGAGCCGCTCCGCCATCCAGGCGGACCGTGATGGTCGTCTCTGTTCCATCGGAATCTCCTTTCCACCCTGCGAACCGATAGCCCGGATTGGCCTGAGCCGTCACAGTAATAGGGTAGTCTGTGTAATACTGACCTGACCAGGTTCCCTCCGACAAGTCAATCTGAGATGTATTCACCGTAACCGTGCCCCCGGCTGGGTTCTGGGCCGTAATTTTCACGGTTTCCAGGGTTCCGGTCAGGTCAAATTCCTCTGCCAGGTGGCTGAGGGCATAGGCCGGATGCCTGCGGAAGAAGCCGTCCATCCAGTCCAAATCACAGCCGAACTTCTCCAGCACCTGTTCCACCCGCTCCGGGGCAAAATTATTGTTCACAATGTCCTGAAAGGACAGGACAAACTGCCGGCAGAAATCCTCGTTTCCCTTCAGCGCCCGGTACAGGCTGGTATTGGCGATGCCGTAAACCGCCGGATCGGTAAAGAGGTTCAGCGCCGCATGGTCGTCAAACCCCGGGTCGTCACCCGCCCAGATCATCACGTCGATGTCATAAATGCACCAGCGCCAGCGCATATCCTCGTATTCGCCGCTTCCCGGGTAGAGACTGCGCCAGAGAACGTAATTGTGCTCATCATAGAAGTCGTAATTTCCCATACAGTAGTTGATGGCGAGGTAGTCGATGTAGCTCTGAATATCCGTCTCCTGCTGCATCTGCGCCCACTGTTCCGGGTCTGAAAAATCCGTGTTCTGGACCCAGTAGAGGAATTCCCTGTACACATCCAGCCCCAGGGCTGCCAGTGATTCCTGGTCCATTTCTCCGTCCTTCACCAGAATTCGGTTATTGACCTCATAATACTGGCGAAAATATTGATTGTCATACCGTTCCAGCATATAGCTGGTGTACCAGAATTCCCCGTTCAGGTACACCTGAACCGGAACGCACTGCTGCACCGACACATCCCGGTCCGCAACCAGTTCCGGGAGAATTGCCTCCGGCAGGCAGTCCTTCAGCATCACCGAGTGGGTGATGACGCCGTCGTAGAGCGCGGCGTCAAAGGTCTGGCTGCCGCTGTACTCCTCCCGGGCGGTCAGGGTAAACCGCTTTTTGGCTGCGCCTCTGGCGGAAGCGCCCTGAATTTGAAGTCCCACCGGCTGATTCATCACGTCTCCGGCGCTGTCCATCAGTTCGGCCTGGGCAACCGCCTCCAGATCCTGCTCATAATTGGGAACCGGCATCCGGGCCGGGTCCCCATCAGACAGGTACCAGTCATCATAGGCTTTTCCCGTCACATAGATTCCTTCATCCCCGAACAGGTCCTCATACTCGAATACCAGGGACAGGGTATATCCCGTCTCCGGGGGGTCCATCCCAACAAAGTAGGTCTGGGTCAGGACTTCGCTTTCAATTCCCAGCTCGTTGATGAAAACCGCCCGGACAACCGTCCCCTTTGGAACCGGGGTGGTGTCCGGCGTGTAGTTCTGCCAATCCCGCACCACATTTTGAATGGTGGAGTAGACATTGGTCGCCTGGGAACGATCATGGATTTCAATGCCACCCTGGTAGCGGGCGGATTCCGCCGTAGGAATGCTTCCGTCTGTAGTATAGTAAATGTCTCCGTTCTCCGGCGCAGACAGTTCCAGCACGAAGGGCCGGTCGTAATATCCGCCCCACTGGGAAGGCTCCGGCATAGGTGCGCCGGTTTCCTCCTTTGCCCAGGAAAAGAAAATCCCCAGTGCCGCCAGAAGCAGGCAGGAAACCCCAATGCCAATGGCTCTGTGCTTCATGGTGTTCCGTCCCTTGCTTTACATTTTTTCCGGAGCGGAGAAGCCCAGAATGTCAATGCACTGTTCCAGCACGTCCTTGGCAAGGCCGATGAGCGCAATATAGCCCGCCTGCTTGTTCTGATCTTCCTCCCCCAGAATCCGGGTCTCATGATAGAACTTGTTCACGCAGCCCGCCAGCTCATAGATGTAGGCGCAGATCAGGTTGGGCGCCGAGGCGGCCAGCGCGCCCTCCAGGGCGGGAGCGAACTTGGTAATGGCAATCATCAGGTCCTTGGCGAAGGGGTTGGCCGGTTCCTGAATCTCCAGATTTTCCCAGGCACCATACTTGGCCAGAATGGACTTGATCCGAACAATGGTGTAGAGAATATAGGGTCCGGTGTTTCCTTCAAAGGCAGCAAACCGGTCAAGGTCAAAAATATAATCCTTGGTGGGCTGGTTGCTGAGATCCCCGTATTTCAGCGCCGCCATGGCGATTTTCCGGGTGGTGTCCTCCACGGCGTCCTCCGCCACGATCTGGTTCTCCACCACCTTGGCCCGGACGAAGTCAGTCATCTCCTTCACCAGCTGTTCCAGCCGCATCACGCCGCCGTCCCGGGTCTTGAAGGGCTTGCCGTCCTTGCCGTTCATAGTGCCGAAGCCCAGGTGCTCCAGCGCCGTGGTTTCCGGCACGATGCCCGCCTTCCGTGCGGCCCGGAACACCTGCTCAAAGTGCAGGCTCTGGCGCTTGTCGGTGACGTAGAGAATTTTATCGGGGTGGAAGTCCCGCATCCGCTGAATCAGCGTGGCCAGGTCCGTGGTGGCGTAGATGGCGGAGCCGTCGGACTTCACCAGAATGCAGGGCGGCACTTCCTTCTTATCCGTGTCCTCCGCCACCGGGATGACCCAGGCGCCTTCGCTCTCCACCGCCAGGCCCCGGTCCTTCAGGTCCTGGACCATAGCGGGGATCAGGGGATCAGCGTCGGACTCGCCCAGCCAGCTTTCAAAAGAAACGTTCAGGTTGTCGTAGTTCTTCTTCAGGTCCGCCACGGAGATGTTCATAATGTGCTGCCACAGGGCGCGGTATCCCCGGCGGCCCTGCTGAAGCTCAAAGGTAGCGGTGTGGGCCTGCTGGGCGAAGGCTTCATCCTCTTTCTTCCGGGCGGAGGCGGTGGGGTAAATCTCCTCCAGTTCGGAGATGGTGAAGGGCGCCTGGGCCGGGTACTCCCCGGTGAAGTCCGGGTCGAAATAGGGCAGCTCCGGCTGCCGCCGCTGCAGCTCCGCAATAATCAGGCCCATCTGCAGGCCCCAGTCCCCCAGATGAATGTCGCCGATGGCGTGATAGCCATAAAACTTGTACAGCCGCTTCAGGCTCTCGCCGATGATGGCGGAGCGCAGGTGACCGATGTGCAGGGGCTTGGCCACATTGGGACCGCCGTAGTCCACCACAATGGTCTTTCCCGTCCCGGTTTTCTCCACGCCGAAGTCCTCAGCCGTGCGCATCCGCTCCAGGTAGGACTGGAGGAAGCTGCCGCTGAGCTTCAGATTCAAAAAGCCGGGCATCACCGCCTCCACCATGTCATAATCCCGGGCGTCCAGCTTCTCCGCCACCGCCTTGGCAATCTGGATGGGGGCGCACCTGTACTGCTTGGCAGCGGCCAGAGCGCCGTTGCACTGGTACTCACACAGGTCGGGCCGGTTGGACACCGTCACCCGGCTGAATGCGGGGTCGTAGCCCGCATCGGAGAAGGCCTTCTGCATTTTCTCCGTAATCAGATCCAGAATCTTTTCCATTGTCTATTCCGCTCCAAACATTATTTGTTCTTCTGCTCGCTGAGCCAGTTCAGGTAGTCGTCGTAGGTGCCGTAGCGGTCCACAATGGTGCCGTCCGGCTGGAAGGCGATGACCCGGTTACACACGGAGGTCAGCATCTCATGGTCGTGGGAGGCCAGCAGCACCACCCCGGGGAAGGCTTCCAGGCCCTTGTTCACCGCCTGAATGGACTCCATGTCCAGGTGGTTGGTGGGCTGGTCCAGCAGCACCACATTGGCACCGGACAGCATCATCTTGGAGAGCATGCACCGGACCTTCTCGCCGCCGGAGAGCACCTCCACGCTCTTGAAGGCATCTTCCCCGGAGAACAGCATCCGCCCCAGGAAGCCCCGAAGGTACACATCGTCCTTCTTGACGGAGTACTGACGGAGCCAGTCCACCAGCTCCATCTTGTTGCCCTCAAAGTAAGGGGTGTTGTCCTTGGGCAGGTAGCTGCGGGTGGTGGACACGCCCCACTTGATGCTGCCCTCATCCGGTTCCAGCTCTCCCATGAGGATCTGGAACAGGGCGGTCTGAGCCAGCTCGTTTTCACCCACAAAAGCAATCTTGTCGGTGCGGTTCACGGAGAAGTACACCTTGTCCAGGAGCTTCACCCCGTCCACGGTGACGGATACGTCCTTCACCGTGAGCACATCTTTGCCCAGCTCCCGCTCGGGCTGGAAGCCCACAAAGGGATAGCGCCGGGTGGAAGCGGGCATTTCCTCCACGGTCAGCTTGTCCAGGAGCTTCCGGCGGGCGGTGGCCTGCTTGGCCTTGGCCTTGTTGGCGGAGAAACGCTGAATGAACAATTGCAATTCCTCGATCTTCTCCTGGTTGCGCTTGTTCTTGTTGCGGATCATGGCCTGGACCATCTGAGAGGACTCGTACCAGAAGTCATAGTTGCCCACATACATCTTGATCTTGCCGTAGTCGATGTCCACGGTGTGGGTGCAGACGGTATTCAGGAAGTGCCGGTCGTGGGACACGGCGATGACCATGCCGGGGAAGTCCAGCAGGAAGTCCTCCAGCCAGTTGATGGCCTCAATATCCAGGTTGTTGGTGGGCTCGTCCAGCATGACGATGTCCGGATTGCCGAACAGCGCCTGGGCCAGCAGCACCTTCACCTTCAGCCGGGGGTCGGTGGAGCCCATCAGATCATAGTGCAGCTCCGTGCCGATGCCCAACCCCTGGAGCAGACGGGAGGCATCGGATTCCGCTTCCCAGCCACCCAGTTCAGCGAACTCCGCTTCCAGGTCCGCTGCCCGCAGTCCGTCCTCGTCGGTGAAGTCCGGCTTTTCGTAGATGGCGTCCTTCTCTTTCATCACCTCGTACAGGTGCTGGTTGCCCATAATCACCGTGTCCAGGATGGTATATTCATCGTAGGCGTTCTGGTTCTGCTTCAGCACCGACACCCGCTTGTCCGGGTCGATGGTGATGCTGCCGGTGGTGGAGTCCAGGTCCCCGGTGAGAATCCGCAGGAAGGTGGACTTGCCCGCCCCGTTGGCGCCGATAATGCCGTAGCAGTTGCCGGGCAGGAACTGCAGGTCCACATGCTGGAACAGCCACTGCCCGCCGAATTGCATGCCAAGATTGCTGACTGTAATCATCCGAATGCTCCTTATTTTCTGAAAATTGTCCATTTGGGGGCAAAATCCCCCTGGCGCATACCAATACAGTGTAATGCTATCACAAAATTATGAATAAAGAAAGAACTTTTTTCCAAAGACCTTGCTTTTTTCCCGGAACGCGCTATAATGTTAGCACTCAGACACTTAGAGTGCTAAACCTATACAGAACAAGGACGTGACGTTTATTATGGAAAAGCAGCAATTCAAAGCCGAGTCCCAGCGTCTGCTGGACCTGATGATCAACTCCATCTACACCCACCGGGAGATCTTCCTCCGGGAGATTATCTCCAATGCCTCCGACGCCATCGACAAGCTGGCCTACACCGCTCTCACCGATGACAAGGTGGGCATCAGCCGGGATGAGTTCGCCATCACCATCACCCGGGACCCGGAGAACCGGACCCTGACCGTCTCCGACAACGGCATCGGTATGTCCAAGGAAGAGATGGAAGAGAACCTGGGCACCATCGCCAAGTCCGGCTCCCTGAGCTTCAAACAGGCCATGGAGAAGAACGAGGACATCGACATCATCGGTCAGTTCGGCGTGGGCTTCTACTCCGCCTTCATGGTGGCTTCCTCCGTCACCGTAATCTCCAAGAAGTACGGCGAGGACACCGCTTGGAAATGGGTTTCCGACGGGGCCGACGGCTATACCATCGAGGAAACCCAGAAGGATGCCCCCGGTACCGACATCATCATGACCTTGAAGGCCGACACCGAGGAGGACAAGTTCTCCGAATTCCTGGACGAATACGAGATCCGCTCCCTGGTGCGCAAGTATTCCGACTATATCCGCTACCCCATCCGCATGGAGGTCACCAAGTCCCGGCCTGTGGAAAAGCCTGAGGGTGAAGAAAGTGAGGCCAAAGCGCCGGAGTACGAGTCCTATACCGAAATGGAAACCCTGAATTCCATGATTCCCATCTGGCAGCGGGCCAAGAAGGACGTGTCCGAGGAGGAATATGAGAGCTTCTACCGGGACAAGTTCTTCGACTACACCAAACCCCTGCGGGTAATCCACTCCAGCGCCGAGGGCAGCGTGTCCTTCAAAGCCCTGCTGTATATCCCCGGCAAGGCCCCCTATGATTTCTACACCAAGGACTATAAGCGCGGCCTGCAGCTATACAGCGCCGGCGTGATGATTATGGAGAACTGTGAGGACCTGCTGCCCGAGCACTTCCGCTTCGTCCGGGGCGTGGTGGACAGCCAGGACCTGAGTCTGAACATCAGCCGTGAAATGCTCCAGCACAACCGTCAGCTCACCATCATTGCCCGGAATATCGAGAAGAAGATCAAGTCCGAGCTGAAGTCCATGCTGGACAATGACCGGGAGAACTATGAGAAGTTCTACGCCGCCTTCGGCCGTCAGCTGAAGTACGGCACCGTGTCCGACTATGGCGCTCATAAGGATGCCTGCCAGGACCTGCTGCTGTTCTACTCCCACAAGCAGGGCAAACCCATCTCCCTGAAGGAATATGTGGACGCCATGCCCGAGGGACAGGAGAAGATCTACTTCGTTCCCGGCGAGAACAAGGACCGGCTGGCCAAGCTGCCCCAGGTGGAGACCCTGGATAAGAAGGGCTACGATGTGCTGCTGTTCACCGAGGATGTGGATGAGTTCATCCCCCAGACCCTGATGACCTATCAGGAGAAGAAGTTCTGCAACGCCTCCAGCGAGGACCTGGGTCTGCAGACCGAGGAAGAGAAGAAGCAGGCCGAGGAAAAGGCTGAGGAACTGAAGGGCATGCTCACCTTCGTCAAGGAGTCCCTGGGCGAGCAGGTGAAGGAGGTCCGGCTGTCCGCCAACCTGGGCTCTGCCCCCGCCTGCATGGTGCCCGACGCCGGCATGAGCTTCGAAATGGAGAAATATATGAAGCGGGTGAATCCGGAGTTCGCCTTCCCGGTGGGCCGGATTCTGGAGCTGAACGCCGACCATCCCGCCGTCCAGGCCATGCAGAAGGCCATGACCGAGGACCCCCTGAAAGCCAAAGACTACGCCTTGCTTCTGATGTACCAGGCCCAGCTCATGGCTGAGCTGCCGCTGGAGGACCCCTACGCCTACACCGAACTGGTGTGCAAGCTGATGCAGTAATTCCTAAGATTCAGAAAACCCCGGGGAAAAGGATTGCTTTTCCCCGGGGTTTGTGATAGACTATCCCAAAAGAACGTTTGGGAGGTATTCCAATGTATATGGTTTCGGAGGGGGAATTGGCCGTGACATTGCTCAGCAGCTTGGTTTCCCTGGTTCCTTCCCTGGTCATCAGCCTGGTTACTTACATTCTGACCGCCCTGGCCATCTACACCATTGCCAAGCGCCGGGGACTGAACAAGCCCTGGCTGGCCTGGATTCCCGTGGTAGATGTATGGCTGCTGGGCTCTCTGTCCGACCAGTATCAGTATGTGGTCCGGGGCCGCAACCGCTCCAAGCGGAAGTCCCTGCTGACTCTGAGCATCCTCAGCTTTGTGCTGGGCATTGCGCTGACCGTCCTGGCAACCGTTCTGTTTGGTCAGCTGGTATTTGCCGCCATGCAGGGCGTCAGTGAGGACTATCTGCTGGAAATGATCATGGGGCCGCTGATGGGACTGCTGGGTCTGTGCCTTCCCCTGGCGGGCGTGGGAATTGCCTACGCCATCCTCTACTACATGGCCCTGTACGATCTGTACAAGTCTCTGGACCCCAGCAACTGTGTGCTGTATCTGGTGCTGAGCATTCTCATCGGCATCACCCGGCCCTTCTTCCTGTTCTTCAACCGGAACAAGGATCAAGGCATGCCCCCCCGGCGGCAGCAACCCAGTGCGGCGCCCCCCCAGTTTGCTCCCCCCAGACAGGAGCCTTGGGAGGACAGCAGCCAAAAGGATTATCTGTAACAAAAAATTCCCGAAGCGCTTGCTTCGGGAATTTTTTCATTCAGCGGAGCGTCACCTTGCCGGTACACTCCATTACCGCATCGCCCAGGATAACCTCCCCCACGCTGTCCACCAGGATTTCACCGGAGCGGGGATTCTTGATGGAATCCACATGACCGATGATGGACGCCTCCACGTCGGAATATTCAAAAGCCAGGTCCGTATCCACCATGGTGCAGTCCACCAGACGCAGATCTTTGCAGTAGCACAGCGGCTGGGTGCCCTGAATTTTGCAGTTCACCAGGGTCAGGCCGTCCGAGAACCACCCCAGATACTCCCCCTTTACCACAGAGTTCTCCACCGTCACATTCTTGCTGTGCCAGAAGGCATCCTTGGTGTCCAGGATGGAGTTGCGGATGGTCAGGTTTTCCATGTACTGGAAGGAATACTTCCCCTGCATTTTCACCCGGTCCAGTGTTACGTCCCGGCTGTCAAAAAACAGATACTGGGCGGTAATTTCGCTGTCCGTCAGGGTAATCCCCCGGCTCTTCCACCCAAACTCCTCCGAAATCACGGTGCAGTTGCGCAGCTGGATGTTTTCGCACTCCCGCACCGCCTTGATGCCGTGCAGGTCGCTGTCGGTGATGACCCCGTCCCGGGAATACCAGATCGCCGCCCGGGTCAGTTCGTCCATCCGGGAATCATGGAGCCGGAATTTCTCCACATGCCACAGGGGATACCGCAGGGAAAAATCACAGTTCTCCACCCTGATGTCCCGTGCTTCCTTCAGCACCGATTCTCCGTCCGCCGGGCCGGCAAACCGGCAGTCAATCACATCTGCATTCTGCAAATGATACAGGGCCCGTTCCGCATCAAACTGCCGGCCCAGAATTTCTGTTCTCGTCATCGACGAAAATCTCCTTACTTCCAAAATCTTCGCTCTATTATAGTCAAGGCCCACTGGAAAATCAAGCCATGTTTTTTACGATAGACTTCCAGCATCACCGGGGGTATAATGGACAAAACTGCCAAAAGGAGGAAGCCATGGAATTCTGCGAAAACTATGAAAGTCCCCTGGGACTGCTGACCTTGACCTGCCGGGATACGGGGTTGACCGGCATCTGGATGGACCGCGGAGCCTGCCAGGCCGCCCTTCCCCACCCCATTCTGGAACAAACCTGCCGGTGGCTGGACGGATACTTCGCCGGAATGCCGGAGCCGGCGGCATCCATCCCCCTTGCGCCTCCCGGCACGCCTTTCCAGCACCTGATCTGGAAGCTCCTGCTGGACATCCCCTACGGGGAAAGCCGAACCTACGGAGCGCTTGCCCGGCAGGCTGCCGCCGCCCTGGGCCGCCCCCGGATGTCCGCCCAGGCAGTAGGC
Source organism: uncultured Eubacteriales bacterium (assembly GCA_949296115.1). Taxonomy (GTDB): domain Bacteria; phylum Bacillota; class Clostridia; order Oscillospirales; family Oscillospiraceae; genus Faecousia. The sequence goes on along the minus strand of CASFNR010000009.1, from coordinate 58,420 downwards.
GGAGCCGTAGGCCGCAATCCCGTCAGCATCCTCATCCCCTGCCATCGGGTCCTGGGCAGCGGCGGCCAGCTCACCGGCTATGCCGGCGGACTGGACAAGAAAGCGTGGCTTTTGCGCCATGAGGGCATTTCCTTTCTTCCATAGAAAATCCCGGAGCAAACGCTCCGGGATTTTTCTGAATTATTCGAATGTAGCCGCCAGATCGGCGTAGAAGGCGTTCATTTCTTCCTCCGTGTCGAAATTGGCCACATACATCTGGTTGGCCATGGCGCCGGACAGGGCGTCGGGAATCCGTCCCCACATGACCATCTGCTTGCCGTACTTCATCATCACTTCATAGTCGTCCAGTTTATAAGGCCGGCCATCCCGCCGTCCATAGAAGGCGCAGTAATGGTGATTGCCGGTACCCTTGGTATCGCAGTCAAAGGCCACCATATCCGCCCAGATTTTATAGACGTCGGTTTCCTGGGAATAGTTGTACATCTCCGGGGTATAGCCGCCGGCGGGGCGCATATTGACCTCCAGGCCCAACACATCCCCCTTCTTGCCCAGGCCCTCCTGGTCCTCGTTCAGAATAAAGAACTCCAGATGGATGAACCGGCTCTTCACGCCGAAGGCCTCGATGGTCCGCAGACCCGCATCCCGGATCTTCTCCGGCAGTTCCTTCACCAGATAGTACACCGAATCTCCGGCAGTGTTCACAATGTCCATCAGGGAATAGGGGGTCACATTGCCGGACTCAAAGAGGACCTTGCCATGGGAATCCACAATGCCGTCGAAGGTCTGGACATAACCGTTGACAAATTCCTCCATGATGTACACATTGTCGTCCTTGGTGTCGATGAACCACTGCACATCCTCGTCGCAGGTCAGCTTGTAGGTGTTGTTGGCGCCCACGCCGTTGTCGGGCTTGACCACCACGGGATAGCCCACGGTATGGGCAAACTCCAGTGCGTCCGCCAGGCCCTCCACCAGGTGATACCGGGCGGTGGGCAGACCGGCCTTCGCATAGTATTTCTTCATCACGGACTTGAACTTGATCTTGTCCATCTCCTCCAGCTTGGGGCCGGTGGTGATATTGAACTCCGTGCGCAGCCAGGCATCCCGCATGAGCCAATACTCATTGTTGGACTCCAGCCAATCGATCTTGCCGTACTTGAAGGTGAAGAACGCCACAGCCTTAAACACTTCATCATTGTTCTCCAGGCTGCTTACCTTATAATATTCATGGAGGGAATCCTTCAGCTCCCGCAGCAGTCCGTCATAGGGGCAGTCGCCGATGCCCAGGACCCGCATGCCGTTGTTCTTCAGCTCCCGGCAGAACTTCCAGTAGGTCATGGGAAAATTAGGGGAAATAAATACGAAGTTTTTCATGGTTGTGTCGCTCCTTTGTTCTCTCTTTCCATTCCCCGCCGCCTTATCCAAGCAGCCAGGGAACATAGGTGTCTACCATCTTATACCACCAGGGCCAGTCGTGGTTCACGTCATAGCCCCAATATTCGAACCGGGTGTGGATGCCCTTCTGGCAGCACACCGTGTCCAGCCAGCGGGTGGATTCCAGCAGCGGCTCCTCCCAGGCGCCCTGCCCGCAGACAATCAGGCTCTTCTGGCTGTTATACAGGTCCTTGTAGAAGTGATCGTCCGGCAGGTTCTGTAAATACAGGCAGGGACAGTTGTTATAGACCAAATCGTCGCAGTAATCTCCGAAGAACTCCTTATTATCATACAGGCCGGAGATGGCAAAGCAGCTGTCAAACAGGTCCGGCCGGCGGTAGTACAGGTTCGCCGCATGCATGGCCCCCATGGAGCAGCCGAAGGTCATGATTCCCTGGTCATAGCCGTTGGCCAGCCCCGCCAGATGCTTGATGGTGGGCACCATCTCGTTGACGATGTAGTTGTACCACTTCTCGTGATTTTCAATTCGCCAGCGGTTATCCGCCCCTTTGGCGGCCCAGGCCTCATTGTCAATGGTATCCACGGAGAATACCATGCACCGGCCTTCTTCAATCCACTTGGCCCAGTAGTCGATCATGTGGAAATCTTCAAAATCCCAGAACCGGCCCGCCTGGCAGGGGATGAACATCACCGGTTTGCCGCCGTGGCCGTAAACCTTGAATTCCATCTCCCGGTTGAGGTAACCGCTCCAGTGCTTTTCATAGCGAATGTCCATTCTATCTCTCCTCATCCGTTGATTACAAATTCAGACAATCCATAAAAATGGGGACCTGCTGTTCCCAGGAAGCCTCGGAATGGGTTCCCCCGGGGACGATCCGGAAGGCCAGATTCACCCGCTTGGTCAGCAGCAGGTGTGCCGTGGAAATCATGGCCTCCTGGGTCGCCGCGTGGCTGAACATCTCCAACTCGCCGTAATCCATATACACGGTGGTATCCCGCCGGATGTGGGCCCGGGCTACCATCTCCAGGACTTTCCCGGGGGACACCCACAAGCTGGGAGACAGACAGGCCGCCCGCTGAAAAATGTGATTGTAAGCGCACACCCCATACAGGGCCATCAGCCCGCCCATGGAGGAGCCGGCCAGAACGGTGTTCTTCCGGTCCGGCAGAGTGCGGAAATTCTCGTCAATGCTGGGTTTGAGCTCTTTCACCATCCAGTTCATCATCACGCTGCCCTTACCCTTGATGGTGCCGTGCTCAGAGTTGGTATAGGTCATGGGGGCGTACTCCACCAGACGTCGGTTTCCCTCGTGGTTGCACTCCACCCCCACCACAATCAGCTGTTTGCCGCTCTCTTCCAGATAGCGGTTCATTCCCCAGGACTTTCCAAAGGTGGCGTCCTCGTCAAAAAACACATTGTGCCCGTCGAACATATACAGGACCGGATAGCGGCGCTCCGGCTCCTGGTCGTAGGATTCCGGCAGGTAGATAAAGGTTCTCCGGGTCTGTTCCCCGGACAGTTTGGGAATGGTCACATCCCACTCGATTACCATTTACGATTTCCTCCGATGAAAACGAAAATAAATTGTAACATGTGGTATAGTATAATTCTCAAAATACCGGTTGTCAACCGGCTGAGGCAAAAAAGTGCTTTTCTGGAAAAAACAATCGCTCATACCAGGCGGACTCCCATGTGCAGAAAAGGCGCCTGCCCCGGCGGGCAGGCGCACAATTCTGTAAATCCGATTGTACCTTACTTGGCAAAGACACGCTTCAGGTGGACAAACCGGGGCAGGCCGTCTTCCTTGACCATGCTGGTCTCGCCCTGAATCAGGGGCAGGCAGTAGTCGATGAAGCCCTGGTTCACCCCGTTGCCGGCCTCGTTGATCCACTCCAGGGGAACCTTCTTCTCGGTGTTGGCCACCAGGCTCAGGTCGAACAGCTCCGGCTCGCACTTGTAGCCGTCGGCGCCCCGGGTGCACTTGAAGCCCACCATCTTGTCGGTGATGCCGGAAACAGCGGACTCCACCGCTACCTTGCCGGACATAAAGGACTCGGCAATGTCGGTGCCGGAGGCACAGTGGGCAGCGCAGCGCTGCAGCAGGCTCAGCTCGATGGGACGAACCTTCACACCCAGCTCCGCCTTGATGATGTCGGTCAGACGAGCTGCCAGACCGCCCAGCTGGGCATGGCCGAAGCCGTCGGTGCCGGAGGTCTTGGCCTCGGACACAAAGGTTCCGTCGGCATAATGGATGCCCTCGGACACCGCCACCAGGCAGTTCTTCTTCTCGGCATACACCCGCTTCACGTCAGCAATGAACTGGTCCATGCTGAAGTCCACCTCGGGCAGGTACACCAGATCGGGGCCGTCGCCCTTCACGTTGCCCAGAGCGGCAGCGGCGGTCAGCCAGCCGGCGTGACGGCCCATGCACTCCACCACGGTGACCATGCCGGTGTCATACACCTGGCTGTCCCGGCTGACTTCCATGAAGGAAGTGGCGATGTACTTGGCGGCGGAAGCAAAGCCCGGGCAGTGGTCGGTGCCGGCCAGGTCATTGTCGATGGTCTTGGGCACGCCCATGACCCGGCACTCATAGCCAACCCGGTTCATATACTTGGAGATCTTGTTGCAGGTGTCCATGGAGTCGTTGCCGCCGTTGTAGAAGAAGTAGCGGACATTGTACTTCTTGAAGATCTCCAGAATCCGCTTGTAGTCGGTGTCGTCCACATCGGGATCGGCAATCTTGTAGCGGCAGGAGCCCAGGGCGGAGGAGGGGGTGTGGAGCATATTCTCCAGCTCAGCGGGATCTTCCTCATCCATGATCATCAGCTGGTCGTTCAGCACGCCCTTGATGCCGTGGAAGGCGCCGTAGACGGTGGTGATGTTGGGATTCTCCAGACCGGCCTTGATTACGCCGTAGGCGGAGCAGTTGATGACGGAAGAAGGGCCGCCGGACTGACCGATAATCAGAGAGCCAACAAGGGTCTTTTCAGACATAATATCGTTACCTCCAAAAAATAATAAATTACGTTGTTTCATGTGGGCTTCTCCAGGAAAACTCCGAATTTCCGGCCCACCCTGTGAATTATAGCACGCACCTCTGGAAATGGCAAATATTTTTATTGAAAATCCGAAAATTTATGGTATAATGATACCGAGAAAATGCGGACCACTGTCTGCTATTTTAAGAAAGGATTGATTCCAATGGCTCTTGTTACCACTACCGAGATGTTCAAGAAGGCCTACGACGGCGGCTACGCCATCGGCGCTTTCAACGTCAACAACATGGAAATCGTCCAGGCCATCACCGAGGCCTGCCGGGAGGAAAAGGCCCCTGTTATTCTGCAGGTGTCCAAGGGTGCCCGCGCCTATGCCAATCACACCTACCTGGTGAAGCTGGTGGAGGCCGCTGTGATTGAGTGCCCCGAAATCCCCATCTGCCTGCATCTGGATCACGGCGACAGCTTCGAGACCTGCAAGTCCTGCATCGACGGCGGCTTTACCTCCGTCATGATCGACGCCAGCTCCAAGCCCTTCGCTGAGAATATTGAGATCACCAAGAAGGTTGTGGAGTACGCCCATGACCACGGTGTTGTGGTTGAGGCCGAGCTGGGCGCTCTGGCCGGCGTGGAGGACGAAGTGAACGTCTCCGCCGAGAACTCCCACTACACCCGTCCCGAGGAAGTGGAAGAGTTCGTCGCCAAGACCGGCTGCGACTCTCTGGCCATCGCCATCGGCACCTCCCACGGCGCTTACAAGTTCAAGCCCGGCACCAAGCCCCAGCTGCGTTTCGACATCCTGGAAGAAGTCATCCGCAAGCTGCCCGGCTTCCCCATCGTGCTGCACGGCTCTTCCTCCGTGCCCCAGGAGTACGTAGAGATGGTCAACACCTACGGCGGCGTCATGCCCGGCGCCATCGGCGTGCCCGAGGATCAGCTGCGTCATGCCGCTGAGCTGGCTGTGTGCAAGATCAACATCGACTCCGACCTGCGTCTGGCCATGACCGGCACCATCCGGAAGTTCTTCGCCGAGCACCCCGACAAGTTTGACCCCCGTGAGTACCTGAAGCCCGCCCGTGCCAACATCAAGGAACTGGTTCGCCACAAGCTGGTGGACGTTCTGGGCTGCGCCGGCAAGGCCTGATTTACTCGGAAATCCCCCATTTCAACTGCAGCAGCCGTCCCGTACTCCGGGGCGGCTGTTATTTTCTTTCCGGAATCCCTTTTTTGCTTTACTTTCCTAAATTTTGACGGTGAACCCGATTGCCAGCAGGTTCAGCCTGTGATAGAATGAAAGGCGAAAGCATCCGGCAATCCGCAGCAGACGCTCCGAAATCACGGATGGGGGCATTGGGAAGAGCCAAACCGTTTATCCATCGAAAGAAAGAGGGATACTATGAATCAATTGGATTCCGATTTGCAAAAACGCAGGAAAGGGTTCTCCCTATCCCGGCTGAAGCGGGGACTGGTCCTTACGCTGATTTTCTGTATCCTCCTTGCGGCGCTTCTGGGCTGGGCCTGGTTTGCCGGCCGTAGTCAGGCCAGCCGCAGTTCGGAGGAAGAAATTGCCAGGCTGAACGCCTATATCCAGGAATTGCTTGAGACACCGGTTGTGGTCACCCCGGTTTCGCCGGAAATCAATTTGGCAGCCATTTATCAGGATATTGAGGACATCAGTGAGCTGGCCACTGTGGAATACCTATTCACAGATGCCGCCAGATTTACGGATTCCAAGCAGTTCCGGGACTGGAATATTCCGTTCACGGAAAAATCCTTCATGCTGAAGTGGGACGGCTCCATCAAGGCGGGCATTGATCTTTCCTCCGTCTCCCTCCAGGTGTCCGAAGAGGACAAAACCATCACCGTTTCCATGCCGCCTGCTGCTATTCTCTCCTATGAAATTGACAATGACAGTGTCGAGGTTCTGGACGAGCAGAATAATCTGTTCAACAGCATCACAATCGACGACAAGATCAAATTCGACGCAGCCACGGAAGAGGCTATGAGGGAACGGGCCATTGAAAACGGAATTCTGGACAAGGCACAGAAAAACGCCCAGGAGATTCTCCTGCGGCTTCTGACCTCCTACCCCGCCATCGGAGAGGATTATACCATTACGTTTTCATACCCCTAACCTTATAAAATCGCCTGAATCCAACAAATGGATTCAGGCGATTTTAGTTTAATCAGTTGTTCCCCACTTGATCCAGCTGGCTGTCCACAACCTCCAGGGTGTTCCTCACCAGCACCTCCGGTTTCAGGTAACAGCGGTAATAATTTTCGTTCGCCTGCTTCATGGAAAAGAGCAGGTCCGGGTCAGAAACCAGACAATCCACCGCGTCAATGCATTCCTGGGCTGTCTCAAAGGGCAGGTAGTTTTGCCCGGGCAGAAAGTTTCCCGGCACCTGATAGCGGAATGTCTCGTTGACAATGGCCTTGGCCGCCGCCACATATTCCCCGGTTTTCCAGCCGATGCTCTCGTACAGGCCCATGGTTCCGATGCAGATGTCGCAGCTGTGCAGCAGATTCAGGTAATGCATCCGCTCCGTATACTGCTTGGGCACGATCAGCTCCGGAGCCAGGCTGCGGGCAAGGGGCAGATCGTTCAGTCCCCCGAAAAAACGGTCCCCGTATCGCTCCCGGAGGGTGCGGATGATGTGAATCCGGCTTTCGTTGATGGCCCGGCGCTCGGCATTGTCCTCCTGGGACAGCTGGGGTTCCTCCTCCCACAGCCGGGTGAGAAACAATATTCTGGCCGGTCCGTCCCGGCGCTCCGCAGTACCCTCAAAGACCTCCGGTCGGAAATACCGGTCCGGTGCTCTGCCTTGCAGCTGCTTTCCAACATGCTTCCACCAGGGTTCATTGGCAGGGTTATCCGGATGGGTCACATGGTAGTTAAAGCCCAGCGGGAAGAGTTTTTCCCGAAATTCCGGAAATAATTCCCGGTTCTTCTCCGGAGAAAAGCTGCGCTTGAAGCAAAAGTCACAGTGCGCCAGCCCTTCCCGGATCCCCTCCGGGTTCTGGTAGCCGTCCCAAAGATCGTAGAAAATCCGCTTTCCCCGGTAGTCCGCCATCACCACCGGCAGCCCGTGCAAGGGATAGGACCGATCCCGAATGCGGTTTTCCAGCTGCACCGGCATCCCCTGCTCCTTCAGAATCAGAAATCCGGTGACAATCTGGCAGACATGATGAATGTCAGAGGGAATGGTCAGCTTGACACCGTGCACCCGCATTCTCCTTTCTTCTCCCAGGGGAACGGCTCCCCCGCCAGTACCGACTCCTTCAGATAGCGGAACGTGACCCCCTCGCCCTCCCGGGCCAGCATTTCCAGAATATATCCCAGCTCCCGGCGGGTCTGGGGGTGCATCAGTTCCCGTTCCCGGCTTTTTTCAAAATAGCGCAGGGGAGAATCGTTCCGATAGTCCTTCCCCTGGTAGGTCATGCAGGCTGCCCGACGGTCCATCACCATTTCCACCAGATATTTTCGGGGCATGGGGATGGACTCATAACGCCGGGTCTCCCGGTTCATATCCGTCCAATATTCGTAGTGGTGGCGGTTGCGGCCCTTGTGGTGCATCCACGCCTCGCTGTAGCCTTTGTCCTCCCGCTCGGCGGCGTTGGGACTCCGGACGCCCTGGTAATACTTCGCTCCGGGCAGAAATTCCGTCAGAGAGTATTTGGACAGATCATGCGTCAATCCCTGCCAGTACAGGCCCACCCGAAAACAGCCCTGACACACCAGCAAACGGTGCTTGGTTATGGTTTTGAAATGCTGCCACGGCTTCATGGCACCGCCTCCCCTCTCTCAGGACCAGTAAAATCATATCGTTATTATAGCGCCCTTTTCCCCGGAACGCAAGAGGGCGGGGCATACGCCCCGCCTTTTCATTCAACAATGCGCTCCTTGAACCATCACTATGCACTGGTGATCTGTTTCTCTCCGGCAATATTGCAGGTTTTGCAGATCATCCATCCCGTACCGGCAGACAAAGCATACAAAATTTTCCACTTCCAATTTCTTGCAAAGACAGGCTCAGTATCCCAGACGGGCTGCAAGTTCCTGATGAATCTCCCCATAGAATCCTGAATTCACATATGTCCGGACATTTTCATGTACAGCCTCCGAAGTGCAGAACAGAATTCACCGTATACCAAACCGATCCGTGGATTTAAGGCACATCAGCTACCTCATAATCCCAATGATCTTCGGACAATTTTACAATTGTGAAATCACCGGCATCCACCACGCTCCCCTTCTCCGGCCAAACCGGCATCTCAAGAGCGGTCTCCCGCGCAGCAAGCATCTGGGCCTGTGTCACGCTTGTAAACGGGAATCCCACCATCCGGAGCAGATTGCAAATTCTGTTGGAGCTGAAGAAGTAGTGCGGTTCCACGGTATAGTCAACTGCAAATATTGATTTTCCAATATACTCCCCTCGGGTACACGCTGCATTAAGCTGATTCTCGTATGCACCAACAAACGCAATCGGTTTGGAGCATTCCGATACTTCCTCGATCCGCTGTTCAACGGCAGCCGCCAGGCGCAGATCCTCCTGTCCCCGAATTACGTCCGTATAAACCAGTCTCTGGGTAATCAGGCATTGCGACCACAGACAAATCACTGTGCAAACGGCAACACCGCCGCAAATCGCCTTTCTGAAGTGGAACGTCTCTCCCAAGCGCACCAAGATTATAAAATTGCTTGCCAGTACAAACGGATATACAATCTGAACACGTACGGATGGTGGCGCCCCAAACACAATTGTCATTCCGAAAGGCAGAATCTGCAGCCCTGTTTCGGCCAGCACCCAGAGCCAGCGCAGGGGAGCGTCCTTCTTTTCTGCCGCGCTTACAATCGTCATTGCCACAGCGCCGCAGGCAGCCAGGCCATAAAACGGCGTGTAGTACTTTTCTTTCCCGGTCAAAGACGAGAAAATATTCCACACAATATTCTTCAAAAGGGTTGTGAAATCCGCCTCTCCCCATGCAAAGTACCCACTCAGGTAACTGCTCCCAAATGCAGACGTGAAGAAAAGTTTCGTGATTCCGGTGTTCAGCACAAGGGCAATGGCAAACAGAACAATATGACCGGCCGCCAGCCTGAGGTAAACGGCGGAGTCCACACACCGGTTCCCTGCAATGGTCCAATTGATATACAGTAATATGAACGATGTAACAACCACAGCAACATACAGTATAATCAATATTTGATAGGATGAGAATACCCAAATCATCAGTCCCACAGAAATTCCCTCATAGAGCAAGTTTCTGTGCCAAAGACCGTAATAAGCTGCCGCAGCTGCCATCGCACACAAACAATATGCCAGCCCAATCTCAAATAGCTGCAGTTCAAAATACAGCTGCTCGGCCATTATGGGGGAAATCAATGCCAGAAGCATGGCACCGAAGGCCGCCAGCTTTCCTCCTCCTGTCCGCCAGAACAGAAATCCGAACAGAACGCAGGAAACGAACAACGCCGTATAGCCCAGAAAATACTCCGCAAATGGGTTATACCAGTCCAGCCCGGAAATCCATTTTGTCAGAACCATTCCCTGCCTGCCAACCTCCATCCAGGCATACGTGCTGTGTGGGACATTGAGCATCTCTTCTGTATCCACACGAGGATAGATATTGTTCACCCAGGGACCGTACACCGCTGCATACAGGACGGCAAAAACTACCAAATACCAACGGATTCGGTACAGATATTCGAAAAATCGAAAGCATTCTCTTCTCGCGGGTTCGTTTTTCTCCATCTTCCCTACTTCCTTTGCATTTCTTGTCCAGGCTTCCCGCCACAGTCTCTCCACACAATTATGGCCTGCGGGCATGGCAGGTTCTTTCGCTTCATCTGCGCAGTCTGAAAGCCCGGAAACATATCCAGAATTCCGCCGGTTTTCCGTCCTTTCATCTGAGGCAAATTCCCCTGTCAGTCCTCTCGGCAAATTATACGGTGCAGCCATCAATACCCGGCCCCGTTTTCCTTCGTCCCAGGGGCCCCGGATGCTTTTCCTTATCCTTCGGAAACCACGATTTCTGATACCTTCAGTCCGGGATTTCTCCGGCAGGTGAAATCGATGGCCCAGAAGCTGCTGAACACCAGCAGGCTCCGGCCCCGATAATCCTCCAAAAGCTCCGCATCGCTGCCCAGGTTCAGGTCCTGCAGGTCCCCGGGATACTCGTCAATCCGGCGAATCTCCTCGTAAGGCAGCATCTCCATCCGCAGTTCCACGCCGTACTCGTTCTTCATCCGGTACTGGAACACATCCAGCTGCAGGGTGCCCACCACGCCCACAATGACTTCCTCCATGCCGGAGTTGGGTACCTTGAAAATCTGAATGGCGCCCTCCTGGGCGATCTGCTCCGTACCCTTGACAAACTGCTTGCGCTTCATGGAGTCCTTGGCGGACACCCGGCAGAAGTGCTCGGGGGCAAAGGTGGGGATGCCGGAATAGGCGAACTTCTTCCCCGGCACGGTGATGGTGTCGCCGATGGAGAAGATGCCCGGGTCAAACACGCCGATTACGTCGCCGGCGTAGGCTTCTTCCACGATTTCCCGCTCCGCCGCCATCAGCTGCTGGGGCTGGGACAGGCGCATTTTCTTCTTGCCCTGGACGTGGTAATATTCCGCATCCCGCTGGAATTTACCGGAGCAGATCCGCATGAAGGCCAGCCGGTCCCGATGGGCCTTGTTCATATTCGCCTGAATCTTAAAGACAAAAGCGGAGAAGTCCGGATCAAAGGCATCAATGACACCGCAGTCCGCCGTCCGGGACAGAGGAGGCGGCGTCAGCTTCAGGAACGCCTCCAGAAACGGCTCAATGCCGAAATTGGTCAGGGCGGAGCCGAAGAACACCGGGGACAGCTGTCCGGCCCGAACCGCTTCCAGGTCCATCTCCCGGCCGGCGGAGAGCAGCTCCACGTCCTCAATCAGCTGGCGGTGCTTGGCTTCCGAGTCCAGCAGCTGGGCCACCTGGGGATCGTACAGATCCACCTCCAGCTTGTCCGCCCGCTTCTTGCCGGTGTTGCCGGAGAAGAACAGCAGCTCCGCCTTCTCCCGGTCGTAGACGCCCTGGAAATCCTTGCCGCATCCGATGGGCCAGTTCATGGCGTAGGTTTCAATTCCCAGCTCCCGCTCCACTTCATCCAGCAGATCGAAGGGGTCCTTGGTCTCCCGGTCCATTTTATTGACAAAGGTAAAAATAGGAATGTGCCGCATGGCGCAGACCTTGAACAGCTTCCGGGTCTGGGGCTCCACACCCTTGGCGCCGTCAATCACCATCACCGCCGAATCCGCCGCCATCAGGGTACGGTAGGTATCCTCAGAAAAATCCTGGTGGCCCGGGGTATCCAGAATGTTGATGCAGTAGCCGTTATACTGGAACTGCATCACCGAAGAAGTGACGGAAATACCACGCTGCTTCTCAATCTCCATCCAGTCCGAAGTGGCGGCCCGGGAATTTTTCTTGCCCTTGACCACACCTGCCTGGGCAATGGCGCCGCCGTAGAGCAGGAACTTTTCGGTCAGGGTGGTTTTACCGGCGTCGGGGTGGGAAATGATGGCAAAGGTCCGGCGGCGGCTGATTTCTTCCACAAGTTGTGACATAAATTTTAAACCCTCCAAAACATACATTCTTTCAGATCCGCAGGAGGGCCTACGTTGGACTGTGCATCTCCAGATTTCCTCCAAACAGCAAATTTTCATCAATCCGGTTCAGTTTACCACAAATGGTGGAAAGATACAAGAGAAATCCGGAAATTATTTGGAGAATGGGGACTATTCTCTCCCCTTGGCCGGGTCCTTGGCAATAATCAGGGAGAAATACCCGGCGTTTTCCGGGATTTCCTCCGCGCTGCGGTAAACGTGTTCCTGGGGCATACCGCAGTTTTCCACCATGCTGACCTCCATGCCGGACTCCATCAGCTCCCTGCGCACCTGGGGCATCTTGGATCCGGCTTTCATCAGCACCTTCACACCGGGCATTTTCAGGGCCTCGGAAATGCCGTGAGAGGAGGGCACAATGTGCAGCATCTGGCTGCCCTCCGCCAGTCCGATATTCAGCCGGGCAGCGGAAGCGCAGAAGGAAGGAATGCCGCTGACAATTTCCGTGGGGTAGCCGTCGGACTCCACCATTTTGTGCACATAAATATAGGTGGCGTACACCGTGGGGTCGCCCAAAGTCAGAAATACCACCATTTTCCCGGCGTCCAGCTGCTCCTCAATCTGGTCCGCCGCCGCCCGGTGGCTGGCCCGCCATTGGGCCATGTCATGGGTCATGGGCATCCGCACCGTAACCGTGGGCTTCTGCGCCAACGCAGGATAGGCCTGCAGGGCAATCTTATAAGCCGTGCTCTCCCCCTTATCCGCATCCGGCACCACCAGGACGTCGCACTGCTCCATCCGTTTCATGGCCTTCAGTGTCAGCAGTTCCGGGTCTCCCGGGCCTACACCCACGCCAACCAATGTCCCTTTCATTGTTCATTCTCCTTTTCCGTGTGAAGCCTCATCCGGGGCCCCGCAATTTGGGACTGATTATACCAGATTCCCCAGGGCAAGTCAACGCTTCCAATCCCCGGCTCCATCTTTCGATTTGAATAATATTCAGCTAAATACACATCCATATTCAATTCTTGCAAATTGCTTTTTCGAATATAAAAACTGAATATATGTATTTATTCACTTTGAACCATTGTATTTGTGAAACATTTCCGGGGAGACCTAGGTTTTTTAAGGAATTGTTGTGCATTCGCCCTATTGACGGTGTATACAAAGGGGAGTATAATCCATACAAGAATCCAGTATTGAGGAAGGATTCTTTCAATTATGAACAAGGAGTGCAAGAAAATGAAAAAGTTGTTTGCTATCGCTCTGAGCTGCCTGCTGATTGCGGGTATGTTCGCCGGCTGCGGCAACACCGCCGCCGAAGAGACCACTGCTGCGGCTGAGACCACCGCCGCCGCTGAGACTACCGCTGCCGCTGAGACCACTGCCGCCGCCGAGACGGAAGCCGTCGAGACCGAGGCTGCAGAGGCTGCCGCCTTCACCACCATTGAAGTGGGCAAGCTGATCATGTCCACCAACGCCGCTTTCCCTCCCTTCGAGATGGTTGCCGATGACGGTTCCTTCGAAGGCTATGACGTGGAAGTTGCCGAGGCCATTGCCAAGAAGCTGGGCCTGGAACTGGAAGTGGACGACATGGAGTTTGACGCCGCTCTGCTGGCTGTCCAGGAAGGCAAGAGTGACATCGTCATGGCCGGCGTGTCCGTGACTGAAGACCGTCTGATGGTCATGAACTTCACCGACACCTATTTCTCCAGCAGCCAGCGGGTCATCGTGAAGGAAGGTTCCGACGTGGACAAGGACAACCTGGAAGGTCTGACGATCGGTGTCCAGCGTGCTACCACCGGCCATATCTTCGCCTCCGATTCCTATGGCGACGAGAATGTCACGCCTTATGACAATGGCGCCAGTGCTGTTCAGGCTCTGCTGAATGGTCAGGTCGACTGTGTAGTTATCGATGCCAACCCCGCTCAGGAGTTTGTGAACGGTAACGCCGGTCTGGTCCTGCTGGACGGCTCCGTGGCTGACGACAACTACGCCATCGGTGTGAACAAGGACAACACCGCTCTGCTGGATGCCATCAACCAGGCCCTGAAGGACCTCAACGAGGATGGCACCATTCCCGCCATTTACGACAAGTATTTCGGCGAATAAGCATGTTCTTCCTAAGGGCGGGTCTCCCGCCCTTAGGGTCTGCTTTTTCGGTGGCCTGCGGAAAGTGCTCATAACGGAGGATTTTCCGGAGGCAATCGTTTTACAATTTTGTTATTATTGATAAGGAGTGAGTCTGTGGAACTGTACGAAGCATGGAAGCCCCTTTTGCGGGAAGGTACCGCCACATTTTCCCAGGAGTTTTACGTCAAATTCTATCAGGCGTTCATTGACGGCGGACGCTGGCAGCAGTATTTAAAAGGTGTGGGCACTACTTTGATGGCCACTGCCATGGCCCTGACCATCGGCATTGTCCTCGGTGTAATCGTTGCCATGATCCGAACTGCCCATGATCAGCAGCGTCCCGGCCACCACAATCCCATTCTGGCGCTGCTGAACACGGTGTGCAAAATCTATGTCACCGTCATCCGGGGCACGCCTATGATGGTGCAGCTGCTGATTATGGGCTTCGTCATCTTCTCCTCCTCTCGGAATTATACGCTGATCGGTGCCCTGACCCTGGGCATCAACTCCGGCGCCTACGTCTCGGAAATTATCCGGGGCGGTCTGATGGCCCTGGACCCCGGTCAGGCAGAAGCGGGGCGAAGCCTGGGTCTTAATTACATCGACACCATGCGCTTCATCGTCATCCCCCAGGCCTTCAAGGCCATTCTCCCCTCCCTGGGCAACGAATTCATCATCCTGCTGAAGGATACCTCCCTGATTACCGTCATCGGCGGCAAGGAGCTGGTCTATGCCGCCCAGGCCATCTACGGCAGGACCTACGAGCAGATGTATCCATTGCTTGGCATCGCAGTGATCTACCTGGTGCTGGTCATCATCTTCTCCTGGCTGCTGAGCATTCTGGAAAGGAGGCTGCGTCAAAGTGATCGACGTTAAACACCTGAGCAAATCCTTCGGGGACCATCTGGTCCTCAATGACATCTCCGAGCATATCTATCCCGGGGACAAGGTGGTCATCATCGGCCCCTCCGGCTCCGGCAAATCCACCTTCCTGCGCAGCCTGAACCTGCTGGAACCCCCCACCGCCGGCACCATCACCTTTGACGGCGTGGAAATTACCAATCCCAAAACCGACATTGACACCGTGCGCCGGAAAATGGGTATGGTATTCCAGCATTTTAACCTCTTCCCCAACATGACCATTCTGCACAACATTACCCTGGCCCCGGTCCGCACCGGTCTGATGAATCAGGCTCAGGCAGAAGAGCAGGCCATGACCTTGCTGCGCCGGGTGGGGCTGGAAGAGAAGGCTTCCTCCTATCCCAGCCAGCTCTCCGGCGGACAGAAGCAGCGCATCGCCATTGTCCGTGCCCTGGCCATGAACCCGAAGGTCATGCTCTTTGACGAGCCCACCTCCGCCCTGGACCCGGAAATGGTAGGCGAAGTGCTGGCCGTCATGAAGGAACTGGCTGCCGACGGCATGACCATGGTGGTGGTCACCCACGAGATGGGCTTTGCCCGGGAAGTGGGCAACCGGATTCTCTTCATGGATGGGGGCAAAATTCTGGAGCAGGGCGCCCCGGAAGCGGTGTTCGGCAATCCCCAGAATCCCCGGCTTCAGGATTTTCTGTCCAAAGTGCTGTAAATCAAAAACCTCTCAGCGTGAAACCGCTGAGAGGTTTTTCCGTTTTATTCCAGAACGTGTTCCAGGCCCATTTCCAAAATGGTTTTCACATGGTCGTCCGCAAGGGAATAGAGGATGTTCTTCCCCTCCCGGCGGAATTTGATCAGGTGCATCTGCTTGAGCAGCCGCAGCTGATGAGAGATGGCGCTCTGGCTCAGGTCCACCGCTTCGGCGATGTCTGTCACGCACAGTTCCTGCCGGGCCAGCAGAAAGAGGATCTGCACCCGGGTGCTGTCGGCAAAGCCTTTGAACAGGTCCCCGATCTGGTCCATGGTTTCCCGGCTGGGCATTGTCTGCATGGGTACGCCCCCTTCCTTCGTGATGTACCTTATTTTACCGTAAATCTTTTCAAGATGCAACCCTTTTCTCCCCGAAGGAAATTTTCGATTCTCCACATAATTTCTCCCTCTGATGGCAAAGTAACACCAGGCGGTCCTAGAATTCTCCGGCAGAATGACCATGGAATATCGGTATTTTCCCTCGACAAATTGTATTAAGATTTTATGAAAAGCCTTTGCATTCCGAAAAATATATGATATAGTAAACGGAGCTTAAGATGACTGATTTTGCGCTGACGAAAAGAGGCGACCGATTTGAACGATATATCCAACATCTGGGTGGTGCTTCCCTCCCTGGATCCGGACGATAAACTGATTGCCGTGGTGGACGGCCTGCTGGAATACGGCTTCTCCCATATTATCCTGGTCAATGACGGGAGCAAGCCGGAGAATCTTCACTACTTCCATGATCTGGATGCCCAGCATCCGGAAATTCACCTGCTGCACCACGAGGTAAACAAGGGGAAAGGCGCCGCCCTGAAAAACGCCTTCCGCTATTTTCTGGAGAATTGCCCGGAGGGCGTGGGCGTGGTCACGGTGGATGGGGATAACCAGCATCATCCCGCCGATACCAGGGCCTGCTGCGAGCATATGCTGGAAACCGGGCATACCACCCTGGGCTGCCGGGACTTCACACTGGACCACGTCCCGCCCCGGAGCCGGTTCGGCAATCACACCACCTCTGCCATTTTTAAAATTTTTGTGGGAATGACCATTTTGGACACCCAGACCGGCCTGCGGGCCATTCCCCGGGCTGTGGTGGAACAGCTGATGGATGTGGCCGGCGACCGGTTTGAATACGAAACCAATATGCTGCTGGCCTTCAAGACCAAAGCGATTCCCTTCGATGAGGTCAAAATCCGCACGGTGTACATCGAAGAGAACAAAAGTTCCCACTTCCGGGTGATTCACGACTCCTGGCGAATCTATAAGCTGATTCTTGCCCACTTTTTTCGCTATACCGTCAGTTCCATTATCAGCGCCGTGGTGGATACCGCCAGCTTCTCCCTGCTGAGCTGGCTGCTGGCTCCGCTGCTTCAGCACTTTGCCCTGACCGCCGCCGCCGGAGTGGGCGCCCGGGTGATCTCCTCCCTGCTGAACTTCTTCCTGAACAAGCAGATGGTTTTCTGCGCCCAGGTGGACACCAAGAAAGCCATGCTCCGCTACTACACCCTGGCCCTGCCCCAGATGGCCGCCCAGGTGCTGCTGACCCAGGGCTTCTACACCCTGTTCGCCATCAGCGACCGTTCCAACGGTCTGCGGACCCTGATCTACGCCGTGGTAATGACGGCCCTGTACTTCCTGAGCTATATGATCCAGCAGCGCTGGGTCTTTGCACCGCAAAAATCCAAATAAGAGGTTGACACTATGAGTAAAAAAATGCAATACCCAGATGCTGTTTCCCCCCAGCCCAAGAAGAAAAAAGGCAGCGGTCTGCTGGGCCGGATTGTCCGACGGTTCTTCCTGCTGCTGTTTACGGTCATTATTCTGGCTTTGGCCGCATTGGTTCTGGTGATGAACCTGATCTTCAACGGCCCCTCCATCACCGCCCAGGAAAAGCTGACCATGTCCCTGATCGAGGCCAGCGCCACCAAGTGGATGCCCGCCCTGTTCATCGGAGAAGAGCGGGTGGCAGAAATCACCTCCGCCGGCAGCGGCAGCGGCAGCCTGACCGATGATGTAACGAACACCTCCCAGATCATCATTCAGAAGGATTCCGCCATTTCCTCCACCAGCAACGAATGGGACAACTACCCCGACGGCATCCGGATTGAGGATTACGCCGGTGATACCTACAATGCCCACATCATGCTCGTCCGGGACCCCTCTCTGGTGTATATGGGTATTTCCACAGAGAATTACTCCACCAGCATTCCCGGCAAGCGGCTCAACGCCGTCATGGAAGAGGAGAATGTGCTGGCGGCCATCAACGCCGGCGCCTTCTATGACAACGGCACCACCAGCGCCGTTGTCGGCAGCTATCCCCTGGGTCTGGTGATGTCCAATGGAAGATGTGTCTGGACCCGGGACAAGCAGCCCGGTCTGGAGGGCTTCGCCGGCTTTACCACCGATGATGTGCTGGTGGTCTCCACCACCAATTTGACCCAGGCCCAGGCCGAGGAAATGAACATCCGGGACGGCTGCTGTTTCGGCCCGGTGCTGGTGATGAACGGAGAAGTGAACATGGAGGCCTATAACATGAACTCCGGCTTCAATCCCCGGACTGCCATCGGTCAGCGGGCGGACGGCACCGTGATTTTCGTGTGCATTGACGGCCGTCAGGCCGGTTCCGTGGGCGGCACCTATGCCGACATCATTGACATCATGGTGGAGTATGGCGCAGTCAACGCCTGCAACATGGACGGCGGCTCCTCCTCCATCATGTACTACCGGGATACCTACGGCCGCTACGGTGAAGCCGGTCAGGTGCAGATGATCAACAGCTATTCTCTGCTCCAGTCTGAACCCAGGCGGATGCCCAACTACTGGCTGGTCAAGCCGGCGTCCTAAGGAGGTAAGCCATGTATCAGGGAAAATTCAATCAGAAGGGCAAAAAAGCCACCGATATTGAGCAGCTGCTGGCGGAACGGGCCGCAAACGCCGCCAAGGAGGCAAAGAAGCCCGCTCCGAAAGCGGAGCAGTGGGACGAGGATCTGCTTACCACAAAAACTGCCAAGTCCCAGGCCCCCAGACAGGCGGCATCTTCCCCCAAGTCCGGAGCAAAGACCGCCGCTCCGGCAGAAAAAAACCCTTCCGGTTCCCGGCCGGCGAAGGCTCCCGCCAGTGTCCCCCCTGTATCCGGTTCCGGCCCCCGGAAACCGGCAGCCCCCATCCAGCAGCCCCAGAAGAAGAAAAAGAAGGGTCCCCGCACCGGCGGCGTGATCTTCTACACGCTGTATTTCATGTTCATTCTGGTGTTCTTTGTGGGCACCTATTTCGGCATGAACTGGCTCTACGGATGGCTGGAAGATTTCGAGGCCAGCCAGCCCACCGCAAAAGCGGAACAAGTCTTTACGCAGCTCTTTACCAATCCCGACTGGAGCGCCCTGTATGAGGCCTCCGGCGCCCAGGATTCCCCCTACGAGGGCAAGGAAGAGTTCGTCAGCTATATGCAGCAGAAGGTGGACCCCACCCAGCTGACCTATCTGGAGACCTCCGCCGGTCTGTCCGGCGATAAGAAATACCAGGTTCGGATGGGCGACGAAACCATCGCCACCTTCACCCTGGTAGACAAGAACAACGTGGGCGACACCACCCTGGAAAACCTGGGCGAGATTCCCGACTGGGAACTGGGTACCGTAGAGCTGCAGTTTACCCGGGAGGGAACCTACCGGATTGAACTGCTCAACGGCCACACCGCCTACGTCAACGGGGTCGCCCTGGACGAAAGCTTTACCATCCAGGAGGCCACCACCAAGGCGGAGGAATATCTGCCCGAGGGACTCAGCGGCGTGGTGATGTGCACCCAGGAGATTACCGGACTGATGGCCCAGCCCACCGTGACCATCAGCGATGCCGACGGCAACGCCATGGAAGTCACCTACGACGAAACCACCCGGACCTTCACCGAGCGCACCGAAAGCAACACCATGTCCGATGAAGAGAAAAACCGAGCGCTGGAAGCCGCCCGCACCAACTGCCTGTATATGATCGAACGGGCAGACCGGGGCGATGTGGCCAAGTATTTCGACAATTCCTCCAAGGCCTACTCCGACATCGTCAATTCCGGCGACCTTTGGATGCAGGGCAACTCCGGCTATGAATTCGCCAACGAGTCCGTCACCAATTATGCCCGCTACGGCGACTCCATGTTCTCCGTCCGGGTGTCCATTGACCTGAACGTGACCCGTACCGACGGCACCGTCAAAACTTTTGATTATGACCGGACCCTGTTCTTCGAGAAGAAGGACTCCGGCAAGTGGATGGTGGTCACCGCCACCAACGTGGACGTCTCTCTGCCGGTGGGCCGGGTTCGCCTGACCTTCATGAACGGAGACACCCTGCTGGTCAGCGACTTCTATGACACTGCCTCCACCCAGGTTGTCACCCCGGTGATTACCTCCGTCCCCGAAGGCAAGGTCTTTTCCGGCTGGGTCCGGCAGGATGTGGACGACAGCGGCCGGACCACCCTGACCCTGGTATTCCAGCCTGATGATTCCGGCATCGTGAACATCCCCGAGGGCACCACCCTCACCCCCATGACCCTGTACGCCCTGTTTGAGGACGCCGGCTCCGCCACTGTGGCCCAGGAAACCACTGCCGCCCCGGCGGAAACCGCTGCCGCAACGGAAGGAGCCTGATCTATGACAGAACTGATGAATCAAGTGGCCGTTGCCTTTGACCTGCCCATTTTGGACTGGATGCAGGCCAACCTGAAAAGCGACCTGCTGGACACCATCATGCCCATCATCACCCTGTTTGGCGACGGGGGCGTATTCTGGATTGCCATTGCGGTGCTGCTGCTGTTCTTCCGGAAAACCCGGAAGATCGGCCTGGGCATGGGCTTTGCCCTGCTTTTGGGTCTGGTGGTATGCAACATCACCCTGAAGCCCCTGGTGGGGCGGATCCGCCCTTACGACCTGCAGGAGCAGCTGGGGGTCACCATTCCCCTGCTGACGGATCGGATGCACGACTATTCCTTCCCATCCGGACACACCATTGCCTCCTTCGAGGCCTCCACGGTGCTGCTGAAGAACAACAAGCTCATGGGAATCCCTGCGGTGATTCTGGCGTTTCTCATTGCGTTCTCCCGGCTGTACCTGTATGTTCACTACCCCACCGACGTGATCTTCTCCTTCTTTGCCGGCATTCTCTTCGGCCTGGTCGGCAATGCCCTGGCGGGGAAGGTCGTGACCCGTCTTCCTGTAAGACGAAAAGGCCGCTACGAAGCAGCCTGACGTTCATCCGCCCCTCCCATTCTCCGGGAGGGGCGGTTCTTCCCCGGGGTGGAATTTCCCGCTTGACAGAATCCCTTTTCGGTGCTATAATGGCGTCCGTGGTGGTGCGAATCACCCGCGACCTATATGGGCCTTTAGCTCAGTTGGTTAGAGCCTCCGGCTCATAACCGGATCGTCCCGGGTTCGAATCCCTGAAGGCCCACCAGTTTCTTCAGGCGTCAGCCTTTCTTCATATAGGGGTATAGCTCAATTGGTAGAGCGGCGGTCTCCAAAACCGTAGGCTCTGGGTTCAAGTCCTAGTGCCCCTGCCAAATCCCACAGAAAGTCGTCCGGTTTCGGACGACTTTTTTGTTATATATTAACAAAAATCGCCGGATAACCAAACAAGTGTTTGACAAACACTTGTTTGTGTGTCACTATAATTCCCTACCTTTCCCGTTCAGATTGTAATACAGATTGTAATACGGAGATTCTTTCCAAATCATTTGCGGTGCAAGTCGCGAGGTATTCTATATTATAACAGGAGGGCAAATTATGAGTGGCAGACGACGCAGAGATTATGGTTCTGGATCTATCTCGCAGCGCAAAGACGGCACATGGACAGCCAGAGTTGTCATTGGCACAAATGACAACGGCACGCCCAAGATCAAAGCTTTGTACGGCAAAACAGAAAGAGAAGTAAGGAAAAAACTAAAGGAATTTCAAAATGAGCTCCACAAGAACGATAGAATTGTTGTCCAAAAAAGCACGGTGGAGTCTTATATGCTCAACTGGCTCCATAGTGTCAAATCTAACGAACTGAAACCCAAAAGCTTTGACAGACTGGAACAGACCATCAAGTACCAGGTTGTCCCCTATATTGGGAGCCTTCAGGTCGGAGCAATCAATGCAGACGATGTGCAGAAGATGCTGAATGACCTGAAAAAAGAGGGCAAGTCTTATTCCACAATTAAGAAGGCATACGATGCAGTAAACGAGTGTTTTCGAACAGGGATGATCAAGAAAACCGTAGCAAGCAATCCTGTGCTCGGAGTGTCTGTCCCTGCAAAGAAGACCTTCGCCAAAACGAAAGTCAAGTGTTATACAAAAGAGGAATCCGAAAAGCTCTGTCAAGCCGCCGCAGAACGCTATAAAAACGGCAAGCCCATCTACAGACTGGGCGGCGTTGTCAAACTCGCACTCAATTCTGGCCTTAGATTGGGAGAGCTTCTGGGGCTGAGGTGGGAGGATGTGTCATTTGACAACCGGACCATCACAGTGGCCCAAACTATCGTAGTGGTCAAAAACCGTGACAACAAATCTGAAGCCAAGTATCTTTCGGTCACACAAGACTCCGCTAAGACGCAAACCAGCGAGCGGACAATTTATATGAACGACGAGGCGTTCGATGCTCTAACAAAGCTTTATGCCGTCACAGGGCAATGTACGCACGTCCTTTCAGGCGAATCCGGAAAACCGATTCCTCCGAGATACCTGGACAGGCTCTTCCGAAAGATCGCTGTAGCAGCAGGCTTCCCCGAGGACAAGATCTATGGTCTTCATTCCCTCCGCCACACGTTTGCCAGTCGCCTTTTTGAAAACGGCGTAGATGTTAAAACCGTAAGTGAGATTCTGGGTCACTCAGACGTTACCATAACGTACAACACCTACATTCACCTGATCGCTGAACAAAAGAAGTCGGCAATTGCCAGTCTGAATGCCATGCAGACCGCTCCAGCTGCCACGCCACGACCGCCCCATACATCCGGACGTAAACAGGCGTTGGGCGAAATTTAGGGCCACAGATTCCGCATAAAAGCAGAGAAAAGTCTTTTCTGAAAAGGCCCGCAATAACCACACACCAACCTGTGAAGATTGTCAGAAAAAGTGCATGGTGATGATTGAGAATATGCGGCAGGAGATTGCAGCAGAGAAGCAAAGACAAAAAACAAGCTTAGCAAAACCGGGGTGACGATCCTGTCATCCCGGTTTTTTATACACTATAGACCAAAATCATCCATCAACAGACCGGACGCATTCTATCGATTCCATCTGCTTTTGCTCATATGGGTTCCTATCCTCATATGTTCGTCTTTGCGGATCATATGCGTAGTATGCCGCCATACCAGCTTCCCTATTTCTATGCGCTCTTTCCATCCTCCGCCAATCTACAAGGAACCGTGCTCCCTGGGTGTTCTTCTATGTTTCTTCCAAATCTGCAATCATCTTCACATTGCTCGCCGCCAGTGCCAGCTGGAGCTTATTTTCCAGACCGGTTTTTTGCAGCATGTTTGCCACATGGAATTTGACCGTAGACATTTCGCAGCCCATCTCGGAAGCAATGCGGGTGTAGGACAGTCCCCGAAGCAGATACCGCAATACCTTCAGCTCCGTTTTTGTAAATTCTGTACTCTTTGCCAGACCCACATTCACGATTGGCGGGGCGTCCGGGAAGATATGTTCCCCCGCCATTGTCTGCCGGATCACTTCCATCAGGCGGTTCTGGGTGGAATCCTTATACCAAAGGCTATCGGCGCCTGCTGCTTGTGCCTGCTCAAAAACCGCGCTGTCAATTAGCGAGGTCACAACAATGATCTTGATTTTTGGGTTCATGGCTTTGATCTGTCGGACAGCTGACAAACCATTCTCACGGTGTTCTGTCTGCACATCCATCAAAATTAAATCCACGTGGCTTGTCCGGCAAATCTCCACCGCCTGTTTCGCGCCGGGAATGGATGCAACGATCCGGTGGCCTTCCTCCGCAGGGAAATAGCTTTCCAGCAGACTGCGAATCATGGTTTGATCTTCAACGATCATCACTCTCATATGCGGTTTCCTCCTTTTTCGGAAAACTGAGCATGAGCTTGAAACGGGGCAGACTCTGAATTTCCATCCTGCCCCCCGCTTTTTCCACGTGATGGCGCAGCATGGAAAGTCCGCCGCCCTCCGTAATTTCCTTTTCCGGCGGGGCACCGTTGTTGGTCAGGGAAAACTTCATACAGCTTTGTTCCTGCCAAAAATGTACATACAGCTCCGTGCCGCCGGCGTGGCGGGCACAGTTTGCCGCACATTCCCGGATTGCCAGTGCGCACAGCCTGCGCAGATGCTGCGTAGGCGGATCGTCTCCCACCTGCAGCACCTTAACGCCCATCTGATTTGCCCGTTTTTTTGCTCCTTCCAGAGGTTCCGGCTGCATCGTCATCTGATTGGAACGGTAAAGAACGGCGATAGAGCGATCCCACAGTGCTGCACTTGCACGGATTTGCTCCAGGCTTGCCTGCTGCAGCAGCGCCCGCCGGGCGGCCAGGATGCTGTGCCCGATATCATCATGTACCCGCAGCTTCATGGCAAGGGTCTCTTCCTCCCGGATGATCTGCGGCATCTGCTCAAAAAGCGTCCTAAGCCGCTGGTTCGCCTCTTCCAGCTTTGCGTTTTCCTCTTTCAGCTGGTTCTGCTTCTGCATCAATCCCGTCACGTCAGCGGCGGTAATCTGCGTATACCGGACGCCTGCTTTTGTGGCGATCAGTTCTTTCCCAAAGCGCAGCATCCTACCGTCCGGAAAACGGTAGATCTGAAGCTGCGGATTCAGGCAGCAAACGGCTGCAGGCGGCGATTGGAGGGAATGTTCCAATTCCGCAAGGGTCTGCACCCCATTTTTCCGCAAGTGGCTCACAATGGCAAGCATTCGGTGGTTGATCAGTCGCACTACGCCGTTTTTATCGAAGAAGCAGACCCCAACGGGAAGCTGATCGAAGCACTCCTTAATTCTGTCCATAGCCTTCTACCTACCTCCCGATTTCTCCAGTTTCTGCGTAAGATATTGCAGACCATCTTCATCCCGTTCCCACTGAAGGCCGGGAAATCGGTCGGTCAGCCCCCAGAGATTCTCTGTGCATGAGATACACAGATTCACATCCACCTGCTTCCCAATCTCTATGGACATCAGCAGTGAGGACATCGATTCCAGTCCCGCCTCTACCACCGCTTCAAACAAATCATAAATCTGCGCTCCCTGCTCCATGGTAAAAATACCTTCCCCAGTGACAATCACCTTGCAGGGAACGCCGTAAAGGTTCAGGTTCTCCGCAGATTCGTTCAGGCACAGCCGCAGCTCCTGCATGGAGATTGCGCCCCGCTGAACACCCACAAAGATCAGGTTATTTCTGCGCTTGATATAGGTTCCGATGATCATAATCTGTCCAAGCAAACGTCTGGCACTGTCCGGATCCTTGGTTTTCTTCAATTCCGTCAGGCGCTCCTGCAGCATTGCAATCTGGGGGGCAGTCTGGGTTTCCATCATATCATACAGACGGTTTTTCTCCGTCAGCTGTAAGAGTCTTGCCTGCTGTGCATTTTCCGCTGCCAGAAGATCGCCAATATCCCGAAGCTCATCCCGGGTCTGTTCCAGCTCTTCACGAAGGGGATGGTGTTTCAAAAGTGTATTGCTGTCCAGCCGCATGGTGTTTTCCGTTATCTGCCGCAGCTGGCTCTGCAGCAAGGGATGCTCCATGGCAGCGGATATGTGTTTCGTAGAAAAATCCCCATCTGTAATCTGCACAGGCAGGGTCGTTGCTTCCAAAAGCTCGTCGTATCCCAGATTGGATTGGATCAGGCCGCACTGGATGCAGCTTTCAAAGATGCCGGCAAACATCAAGCATTGTGCAACCGTCAGATCCCCTGCCAGCACCCAGACCCACTGTATTTTTGTCACATATGCGTAAACGTAGGCCACAGAAAAGGCAAAGGGGATCAGGGGCAGGCTGAGGTAGACCCTGCTTTGGGGCAGGCGGCATTTGATCAGGATCAGCGCCATAGCCCAAGCCGCACACATCAGCTCCCATACAAGCCCCAAATAATACCCTGCTCCATAGCCGTAATCCAAATCGCTCATCACACCATTGGGAAATGTAAAGACCCACTGGTGCAAATCGTTTGTCAATACCAGAAGGAATAATCCCCCTGCCAGAAAATACATTGCCCGGGTCCAGCGGGGAGGCCGGTAATGTTCTGGGTGTCCCAAGGACATAACCAGAAGCACAGACAGGGTTGGAATAAACAGCATGGGAAGATGATACCCATACCACAGATATCGGTAAACGCCCCCCGGATTCATGGCGTACTTGATGGAACGAAACAGCATCCACAGCACCATCAGCCCGGAAATTCCCAGAAGATACCGCCGCACCTGGGTCTGCACAATACGCAGATGAATGGAGAATCCCCATGCACTGAACAGAAAAAGATAGATCCCGCTGCGCAGATACACCCATCCAACGTGGTGCAGAATGCTCCGGCTGGCCCAGCGCACCCACATGGCAAAGCCAATCAGCACAAGTGCGGCCAGGGCAAACAGGATGCTCTTTTTTGCTGCTTTGCTCATACCGTACCTCCACTGTGCACATTTGTATTCCCTTATTATGATACCATGGCGCCGAAAAAATGGCAACACGGTTTTCCTGCCCTTTGTTGTGCGCACCCATCGATGTCATGGATTTCAGAAAAAATTGAAAAAATCATTGCAAAACCTAGCCAATCGGCGGGGGCAAAGCGAAAGGGCTTCCGCTAAAATATAGGTGTAACCTCCAAAAGAATCGGAAGGCGGTGGCAAAGCGCAGATGCGGAGAATCGTACTGGATATCAAGGGCGGCCTTTTGGCAGAGGCTGTTATGCAGGCACTGATGGCCAGTGATCCGGATTATGTGGTCTACCGTTCTTCCAAGCCGGAAGAGACGATTGCATTGTGCAGAGCCTGCCGGGCCAATATCCTTGTATTGGAAGTCATACGGCTGGGTATCTGGACGCTGGATGAACGGCTGAAAATCCGGAAGGAAGCAAAGAATTTTGGATGGGACTGCAAGATTCTGCTGCTGGTGGATGAAACCGCAGACCAAATGCTTGCCGCAGAAGTGCGCCAGGCTGTGAAAGATCAGCTGGTGGATAATTTTATCTACGCATCGGTATCGCCGGCGTATCTGGCAGGCGTGATCGATACGCTTTAGGAAGGAGTGGTTTTATACAGGTCATCCTTGAGAAACTGCCGGGGAATCTAGCAGAGTTTGAATCCCTGGCAGCAGCGGCACAGCAGCCGGAACAAATCTGTGCGCTGTTTTTGTGTGCGCTGGCGCTGTTTGACAAAGACAAAGACGGCGGAACTGCCGCAATGAATCTCCTGCGGGGTCCCAGGACCATGACACCCTATGACTGCCAGTTCCTGCGGGATCGTCTGCGGGGAAAACCCTATCTGCCCCTTGCCTATTTTGAGGGTGCATCGCCGGAAAACGGCTACCACCCTCATGTGCCATACACGCTGAACGTGCTGACAGACCCCAGACCACAGGATGTGGAACCCGGCTATCTGCGCCTCTACCTCAAAACCGCAGGGGCGGATTCTCCGCGGCCCGTGAAGCTGCGCCGGAAAGGCTCCACAGGGCAGTGGTTTCTGTGGGAGTATTCCAGTATTTTGAGCGGAATCCGCATTCCGGCTGCGGAAGATCCGTGGGCATAACTTTTCAGAAAAGAGGTACATAACATGGGACTTATCAAAGCAGCATTGGGAGCCGCCGGCGGCGTCATGGCCGACCAGTGGAAAGAGTATTTTTATTGTGAATCCATTCCGGAAAACGTGATGGCTGTCAAAGGTGTCCGCAGAGTTTCCGGCAGAAGTTCAAACTACAAAGGCAGCGAAAATATCATCTCCAACGGCTCCGTTGTAGCCGTGGCCGACGGCCAGTGCATGATTATTGTCGATCAGGGAAAGGTTACGGAGCTTTGCGCAGAGCCGGGGGAATTCATCTATGACAGCTCCACAGAGCCGACGATTTTTTCCGGCGACCTGGGAACCAGCATTCTTGATACCTTCAAGAACATCGGCAAGCGCTTCACCTTCGGCGGAGAACCGCCCAAGGATCAGCGGGTTTACTACTTCAATACGAAGGAGCTGATTGGCAACAAGTACGGCACGCCGTCGCCGGTTCCCTTCCGTGTGGTTGACCAGCGGGCCGGCATCGACATTGACATTGCCATCCGCTGCTTCGGCGAGTACAGCTACCGCATCTGCGACCCCATTTTGTTCTATACCAATGTCTGCGGCAATGTCACCGAGGACTATACCCGGGATCGGTTGGATGGGCAGCTCAAAACGGAGCTTCTCACCGCACTGCAGCCCGCATTTGCCAGAATCTCCGACATGGGCATCCGCTATTCTGCCCTGCCGGGCCATACCATGGAGCTGGCTGGCGCACTGAACGAAGTTCTTTCCGGGAAATGGCGCAATCTGCGGGGACTGGAAATCGTTTCCTTCGGCGTGTCTTCGGTGAAGGCCAGTGAAGAAGACGAGCAGATGATCAAGGAGCTGCAGCGCAATGCAGCCTTTATGGACCCCACAAGGGCAGCTGCACATCTGGTGGGCGCCCAGGCCTCCGCCATGCAGTCTGCGGCAGCCAATCAAGGTGCAGGCCCCGCCATGGCCTTTATGGGGATGAACATGGCAGGTCAGATGGGTGGTATGAATGCGCAGAATCTCTACCAGATGGGTGCCCAGCAGCCCCAGCCTGTACCCCAGAGCGCGCCTGCGGCCGGTTGGACCTGTACCTGCGGTCACAGTGGCATCACCAGCGGCTTTTGCCCGAATTGCGGCAGTAAAAAACCCGAACCGAAGCCTGCCGCCGGCAGCTGGAAGTGTCCCCAGTGCGGCGCAGCAGCAACCGGAAAATTCTGCCCCGAGTGCGGAGTAAACAAAGGAAAGTTCTGTCCCGAGTGTGGCCAGCCCAAGCCGGCAGGTGTCCCCCAGTACAAATGCGATAAGTGCGGCTGGGAGCCGGCTGACCCAGCACATCCGCCAAAATTCTGCCCTGAATGCGGCGACCCCTTTGACAGTGGGGATGTACAGTGACATTTGCTTTGCCAGACGCCAAGGCAGAGGACATAACGAAGGCGGCATCATCCATTTCATCTTACAAAAAGGAGCGGAATAACGATGGGACTGTTTGATAAAAAGTACTGCGATATCTGCGGGGAAAAAATCGGCCTGCTGGGCAACCGGAAGCTGGAGAACGGAAATCTGTGTAAACACTGCGCAAATAAGCTCTCACCCTGGTTCTCTCGGGAAAAGGTTGCATCATTCCACACCACCAGAACCCTCGGCACGGTTACCAAGGTGCTCCTGGACGAGGACGCTGGGAAGTTCATTGTGACACGGGCAAGAGATCTGGCAGAAGCCAACCCGGATGTTCTGGATTTTGCCGACGTGACCGGCTGTAATCTGGACATCGATGAAAGCCGCTGCGAGATCCTGCGTGAGGATAAAGACGGCAATGAGGTCAGTTACAATCCCCCGCGTTATGAATACTCCTACGATTTTTATATCACCATTTTCGTCAACAATCCCTATTTTGACGAAATACGGTTTCAAATCAACTCCAGCCCTGTGGACATCACGCCGCCTCCCATGCTGCGTCCCGGCATAAACGCTGGATTCAATCCGGAGAACAACGTGGAGTACCGCAATTACAAAAACCTGGCAGAAGAAATCCGGCAGGCGCTGACCCAGGTTCGTCAGGACGTTCGGGACCAGATCCAGCAGGCAGCGGCGCCCAAGGCTGCGGTTACCTGTCCTTACTGCGGCGCAACCACCACGCCGGATGCCAGCGGATGCTGTGAATACTGCGGCGGGGCGGTAAACAGTTGAAATAGCCCTCCAAAAAGAAGTCAAAACGGCGGCGGTCACAGGCAGTTTGCCGTTTCTGACAACGCCGGACACTTCCGGTGACCGCCGGATTTGCGCATCACGGATGTTTCGGGAGGGAATTATGAGAAAGACAAAAATGAGGAT
This sequence comes from uncultured Eubacteriales bacterium, assembly GCA_949296115.1. Classification (GTDB taxonomy): domain Bacteria; phylum Bacillota; class Clostridia; order Oscillospirales; family Oscillospiraceae; genus Faecousia. Next base: position 28,620 of record CASFNR010000009.1, on the reverse strand, counting down.
CCTCTGCCTGATCCTGGCAGCGATGCTGCTGATCGCCTGCGGCAAGGGGCAGGGAGACGGAACCCCGCAAGTCAAGGCGGGCAAGTATGAGATCCTGTGCAAAGAGGCCTGGATCCAGGAGGATCCCCAGGGAGCAGGCACCATGGTGCTGGCCCTGGAGTTTACAAACAACAGTGAGGAAAACACCACCTATTCCTGGGGTGTCGGGGAAAGCTGCACCCAGAATGACCAGATCCTGGAACCCGCTGCCCTCCACTCCGGAGAGGAAGCGGTGAAGAACCGGTCAGAAACCGTTGCCCCGGGGGAGACGATCTCTTTGCAGACGGCCTTCCTGCTGAAGGATGATTCCAGTCCGGTCCAGGTGGAATTCCGGCAGCTGTTCACCAGCAAAACCGGAAAGTGCACCCTGGATCCTGCCGCCCTTACCAGAAAAGCGGCACCGGCCACAGAGCCAGCCACCCAGCCGGTTCCTGTCACGGAGCCTGTTACCACCGAAGAGGGGGCGGAGGACGCCCTCCTGTCCTGGTGGAACGGCGATTGGTACGGCTGGTGGACCATGGACAGCTGCGAAGGCTGGTACGAGGGCATGGACGGTGAGCGATGGGATCTCTGCGGCACCATTGAAATCGGCGAGGATTACACCGGTATGGTCACGCTCTGGGACGAGGACTACACCAAGGTTTCCCCCATGGCGCTGGCATCGGTGAGCCTTCAGGAAGCCGGAACCGGTGAACACGGCACGGTGATGTCCGAGGGCGGATGGTTTACGGACATTGACCTGGCGCATGCGGACTGGATCGTAGACCCGGGCCTGGTGGGCGCAGAGAATATGATCTGCATCGACGGCCACTATGAAAACGGCGAGGATGCCTTTGCCTACGAGATCTATCTGCGTCCCTGGGGACTGGACTGGGAGGACATCGAAGAAACTTCCCGGCCCAGACTGTATGCCAGCTGGTACCTGCCGATGCTGGAGGCGGAATTCTCCATGCCGGAGTGGATTCATCCAGAGGCCCAGGTACCCTAAGCAAACCATCGTAAGACAGATTCCATCTGCGGTTACGGGCAGGATTTGGGTTCTGCCCGAACCGGATCGCTGCCGGCGGTGTGGATTTTCAGCACAGCGCCGGCATGGGGAATGAGGAATAACAATGCAGATTACAAATTATCAGTGCCCCGCCTGCACCGGACCCCTCCATTTTGCGGGAGAATCCGGCAAGCTGGAGTGCGACTACTGCGGTTCTAGCTTTGACGTTGCCGAGATCGAGGCCCTCTATGCAGAAAAGGAAGAAAAAGCAGCCCAGGCCATGGAGCAGGCAGAGTCCGCTGCCCAGGCCCCGCCGGAGGCTGCCGGGGACGGCTCCCAGTGGGACACCTCGGATCTCAGTGAAGACTGGGGCGCAGAGGGGGCGCAGATGCGCAGCTACAGCTGCCCCTCCTGCGGTGCGGAGCTGATCTGCGACGCAACCACCGCCGCCACCTCCTGTCCCTACTGCGGCAACCCTTCGGTGGTGCCGGGGCAGTTTTCCGGGGTTTTGAAACCGGATTTTATCCTACCCTTTCAGCTCAGTAAGCAGGATGCCATCAAAGCCCTGAAACAGTACTATCGCAAAAAGCCCCTTCTGCCATCGACCTTTTCAAAGACCAACCATCTGGAGGAAATCAAAGGTGTATATGTTCCCTTCTGGATGTTCGACGGTGAGGTGTCCGGAAGCGTGCGGTTTGATGCTGTCAGCAAACGGGTATATACTTCAGGGGATTATGAGATCACCGAAATCAGTGAGTTTGATGTACGGCGAGGCGGCTCTCTCAGCTTTGAAAAAGTCCCTGTGGATGCCTCCAGCAAAATGCCGGACGATTACATGGACTCCATTGAGCCCTATGACTATTCGGCCCTCAAACCTTTTTCCACCGCGTATCTGCCAGGTTTTCTGGCGGACAAATACGACGTCAGCGTGGAAGACAGCCGGGAGCGGGCGGATAAACGCTGCGTCAGCTCCTTTGTCAATGCACTGGAGGGAACCATATCGGGGTATACCTCCTGTAAGGAAACGGGACGGGATATCTGCCTGAAGCGGGGCAAGGTACATTACGCCCTGCTTCCCGTATGGCTGCTGAACACAAAATGGGAGGGCAAGGACTTTCTCTTTGCCATGAACGCTCAGACCGGCAAGCTGGTTGGCAAGCTGCCGGTCAGCACAAAGCGGGTAATCGCACTCTTTGCGGCAATTGCGTCACTGCTCATTACCCTCAGCGTGACCGCACTGCTGCTGACAGGACGGTAAGGAGGGCGAAAGCATGAAAAAAAGAGTACTTAGCCTCCTGCTGGCGGTTATGATGGTGTTTGCGCTCTGTGTGAGCCCAGCTGCGGCAGAACAAACCGGTGCGCAGTTGAATTATGTAACCGATGCCGCCGGACTTCTCAGTGAAAGCCAGAACGCACAGCTGGAAATAATGGCACAGGCGGTTTCTCAAAAATACGGTGTCGGCGTTTATATGGTGACTTTGGATGACTACCGGGATTATCAGCCTGAGGGCGTTTTCAAAGCGACCTACACCATCTACCATGACAACACCATGGGCGAGGGGCCAAACCGTGATGGCATCATGCTGCTGCTCAGTATGGAGGACCGGGACTGGGCAATGTTTTGCTACGGCTCGCGCTGTGAATATACATTCAACAGCTACGGGCAGAAGCAGCTGGAAGAAGTCTTTCTGGACAATTTTCAGGAGAACGATTGGTATGGCGGCTTTACGGACTATGTGGCAGAATGTGAATCCTATCTGGAAACCGCATCCGTAGGAAAACCGGTACGGTCCAGCAATTTGTTCCCCATCCTTGTGGCAATAGCCCTGTCCCTGCTTTTGTCCGTGCTTATCGTTTCCCTGATCTGGAATAAGATGGACAACGTAGCCGTCAAGGCCACAGCCGGCAGCTACATTTCCCAAGATCTGCAACTGACGAAAAAAACCGATCGGTTTATCCGCAAGACAACCCACAGGCAGGCAATCCAGCGCAGCTCCTCCGGCAGCGGCAGCAGTAAAAGCGAATCCGGAGGCGGCGGTTCCGGCCGGAGCGGTAAATTCTGAACATCCTCCAGAGCTGCTATTTGCCGGAGCGGAATGCTGGCCGTCTCTATGCAGCTGTTTGGGCAACCGTCAAAACCTGCTCCGCTGAACCAAAGAAACCGGGCCGCAGGAAATTCTCCAGCAGCCCGAAAAGCGCAATTTTACTGTTGGCGCCGGACAGAAATGTCCTTTCAGAGATACAGACGAAATCCTGGGTATCAAACAGGACAGACAGAAACGGATACGACAGCTAAGCAAGTACCGCTTTCTTACAGGCAATGGGGTTTGGGGGCTCCTCCCCCAGCCTGCAGCGCACAAGTTTGCTGTCCTGGATATCCAGCGGATATCCGAATAGGGAACTTGTCCCCATCTATCCTTGAATTTCCCGTGTCCCAAAGTGATTGTCTGTACTACCTTACCTCCGGTTAATATTACCCTTGAAGTGGACATCCCCAGGACATTGGACTCATTCTCCTTTGCCCTGGGGATTTTGTAAAATTTATAAGGTTTTCGGAATCCTCAAACAACCGTCTGCATTTTCTTCTATCCCTCACAGAGCTTCAGCTCTGTTCTTCTTTCTGCCTCCTGTTTCAGTTCCTCCGTAAAGCCGGAAGTGCTGAACAGAACATACCAGCTCTTCCGGTTGTTCTTCTCCCAGGCAACGGTTTTCTCCTTGGTCTCCAGGTCCCGCAGTACACTGACACCCACCGGCTCCTGCCAGTATTTACACTCTCCCAGGATCAAATTCTTCCCTTCCGGGTCGATGGCTGCAATGTCAATTTCCTCTTTGGAATCCCAGTACCGTCCCAGTTTGGAGAAGTAGAATGGCCACACACCTTGTGCATTCATCTCCCACATCCGCTCCTTGCACACATCCTCGTAGACAAACGCAATGTGGCTGCGCACCAGGTTTTTGCGGATCTTATCCATAACAATCCGGCTGTGTCCACTTTCGATGAAACTCATGTTGGGATAGACGAACGCAAACCAGAAGCGCAGATAGTTGTCCTTGATCTTATATAGTCCTCTTTTGCTCTTTTCCGGATTGTCCTCCGTCACCGGCACTTCCCGTTCCAGAATGTCCAGATCAATCAGGGTTTTCAGATACTTTGTCAGGCTGGTGGACTTCACTTCCAAAACACCGGCAATGGCGGACAGCTTCGTGTTGCCCGCTGCGATGGCTTTGATGATGGAGAAATAACTTCCCACTTCGCTGACCTCCTGCTGAAGCAGAAAATGAGGTTCGTCATAGAGGTAACCAGACCGATTCAGCACGCACTCCTCGATAGCATTGTAAATGTCCCGGCTCTGGGAGAACAGCTCGATGTACTTGGGCACACCGCCTGTGACCGCATACATCTCGATCAATTCTTTGCGGGTTTTATCCGGAAAGAATTCATGATAGTAGCCGAAGGGAATCTGCTTCAGCCGGATCTGTGCTGTCCTTCTGCCATACAGTGGGCTGCCATAGGCCAAGGTCTGGGACTGCATCATGGAAATCAGCGATCCGCAGAGGATTACCATTACAGACTTGTCCTTCAAAATCTCTTCCCAAATCCGCTGAAACACGGAAGGAAACGCCGGATTGGACCTGCCCAAATATTGGAACTCGTCCAAAACAATCACCGGCTTGGAATCAAAGGGCATGTCCATAATGGCTTTGAACAGCACATCCCAAGTCTTGACCTCCACATTTTTCAGCAAGTCGCTGTTCAAAAAAGCAGCGGTCTTTTCCTGGAAAGCCTGCCGGTTCTGAGCTTCGGATTCCTCGCTGGCAAGAAAGAACAGTGCTTTCTTATCCCGGATGAACCGGGAAATCAGCGTCGTCTTACCGACTCTTCTGCGTCCGAACAGCACCACCAGCGCACTGCCGTCCCTCTCATATTCCTTTTGCAGGGTATCCATCTCCTGCTCTCTGTCCACAAAGCGCTTCATATACTGCACCTCACTCTCTATCAATTCTCCTTATCAATTATTATACTCTAAATTATTATAATTTCAAGCATAACTTGTTATTTTATGAAGCTGAATACTGGAATTGCCTTGCAGTTCAGGTTCGTCTGTATCCCCAGATGCACTTGAACCAGAGGCTTGAGCTGCCCAGTCAGCCCCCTAGACTGAGGAATTTTCAGGTATTATCCCGGTGTGCAATCTGCTCAAGCCAGAACCAAGCAAGCGAACGTGACTGAAACTATCAAAACCCAAACGAATATTTATATTCATCTGTAGTAATCAAATCCGCAGGTTTGCATTATGTAGAAGATATCGATGAAATCTTAAACAATTTATGGGATCCTAAAGCCTGACGACATATTCCTTCTTAACAGTGAGCATATTCAAAAATTTTTGCACCTACTTGACATAATCAGACGATACAGAGGGTTGGCTTCGGACAAGAGAAATACTATGCCAGATGGGGACAAGATTCCTATCCGGATATCCACTGGACAGCATCTTGTCCCCCAGAGGCTGGGGCAGCGCCCCAAACCCCAAGTGAAATATCCGCCAGAGGCAAACACAGCCCCTGGCGGATATTTATATTCCAGAAAATTTCTCTTGTTTTGTAGATCTTCCCGATTATTCTCCCACTGGAGTTCCGGTTATACACCTTCATTGACACACACCGCAAACATCCTGTCGTAGATCAGGGTCTTGCCCAGACTACTAAAGAATTTTTCTAAGAGGTGTCAAGTTTTCTGCCAAAATGTCCGTTGTAAAAGTGGAAGTTCTTTTTGTGATTCTCTTCTTTATGCCGTCGGAAGATCTGACACAATAAGGGCACAAACGGTACAATCAAAAAATTTACAAATTATTTAGAGAGGGATGCTTGTGTTTTGGCTCTGAAATGTCCGTTGTATAGTGAAAGGGTTTTTCGTGACCTTCTGCTTTCTGCCAGAGGATAAGACAAGATAAAGTAGAAGGAGATGATGCAACCAAAATTTTGTTGGATACCTGCGTTTTTTCGATTTTTTGTCCGTTGTAAAGTGGAGACCTTTTCGCAACACGCTGCTTCTCGCCAGTGGAAGGGACAAGGCAAGGAATACAGGAATGGCACCATTCACAAAAACTTTACAAACATTTTTAGGGCAGATACTTAAAACTCGGCGAAAAAATGTCCGTTGTAATATGAAAGGAGGTTAACCATCCGCATCGTCGCAGTAACGGAAAGGACATAGTAGAAACTCGCAGTGGTGAAAAGAAATCATGAGGTGATGAAACTTGGAAAAAGAATTGCAGCATGGTCAGCAGCAGGAGCTTTGCACCGTGGAGCAAGTCAAAGAACTCCTGGAGCAAACCGAAAAAGGCAAGGTATCAAACGCCGCAACCAACTATAAGCGGGTGTTGCAGCTGGATCCGCTGCTGAGAGGTGCAATCCGCAAAAATCTCCTGACCGAACGGGTGGATATTGTGAAGCCCCTGGGCTGGTATCGGGACGGACCGACGTTGACAGATGTAGATATCAAATACTTACTCCTATATCTGGAAGAAAATTATGGCCTTGGCAACGAGAAGAAGATACAGGACACCGTTATGGTGATCGCCAACGAGAACCGATACCACCCCGTCCGGGATTTTCTCAACAGCCTTCAGTGGGACGGCACTGAACGCATCCACTTTTGCCTGCACCGATTCCTGGGAGCGGAAACCGATGATTATACCTATGAGGCGATGCGGCTGTTTCTGCTGGGAGCCATCTCACGGGCATTTCGGCCGGGCTGTAAATTTGAAATCATGCTCTGCCTGGTAGGGGGTCAGGGAGCCGGAAAGTCCACCTTCTTCCGGCTACTGGCTGTCAACGATGACTGGTTTTCGGATGATCTGAAAAAGCTGGACGATGAAAATGTGTACCGCAAGATGCAAGGTCACTGGCTGATTGAGATGTCAGAGATGATTGCCACCGCCAACGCAAAAAGCATCGAGGAAATCAAGTCTTTCCTTAGCCGCCAGAAAGAGACCTATAAAGTCCCCTACGAGACCCACCCGGCAGACCGGAAACGACAGTGCGTTTTCTGCGGTACCTCCAACACGCTGGACTTTCTTCCCCTTGACCGTACCGGCAATCGCCGGTTTGTACCGGTCATGGTACACCCGGAGCTGGCAGAAATCCACATTCTGGAGAATGAAGCGGCATCTAGGGACTATCTCATTCAGGTCTGGGCAGAAGCGATGGAGATTTACCGCAGCGGCAATCTCAGTCTCCGATTTAGCCCGGCAATGAATGAATATCTGAAAATCCATCAGCGTGACTTCATGCCGGAGGACACCAAGGCCGGGCAGATCATCGAGTATCTGGAAACGTGTCCAGACAACATGGTCTGCTCCAAACAGTTGTTCCGGGAAGCCCTGGGCCGCAGCTTTGACGAACCGAAGCAATGGGAAATCAGAGAAATCAACGACATTATGAACAACAGTATCAGCGGCTGGCGGGCGTTTTCCAACCCCCGGTACTTCCGCAGTCCCTATGGGCGTCAGAAGGGTTGGGAGCGTATTCTGTCCGACAACGGAGCAGGTGATTTTCCTGAATTTACCCTGGAGGAAGAGAAACAGTTCCCCCTTCCTCCTGAATGGCTGAAGGAATAGTTGCGCCAGTTACCAGTCCGTTGTCAAGCCGATTGTCGGTCCAGTTGTCGTGCGAAAGTCGAAAAAGTCTTGGTATTCCTCTCTTTTCCTCTTAGTGACAACCATGACAACAGACTTCTATAAGAAAAGAAAAAATAGAACAAAGGATACCGCCCGACCGAAATCAAAGGTTTTTCCAGGTCCGTTGTCGGAACCTGGTTGTCAGCCTTTGTCCTGCCGGGATATATGGAAAACACCTCCGGAGAATCCGGCAGGGCCATTCACACAAAGATGAGGGTGTAATATATGTGGAAAATGATCATGAAGCTCAGGCCGATTGAACGTCAGCCTGACGGCAATTTACCACGGCTCACGCCGAAACAAGTCAACAACATTCGGAAAACTGTCAGGCAATGCTGCAATTACCGGGAGGGAGACTGCCTCCTGATGGATGACGATGGAGGACAAGTTTGCCCCCAAGCTATCAGCTCCAGACTGAACTGTCGGTATTTCCGGAGTGCAGTGCTGCCTGGCGCTCCAAAACTGGAAAATAAAATCCTGCATCCCCGGAGGAGTCGGTACTGCCAGATTTGCGGTTCTTATTTTATTGCCGGTTCCGGGCGCGCCAAATATTGCACCGTATGTGCTGCCGCTGTACATCGCAAGCAAAAAGCCGTCTGCGCCCGAAAACGACGGTCAAGTGTAGACAAATAGCCCCGAAAAACCGTTGCGCTGCAAGCACTTTTTTCTTCAGAACAGAGGGGGGCTGTATGTTTTCATGTCGAACCACAAAATTGCCTTTCCATTTGTCTACATAACTTACATAACAAGGAGGTCACAATATGCAAGAAATTCAACTATTGACTCCGAAGGACATCCAGTGTATATTCAAAATAGGAAAGAATCAAGCGTATGCTTTGATGCATTCTGCCGGGTTCCCGTCCATCACAATCGGGAGTAGATTATATGTCGATGCAGACCAACTGAAGAAGTGGTTGGATACTTACTCCGGACGAAAATACCTTCTGTGAGCAACATTGTAATAACATTGTAATACCAAATGGTGTAAGAATGCAAAAAAGTGTTGCGGCTCTAGGAAAATCCTTTTTGAGCCAAAGGCCTCCAAAACCGTAGGCTCTGGGTTCAAGTCCTAGTGCCCCTGCCAGAACATTTCCCCTGACCGTTTCCGGTCAGGGGGATTCTGTTTTACATGGCGTCAAAATCCGCAATGCTGTAGGAAATTTGCAGATACAGCCGATTCTCCGGGTTGCTGAGGCTGCTGGAAATCAGGGAGTCAATCTTCCCCAGCCTTTGATACAGGGTGTTGCGGTGGATGAACAGCTCCCCCGCCGCCGCCGTGGCGTTCAGCCCGCAGCCAAGGTACACCTGCAGGGTTCGCAAAAGCTCAGTGTGATTTTCCCGGTCATACCGCAGCAGCGCAATCAGGTCCGGGTGGCACAGATACTTGCCCTCCATCCGGGAAGTACCGTACCGAATGAAATATTCCAGTGCGTAGCTTTCAAACCGGTAGTTCCAGGCCTCCGGCGCCAGCTCTTTCCCCAGTTCCAGCGCCGCCAGCGCCTGACGATAGTAGCTTGCCAGAGAAACAAAGTCCTGGAAGCCGTAGCTCACTCCCACCCGCAGCAGCTGGTCCCGGATAAACTGGCTGAGCAGCTGCAGGAAGGCCTCCCGGCTCATCCCCGCCTGGTCCAGATTCAGAATGCACACCATCCGCCCCTCCTGCTCAAAGGCGCAGCAGCCCCGGAACCGCCGCTCCGCCATCCGGCACAGGCTGAACAGCTGGGCGTTTTTCTGATTCCACAGATCCGGTTCCCCCACAAAGCAGACGTAGTTCTGGTCAATTTTCCAGTGTTGAGTATGCAGCTGCCGGTGAAATTCCGGCAGCTCTATTTTTTCATTGCGCAGCAGTTTTGTCAAAAATTGGAGAAAGTACAGGGAATCCGCCCGGGAAAACCGATGAAGCTGCAAACTATGACAGATGAATTGTGCCAAAAAACAAAGCAGCTGCCGATCCGCCTGGGTGATCGGGCGGTCCATCTCCAGAACCGCCAAAAACAGGACAATCCCATCATCCTGAACATTGAGAAACAGGGCGCCGCAGTCCAGGGTGTCGCCGGACAGGTAAAACAGGCCCTGGTGTTCCTCCCGGCTGCGGTATTCCCGGCTCATGCGAATCTGGTCCACCGTCTCCGGGGACAGGGCCGGAAGCTGAGGATAGCGCCCCGGCTCCCAGTCCAGGGGGTTTGTCCTGCGGGGCTTCAGAAGAAGCGCGTATCCCTCGTCCATGACCACAATCGGATTCCCCAGAAGGGATTCCCCAAGCGCCACAATCTCTTCCGGCGCCGCCCCGGCAATCAGCCGGTCCAGAATCCGCCGCTCCAGCTGCTGGTACGCCTGAAAGATCTCGTTCAGCCGGTTTACCCGGCGGGCAAACGCCTCCGCTCCCTCCTCCCCATCCCAGAGCAGCACATCCGCATCCACGCCGGCAAAGCGCTTCGGGTCCATGTTTCCCACAACGATCAATGCACTTCCCTGGGTGCATGAGAAATCCGGCGGAAGCCGGTCCGCCGCCGCCACATATACGGTGGATTCCTCCCAATCCTTTCCCTGGGTGTAGAGTGCCCAGGTGCTCAAACGCATCGGGTCCGGCTCCTCCTTCCGTGTCGCTGCAATACGGGCTTCCTGCGCCGGGATATTTCGCAGAATCAGCTTCAGGCTCAGCTTCATGCCACGTCCCCCTTTCTTTGCTCCTATCATATCGGATACGCAGCGCATTGTCAAATCGGATATGGGCATTCTGCACATAAAAATGAAAAAGCACTGTGTGTAATGCCCCTACCATATATTGGCAAAAAATGATAAACTAACCCCATAAGCAGGAGGAGGAATTGGATATCATGTCTGGTTTTTCATCACCTGCAGAGAAATTTTTCCGCATGTCAAGGAAAAGGAGATGTTAATCATGACCGGTATTAACAAGAAGCAGATGGTGGGTATCTTTGCCTTCTGCATAGCCGCTGTGTCCACCAACATGACCATGGGCATAATCGCCTACATCATGCAGGCTTACTCAAATGTGGCGCCCACGACTGTTTCTCAGATTCTAACCATGCCCGCCCTGGTGGGTACCGCCTACGCCTTTTGCGTCGGTTTTCTGCACAAGAAAATCCCGGCAAAGTATCTGATGCTGCTGGCTCAGGGCTGCCTGTTCCTGTACGGTATGATTTTCCTGTTCCTGGGCGGCACGGCTCCCTTCTGGGTTATCCTCCTTGCCTCCGGCCTGGTTGGTATCAGCCAGGGTTCTTCCAACACCCTTCTGGCCATTGCTCTGAGTGAAGCGGTCCCCGATGAAAAGAAGCGGGGCGGCATCCTGGGTATCTGTATGTCCGTGATGAACATCGGCGGCGTATTCTTCTCCACCGTGGGCGGCATGCTGGCGGTGGATCGCTGGAACAACGCCTACTACCTGTACTTCATCGTGGCCTTCACCATGCTCATTCAGCTGTTCTGCCTGCCCAAGGGCGCCATTCAGGAGGCTCCTCAGAAGGTGCAGCAGGAGAAGAAGGCCGCCGGAAAGCTGCCGCTGAAGGTCTGGCTCATCTCCATCCATTACTTCATCTTCTTCCTGGCGCTGTATGTTTACGGCACCAACATTTCCGAGTACATCATCACCACCCACAAGCTGGGCACCTCTGCGGAGGCGGGCGTGGCCTCCTCCATGGTCACTGTGGGCGGTATCGCCGCCGGCGCTCTGTTCGGTCTGTACTCCAAGTTCCTGAAGAAATTCACCGTGCCGGTGCTGATGGGTCTTTGCGTGATCGGTCTGGTGATTCCCATTGTCATCACCACCAACGTATTTGCCCTGTTCTTCTGCGGTTTGATTCTGGGCTTCGCTATGTACGGATGCAGCCCCTACATCATGGGCTACATGGGGCAGATTGCCCCCGGCCCCCTGTACTCCAAAGCCCTGTCCGTTTTCTCCGGATTTATGAACGGCGGCATGTGCGTGGCCATTACCGTGCTGGCCTTCCTAACCGGGCTGATCTGTGGTGATCCCGGCCATGTTCCCACCAAATTTATGGTTGGCGCCGTTCTGGCAGGCATCGCTTTTGTCACCTCGTTCCCCATTTATGTCACCAAAGATTAAGAAAAGGAGGAGCATATGAAACCAACTGCGTTTGACGAAAAAGAATTGCGGGTCATCCGCAGAGAAAAGAACTTTATGGGCGGGGAAATTCTCATCTACAATACCCCCATCTCTCTGAAAGAAGGCTTTATCAGCGCCATGCGGGACAAGAATCCCTGGTGGATTCCCAACGGATCGGAGCAGGTTCTCTTTTGTCCCTCTGTCATTCCCGACCATATTGCCCGGGGGTTCTGCTTCGAGGCGGTGCCCGTCCCGCGGGAGCAGTTCGGCGGCAGGGATATGTTCGGCGTGGAATGGGAGTTCATTGATGTGGCCGGCGGTTCCATGGTAAAGCCCGGCGCACCCTTGCTGGAGGATGCCAATGACTGGAAAGATGTGATCCACTTCCCGGACATCGACAGCTGGGACTGGGCGGGCAGCGGCGAAAGGAACCGGGAGTATCTGTCCGGAGACAAAGCCAACGTGATGACCCTGCTCAACGGCTGCTGGTTCGAGCGGCTGATCTCCTTTATGGATTTTGAAGGCGCCGCCATGGCCTTGATGGATGAAGATCAGGAAGACGCCATGAAAGAGCTGATTCACGAAATGACCAGCCTGTATATCCGCATCATTGACAAGGCCTGCTCCGTATACAATCTGGACGGCTTCACCATCCACGATGACTGGGGCAGCCAGATGGCTCCCTTCTTCTCCGAGAAAGTGGCCCGCACCTTCTTCCTGCCGGAGATGAAGCGGCTGGTGGATCATGTCCATCAGAAGAATCTGTTCATTGAGCTGCATAGTTGCGGCCATTTGGTAAAGCGCTGCAACATTTTTGTGGAAGCGGGCTTCGACGCCTGGTCCCCCATGCCGATGAACGATACGGCCTCTCTGTTTGAAACCTACGGCGACAAAATCGTGATTGCGGTGATCAATGACAAGCCCTTCCCCCCGGACGCCAGTGAGGAAGAACAGCGGGCCTGCGCCCGGGCGTTCGCCCAGCGCTTCTGCAAGCCCGGCAAGACCGTTTCCTTCTCCTTCTACAACAATCCCAATCAGTCTACCCAGGCATTCCAGAAGGAACTGTACAAGGCAAGCCGGGAACTCTATTCCAAATTCTGACCTTGTCTGTTCCGGCGGATCCCCCGCTTACAGAGGTGCCGTGGGATTCAGGTAATCCCCATTCGAAGCGGACCCGACCGCCCTCTGCCGGGTGCCTGTGCTGCCCTCTGAGGAAGATTCTTGCCTTTTTCTCCCGTTTGTGTTAGGATGGACGAAAAGGAGGGGCGGTTATAGACTTTCGGGAACTGCGCTACATCACGGCAGTGGCCAAATATCAGAACATCACCAAGGCGGCAGCTTCGCTGTATGTGGGTCAGCCCACCCTGACCAAAGCCATCCAGAATCTGGAGCAGGAACTGGGCCAGAAGCTGTTCCGCAAGCTGGGAAACAAGTTTGTCCTGACCTACGCCGGGGAGGTTTTCGTCCGAAAGGCAGAACAGATTTTGCTGCTCAAGGGTGAATTGGATCACGAACTGGCGGATATTGTCAAATCCAACGTGGGTGTGCTGAAGGTCAGCTTTCCGGTGATGCGGGGCAGCTACATGCTGCCGTGTACCGTTCCGGTGTTCACCGGGCTGTATCCCAATGTGAAGCTGGATATTGTGGAGGCGGACTCCGCCCAGCTGGAGGAAATGCTCCTGCGGGGCGACACGGACCTGGCCTTCTTCAACCTCCCTGTACGGAACAAGGACCTGGACTATGAACTGATCCGTCATGAGGAGCTGCTGCTCCTCCTGCACCCGGAGCATCCCCTTCAGGAGAAGACCATTTCCCGTCCGGACAGCAGCCATCCCTGGCTGTCTCTGGATCTGCTTCGGGAGGAACCTTTCATTCTGTTTACCCAGTCTCAGCGCACCCGGCAAATTGCCGACAAGCTGTTTGCTCAGTATCGGATGGAGCCCAACATCTTCCTGCAGACCCGGAATATCCAGGCACCCCTCCATCTGGCCGCCCAGGGATACGGCGCCTGTTTTGTCTCCGAGACCCATCTGCGCCATGTCTCCTTCCCCCGGCCGCCGCTGACCTTCAGTGTGGGGGAGCCTCCGGTGACCATGGATTTTGTCGCTGCCTTCCGGAAAAACGCCTACCTTCCCTTCCATGCCAAGGAATACATCACCATGGTCAAGCGATTCACATAAGCCGAAAAACGCACCCGGTTTCGGGTGCGTTTTCTGTGGAGAGAGAAATTTGAAAAACCCACAAGGGGGAATTTCCTCAGTAGAACAGTCCGCCCAGGTTGAACACGCCCAGGGCCGCCATGAGGATATTCACGCTCACATTGGCAACGGACAGCAGGAACAGGGTGCGGAACATTTTGTTCTGCTGTTCCTGGCTCAATTCCACTGCGCCGCTGTAGGAGCTCATGATGATGGCGCCGCCGGTAGACAGGGGGCTGATGGCCGCTGCGAAGGAGGTGGCCGCCATAATGGGAGCCGCAGTCTTTTCGGTCATCAAACCGATGAGGAAGTCGGAGATCATCTGGATGCCGCCCAGCTCGTCAATGACGCTGACCAGCATACCCACGCCCACAATCAGCATGATGGTGCCGATGGGGATGTTCTTGATGGCCTTCTTCTCATCGGCGCAGCCCAGGAGGATCAGAGCGCCGGCGGTAATGAAGGCAAACAGGCCGGTATCCAGCTTCAGGCCGATGCAGCAAACCACCATGACCACAATGGCACCCAGGGTAATCAGCTGCTGGCAGTTGAACTTGGGGATGTCGGAGAGCTTCAGAGGATTTTCGGCCCGAACCTTGTAGCTCTTATAGGCAACGAACAGGATCAGGGTGAACACGAAGCCGGACAGCAGGGTGGTCAGGAACAGGTGCAGGCTGAAGCCGCTGTAGCCCAGAGGCTCGGACAGACCCTTGGCCAGCACGCCGGCGGCCACATGGCCGGGACCGATGGCGGAGATGAAAGCAGACAGTGCAAACATGAGAAGGCGAATTGTCAAGTCAAGTGCAACACTGTATCAAAAAACACCTCATAAGGAGATCTCCAACCCAGGCACTTGCGAGGTCTGCGATTCATAGAATCCACGAATTGAATAATGATGTCAGAATTGACAGGTGCAATATCGCTTCCCTTCGGAATGATCTCCTGGAGGAGGCCGTTGGCATTTTCATTTGTGCCGCACTGCCAAGGGGAATACGGGTCGGCAAAATAGAAGTTGACATCTCCAAGTGCGGAAGTAACCTCAGCATGCAGGGCAAATTCACTGCCTCTGTCCGGCGAAATGCCCTTTACTTTATCAGATGGAAGGACCTTCAGCATTTCAACCATGGAATCCCGAACAGCGTCAGCCGTGTGCTTATCCACTTTTGGGGCCAGAAATAGCCTGGATTTTCGTTCCACAAGTGTTACTACAGAAGCAGAAACATTAACACCAGCGACAGTATCGGCTTCCCAATAGCCCAGGACGGCGTGATCCTGCGCTTCCACAGGTCGCTGCGCAATCGTGTAGGGTATTTTAAAGCGGCCTTGCTTGGATAGTTCTCCATTTTTTCTGCGTTTTTTCTTCTGAGAGAAAAAGAGAATTTCTCGTTTTTCTTCAGGCACTTTTTGGGGTCAAACATGCCGGAGTGAATTCCACGATAGATCGTAGCATAACTGATGGAAATCGGATTATGCTCAAATTTCAGGCGGAAGGAAACCTGTTCTGGAGACCAGTGGTTATCCTGAATCAGTGCTCGTACCTTTTCTTTGAATTTTGAGGTAAGTAAAATCCGCTTTCGTCCGCATTGTTTGCGCCGATTTTGATATCTTGTTTGTGCAATACTGGGACTGTATGGTTTGAAGAAAATCTGATTGCGGCGGATTTCCCAACTGACAGTAGAGGGCGATCTGTTCAAAGAGACTGCAATTTTACGAATACTGATGCCTTGGTTCAGCATTAGGTATAGCTTTTCTCGTTCTTCTATGCTAAGATGTTTGTAGTGGCTCATAGTGTCCTCTCCTTTTATTGTTGTCCGCAAACACTATTCTAGGAGATTTTTCGCTATGAGTCACGTTTTTTAAGAGCTAGACTGTTGCGCTTATATTGTAAATATACGAATCATGTCGCTCCCTCCGTTGTTTTTTTGTTCAACAACACCATAACACGAAACAAACTATTTGTAAAATTCATAGATTTTATAAAATTTATTCTATTTAAGAATATTATAGGTTTTTTCCACAAAGCGGTTCTGCTGCCTTTGACAAATCCGTCCAATTTCTGGGGCTTGTCCGGATTTTCTCCCAAAAAGCAGATACAGTCAAGGAATTTTCTTTTGGGTTACCTCAAAAGCTGTTTTTTCTTTCGGAGAAATTGTAAACCCTTGACAGGTGTGTTATAATGATGGATACGAAATGCGCCCGGAGGTTCCGGTTTCTCCGGCGGGCGCAGCATTTCCAGGACGAAACAGGGATTTTTCAAACAAGAGAGGACAGAGGGTATGGCAAAAGAAAAGAAGGTTGAGCAGATCACCGACATGGAGGTGGATTTTGCTCAGTGGTTTACCGACGTATGCAAGAAGGCCCAGCTGATTGACTATTCTTCCATCAAGGGCGTGTTCATCTACCGCCCCTACGGCTACGCCATCTGGGAGAACATTCAGTCCATCATGGACAAGGAATTCAAAAAGGTGGGGGTAGAGAACGTCTACATGCCCATGCTGATTCCCGAAAGCCTGCTGCAGAAGGAGAAAGACCATGTAGAGGGCTTCGCCCCCGAGTGCGCCTGGGTTACCATGGGCGGCAGTGAGGAGCTGGAGGAGCGCTGCTGCATCCGTCCCACCTCCGAAACCCTGTTCTGCGATCACTTCGCCCAGATCATTCAGTCCCACCGGGACCTGCCCCTGAAGTACAACCAGTGGTGCAGCGTGCTGCGCTGGGAAAAAACCTCCCGCCCCTTCCTGCGCCACCGGGAATTCCTGTGGCAGGAGGGCCACACCATGCACGCCACCGCAGAAGAGGCCCAGGACTTCACCCGCCAGATGCTGAATATCTACGCCGATTTCTGCGAGAACGTGCTGGCCATGCCTGTGACCCGGGGCCAGAAAACCGACAAGGAAAAGTTCAACGGCGCCGAGGCCACCTACACCATTGAGTGCATGATGCATGACCGGAAGGCCCTCCAGGCCGGCACATCCCACTATTTCGGCGACGGCTTCGCCCGGGCTTTCGACATCGCCTATACCGACAAGAACAACCAGAAGGTCACCCCCTTCGAGACCTCCTGGGGCGTGTCCACCCGGCTTATCGGCGGCATCATCATGACCCACGGCGACAACAACGGCCTGGTGCTGCCCCCCAAGGTGGCCCCCATTCAGGTGGTGGTGCTGCCCATCGCCCAGCACAAGCCCGGCGTTCTGGAAGGCGCCAGCGCCCTGCGGGACCGTCTGATTCAGGCAGGCTACCGGGTAAAGATGGATGACTCCGACAACTCCATGGGCTGGAAGTGCGCTGAGTACGAGATGAAGGGCGTGCCCCTGCGGGTGGAGTGCGGCCCCCGGGATCTGGAAAACGGTCAGGTCATCCTGGTCCGCCGGAACGACGGCGAAAAGACCGTGGTTAAGCTGGAAGATCTGGAGTCCGCCGTTGCCCAGCAGCTGGAGCTGGTTCATCAGGGAATGTATCAGCGTGCCAAGCAGAACCTGGAGGAGCACATCTACGAGGCCCATACCCTGGAGGAGGCCAAGCAGATTCAGGAAACCCACGGCGGCTTCGTCAAGACCATGTGGTGCGGTGACGAGGCCTGCGAGCTGAAGATGAAGGAAGTGGCCGGGATGTCCTCCCGGTGCATCCCCTTTGCCCAGGAGCACCTGGGGGATACCTGCCCCTGCTGCGGCAAGCCCGCCAGCAAGATGATTTACTGGGGCGTGGCGTACTGAGCCAATTATACACAGGCCGCAGGCTTGCCTTTCGGCGGGCCTGCGGCGTTTCTGTCCCATGGGAGGTTGTATGAAACGAATTTTAATTATCGGCTGCGGCGGCAGCGGAAAGTCCACCCTGGCCCGAGCCCTTGGCAGCAAGCTGAAGCTTCCAGTAATCCATCTGGACCAGCTGTGGTGGAAGGAAGGCTGGCAGAATGTCAGCGTGGACGATTTTGACGCCAAGCTGTCGGCTGTCCTTGCCCGGGATCGCTGGATCATCGACGGCAACTACAGCCGGACCATGGAGCAGCGTCTGGAACGCTGCGACACCATCGTCTACCTGGATTTCAGCCGCTGGACCTGCCTGTGGGGGATGTGCCAGCGGGTGCTGGGCAACTACGGTAAAGTCCGGCCGGATATGAGCGCCGGCTGTCCGGAACGGTTTGACTGGGAATTTGTCCGGTGGATCTGGAACTACAACCGGGAAAACCGGGCCCGGAATTACATGTGGATGGCGAAAGCCCGCCATGCCCAATCCATTGTGCTCCACAGCCGCCGGGAAGCACAGCGTTTTTTGCAGGAGGCCGTCGAATCCCCATCCGCGCAGGGTTAGTCCCCTGTGCGGATGCTTTTGTTTTCAAAAAAATTTTTTGGAAATGGGACCTTCCGATTTCCCTCCAATCCGTTTGAATCTGCCCTTCATTCGAGGATTTGCCCATGATTTCGCCGTCCTTTTTCTTTCTCCCCTCATTGCCACGCTTCCAACTCCATCACTTACCCCCTTGACAAACCGCATTGCTTGTGGCAATATATTGTGGAGGTTTCTGATGGCAGACACAACATATAGTGTTATGTCATCTTTGCGTATTCTTTTTTGCCTTAATATCCAAAGAAAGTCAGGACTTTGCCTATGATTCAGAGCATTATCAAACGGGATGGCCGGGTGGTCTTGTATGACCAGAACAAAATCGCCGCCGCCATTCTGCGGTCCATGGAAGCCAGCCAGGATGGCAATGCCGCCGACGCCGCCCGGGTAGCCAACGATGTCCAGCGAGAGCTGGAGGGACGCTTCCACAGCCAGTCTCCCAACATCGAAGCCATTCAGGACAGCGTGGAGCGCCAGCTGATGAACCATGGCTTCAATGCCGCCGCCAAGGCATATATCCTCTACCGGGCAAACCGCACCCGGGCCCGGGAGGCCAACACTTCCCTGATGAAAACCATCGATGAGATCACCAACATCGATGCCCGAATCTCCGATATGAAGCGGGACAACGCCAACATCGACGGCAACACCGCCATGGGCGCCATGCTCCAGATCGGCGCTGCCGGCGCCAAGGCCTACAATGAGATGTACCTGCTCCGTCCGGAGCACGCCAAGGCTTACCGGGAGGGCGACATCCACATCCACGATTTTGACTTCTATTCCCTGACCACCACTTGCTGCCAGATCGACATCCTGAAGCTGTTCCACGGCGGCTTCTCCACCGGCCACGGCTACCTCCGGGAGCCCAACAGCATCCAGAGCTACGCCGCCCTGGCCGCCATCGCCATCCAGAGCAACCAGAACGACCAGCACGGCGGTCAGTCCATCCCCAATTTTGACTACGGCATGGCCGAGGGCGTGGCCAAGACCTATCGCAAGGCCTTCACCCGCCGGCTGAAGGAGGCAGTGGAGGACTATCTGGATCTGAATGACGAGGATGCCGCCATCCGGGGTCTGATTGCCAAGGCTGAGGAAGCCACCGGGGAAACCGCCCGGCTGGAGAGCGCTCCCGCCTATCTGGAGGCGGTGAACCAGCTGCTGTGTGAAGCCTACGACCTTCCTCAGGAAAAGGCCGCCAAGCTGATCTCCCGGGCCGCCAAGCGGGCCTATGCCAAAACCGACCGGGACACCCAACAGGCTATGGAGGGCTTCGTTCACAACCTGAACACCATGCACTCCCGGGCGGGCGCCCAGACTCCCTTCTCCTCCATCAACTACGGCACCGACACCAGCCCGGAAGGACGGATGGTCATCCGCAACATTCTGCTGGCCCTGGATGCCGGTCTGGGCCATGGGGAGACCTGCATCTTCCCCATCCACATCTTCAAGGTGAAGGAAGGGGTCAACTACAACGAAGGCGACCCCAACTATGACCTGTTCCGGCTCAGCTGCAAGGTCAGCGCCAAGCGGCTGTTCCCCAACTACACCTTCCTGGACTCCCCCTTCAACCTGCAGTATTACGTTCCCGGACACCCGGAGACCGAGGTTGCCACCATGGGCTGCCGGACCCGGGTCATGGGCAATGTCTACGATCCCACCCGGCAGATCGCCTATTCCCGGGGCAATCTGTCCTTCACCTCCATCAACCTGCCCCGCATCGCCCTGGAAAGCCACGGCGACGAGAAAAAGTTTTATCAGGATTTGCAGGCCATGCTGGAACTGGTTGCCCAGCAGATGCTGGATCGGTTTGAGATTCAGGCCAGCAAGCACACCTACAACTTCCCCTTCCTGATGGGCCAGGGCGTCTGGCTGGATTCCGACAAGCTGAGCCTTCAAGACGACCTGCGGGAGGTGCTGAAGCACGGCACTCTGTCCATCGGTTTCATCGGTCTGGCGGAAACCCTGACCGCCCTGTACGGCCATCATCACGGAGAAGGTGAGGAGTATGAGAAGAAGGGGCTGGAGATTATCGGCTTCATGCGGGACTTCTGCGACAAGAAATCCCAGGAGATGAAGATGAACTTCACCCTGCTGGCCACCCCCGCCGAGGGCCTGTCCGGCCGGTTCATCCGGATGGACCAGAAGCGCTACGGCAAGATTCCCGGCATCACCGACCGGGAATATTACACCAACTCCTTCCACATCCCCGTCTGGTTCCCCATCTCCGTCTATGACAAGATTCGGCTGGAAGCCCCCTACCATGCCCTGTGCAATGCAGGCCACATCAGCTATGTGGAACTGGACGGCGACACCGCCCGGAATGTGGAGGCCTTTGAGTCCGTGGTCCGGTGCATGCACGACTTCGGCATTGGCTACGGCAGCATCAACCATCCGGTGGACCGGGACCCCATCTGTGGCTATGTGGGCATCATCGGCGACGTGTGCCCCCGCTGCGGCCGCCGGGAGGGGGAGGAAATCCCCCCGGAGCGGGTGGACGAGCTGCGGAAAATGTACCCCGAGATGCCCACTTTCCAGGGCATCCAGTAATCCCGCAAACCAATATCACCAAACATCTCACTGACAGGAGGAAATACATATGACAGTCAAGAGCAGAAGCGAAAAGTTGGGCCAGGGCGTTGGATTTGAGCGCATCCGCCGGATCACCGGCTACCTGGTTGGCACCATGGACAAGTGGAACGACGCCAAGCGGGCCGAGGAGCGGGACCGGGTCAAGCACAGCATGAACGGCCATGCTTGATCTCAGCGGTATCGTCAGCGACAGCATTGTGGATGGTCCGGGCATCCGACTGTGTGTGTTCAGTCAGGGCTGCCCCCACCACTGTCCCGGCTGCCACAATCCAGAGACCTGGGCCTTCGGCTGCGGCACCCCCATGGAGGAGGAAACCGTGGTGGAAATCGCCCGGTCCAATCCCCTGTGCCGGGGGGTGACCTTCTCCGGCGGAGAGCCCTTCGCCCAGGCGGCAGCCTTCGCCCGGCTGGCAGGCCTTCTGAAGGAGGCCGGGTACGAGGTGGCCTCCTACACTGGCTATACCTTTGAAGCCCTTCTGGAGGGCACTCCGGAGCAGCGGCATCTGCTGGAAGCCATCGATATTCTCATCGACGGTCCCTTCCTGCTGGAAAAGAAGAGCCTGGAAATTCCCTTCCGGGGCAGCACCAACCAGCGGATTCTGGATGTGCCCAAAAGTCTGGCCGCCGGTCGGGCGGTGGAAACCACCTCCGCCCGCTGGCTGGGGGAATACTGAGAAAAGCCCATCTGTCAACAGTTTGGCAGATGGGCTTTGTTATACATAATACATAAAAAAGCAGCCATCCAAACGGATGACTGCTTTTTTGGCGACCCGGAACGGACTCGAACCGTCGACCTCCAGCGTGACAGGCTGGCGTGCTAACCGACTGCACCACCGGGCCAGAACAGGAGGTATTATAGCACAGGATTCCGGATTTGTAAAGACCCAAAATCTGGTTTTTCCCGGATATCTTCCTTTGTTCTCAGAACTCAATACCCTTCCGGGCCGGGATTCCGGCATCGAAAGGATGTTTCCGCTTGCACATTTCCGTGACGTAGTCCGCTGCGTCCAGCAGGCACTGGTCCGGATTCCGCCCGGTGAGCACCACTTCCAGCTTCTCCGGCTTGGTTTTCAGGAAGCTCTCCACTTCCTCCAGGGGCACCACGCCGTTGGTGCAGGCGGAAAGCATCTCGTCCAGCACCAGCAGATCGGCGTCCATGGCCGCCTGGGTCACCTGCCGGAACCACTGGGTATAATCCCGGCGGCACTGCTCTTTCTGCTCCGGGGTCATCCGGAAGAAGAAGCCAGGCACCGTTTTGCAGTGCATCACCCGGATGTTGGGCACCTGTTTCAGCATTCCAATCTCCGAAGATCTGCCGTCCTTGAAGAACTGGGTAAACACTACCTGCTTTCCGGCCCCTGCCGCCCGCAGAGCAAGGCCCACAGAGGCAGTGGTTTTCCCCTTGCCGTCGCCGCAGTAGATGTGAATCAATCCCGCCATGGTCAAACCTCCCTGTTGAGAATTCGGTAAATCAAATCCATATCCAGGCCCTCCCGCACCGCTTGGGCCAGCTTGTCGTACTGCTGCTCCTTGTAGGCAGCAGGGTCAAAGGATTGCAGCTGCCCCGCATCCACGCCTTTCTCCCGGCACAGGGCCTTCACAATGGTGTCCGCCACCCCGGGTGCGTCGAAGATGCCATGCACATAGCTGCCGTACACATTGTCCCGGCAGAGCACCGGATTCTGCCGATCTCCGCTGCGGCCCATGTGAATCTCATAGCCGGTATAGTGGAGGCCATTCAGCCCTGCCAAACGCCCGGGAATCTCCTGGAAGGTGCCGCTGGTCTGGGTCTGGACCTTCTCCCCGTGGAACACCGTCTCCACCGGCAGCAGGCCCATGCCGGCAATCTCCGTGACACCGGCAGCCTCTACCTGGTCCGGGTCGGAGACCCGCTGCCCCAGCATCTGATAGCCCCCGCAGACGCCGAACACCAGGGTTCTGGCGCTGGCCGCCTTGAGAATTGCCGCCTCCAGGCCGCTCTGGCGCAGCCACATCAGATCGGCGATGGTGCTCTTGGTGCCGGGCAGCAGAATCATGTCCGCCCCCGCCAGCTCCTCCGGAGCCTGGACATAGCGCACGGACACGCTGTCGTACCGCTCAAAGGGGGCGAAGTCCGTGAAATTGGAGATCCGGGGCAGCCGCACCACCGCAATGTCGATGAGTCTGCGCCCCTGGGGCCGATGGAACCGCTCAGACAGGCTGTCCTCGTCGTCAATGTCCACGGTAACGTAGGGCACCACTCCTGCCACTGGACAGCCGCACAGCTCCTCCAAGGTCTTGAGACCCGGCTCCAGGATGGCCTTGTCTCCCCGAAACTTGTTCACCACAGTGCCCTTGATTCTGGCACGCTCCTCCGGCTCCAGCAGGGCCACGGTGCCGTAGAGCTGGGCAAACACCCCGCCCCGGTCAATGTCGCCCACCAGCAGCACCGGCGCGTCCACCATCTTGGCCAGGCCCATGTTCACAATATCTTCCTGCTTCAGATTGATCTCCGCCGGACTTCCGGCGCCCTCAATCACCACAATGTCATACGCTTCGTCCAGCGCCTTGTAGGCTTCCATGACGGCAGGGACAAATTCCCGTTTCCGCTGGTAATACTCCATGGCCTTCATGTTGCCCTGAACCTGGCCGTTCACAATCACCTGGCTGCCCACATCCGTGGTGGGCTTCAGCAGAATGGGGTTCATCCGCACATCCGGGGCAATTCCGGCGGCCTCTGCCTGAACCACTTGGGCCCGGCCCATTTCCCCGCCGCTTTCGGTGATAAAGGAGTTCAGGGCCATATTCTGGCTCTTGAAGGGAGCCACCCGGTAGCCATCCTGCTTGAAAATCCGGCACAGGCCGGCGCACAGCAGGCTCTTGCCCGCGTTGGACATGGTCCCCTGAATCATAATGTTCTTCGCCATGGTTACTCCTTTCCCAGCACTTCCCGGATGGCCTGAATCAGCTGCTCATTTTCTTCCCGGCAGCGCACCGCCGTGCGGTACCATCCCGGGCCAAGGCCATAATAGTCGTCACAATTGCGAATGGTTATTTTCCGTTTCTTCAAATCCCGGTGAAGGGTTTCCGATCCCTGGAACAGCAGGTAATTGGCCTCCGATGGGCACACCCAGAAACCAAGATTTTCCAGCTGCTGCCCCAGCCATCCCCGCTCCCTCTGAATCAG
Organism: uncultured Eubacteriales bacterium; assembly: GCA_949296115.1. GTDB lineage: Bacteria > Bacillota > Clostridia > Oscillospirales > Oscillospiraceae > Faecousia. Next base: position 4,529 of record CASFNR010000009.1, on the reverse strand, counting down.
GTCCCGGGTTTTCCGGAGAAATTCCCCTTCCTCTAACGCCGCTGCCCCCGCCGCCTGGGCCAGGGTAGACACGTTCCAAGGCTGGACCGTGTGGGCCATCCGGGTCAGCAGGTTCTCGTCGGCACACAGGCAGTAGCCCAGCCGGACGCCGGCCATGCCGTAGCTCTTGGTGAAAGCCTTCAGGATAAGCAAGTGAGGATTCTCCTCCAGCAGGTCCTTCAGGGTCTCTTCCCGGTCGGAAAGGTCGGCAAAGCACTCATCCACAAACAGGCGGATGGCATGCTCCCCGCAAAAAGCAAGGATTTCTTCCAGCAACTGCCGGGGAATGGTTTTCCCCGTGGGGTTATTGGGGTTGCACAGGAATACGGCGTCGGGCCGCACCCTCTCCAGGAAGGGGAGGAACGCTCCGTCCAGCTGGAATTCTCCCTCCCGGGTCAGGGTGTAGCGCTCCATGGCGCCCCCATTCCGGGTCAGCCCCAGGGCATACTCAGAGAAGGTGGGGGCCAGCTCCACGCCAAGGCGGATGTTTGCCGCCTCACAGTAGGAATAGATCAGTTCCGCCGCCCCGTTGCCGCAGAGAATCCGCTCCGGCCCCACACCCTCAAATTGGGCAATGGCCTGCACCAGCCGGCGGCAATAGGGGTCGGGATAGCGGTCAACCCGTCCCAGGCTCTCCCCCATGGCCCGGATGACCCCCTCCGGGGTGCCCAGGGGGTTGGTATTGGCGGAGAAATCCAGCAGGACTTCCTCGCCGTAGATGTCCCCGCCATGGGGATTTTTTGTCTGATAGAGCATCCTTTCACCAGCCAATCACAAACAACAGTTTTACACCGGCGCACAGCGCCAGAGCCAGCACCGCACTGGCATAGAGCAGACGGCAGGCCCGGGGAATATCTTCCAGCTGGATGTCCCGCACCGGGTCGCCGATAAATTGTTTTTTATGGAGCACGCCGTGATACCATGCGTCTCCCGCCAGCCGCAGGCCCAGCAGCCCGGCGCACACCGACTCAGTCTGGGCGGAGTTGGGGCTGGCATGGTTGAACCGGTCCCGGCGGAAAATCCGCCAGCCGTTCCCCAGATCCAGGCCCATCAATCCCCCTGCCGCCAGCATCACCAGGGCGGACAGCCGGGCCGGCACAAAATTGAACACGTCGTCCAGCTTGGCGCTGACCAGGCCGATATTCTTATAGGGCGGCTCCACATAGCCCAGCATGGAGTCCATGGTATTCACCGCCTTGTAGAAAAAGCCCAGAGGCGCGCCGCCGATGGCCAGATACACCAGGGGGGCGATGATGCCGTCGGAGGTGTTCTCCGCCACGGTCTCCACCGCCGCCCGGGTCACCCCGTCCCGGTCCAGCCGGGCCACATCCCGGCCCACAATCATGGACACCGCATAGCGGGCATCCTCCAGGGTACCGGTTTTCAGGGCGGTATAGACCTTCATACTCTCGGTTTTCAGGGATTTGGTGGCCAGAATCTGGGCGCAGAACACCGTCTCCACCGCCAGTCCCAGCCAGGGAGTCAGGCGGTAGCACAGCCAGAGAATCACCCCCGGCACCGCCGTGGACACGCACACCACCATCAGCCAAAGCACCCCGCCGGCAATATTTTCTCCCAACACCGTTTTGGGAAACACCCGCCGGACCAGCTTCTCCACGGCGCTGATGAGCTTTCCGATGAGCACCACCGGGTGGGGGATGCCGTGGGGATCTCCCACAATCAAGTCCAGGCAGAAGCCCAGAACCAGGGCAATCAGCGACCAGATCATGGACACCTCCCTCCCTGCATGGTGAAAATGTAGATGGGGTTCTGGCCGGTCATCAGATGGTAGGGCCCGGCCTTCCGTGCCTTGGACACGTTCAGGCAGACCACTTCCGTCTCCCGGAAGGAAAACTCCTTCATGCAGGCCGTCAGTTCCGCCGCAGATTCCAGGGCGATGGCGGTGGCCACAATCCGGGCTTCGGGATTCTTTTCCAGAATCACCCGGAGAATTTCATGCAAATTGCCGCTGGTTCCTCCCAGGAATACATGGGTGGGTGTCGGCAGGTCCTGGCAAGCCGTCGGAGCCAGCCCCGGGACGATTTCCAGATTGGACAGGGTGAACCGGGCTGTATTCTCCCGGAGAATGTCCAGGGCGCCGTCCTTCCGCTCGATGGCATATACCGCGCCTCCATCGGCTTGCAGCGCCATCTCAATGGACACGCTGCCGGTGCCCGCTCCCACGTCCCAGGCCACGGCGTTCCGGGTCAGCCGGAGTTTGGAAAGGCAGACGCTGCGCACCTCGCTCTTGGTCATGGGCACCTTCTCCCCCCGGGAGAAGGCTTCGTCCGGCAGGCCGTGGGTCACCACTGCCCCGGGATTGGGATTTTCCATCAGGGCGGCGCTCAGGCTGTGAAACTGCTTGTCAGACAGTTCTTCCGCCGTCCCCACGGTGATCCGCTCCTGGGGGTAGCCTAAACGCTCGCCCACCGTGACCTTCACCTTGCCCAGCCCGCCTTCCGTCAGACGGCGGCAGAGGATGCCCATGCCGTTTTCACCCCCGGCCAGGACAAACATCCGGGGGTGTTTCTCTGCCTCCCGGCAGATATCCCCTTCCCGACCGTGGAAGCTCACGGGAACCACATCCTCGTAGGAGGTTCCCGCTTTGGCGCACAGATAGCTCAGGGAGCTGATGCCCGGCAGGACCTGCACCTTGCAGTCCCCCAGCAGGGGCAGCAGCTTCCTGGTGCCGCTGAAAAAGCCTGTATCCCCGGACATCACCACGGCGAACCGGGTGAACTGCCGATTCCCGTGGATGTAATCCGCAATATCCCCCGGGGCGATGGCGGTGTGCACCACCTGACCCGGACGGGCATTTTCCAGCATCCGGCTGGCCCCGATCAGGCAGTCCGCCTGCTCCAGGGCAGTCAGCGCCTCCAGAGTCATGCCCTCCCGGCTTCCCGGGCCGATACCCACAATGGTCACCCGGGGCCGCCAGGCGAACCCGAACCGGGCGCACAGCGTTTCCAGCACCTGGGCCATGGTCTGTCCCGCCACCTGGGGCGGGCGGCCGATGACCACCAGCTGCGCCCCCGCCTCCCGGGCGGCAGCGATTTTTTCGTCAAACCCTCCGGCGGTGCCGGAGTCCTTGGTCACCAGAAATTTTCCCTCCACGCTCCGGAGCATGGCCACGTTCAGCTCCCGGCTGAAGGGGCCCTGCATGGCGAGGATATGAGCCGGGGGAAGTTCCGCCTCCCGGCACAGCCGGAGAGAATCCTCCATGGGCAGCACCCGGGCATACACCCGCTGGGCAAAGTCCCGTATGCCCCGGAAAGCAGCCAGCTCCTTGCTGCCGGTGGTGAGCAAAATCTTCCCTTCCCGGGAATTGAGGTACTCCACCGCTGCCGGAATGTCCGGCACAAATACACTGTCCTCCGGCGCCTGCGCCCCAGAGCGCAGCAGGCGCAGGTATTCCGTCTCCGTGTCGGCGCAGGCGGAGCAGATGTTTTCCGTCACCACGCTGGCATAGGGATGGGTGGCATCCACCACCAGGGAGAACCGCTCCCGGGCGAACAGCGCCACCATTTCCTCCCGGTTCAGCCGTCCGGCGTGGATGGTCAGGTTTTCCGCCGGTTCCAGCAGGGTCTGACCGTACTCCGTGGCCACACAGGCGGTAATCCCCACCGGCTGGGCACAGAGAAATTCCACCAGTTCCCGGCCCTCCGTGGTGCCGGCAAACACGCACAGCTTATCCATGCCGGTATCCTCTGGGGGTCACCATTTTGCCGCCGATGTTCTGGGTCATGGCGTTGCCGATGAACACGGTGCAGAACATATCCACCTCCTGCTCCGGCAGCTGCGCCAGGGTGCAGGTCAGCCAGCTTTCCCCTTCCCGGCCGATGTTCCGGGCCACAGCACACAGCCGGTCTCCGGGCAGCACCTTGCCCAGAATTTCACAGGCATGGCGCAGGTGGTCGGGACGGCCATGGCTGGCCGGGTTGTAGAGCACCATGGACAGATCGGACTGGGCCGCCGCCGTCAGCCGGGCCTCAATCTTCTCCCAGGGTGTCAGCCGATCGCTGAGGCTGATGACAGCAAAGTCATGGGTCAGGGGGGCGCCAACCAGGGCGCCGCCGCTGCAGGCCGCCGTCAGGCCGGGGATCACTTCGACTTCCGGCTGGGCATTCTCCCCCCGGAGCTCGTAAATCAGAGCCGCCATGCCGTAAACCACGCTGTCACCGGAACAGACCATGGCCACGTTCTTGCCCTTCATGGCCTCGTCCAGGGCCATCTGGCAGCGCTGGGTCTCCCGGGTCATGGGGGTGGTCATAAATTCCTTGTCCGGATACCAGGGCTTCACCAGGTCCACATACACATGATAGCCGATGATCACATCGCAGCATTGCAGCGCCCGGTCCGCCCGGATGGTCATGTTCTCGTAATTGCCGGGGCCAATGCCCACCACATACAATTTAGCCAAAGTCTACCTCCCAATGTTCCGCCGCCAGGGCAACGGTGACGCCCCCCAGGGCTGTTTTCTCTATCAGCAA
>CASFNR010000008.1 GCA_949296115.1 uncultured Eubacteriales bacterium | reverse complement strand
GAGGGTCCACCTGTTCCCATCCCGAACACAGAAGTTAAGCTCACATGCGCCGACAATACTTGGCGGGCGACTGCCCGGGAAGATAGGTAATGCCAACATGATAGAAAAGAGTCAAGCATTTGCTTGACTCTTTTTTTGTGATCTTATCACAGATGATTTGCTCTTTTCGGGATATACTGTAGAAAAAGAAAAGGAGTGACGCATATGTTGATCAAAGAGCTTTCAACCGAAACCTTTCATAGTGAAATTGCAAAGGATACCCCTGTTCTGGTGGATTTTTGGGCGCCTTGGTGCGGATACTGCCGTCGGATTGCACCGGCGTTGGATAAGGTTGCGGAGCAGAATGAAGAACTGCTCACAGTGGCCAAGGTGAACATCGACAACGCTCCGTCCCTTGCGGATGAAGTGATTCCCACGCTGATTCTCTATCGCAGCGGTGAGGTGCTTGGAAGAATTGTGGCGCCGGATTCCAAGGCGAAGATCGATTCCTTCATACGGGAAACACTGGCTTGATCGGAGGGCGCTATGAAGCTTTTTGACTTGGTGATTGTTGGCGGTGGTCCGGGGGGCTACACAGCGGCTCTGTACGGTGCCCGGGCAGGGCTGAGCACCATCGTTCTGGAGAAACTGTCTCCAGGCGGACAGATGGCTATGACAACGCAGATCGATAATTACCCGGGGGTTCAGCCCGGCGCAGATGGATACATGCTTGCTGAGCGGATGCGCCAGGAAGCGGAGAAATTTGGCGCTAAAACAGAGCTAACGGAAGTTGTATCCCTGGGTCTGGAAGAAAGTCCCAAGCGGTCCCAAGCGGATTGAGACAACGGACGGAACCTACTATGGGAAAACGGTTGTCATTGCGACCGGCGCCGGTCCCAGAGAGCTTGGACTTCCCGGGGAGTGGGAGCTGACCGGAAGAGGCGTTCATTACTGCGCCGCCTGTGACGGTATGTTTTATAGGGGAAAGACAGTTGTAGTAGTTGGCGGGGGAAATACCGCAGCTGCGGATGCGCTGCTTTTGTCCCGGGTGGCGAAAGAAGTGTATGTTGTTCACCGCCGGGACACCCTTCGTGCCACGAAGATTTATCATAAGCCGCTGATGGAAGCGGACAATGTCACATTTCTCTGGAACAGCGGGGTAACGGAAATCTTGACTGAAGGCGGCGTTACGGGTGTGGTTGTGAAGAATCTTCAGTCCGGAGAAACCAATACCATCCCCTGCGACGGCTTGTTTGTGAGTATTGGGCGAAAGCCTGTAACCGAGCTTGTCAAGGGGCAGCTGGCATTGGATGAGGGCGGTTATATTGCTGCGGACGAGTCTACCAGAACCAGCATTCCCGGCGTGTTTGCGGTGGGGGATGTCCGCACCAAGACAGTCCGGCAAATCGTAACTGCTGCGGCAGATGGGGCGGTGGCCGTGCATTATGCCGAGGAGTTTTTGGCCTCCAATCCCTGAAGGAATTCTCGGAGAAAGTATTGACTTCTCCCGGAATGCCGATATAATAGACTCAAAATGTCACGACGGGAGTTTGAATTATGAACCGGGAGAACAAACGCAAGCAGTATGAGAAGGGCTACTATAAGACTCACGCCTGTGAGGAAGTATTCACCTGCAAGAACTGCGGCAGGGAGGTGGTCCCCTTTGGGGCCGGAAGCGACCACCGCAATCATTGTCCCAATTGCCTGTATAGTCTCCATGTGGATGTGGAACCGGGAGACCGGGAATCCGACTGCGGCAGTCTGATGGAGCCCATTGCTGTCTGGGTCCGCGGAAAAGGAGAGTGGGCCATCATACACCGCTGCCGCCGCTGTGGGGAACTTTCCTCCAATCGGGTCCTGGCAGACGACAATCCCATGAAACTCATGTCCATCGCCATGCGGCCATTGGCCAATCCACCGTTCCCCCTGGAACGGATTGAGGAGATGACGGCCATGATGGGCGGCCAGGGGGAACTCCCCCGGGAATATCGAAGCAAGACCGAAGAATAAGCAATCCGGCAGTGCGGTTTCCGTACTGCCGGATTTCATTGGTAGGTTTTAATAATTCCCGATGCAATTTCTTTTTTTGATATGCAGCGATCCATGGCCTGCTTTTCAATGTAGCGGTGCGCTTCCGCCTCGGTCATTTTCAGGTGCTCAATCAGAAGCCATTTTGCCCGGTTAACCAAGCGAATTTCCTCCATTTTCTCTTCGACGGAGGTGGCTCTTTCCTCCAGGTTCCGCAGCCGTTCCCTGGCGGGCGCCATCCACTTCAGGCTCTGCTGCAGGAGAAGGGAAGGGGTGGGCTTGGACAGGGTGAATACGCCGTGAACTGTAGCTTTTGCGGATACCTCTTCATAGACGTCACCCCGGACAAGCAGCAGGACAACGCAGTCTGTGCGCCTGGCTGTGTCAATGGCAAACCGGGTGCCGAATTCATCAGATAGAGGGGCACTGATTAAAATGAAATCAAAGGAGCGCTCCAGAAGCTCCCGCCGGGCTGCGGCAGCGCTGGTGACGGCACACACCGGGTCGTACTCTGAACTGGGGAGCATGGGGGAGACGCTTTCGAAGAATTTTGGCGCAGAAACCACCAGGACGCTGTATGTCTGCTCCCGGAACACCACAATGCTCCCTCCTTTTCGAGAAAATTCAGGGTGTTATTTTGCCAGAAAATAGTCGATCAAGGATTGCGGCAGGTGGGCCTGCAGAAAAGCGCTCTGCTCCGCACAGCGGCAGGCAGCAGCCAGGGAGAGGGGGAGGGACTGCAGGTTGGAAACATCATGCTGAGCGGCTGTGAACAGGTTCACATTGGAGGACTGGGAAAGGGGCATCTGCTGCTCCAGTCCCTCCAGGCCTGCCCAGATCAGCAGCGCAAAGGCCAGGTAAGGATTGGCGCTGCAATCCGGAGATCGAAGCTCCATCCGCTGGTACTCATCGGAAGCGGCGGGAATGCGGATCAGCATGGACCGGTTATTGCTGGACCAGGAGATGTATTTGGGGGCTTTGTGAGATCCGAGACGGCGATAGGACTGCTCGGATGGATTCAGAAACAGGGTAATTTCTGCAACCCGGTTCATGATGCCTGCCATCATGTGCTGCATGGCATCCGGCCTGTCGCCCCGCACAGAGATGTTGATGTGGAACCCGCTTCCCGGGGCCCCGGGAAGGGGCTTGGGGGAGAAGTCGGCCCACAGTCCGTTCCGGGCGGAAATGGTTTTTACCACGGTGCAGAAGGTGATGGCGTTGTCAGCCGCAGTAAGGGCATCCGAATAACGGAAGTCGATTTCGTTCTGCCCCGGACCTTCCTCGTGGTGGGAGGATTCCGGCTGAATTCCCATTTTTTCCAGGGTCAGGCAGATTTCCCGTCGCACATTTTCGCACTTATCCTCTGGAGAGACGTCCATGTAGGAGGCGTGATCGTAGGGTGTCTTGGTGGGTTCTCCCTGCTCGTCCAGCTTGAACAGGTAAAATTCCATTTCCGAACCAAAGGCAAAGGTGAATCCTGCGTCGGCGGCATCCTGGATTGCCCGCTTGAGGATGCTCCGGGTGTCCATGGGAAATAACGCGCCGTCAGGATGGGTAATGGAGCAGAACATCCGCACCACTCTGCCGTGCTCCGGCCGCCAGGGCAGAATCATGATGGTGGAGGGGTCCGGGTGGAGGAACAGATCAGAGTGGGCTTCATCCCCGAATCCGGCGATTGCGGAGGCGTCCAGGGAGATGCCGTATTTGAAAGCACGCTCCAGTTCCTGGGGCATGATGGAGATGTTTTTTTGGCGGCCAAGACAGTCACAGAAGGCCAGACGGATGAATTTCACGTCCTCTTCCTGGATGTACTGCATCACTTCCTGGGGTGTATAGTTCATAGGATAACCTGCTTTCTTCCGATTTCCAGCCCTGGGGGTGGAATTACAGCCAATCATGGTGAATCTGCTCCATATGGGAAAAACCAGAATCGACTTGCCCAAAATGAAAAAAGGCAAAGAACCACACCCCAAACAGGACAGAACCCGGGTGTGAACGTCTTTGCTCACAAGAACAGTGTAGCAGATCAGGGCCGTTTTGTCAATGTATCCAAAGGCAAAAACTTTTTTTGTGCAGGGTGTTGACAAATGGAAATCATTGGTGTAGAATGCGTCCCATAAGGCAAAGGCGTCTTTGAGCAATAGGCTCGAAGGCGCCTTTTTCTGTTTTATTTTGCTTTTCAAAGAAGGAGCGATCGTTATGGGTACTGTTTCGGATTACTTTGGCTGTCTGGTATTTGATGACCGGGTGATGAAAGCCAGCCTCAGCGCAGAGGTATATCAGTCCCTGAGAAAGACCATCGATCAGGGGGCAAAGCTGGATCTTTCCGTGGCGAACGTGGTGGCTGCTGCCATGAAGGATTGGGCGGTTGCCCATGGTGCGACCCACTATACCCATTGGTTCCAGCCGCTGACCGGTATTACGGCGGAAAAGCACGATAGTTTCATTTCACCGGCCCCGGATGGCGGCGTGATTATGGACTTCTCCGGCAAGGAACTGATCAAGGGCGAGCCGGATGCCAGTTCCTTCCCCTCCGGCGGCCTCCGGGCCACCTTTGAGGCCAGAGGCTATACCGCCTGGGACCCCACTTCCTATGCCTTTATCAAAGGTCAGACGCTGTGCGTTCCCACCGCGTTCTGCTCTTACGGGGGTGAGGCGCTGGACAAGAAAACCCCGCTGCTGCGTTCCATGGAGGCCCTGAACCGCCAGGCCATGCGGATTCTGAAGCTGTTTGGCAACGATGACGTGAAGTGTGTTCGCACGTCCGTGGGGCCGGAGCAGGAATATTTCCTGATTACCAGAGAACTCTATGAGAAACGCAAGGATCTGGTTTATACCGGCCGCACCCTCTTCGGAGCCAAGGCGCCCAAGGGCCAGGAAATGGATGACCACTACTTTGGCGTCATCAAGCCCCGGGTGGCGGCGTACATGGCGGATCTGAACGAAGAACTGTGGAAGCTGGGGATACTGGCCAAGACGGAGCACAATGAGGTCGCTCCCGCCCAGCACGAGCTGGCACCCATTTACACCACCACCAACGTGGCCACGGACCACAACCAGCTGACCATGGAGATCATGCAGAAGGTTGCGGCGAAGCATGGGCTGGTGTGTCTGCTCCATGAGAAGCCCTTCGCCGGGGTCAACGGCTCCGGCAAGCATAACAACTGGTCCATTGCCACGGATACCGGCGTGAACCTGCTGTCCCCCGGCGAGACGCCCTATGAAAACGCCCAGTTCCTGCTGTTCCTGTGCGCCGTTATCAAGGCGGTGGACGACTACCAGGACCTGCTCCGGCTGTCCGTGGCAACGGCGGGCAACGATCACCGGCTGGGCGCCAACGAAGCCCCTCCCGCTGTGGTATCCATCTTCCTGGGAGATGAACTCTCCGCCATCCTCAGCGCAATCGAAGAGGATCGTCCCTACGAGGGCACCCGGAAAACCACCATGAAGCTGGGGGTGGATGTGCTGCCCCGGTTTGCCCGGGATACCACGGACCGGAATCGGACGTCCCCCTTTGCCTTTACCGGCAACAAGTTTGAATTCCGGATGCTGGGCTCCTCCAACTCCATTGCCTGTGCCAACATGATGCTCAATGCGGCGGTGGCGGAGTCTCTGCGCATCTACGCAGACCGACTGGAGAACGCCAGGGACTTTGAAACCACTCTGCACGAGATGATCAAAAAGACCATCAAGGACCACAAGCGCATCCTCTTCAACGGCAACGGCTACGATGATGCCTGGATCAGGGAAGCGGTAGAGGTCCGGGGCCTGTCCAACTATCCCACCACCCCGGACTGCATGCCCCACCTGCTGGATGAGAAAAATGTGAAAATGCTCACCAGCCACAAGGTTTTCTCCGAAGCGGAGCTTCACAGCCGCTGTGAGATTATGCTGGAAAACTACTGCAAAACGGTAATCATTGAAGCCAACACCATGGTGGATATGGCAAGAAAACAGATTCTTCCTGCTGTGGAGGGGTACTGTTCCGAATTGGCCGGAACCATTGCCGCCAAGCGTGCGGCTGCGGCGGATATATCCTGCGGTTATGAGTCCGGCCTGCTGCGGAAACTGTCTGTGCTGACGGACCAGATTGCCATCTGCACGGACGAACTGGAGGCCGGTGTCATGGAAGTAAGCGCCTGTACGGACACCATTCGGGAGTCGGAGAAGATCCGGGACGAAATCCTGGGCAAGATGGCTTCCCTGCGGGCTGTGGCGGACGAAGCGGAAACCCAGACTGCCGAAAAATACTGGCCCTTCCCGACCTATGGGGCGCTGCTTTACAGCGTCCGCTGAAAATTGGACTGCTCCTTTCTATGCTGTCCGCGCTGCCTGTGGGGTGGCAGCACCGGGAGGCCCGACCAGCCTCCCGGGGACAGTTTTGAACAAAAATAGACCCATTTGGTGCGGAAAATTCTAAGGATTCTTCCGTAAGATCCGGCGGATTTTTGCACCTGCACCTCTTGTTTTGCCTATTGGGATTTGATATAATATCCGGAGCAAGGTAGAATGCGTAAGGCGTGCAAAGCGGCGCTCTCACCACGCCTTCGCCCTGACGGATACGTTTCATACCAATATGGCTCCTGCTGCGGCTGGTCCGTGGAGAATCCTCTGCTCCTGGGGAGTGGAGAGAACGATTCCGGCTTTGAAATTTGTTTCAGAACCGGATGGGCTGAAGGAGGATGCACCATGTGCTCCATCATTGGTTATTGCGGCGCTGTCGCCGATTCTGAAATGTTCCGAAAGGGGTTCGACAGAACCTTGTCCAGAGGTCCCGATGACACCCGGATTCTTCCGGTGGGAAAGGGGCTGCTGGGATTCCACCGGCTGTCCATCATGGGGCTGCACCCGGAGGGAATGCAGCCGTTTACCCTGCACGGGAACGCACTGGTGTGCAACGGCGAGATTTACGGTTTCCAGCGGTTCCGACGGGAACTGGAAGGGGAGTACACCTTTGTCAGCCAGTCGGACTGTGAGGTGCTCCTGCCCCTGTACGAAAAATACGGCGTCGGAATGTTCGCCATGCTGGATGCGGAATTTGCCTGCATCCTGTACGATGCCGGGACGGACTCCTTCCTTGCAGCCCGGGATCCCATTGGGATTCGGCCGCTGTACTACGGGTATGACCCCAGGGGAACCATTGTATTTGCCAGCGAGCCCAAGAACCTGGTTGGGGTAGTGGAGAAAATCCTGCCGTTTCCTCCCGGTCATTATTATCAGGATGGAAAATTCATCCCCTACTGTGACATTGCAGCGGTGGATGAAATTTGCCGGGATGACCTGGAAACGGTCTGCGCCAACATCCGCACCAAACTGGAAGCGGGGGTAAAGAAGCGCCTGGTCGCTGATGCCAAGGTGGGATTTCTTCTCAGCGGCGGCCTGGACTCTTCCCTGGTGTGCGCCATTGCGGCCCGGGAAAGCGAGAATCCAATCCGCACATTTGCCATTGGCATGAGCGAAGATGCCATCGACCTGAAATATGCCCGGCAGGCTGCCGAGCATATCGGCAGTGACCACACCGAGGTCATCATCTCCCGGGAGGATGTGCTGGCCGCATTGGAACCGGTGGTGGAACTGCTGGCTACCTTTGACATTACCACGATTCGTGCCAGCATCGGCATGTATCTGGTGTGTAAATACATTCACGAAAACACTGACATCCGTGTGCTGCTCACGGGAGAAATTTCCGATGAGCTGTTCGGGTACAAGTACACCGATTTCGCTCCTTCCGCCCAGGCCTTCCAGGAGGAAGCCCAGAAGCGGATTCGCCAGCTGCATATGTACGATGTGCTCCGGGCTGACCGGTGTATCAGCGTCAATTCCCTGGAAGCCCGGGTTCCCTTTGGCGACCTGGACTTTGTGAAGTATGTGATGGCGGTGGACCCGGAGCGGAAGCTGAACCGCTATGGCAAGGGCAAATACCTGCTCCGCCGTGCCTTCGAGGGGGACTATCTGCCCCACGATATCCTGTGGCGGGAGAAGGCGGCGTTTTCCGATGCGGTGGGCCATTCCATGGTGGATCACCTGAAAGCCTATGCCCAGACGGAGTATACCGACGAGGAGTTTGCCCAAAAGCGGGAACAATACCGTCATGCCCGGCCCTTTACCAAGGAATCCCTGCTCTACCGGGAACTGTTTGAAAAATACTACCCGGGCCAGGGGCAGATGATTGTGGATTTCTGGATGCCTAACAAGGCGTGGGAAGGCTGCGATGTGGACGATCCCTCCGCCCGTGTGCTGGCCAACTACGGTGACAGTGGAAAGTAGTAAAACTCTTGTTGTCCTTTTCCCCATACCCCATTACCCCACCCGGGAGGAGGACAGCGGCAAGTTTTAAATAAATACTTTTTGGAGGATAACAACATGGAAAAGCTGCAACAGCTCTACGAAGGAAAGGCCAAGAAAGTGTTTGCAACAGACGATCCCGAACTCCTGATCGTGGAGTACAAGGATGATGCCACGGCCTTCAACGGCCTGAAGAAGGGCACCATTCATGGCAAGGGCGTCATCAACAACCAGATGAGCAACCGCCTGATGGCCAAGCTGGAGAGCGCAGGCGTTCCGACCCACTATGTCAAGGAACTGAACCAGCGGGAGACCCTGGTGAAGAAGGTCCGCATTGTCCCTCTGGAGGTCATCATCCGTAACATCGCTGCCGGCTCCTTCTCCAAGCGCTACGGCGTGGAAGAGGGCGTTGTGTTTGAACAGCCGACCATTGAGTTCTCCTACAAGAATGACGATCTGGGCGACCCCCTGATCAATACCTATCATGCGCTGGCCCTGAAGCTGGCAACCCCCGCTGAAATCGAGACCATCAAGAAGTACGCCTTCCAGGTCAATGACTTCCTGCGGGCTTTCTGGAAGTCCTGCGGCGTGACGCTGGTGGACTTCAAACTGGAGTTCGGCCGCCTCAGCGACGGTACCATCGTTCTGGCCGACGAGATCAGCCCCGACACCTGCCGCCTGTGGGATTCCAAGACTGGCGAGAAGCTGGACAAGGACCGCTTCCGCCGGGATATGGGCGGTGTGGAAGAAGCCTACGCGGAGATAATGAACCGTCTGGAGACCCACCTGTAAGTTTGGAGGAAGTATCTATGCAGAACTGCGCGATTGTCGGCATCAACTGGGGCGACGAAGGCAAGGGCCGGATGGTGGACCTGCTGACCCAGGACTTTGATGTGGTGGTCCGTTATCAGGGCGGCGGCAACGCGGGGCACACGGTGATCAATGACTATGGTAAGTTTGCTCTGCATCTGCTTCCCTCCGGTATTTTCCGCCCGGGCGTGGTGAATATCCTGGGCAACGGCGTTGCACTGGACCCGGAAAACCTCTGGAAGGAAATGGAGGAAGTCGCTGGGAAAGGGGTGCCTCTCAGCCCGGATAATCTGAAGATCAGCGACCGGGCCTCTCTTCTGATGCCCTGGCACCGGGATCTGGACGGCCTGGAGGAAGCGCGGCTGAAGGATAAGAAGTTTGGCTCTACCAAGCAGGGCATTGCCCCCTTCTATTCCGACAAATATCAGAAAAAGACGGTCCTGGCTGGGGAATTGCTGCATCCGGCGCACCTGCGGGAGCACCTGCGGGACTTGCTGGAGTGGAAGAATCTGACCCTGACCAAGGTGTACGGCGCTCCCGCCGTGACCATGGCGGATCTGGAAACCTGGCTGGAAACCTATTGTGAAAAGATCAAACCCTATATCTGTGATACCGGCGCTTTCCTGCGCCAGGCCCAGAACGAGGGAAAGAAGATTCTCTTTGAGGCACAGCTGGGGGCCCTCCGGGACCTGGATTACGGCATCCATCCCTATACCACCTCTTCCAACGCCATTGCGGCTTATGCCCCGGTGGGGTCCGGTCTGCCTTCGGCAAAACTGGATGCGGTCGTGGGTGTGGTGAAGGCTTATTCCAGCTGCGTGGGCGAAGGCCCCTTTACTTGCGAGATGTTCGGTGCGGAGGCGGATGCCCTCCGGGAGGCCGGCGCAGAATACGGCGCCAAAACCGGACGTCCCCGCCGGGTAGGGCCGCTGGACATTGTGGCAACCCGCTATGGGGTGCAGGTTCAGGGTGCAACCAACATTGCCCTGACCAAGCTGGATGTCCTGAGCTATATGGACCAGATTCCTGTCTGCGCCCATTATCGGCTGGATGGAGAGATCACCGATGAGTTCCCGTTCCCGGCGCAGCTGGCGGATGCGGAGCCTGTGCTGGAATACAAGGAAGGCTGGAAGTGTGATATTTCCGGCGTGAGAACCTGGGAGGAGCTGCCCCAGGCGGCCAGGGATTATGTGCTCTATGTGGAACAGCAAATTGGCTGCCACATTGGCTATGTGTCCGTTGGCCCGGAGCGGGACAGCATCATTTTGAGATAAGGAGAGACAGATGAAAGATCATTATGAATCCCCTTTGAGTTCCCGCTACGCTTCGGAGTATATGCTCCGGCTGTTTTCTGCGGACACCCGGATTCAGACCTGGCGAAAGCTCTGGATTGCCCTGGCACGGGCGGAGCATGAGCTGGGGCTGCCGGTGACGGCGGAGCAGGTGGCGGAGCTGGAAGCCCATGTGACAGACATTGACTACGAGTGTGCTGCCGCCCGGGAAAAGGAAGTGCGCCATGACGTCATGGCCCACGTCTATACCTATGGCAAAGCGGCCCCCTCTGCGGCAGGAATCATTCATCTGGGCGCTACCAGCTGCTATGTGACGGATAACGCTGACCTTGTCATCTACCGTCAGGGACTGGAGTATCTCCGGGAGCAGCTGAAAAAGGTGATGGCCAACCTGGTGAAGTTTGCGGATGCTTATAAGGCGGTGCCCACCCTGGGCTATACCCATTATCAGCCTGCCCAGCTGGTGACCGTAGGCAAGCGGGCCACCCTGTGGCTTCAGGACCTGGCTGCCGATCTGGAAGAGCTGAACTTTGTCATTGCCAACATGAAATTCCTGGGCTGCCGGGGCACCACCGGTACAGAGGCCAGCTTTATGGACCTGTTTGACGGGGACACGGCGAAAATTGACGAGATGAATCGCCGCATCAGCGGGGAGTTTGGCTTTACCCAGTGCTTTGATGTATGCGGCCAGACCTATCCCCGGAAAGTGGACAGCCGGATTCTGAACTGCCTATCCTCCATTGCCCAGAGCTGCTACCGGATGGCCAATGACATCCGGCTGCTCCAGCACGACCGGCAGGTGGAGGAGCCCTTTGAGAAGAACCAGATCGGCTCTTCCGCCATGGCCTACAAGCGCAACCCCATGCGCTCTGAGCGCATCTGTTCTCTGGCCCGGTATTTGATGGCGGATGCCATGAACGCCCCCATGACCGCTTCTACCCAGTGGCTGGAGCGGACCCTGGACGATTCCGCCAACCGCCGGATTTCCATGCCGGAGGGCTTCCTCTGCGCCGATGCCATTCTGCGTCTGGCCCAGAATGTGACCGACGGCCTCCATGTGAATGAGAAGATCGTGGAAAAGACGGTGCGGGAGTATCTTCCCTTCATTGCCACGGAAAACCTGATGATGGAGGCGGTAAAGCGGGGCGGCGACCGGCAGCAGATTCACGAAATCATCCGGGAATGCTCCATGGATGCCACGGCAAAAATGAAGGCCGGAGAGGGCTGGGACCTGCTGGCGGACCTGGCGACCCATCCGGAGTTCGGAATGACCAAGGCGGAGATGGAAGCGGTGCTGGACCCGATGCTCTATATCGGCCGCTGCCCGGAGCAGGTCACCCGCTACCTGGAGAAGCTGGCGCCGGTGCTTTCCGGCGTGTCCGGCGAAACTGCCCAGATTGATCTGTGACAAGGAGGAACGGCATGGAAGAGAAAATTCTCGTTCTGGACTTTGGCGGACAGTACAATCAGCTGATTGCCCGCCGTGTCCGGGAGCAGCATGTCTATGCGGAAATCAAGCCTTATAATAAAATAACACCGGAAGCCATTCAGGCAGAAGGATATCGGGGCATTATTTTCACCGGCGGCCCAAACAGCGTCTACGATGAGAAATCTCCCCACTATGACCCCAAGGTGCTGGACCTGGGAATTCCCATTCTGGGAATCTGCTATGGCGCTCAGCTGATGGCCTACATGGCAGGCGGCCGGGTGGCCAGTGCGGAAAATTCCAGCGAGTACGGCAAAACTGTGGTAAATACCCGCCCCGATGGCTTCTGGCGGGATGTCCCGGAGACCAGCATTTGCTGGATGAGCCATACCGACTACATTGCGGAAACACCGGCCCAATTCCAGACCATTGCCTATACGGACAAATGCCCCTGCGCAGCCATGTGCGACGAGAGCCGGAAGCTTTATGCGGTGCAGTTCCACCCGGAGGTTACCCACACCCAGTACGGCAAGCAGATGCTCCGCAACTTCCTGTTCGACGTCTGCGGCTGCAAGGGCGAGTGGAAGATGGAGGGCTTCGTGGAGCAGTCCATCGCCCGGTACAAGGAGACCCTGGCCGGGAAGAAGGTCCTGCTGGCCCTGTCCGGCGGTGTGGATTCCTCTGTGGCGGCGGTGCTGCTGCACAAGGCCATCGGCAAGAACCTGACCTGTGTGTTTGTGGACCACGGCCTGCTTCGGAAGAACGAAGGGGACTTTGTGGAGCAGACCTTCCGGGGACAGTTCGACATGAATCTGATCCGGGTCAACGCCCAGGAACGGTTCCTGACCAAGCTTGCCGGTGTCACCGAACCGGAGCGCAAGCGCAAGATCATCGGCGAAGAGTTCATCCGGGTATTTGAAGAGGAAGCCAAGAAGATCGGCAAGGTCAACGTGCTGGTCCAGGGTACCATCTACCCCGACGTAATCGAGAGCGGTGCGGGGGATGCCTCCACCATCAAGAGCCACCACAATGTGGGCGGCCTGCCGGATGTGATTGACTTTGACGAGATCCTGGAGCCTCTGCGGGATCTGTTCAAGGATGAAGTCCGGGAAGTGGGTACTCAGCTGGGAATTCCCCACGAGCTGGTCTGGCGGCAGCCCTTCCCCGGTCCCGGCCTGGCGGTTCGGATTATCGGTGAGATCACCTGGGAGAAACTGGAGCTGCTGCGGGACGCAGACGCCATTTTCCGGGAGGAGCTGGAGAAGGCAGGCGCTGTCTCCAACCAGTACTTTGCCGTGCTGACCGATGTGCGGAGTGTGGGCGTCATGGGCGACGCCCGGACCTACGGTCGGACCATTGCGCTGCGGGCGGTGACCACGGACGACTTTATGACTGCGGAATGGACCCGGCTGCCTTTCGAGGTGCTGGAGCGTTCCAGCAGCCGGATTACCAATGAGGTTCCCGGTGTCAGCCGCGTGGTTTATGACATCACCAGCAAACCCCCGGCGACGGTTGAGTGGGAGTAAAAGAACGAAATACTGGCATCTGAGGGAGCGGCGGCCAAGGGCCGCTGCTTCCGGGGGTGCATTTTTTTGATGCCTTTTTACGGTTGAATTTATCTTTTTGAACTTTTTCTTTGTATTTATCCATATAATTTTCCTGATTTTGCAGGAAAGACCGGAACTAGGAGGTAACCTATGTGTGGAATCGTGGGCTATACAGGAAGCCAGAATGCTGCGCCGCTTCTGCTGGAGGGGCTGAAAAAGCTGGAATACCGGGGCTATGACTCTGCGGGAATTGCGGTGGTGGAGGGAAACACCATCCACATCCGCAAGGTCACCGGAAGAATTGCCAATCTGTGCGAAAAAACGGGGGACGGACAGGGCATTCCGGGAACCACGGGAATCGGACACACCCGCTGGGCCACCCATGGCGCCCCCACGGATACCAATGCCCACCCCCATACCAGCAATGACGGCCGGTTTGCCGTGGTCCACAATGGCATCATAGAGAATTATGTGGAGCTGCGCCGGGAACTGACCCAGAAGGGGTATCGCTTTGAGAGCGAAACCGATACCGAGGTGATTGTCCACCTGGTGGAGATGTACTATGGAGGGGACTTCAAGCAGGCGGTGATGAAGGCGGCCAACCGCCTCCGAGGCTCCTATGCTTTGGGCATCGTCTGTGCCAATGAGCCCGGACGGATTTTCGTAATGCGGGAGGCAAGCCCTCTGATTGTGGGCTTGGGCATTGGGGAGACCTACTTTGCCTCGGATGTCACCGCCATGGTTGCCTACACCCGGAACGTGATTTACCTGGAGGACGGGGAATTCGCGGAACTGACACCGGAGGGGGTTCAGGTATACGACTGCGCAGGGCGGGAGATTCCCAAACCCATCAGCCGGATTACCTGGGACATCCAGGCAGCGGAAAAAGGCGGGTATGAGCACTTTATGCTCAAGGAGATCATGGAGCAGCCCCGGGCAGCCAAGGCTACATTGACGCCGCGAATCCAGTCCGGGGAAGTGGTGCTGGAGGACCTGGATTTGGACTTTCACCAGATAAATAAAATTATGATTACAGCCTGCGGATCGGCATATTATGCCGGATGTGCGGGAAAATATACCATTGAGAAGCTGTGCCGGATTCCGGTCCAGCTGGAACTGGCCAGCGAGCTTCGCTATTCCGACCCGCTGGTGGATGCGCATACGCTGCTGATTGTGCTCTCCCAGTCCGGGGAAACGGCGGACACCATTGCCGCCATGAAGGAGTGCCGCAGCAGGGGAGCGAAGATTCTGGCAATTGTGAATGTGGTGGGGAGTACCATCGCAAAGCTGGCGGACCATACGCTCTACACCTGGGCGGGGCCGGAAATTGCGGTGGCCACCACCAAGGGCTATACCACCCAGCTGCTGGTGCTGTATCTGTTTGCCCTGTATGCCGGGAAGCTCCGTGGCACTTTGGAGGCGAACCAGTATCACAGGCTGGTGGGCGAACTAAGGAGCCTTCCCAGGCGGATGCAGCAGGCGCTGGATATGAATCCCCGGATTCCCAAACTGGCAAAGAAATATCATAAGGCGGATTCCCTGTTCTTTATTGGCCGCAATACGGACTATGCCGTGGCCTTGGAAGGGGCGCTGAAGATGAAGGAGATTTCCTACATCCACGCCGAGTCCTACGCCGCAGGGGAGCTGAAGCACGGAACCATTGCCCTGATCCATGAGGGGCAGCCGGTGGTCGCCCTGTGCTGCAATCCGGCAGTGATGGAGAAAACCCTGAGCAACATCGTGGAGGTCAAAGCCCGGGGGGCGGAGGTTCTGGCGGTGGCGGAGCGGGGCAACCAGACCGTCCTGTCCGTGGCGGACGATATGCTCTATGTGCCCCGGGTGGATACCCTGCTGAGTGCCTGCGTGGAGATTATCCCTTTGCAGCTGCTTGCCTATCATGTGGCGAAGGAAAACGGCTGCGACATTGATAAGCCCAAGAATCTGGCAAAATCCGTTACGGTGGAATAAGGAGAGGCGAGAGGTATGAGCAAGTATATTTTCGTGACCGGCGGCGTGGTGTCCGGCCTGGGCAAAGGCATCACAGCGGCGTCTCTGGGCCGTCTGCTGAAGGCTCGGGGGCTGAAAGTGGCGGCCCAGAAGCTGGACCCCTATATCAACGTGGACCCCGGCACCATGAGCCCCTATCAGCATGGGGAGGTGTATGTGACCGAGGACGGGGCGGAAACGGACCTGGACCTGGGACATTATGAACGGTTCATCGACGAGGATCTGAACAAATATTCCAACCTGACCACCGGCAAGGTTTACTGGAATGTGCTGAACAAGGAGCGCCGGGGTGAATACCTGGGCTCTACGGTGCAGGTGATTCCCCATATCACCAACGAAATCAAGGAATTTATCTACCGGGTGGGGAAGCAGACCGATGCGGATGTGGTGATTACGGAAATTGGCGGCACCATCGGCGACATTGAGTCCCAGCCTTTTCTGGAGGCGGTTCGTCAGATTTCCCTGGAGGTTGGACATGAAAACAGCCTGTTCATCCATGTGACCCTGGTGCCCTTCCTCCGGGGCTCCGACGAGCACAAGTCCAAGCCCACCCAGCACTCCGTGAAGGAGCTGCGGGGCATGGGCATCAATCCGAATATCATTGTCCTGCGGTGTGACGAACCCCTGGAACCCGGAATCTTTCAGAAAATCAGCCTGTTCTGCAATGTAAAGCCGGACTGCGTTTTTGAAAATATCACCCTGCCGGTGCTGTACGAGGCCCCGCTGATGCTGGAAAAGGCCAATTTCTCCGGCATTGTCTGCCGGGAGCTGGGATTTGCAACCCCGGAGCCGGACCTGGAGGACTGGAAGCGGATGGTGGAACACATTCACCGCCGGACAAAGAAAGCTGCCATTGGTCTGGTGGGGAAGTACGTTCAGCTTCACGATGCCTATCTGTCTGTGGCGGAGGCCCTGCGCCACGCGGGCTATGGCCTGGATGCGGATGTGGACATCCGCTGGATTGACTCGGAAGGCCTCACTCCGGAGAATTATGTGCAGCAGCTGGAGGGCCTGGACGGCATTCTGGTGCCCGGTGGCTTTGGCGGGCGGGGCATTGAGGGAATGATTCTGGCTGCCAAATACGCCCGGGAGCGGCAGGTGCCCTATTTTGGCATCTGTCTGGGCATGCAGATTGCCGTGATCGAATTTGCCCGGAATGCGGCGGGGCTGCCCCAGGCGAACTCCGGGGAATTTGACCCGGAGGGAAGCTGCAAGGTGATTGACTTCATGCCCGGACAGAGCGAGACCGTAGACAAGGGCGGCACCCTGCGCCTGGGGGCCTACCCCTGCGTGATTGCCCCGGGAACCACCATGGCCCGGTGCTGCGGGCAGAAGGTTGTCCGGGAGCGCCACCGTCATCGCTACGAATTCAACAACGATTATCGGCAGCGGCTGACGGAGGCCGGACTGGTGCTCAGCGGTACCTCCCCTGACGGGCGGCTGGTGGAGACGGTGGAACTGCCGGGGAGGGCATTCCATGTGGGAGTCCAGTTCCACCCGGAGTTCAAGAGCCGGCCCAACAAGCCCCATCCGCTGTTCCTGGGGTTTGTAAAAGCCAGCCTGGAAAGACGGAAATAGACCCATTGTGAAGAAAAAGGGAGGGGCTGACTGCCCCACAGGAGAAATGCCCCGGACAGGAAACCCTGTCCGGGGCAGTTGTGATTCTGGGATTATTCCACAATCATGGTGGTGATGCCGTCAGAGCCCATGTAGACGGCCTGATACACGCCGCCCTGGGAGAAGGTGAATTCCACCTTCCACAGATCGGTTGTGGGGTCATAGAAGGCCTCAATCATGTTGTAGCTGCCCTCCACATAGTTGGTTTCGTCCCAGTAGGGAAGGGTGCATTCCTTCTTGGCCCGGTCGATGGCCTGCCGCACCGTCTCCACCGGAGAAGCGGTGGTATTCACGAAACCGGTGGTGGTGATGGTCCGGGCAGCCAGGGAGGCCTCTTCCTCAGCATAGGAGAAAGCCGGGGGGCTGTCCACATCGATGCTGTTGATCAGCTGGTCAATTTCCGCCTTGGAGGTGTCATAAACGGTCACTTCTTCTCTGGTAACCCGGCTTCCATCGGAACCTACAATGGAAATCACAATGGATTCCAGGGAACCGTCATCCCGGAAGGTATAGGTGGATTCCTCGAAGGTGTTGTCTGCCGAATCTCCCCAGGTTTCCAGAACCTGAATGGAATTGCCTTCCTGGGTGATCTCGTACAGCAGGGAGTCATAGATGTCCATTGAGTAAGTCCAGATCTGGAAGGTGGAGGGATCGGCGTATCCATTTTCCGTCACACCGCTCAGGGGGCTGGTCACGGATTCTGCGGACCATTCCAGACTGTAGGCGCTGCCATTGCGAAGCAGAATTCCCTGGTGCCCCATCAGGGAACCGTCCCCATAATAAATGTAGTATTTTTCATCCAGATAGTTGTCGCCGGATTTCCAAATTTCCGTGGTATAGTAGTGGGCATCCGAATCAATTTCACCGTCACCATCTCGGTCGGATATATCCGTAAGCCAGTCGGTAACGAACAGGTGGTAGCTGTCCTGATTCAGAAGGTCCGTTATGGCGTTCCGGCACTGGCTCAGCAGCTCCATGGCGTTCTCGGCATAGACACGGAACTTGGTATAGACCGTTTTGGTCAGTTCCTCCCCGCCGCTGCTCAGGACCACCGTCTGGGCCAGCCGATAGAACCCCGGTTCCAGGGAACCATAGCTGTCCGTCCAGTCGAAGTCCAGGCTGACGGCGGTCATTCCGCCGGGATTGGAGAACAGAACCTTGGAATCCGCCTCCGGGTCTGCCAGAGCGGGGACAGAAATCCACTGGCCTTCCACCATCTGCTCCAGCCAGTATGCCCCCTGAGTGGTCAGGCTGCCGGAACTGCCGGCGCCGGCATCACTGTAGGTTACCCGCATCCCGGTGCTGGTGGCGTTTTCCCCACCGGTACGGAAGTACCAGTCAGACATCCGCCACAGGAAACTGCCTGCACCCAGGGAGAAGTCCTGGTGGAATTCCTCTTCCCGGTACATCTGTTCGATTTCTTCAAATGTCATTTCGCTGCTCTGGGCGGCTTTCTCGGCGATGGCTGCGTCAATGGTCTGGGCATCGGTATCCAGGATGTCCACATCACCGGTTGCCCAGGTGAGATTCTGGGTGGGATAACCACTGTAGAAGAAACGGTCAAGGTGAATTTGGGTCAGCTTTCCCGCCTCGTCCAGGGAGAAGGTGATGTACTGCCGGTATCCGCTGCTGTCAAGCTGGCAGGAGAAGGACTGATCCGTGGCGGCGGGCAGGGTGTCCGGCAGGGAGACACGGATAGTTCCCTCGGTGTAGGTATAAGCCCAGTCGTCCGGCTGCTCCAGGAAGGTATTGTTAGATGATTCAATCCAGTAATCTCCGAAGAGGGTATAGTCGGTACCGTTATAGGACATTCCGCTGAACTGCGTACCCGAATACTCACTTATTGCCAGGAAATCGCTGCCGTTTTTCATGGCCTCAACGGTGCTTTCCGTTTCTCCGGCGGTGTCGGTGACCACCTGGAGAACATGGAAGGTTTCCCGGCCGGTTACCTCTCCCACAACCTCGGCAATCCGCTGCCGGAGAGCCAGCTCTTCCGCTTCCGTCACCGGGTCATTTTCATAGACAAAGAACTGGGAGGAATAGGTGTATTCCTGCCCGGCAACGGTTACGGTTTTGCACAGCCGGAAGGGACCGCCGTACAGGGGACCGTAGCGCTCCGACCAGTCCACCGTCTGCTCCCGGAAGCCATCCCAGCCCAGATTATAAGTGGCAGCAGACCAGTCCGGGGCATGCAGTTCCGGAAGTGCTTCCCAGCCGGATTCTGTTTTTTCCTCAATCCAGTAGGAGTCGTCCGTCAGATAATTGGCGCCCTGGTCACGGTCACTGGTACTCAGATAGACTGTGGCGCTGGTGGCCGTTTTGGAGTAGGCGGCCAGCTGGATGCCAAAGCCGTTGGGGTCCTCGCTGCTTTCGTCGGGCAGGAAGTCGCTGAGATCATAGGGGATTTCCTGGGAGACGGCGCCTTGGGTTTCCAATGCGGTATCTTCGGAAGACGCCGTTTCAGCCGTGGAGGTGGTTCCCTCCGGCAGGGGCGTTTCCTCCGGCGGGGAGGTCAGGAAACAGACCCCCACAAAAACCAGGGCGATGATTGCCAGCAGGGAAATCCAGAAGCTTGGCTTGCGGTAGTTCAGCACTCGCAGAATCCGCTGTTTCACACTGACTTCTCCGAAGGCCACTGGGAAGGCGGTGAGGTGGGCCCGTCCGGCGCTGCAGGCCAGCAGGGCGGCAGAGTAATGCTTCCGGTCCTCCAGACTCATGGACTGGACCACCCGCTCGTCACAGGCCATTTCAATGTCCTTGCACAGCAGAATGTAGGCGACCCACACCAGGGGATTGAACCAGTGGATGGCCAGGGCAATGAAGGCCAGCAGTTTGAACCAGTGGTCTCCTGTTTTCAGGTGGGTCCGTTCATGGGCCAGAATATAGTGCCGGTTGCCGGGGGTGAGTTGAGTGGGCAGGTAGATGCGGGGGGAAAGGTAGCCGAGAATAAAGGGCGTGCGGACCCGGCTGCTCTCCCAGATTCCACGGCCCACCCGGACGGCTTCCCGCAGCCGGAAGCGCAGCAGGAAATAGGCGGCAAAGCTGTAAACACCGAATCCGATTGCTACCGCAGCCCAGACAAAGCTGGCGATTTCTGCCAGATCCGGGGCGGCAGGCTCCTGCACGGAATTCGCTGTGGAAGCGGCGGGAGCGGAAGTCCGGTCGGGGGTGCGGTCAGGCCGGGAAGCCGGCGTGTTCTCCAAGACTTGGGAATCCCGTTCCTCTTCCAGGAAGAGACCCTGAGTGGCAGGACTGCGGTTTTGCGTGGTTTGGGTCTGCACAACTTGGACCGGTACCCTCTGGGCAGAGATATTGGGCTGCAGGCTGAATTCGCTGGAAATATCGATTGGGAGCAGCAGGCGGATTCCGGCCAACAGCCACAGCAGGCACACATATTTTCTGGGAGCGCCTCGCAGCAGCAGCCGCAGAACCAGCACCACGGCAATCAGAATTGCGCCTTGCCAGCTGGCATTGAGAACATGTTCAAATACGGTTTCCATGGTTATCCCTCCTGGAAGTTGTCAATCAGCTGCTGCAGCTGATTGACCTCGTCGGCGGTCAATTTCTTGGTTCGGGAGAAGGCAGCCAGGAAGGCGGGCAGAGAGCCTTCGAAGGTCTCCTCCATCAGTTCCTCCAACCGGCTTTCCTGGGCCTGCTCCTTGGAAACCAGGGAGCGGACGATGGTGTTCTCGTTGACCAGGACCCCCCGCTCCGAGAGCCGCCGGATGACGGTGTAAGTGGTGGCCTTGCTCCATCCCAGCTCTGCCTTGCAGATTTCCACCAGCTTGGTGGAGTTGATAGGCTCATGCCGCCACAGGATCAGGCAGAACCGGTATTCGCTTTCAAAAATCTTGGGTGTCTCCATACGAAAGCCTCCGTTCAAACTAAGAGATTTATTGGATTAAACCTTACAAGGGAAGTTTAACACGATAAACTAATTTTGTCAAGAGAGAGAAAGGAAAAGGACAGATTTGAGAAAATCAAATCTGTCCTTTCTGATATTAAAGTGTGATGCCGTATTTCTCAGCAAAATCTCCCACGTGGAACACATAACCGCAGCTGCATGTCTCCTCATGAACCAGGGTTCCTGCTTCTCCTGGAGCGCCGTTCATCCGGACGAAGAGCTCTACAGAAGCGCCGCATTGGGGGCAGATACCTTCCACCAGCTTCGGGGTGTGTTTACCTTCATGGCAGCCATCCAAAATCATATCCTTTTCCTCCTTGAAATTATTTTACAAATAAAAGACACCACGCTGGGGCGCTGATCATGGATAAGATGGTGGAAAGCGCCACGATCTTTGCCGCAAAGGCGGAATCCTGACGATATTTTGACGCCATTACGGCGGTGACACTGGCTGCGGGCATAGCGCTGAGCAGCACGGAAACGCCGGTGACGGTGGCGTCCAGTCCTGCCAGCCGGCAGCCAAGGTAAACCAGTCCGGGCATGAGAAGCAAACGAACGGCGCAATAATAGAGCGTATGCCGGTCAATTATGTGCTTTAAATCCACCGATGCCAGAATGGCGCCGATGAGCAGCATGGAGATGGAAGTGTTGGCGGAACCCAGGGAACTGATGGTGGCGGAAATAACGCCGGGAAGCTGAAACTGCCCGATGAGCAGGATGATTCCCAATTCCACCGCAATGATGCAGGGATGGGTGAGAATTTTTTTCAGCAATTCCTTTTTGCTGGGACAGATGGTAAAATAGGTCAGCCCAAAGGACCACATGAAGCTGCGCTGTGGAATCAGATAAATTGAGGCATACATCAGCCCAAGCGTGCCGAAGGCGCCTTCGGCAATGGGGTTCCCCAGAATACCGGCGTTGGAGCAGATGGTGGCGTACTGCAGCACCCGCTTTCGGGCGCCTTCATATCCCGGGTATAGCACATGACTCAGCGCCATTCCCAGAAATTGAATTACAATGGCGGCAATGAAGATGGCAATGCAGCGCTGCAGAATGTCCATGTTAAATTCAATTAAGAAAGATTTGACAATACTGCAGGGAAGGGTGACATTGATCACCAGATCGGTGAGCAGTTTTTTTCCATCCGGTGTGATAGTGCCTTGCTTTCCAAGAAACAGACCCAGGAGCATAATGATGATCAGCATCCCCTGCATCTGCAGCAGATTGGTCAGGTTCATACAACTTCCTCTTTGCCTCGCCAGTTTGTTTCATCATACTCAGAAGGGCACTGTTTGTCAATAGAGCGGATTGCCCTGGAAGCTGGAACGTGATATAATCAGGAAAAACAGGAAGGGGAGACAATCCTATGATGACGCAGGAACAGATGGAGCGAATGACCCAGGCGGTTCTCCATATTCGGGAGAAAATGGCGGAGGCGGCAATCCGGGCAGGGCGAAAACCGGAGGAGATTCTCCTATGTGCGGCATGCAAGACCAGAACGGTGGAGGAGGTCCGCTTCAGCGCAGGCCTACCCATTGATCTGTTCGGAGAAAATCATGTGCAGGAGTTGGTGGAAAAGACGGATGCCGGTGCGTATCTGGGGAAACCGGGACACTTCATTGGTCATTTGCAGACAAACAAGGTAAATAAAGTGGTTGGTCGGGCTGCCCTGATCCACAGCGTGGACAGCCTGCGGCTGCTGGAGAAAATTGACTCTGCCGCTCAGAAGCTGAACATCATCCAGGAAATTTTGGTGGAGGTCAACATTGGCGCAGAACAGAGCAAAAGCGGTGTTCGTCCGGAGGAATTGTGGCCTTTGCTGGAGGCGGCTCAGGAGAAAGCAAATATCCGGGTGCGGGGGTTGATGGCCATTCCGCCCGCAGATGCCGAAGAACGGGAAACCGAAGGTTATTTTGAGAACATGAACATCCTTCTGAACCAGGCCCGGGAGCGGCAGGGCCATTCCGGCAAAATGGACATCCTCTCCATGGGCATGAGTCAGGACTTTGCTGCCGCCATTGCCCACGGCGCTACCATCGTCCGAATCGGAACCGCAATATACGGTCCCCGGGATTACGGAACAAAAAAGTAAGCTGGTCATAACTTACAAATTCTTTGCCTTATCTCAACTGGTTTTTGGCCGTTTTCTTGACAATTGCCCGAAACAGAGCTATAATATTGTTAATATCGCACAAAGGCGATAGAAAACCACTGAAAAACTGAAAAAAGGAGGGCACATAGGATATGTCCAGCAATGAAAAACGATACGTACACGCATCAGAAGTCAGCGAATATCTTGGGTTGTCAGCAGAAGAAGAAACGATGTTGGGAAACATTGTATCGGAATTTCCCATGGCGGTGCCCTCTTATTACCTGTCGCTGATTGACCCCCGGGACCCGGATGACCCCATCCGGAAGATGGCCATTCCCAGCGTCCGGGAGAGCGACTGGGAGGGAGAATGGGATACCAGCGGCGAGGCGGATAACACCGTAGAGGTGGGCCTGCAGCACAAGTACCGGGAAACCGTCCTGATTCTCTCCACCAATCACTGCGCCATGTACTGCCGCCACTGCTTCCGGAAGCGGCTGGTTGGAATGAGTGACGAGGAGATCAGCAAGAATTTCGACAGTGCGGTCCGCTATATTTCCCAGCACAAGGAAATTTCCAATGTATTGATTTCCGGCGGCGATTCCCTGATGCTGTCCGACACTATGGTTGAAAAATACCTGGAAGCTTTTACCTCCATGGATCACTTGGATTTGGTCCGGTTCGGAACCCGGATCCCAGTGGTGTTGCCCGACCGGATCCTGCGGGACCAGCGGATACAGGATATTTTCCGAACCTACGCACCGAAAAAGCAGATTTACATTGTCACCCATTTCAACCATCCCCGGGAACTCACCGACAAATCCCGGGCGGTGATCCGCCTGTTCAATCAGATGGGGATAATTGTCAAAAACCAGACGGTGCTTTTGAAGGGTGTCAATGATGATCCGGCAGTTTTGGGAACCCTGCTCCGGGAACTGACCGCTGCGGGGGTTGTGCCATACTATATTTTCCAGTGCCGCCCGGTGCGCGGGGTGAAGAACCAATTCCAGGTCCCCCTTCGGCAGGGTGTGCAGATTGTGGATGGCGCCAAAAATATGCAGAACGGACAGGGCAAATGCGTTCGCTACATCATGTCTACGCCACGGGGAAAGGTGGAAATTATCGGAGCTGTCTCCGACGAGGAAATGATTTTCAAATTCCACCAGGCGAAGGATCCTGGGGATGCGTCTAAAATTTTCACCTGCCGGGTTGAGGAAAACCAGGGATGGCTTGCGCTGTAGTCACATCATTTCCCGGCACCAAGAAGGGACGCATTGAGGGCGGATGCCGCCGGCAGAGAGCATAGGCTCTGACAACATGGAGGATTACGGGATGGAACTGCGCACACTTCGCTACTTTCTGGCTGCGGCCGGGGAGGGGAATATGACCCGGGCGGCGGAGGGAATGGGATGCGCCTTCTGCTTGGACGGAGCTTTTGCAGCGGCCAGCTGCCCTGATTTGAAATTTATTCCGCTTTCTCCGAAAAAAACACAAGAAGTGTACTCCCGTGGAAGAATAATTGAATCTTTTCTCCTGCGGCTGCTTTGTTTATCCAGAAAATCAGCCGGGCGGCAGGGGAGAAAGAAGGGTAACATCCGACAGTTTGACGTCAAGCCCCAAAGGCTTGACGTCTTTTTTATCAATTTGCTGTATGCATGGATAAAGATAAAAGATAAGTATTGGACATTCCATGGAAACGGCGGTTTCATGCAGATTTTGCAGGGTTATATTTCTGGAGATGTCTGTATTACCGGGAGCCTGGACAATCGAATGCGAGAGCTGATTACCGTTACCGTACTGACCGCGCTGCCCCAGCTGAAGGTCCATGTGCAGGCTTCACTGAACGCAGACTGCACGGCGGTGAGCCTGACAACGGGAACTGCGGTCACCATTCCCGCAAATGTAAAACATTGGCATGGTGCGAAAAAAGATTGCTGGTTTTCCCATATTACGGTGGAAGTGCCGGGAACAGAGACCCGGAACGAATGGCTGGAAGCGGTTGTGGATGAGGTGTTTAAGGCCTTGACATAAGCATCCTCTTTCCAACAACATCCGGTGAAGCAGAACCAATCGAATGGGATTTTCCGATGGACAGAGTCCATTCTTTGCGGCCCTGATAAC
Organism: uncultured Eubacteriales bacterium; assembly: GCA_949296115.1. GTDB lineage: Bacteria > Bacillota > Clostridia > Oscillospirales > Oscillospiraceae > Faecousia. The sequence continues at coordinate 24,176 of CASFNR010000008.1, read as the reverse complement.
CCCATTCAGGCCGAATGTGCGCATTGAAGAAACACATCATGCCCCCACTGTTCACGCTGAACGAGGGCCTTGTGTAACCATAGATCAAAGAATCTTTCCTGAAATTTGTGGTGCAAAAGCCTATGCGACGTGATACAATGGCTGTGCCTGGTTCGGGGTGTTCGGTGACAGAGTTCGGCTGGGAGAAACCCAGAAGCCCCGGGAAATGACCCAAAACAGCCGTCCGTGCCAAGGGGCTGCAAGGGATGTGCGCCGAAATCCGCCACTCAATTTCCTGCTTTTTGTGTTGCTTTTGAGGGCGGGAGAAGCGAATTTTCGCTGGAACAACCCAGGAAGAAGGGAAACAGGAAGGCAGAAAAATCAAGAAAACACAGTACTTTCAGGGAGTTTTGAATCGATGGTAAGAATACTTTTCGTGTGCCACGGCAATATCTGCCGCAGCCCAATGGGAGAATACATTTTAAAAGACCTGGTGAAGAAGGCAGGAAAGCAGGAGCAATTTCAGATTGCTTCAGCGGCCACCAGCAGGGAGGAAATCGGGAACCCCGTTTATCCGCCTGCCCGCAGAAAGCTGGCCGAGCATGGGATTTCCTGCGACGGACATGCAGCCCGGCAGCTCCAGCGGGGAGACTATGACCGGTTTGACCTTCTGGTAGGCATGGATATGGCAAATTTGCGGAACATGCATCGGATTTGCGGAGGCGACCCGGAAGGAAAGATCCATCCGCTGCTGGAATTTGCGGGACGTCCGGGGGAAGAGGTGGCAGACCCTTGGTATACCGGAGATTTTGAAGCTGCATGGCAGGACATCCTGCAAGGCTGCCAGGGAATTATGAATACATACAAGCAGGCGTGAAACGGCATTCCTTGCATGCTTCCGGTGTGTGCATTGAGGGCCTCCAATACATACCAGCCGTCGGCACATCTGGTTTAATGCCGGATGGCTGCATTGGGCACAGGGTATTTGCGGCAAAAAACGGGAAAATATGACTGAATGTTCTGATGAATTTTGTGACGTTTTTCGTGGAACTGCGGCAAAGGAACGTCTCTCAAGAATAGACTTAATGGGGGAGCTTTCCTGACGGCAGGCTGTGTGACCACCCGCAGGAGGCTGCTTGGCGGAACCTTCATATCGGGAACCGGCGCGAATTTTCGTGCCGGTTCTTTTTGGCAACGGGGAAAGAGAATGCATACAATGGCCCAAGGGAATTCCTGTTCACCTTTCCGGGAAAACGAACCGGGAAAGAGAGGAAAAATGACAAAACAGAACGGAAATGTCATTTTTCAGCTAATTTTGTAGTTGTAAATTTTCTTAGGATGCTGTATAATACCTCAGGCTATGCATATTTTGATCTGCGGGAGTTTTGACATCTATGTTTAAGAATAAAAAAATTGCCAAGTATCTGGTCCCCGGACGTCATGTACATCTGGTGGGCATTGGCGGTGTTTCCATGCGGGCCCTGGGACTGGTCCTCAAGGGAATGGGCATGGAGGTGACCGGCTCGGATATGAGTGCGTCGGTTTCCACACAGGAACTGGAGAACCAGGGAATTCCGGTTACAATCGGTCATAACGCAGAGAGCATCCGGGGCGCTGAGTGCATTATCCGCACGGCGGCAGCCCACAACGACAACCCTGAAATCGCAGCGGCTCGGGCCGCCGGAATTCCGGTTTTTGAGCGGGCACAGGCGTGGGGACAGATCATGCGGTCCTACAAGAACGCCATCTGCATTTCCGGCACCCATGGCAAGACGACTACCACCTCCATGATGACCCACATCCTGATGGAGGCAAATCTGGACCCCACGGTGATGATCGGGGGCTATCTTCCGCTGCTCCATGCGGGGTATCGGGTCGGACATGGGGATACCATCCTGCTGGAAAGCTGCGAGTATTGCGATTCCTTCCTGAACTTTTTCCCCACACTGGCTGTCATTCTGAATGTAGAGGCGGACCATCTGGATTATTTCGAGGATTTGGAGGACATTCAGAAGTCCTTCCATAAGTTCGCCTCCCTTGCGACCTTTGGCGTGATTGCCAACGGGGACGATCCCCATACGGTTTCCGCCATGCAGGGCATTGAGTATGTCTCCTTTGGCCTTGGGGAGGGGAACCGGATTCACGCTGCCAACATGCACCCGGATTGGCAGCACTTCGACGTCATCTGTGACGGAGAATTCTATTGCCACCTGGATATGGGGGTACTGGGGAAGCACAATGCCCTGAATGCCCTGGCCGCCGCAGCTGCTTCCTGGATGATGGGCATCCCCGGGGAGGCGGTATCCCACGGGCTGGAATCCTTCCATGGCGCAGGACGCCGGATGGAGTTCAAGGGGAAATTCAACGGTGCGGATGTATACGATGATTACGCCCACCACCCGGATGAACTGGCAGCTACCATCAATGCGGTTCGCAGCGCCATGCCCGGACGGCGGCTGGTGCTGGCGTTCCAGCCCCATACATATACCCGGACCAAAGCGCTGTTCGACGACTTTGTCCGGGAGCTGCAGGAGCCGGACGTGGTTGTACTTGCAGAAATTTACGCCGCCCGGGAGCGGAATACCATCGGGATTTCCTCTGCGGATCTGGCGGAGAAAATCCCCGGGTCGGTTTTCTGCGAGACCTTGCCGGAAGTGACGGCCTATCTTCGGGACCATGTCCAGGAGAATGACGTTGTCATCACCATGGGCGCCGGGGATATTTTCCGGGCAGGCGAGGCGCTGCTGGAAGGATAGGAAAAAACGTGCCGGTCCAGCCGGCACGTTTTATACAACAGGCAGTTCAGGTTTCCAGCACCAGATGATCAACACCGGAGGCCTCAAACTCGGACATGTATTGATTCATTCTCCCAACGATTTCATCGTAATTATCATCGGTAATTTCCGGGTAGTCCATATCCCGGCGGGATAATTCCTCTGCAAGAATTTCGTAAAAGATATTATCCTCGTAGTAAGATATGGCTTCGTGAATTCCTCCCTCGGTGTAGGCCCGGGACGGCACGATGGTTCCGTTCCAAACCTCAGAAAGTGCGGGAGAAAGGGAAAAAATTTTGCTTTCCAGGGCATCATAATCCTGAAAACGGTCATCCCCGCGGGTAGAATTTAAAACCCAGTTCCCAATGTAGACCAGATCCAGAAGCCTTCGGAATTCTTTGTTGCTCAGTTCTATCTGCATGACGAACCTCCTTTCCCACAGCCGGGGCGGCGGACGGGATTGGCTTTGCCTGTGCGGCGTCCGCTGTGGTTTCTCTCAATCCTATTATAGCATGAATTCAATGGATTTCCAGCTGAAAAATGAGAATAAACTTTAGAATGAGGCGATAGTGTGAAAAAAGTCAATGTTTGCATTTTGTTTGGCGGCATCAGTCCGGAGCATGAAGTATCCCTTCGCTCGGCAGAGTCGGTTCTGAACAACATCGATAAGGAGCAATACAACCTTTTCCCGGTGGGCATTACCCGGGAAGGCGCCTGGATTTTGTTCGGCGGCACGGATTACTCCATGCTTCCCAAGGGAACCTGGGTCAACCATCCCATGAATCGGCCTGCCGCCATTTCCCCGGTGCGGGGGCAGGGCCTGCTCAGCTTTGAGGGAGAGAGCGTGGTCCGGGAACAGATCGACGTGGTTTTCCCGGTGCTGCATGGGGAAAACGGAGAGGACGGCGCCATGCAGGGCTTGCTTCAGATGGCTGGAATTCCTTATGTCGGACCCCATGTTGCAGCATCCGCAGTTGCCATGGACAAGACCTTAACCAAGCTGGTGGCGGACCAGGCGGGAATTCCCCAGGCAGCCTGGGAACTGGTGCGCAGCCGGGAACTGGTGAACCGGATGGAGAACACGCTGGAAACATTGGAGCTTCGTTTCCGCTACCCCATGTTTGTCAAGCCGGCGGGCACCGGTTCTTCCGTGGGCGTTTCCAAGGTGATGGACCGGGAGCAGCTGCGCCAGGCGCTGCATACTGCAGCGGAGTATGACAGCAAGATCCTGGTAGAGGAATTCATTGACGGCCGGGAAGTGGAAGTTGCGGTGCTGGGCAATGAAAATCCTGTGGCATCCATCTGCGGAGAGATTGATTCCGGTGCCGAGTTCTATGATTATGACGCAAAGTATGTGACGGATACCTCCACAGCCTATATCCCCGCCCGGATTCCGGAAAGCGTGGGAGAAATTGTCCGGGATGCCGCCGTGAAGGTGTACAGCGCCATTGGCTGCCAGGGATTGAGCCGGGTGGACTTCTTTGTAACGTATGCCGAGAACCGGGTGGTTTTCAACGAGATCAACACCATTCCCGGCTTTACCTCCATCTCCATGTATCCCAAGCTGTTCGAGGCCAGCGGCATTCCCTACAGCAAGCTGATTGACGAATTGATTCGACTGGCAATGGAGGCTTCCCGATGAAGCAGCCGGTGGTTTTGATGCTCCGCGGCCGTCAGAGCTACGTGGGCCAGGAGCCGGAAGTGATTGAGCTGACCACCGAGGGGACCATGGAGTTCCACGACGGCGGCTGGGACATCACCTACGAGGAGAGCGCCCTGACCGGATTGGAGGGCGTCACCACAACTTTCCGGGTGGAGCCGGGGAAGATTGTGCTCAGCCGCACCGGCTCCCTGCATTCCCAGATGGTATTCCAGCAGGGGGTGTCCCATGATTCCCTGTACCAAATGCCGTTTGGCGCACTGATGCTGACGGTCAAGGCTACTCATGTGTTTTATGACCTGGTGCCGGACGGCGGAGCCATTGATTTGGTGTATCAGATCACCATTGAGAACAGCGAAGCGGGTGAGATTGATTATCACCTGGACATACGGGCGAAGGAGACGGCGGACCGGGCGCCGTGCGGCGCATGAGGCGGATGTCCTGTCCTGCGTTTACCGAAAAGGTCCGGCACTGAAATCCTGCATGCATCCGATTACCCTCGGCTTTGGGGAGCCGGGGGTAATTCTTTTTGATGCAATTGTGATGCAGTTATGCTATACTTTGTTCATGAGAAGGGAGGCAGGAGCATGATTCGAATTCTTGCCGTAGATGATGAACCGCCCATTGCGCAGCTTCTCCGCCTGAGCCTGGGCCGGGCGGGATATACCTGTGTGTGCGCCTATGACGGAATTGAGGCTGCCAATTTAATAGAAAAAGAAAGCTTTGACCTGATTCTTCTGGACATCATGCTGCCGGGGATTGATGGGTTCGAGCTGATGGACTATATTCGTTCCACCGGTGTGCCGGTAATTTTTCTTACAGCAAAAAACGCAGTGGCGGACCGGGTGAAGGGACTGCGGATGGGGGCAGAGGACTATGTGGTCAAGCCCTTTGATGTTCTGGAACTGCTGGCCCGGGTGGAAGGGGTCCTGCGCCGCCATGGAAAATTGCAGACCAATCTGAAAATCGGAGATCTGGAAATCAATACCCTCTCCATGCAGGTGCTGCGCAATGGAGAGGAAATCTCTCTGACCCGGAAGGAGTATGAGCTGCTGCTGCTGTTTGCCCGGAATGTAGGCGTGGTACTCTCAAAGATGACCATCTATGAACGGGTCTGGGGCGGAGAGTACCCGGAGAACACCCGGACGGTGGAGCTGCATGTCCAGCGGATGAAGAAGAAGGTAGGCTGGGATGACCGGATCAAGCCGGTTTACGGAATGGGCTACCGGTTGGAGGGATAACCATGAGCTATCGGCTGAAGCTGACCATTACCATCTCTCTGCTGATTGCCCTGTCCTTTGGAATCGGCGGCACGCTGATGATTTCCACCTCTTTTCAAAATACATTGGACCAGGAAACCCAGACGGCGCTGAATAATTTTGAATCCATTCAGAATACACTGTATCTGTTTCACACCATGGCGGATCAGACAGATCTGGGCGGCCTGTCCCAAACCCTGTCCCAAATGGAGGGGATGGGACGGTGGCAGGCCCTGTCCCTGACCAGTGGAGACGAAGAGCTTTATCAGAGCGGGCAGCCGGAACAGCTGAATTATCCCCTGCCCAACCCCGCGGAGGGCCAGTGCAGCTACCTGCTGGTATCGGACCGGTTCGGCCATGGCCTTGTGATGGTGAACCGCATCACGGCGTGGAATACCGATATGAAGCTGCTGGCCCGGTTTGATGTATCCCGGGCCTACGAAATGCGGGAAGCTCAGCTGCGGCAGTATTTTGTGGTCTATATTGCGGTGGTGTGCTTCGGAATTGCCGGCGCCATGGTTCTTTCCTTTGCGCTGACCCGGCATCTGCACCGCTTGACCAGCACGGCCCGGCGGATTTCCGAGGGGGACTTGTCCAAACGATCCCGGATAACGGCAAACGACGAATTCGGGCAGCTGTCTCAGGCCTTTGACGCCATGGCGGACCGGCTCCAGGAAACCATCAGCCGGCTGGAGAACGATATGCAGCGGCAGGAACAGTTCATGGGCGCCTTTGCCCACGAACTGAAAACTCCCATGACCTCCATTATCGGGTTTTCCGATCTGCTGCGCCAGGGAAACCTGGACGAGAATACCCGGATGATGGCGGCGGACTACATCCACTCCGAGGGACATCGGCTGGAGCGGCTTTCCTTCAAGCTTCTGGACTTGCTGCTGCTGAAAAAAGACGAGGTCGCCATGAAACGGGTATGGCTGGGCAGCTACATGAAGGAAGTGGAGCAGGCCCTGGCGCCTGTTATGAAAAACAAGGATGTGCGGCTGATCTGCCGGTCGGAGCAGAAGCGGGTGGTATTGGAGCCGGATCTGGTCAAATCCCTGCTGTATAATCTGGTGGACAACGCAGCAAAAGCCATGGACAACGGCGGCATCATCGCTGTGCATGCTGCGGCAATCCCGGGGGGCTGCCAGTTTCAGGTGGTGGATAACGGCCGGGGCATGGAGCAGGGAGAACTGGAAAAAATAACGGAAGCCTTTTATCGGGTGGACAAGGCACGCTCCCGGAGCCAGGGGGGGGCGGGCTTGGGCCTTGCCCTGTGCAAGCAGATTGTTCAGCTGCATGAGGGGACCATCCACTTTTCCAGTGAGCCGGGGAAGGGAACCCGGGTGACTGTGACCCTGTACGGAAAGCTGGGGGGAAAGAATGAGTAAGACCAAACAGAGAGAGGGGACGCCCCGCCGGAATCTTGCGGCTGAGCAAAAACCAGGGACAGAGGAAATGGGAAAGACCTGGCTGCTGCTGTTGCTTGCGGTGATCCTATTGATCACAGGGGCGGTATTTCCCCGCATAGCCGCCATGCTTCAGGATCGAATGGGGGAAAAACGCTACGGCTACAGCACCATGCAGTCTGTCAACCTGGAGGTGATTTCCCAGAAAGAGCAGTCCGTGCCCACCATCGCAAAGCTGGCAAGCCTGTGCAGCATGGAAATCATGCCCATCAGTTCCAGCCAGGCGGTGATGACAGAGGAAACGGTTCTGATGGCTGTTGAGTCCGCTATGGCGGACTATGAGGAAGCAGGGCTTTTCCAGCCATTTTCCTACACAGGCTATTCGATTCAGCCGTGCATTGGCTTTCGATTGTGGGATGGCGAACAAACCACAACGTTCTTTGTATTCTGGAGCGTAACCTACTACAACGAGGAGGAACCATATCAGAATTTGAGCTTGTACATCGATGACGAAACCGGCAAAATCCTTCGAATTGTCTATGACAGCGATACGGTCGGTCCTGTGGGCGGCACGGGGGAAGGGAATCAGCAGCGGATGGAGGCCTTTACGGAAATCTATTTCCGCCAGCTGGATCTGGCGGACTATGCTTCGTATGCCCGGACAGTCGGGGCCGGATATGGCTATTGGGAGCGGGACGGAGGATTTTCCTGCGCCCGCTACAGCCTGGTGGACGAGCAGTATGGGAGAATCACGCTGGAATTCTATGTGAATGAAGGCGGAAGCCTGATGGTCATTTTCCCGATATGATGCGGTTTTGATGCAGTTTTGACACAGATGATGATGCACCCTTTCGTTATACTGTCACCATGACAGGAAACGAAAGGGTGATTTTTTATGACGGCAAAAGCCGAAGCGACCTATTTCATGTCCGGATCCGCACCCCGGAGGAGACGGCAGCGCCGGAAAAAAACAAGTCGGATTTCCCCGACTGCCCTGATTTTGGCGGCAGCGCTGCTTTTGACAGCGGCGGTGGGATGCTGGAAGGGTCTGGAGCTGATGCTCGGCGGAATCCAGCGTACCATTGCCCGCCACTCCCTGGAGACGACAGAGCCGGTTGCCTCATTTGCGGAGACAGCGCCGCCCCAGAGCATTCCGGCGGATGAGGAGCCGCCTGTCCTTGCCGGCATCCGGGACTTCGTGGTTTATCAATATGAGACCCCGGACTACCTGGGGCAGGTCACGTTATCAGACAACCAGGACCCGAATCCATCAGTGAGCGTAGACTCCGGCGGGGTGCAGTTGGACCAGCCCGGGGTATACCAGGCGGTCTATACGGCTTCGGACCTGGCGGGCAACACCAGTCAGGCTTCCTGCCAGGTGACGGTTCTCCAGCGAGGAGAGGGGTTCGTAAACATGGCCGACATCTTGCTGGCGGCGGATGCCAAGCTGGCGCAGATTACAGACCTGAATGCATCGGCTGAGAAGCAGGTTTATGATATTTACGCCTGGGCAAGAATGAACCTCCATTATGGAGACGGATTTGAGCATGGGGACTGGCGTCAGGCAGCCTATACCATGCTGACTGAGGGAACCGGAGACTGCTTCGGCTATTTTGCGGTGACAAAATTGCTGTTTGAGCAGCTGGGAATTCCCAATATTGATGTACAAAAGACAAAAAAATCCGGAGAATCGGACCATTTCTGGAGCTTAGTCAGTGTGGACGGCGGGGAAACCTGGTACCACTTTGACGCAACGCCCCGTTATGGCAGCGGCGATGACTTCTGCCTGGTGACGGATGCCTTCCTGGATGCCTATTCCGAGGCCCACGGAGGCACACATAACCGGGATAAATCCCTGTATCCGGAGACGCCATAGGAGGATGTGTCATGGAAAAGAGAATCCTGGGGGTTATCGGCGGGCTGGGGCCTCTGGCCACCGCCCGATTTCTGGAACTAACTGCCCACATGACCCAAACGAAGCGGGAGCAGGACAACGTGGATATGATCGTCTATAATTTCCCATCCATCCCGGACCGGACAGGCTATATTCTGGGCAGCAATCTGAGAAGCCCGCTGCCCGGCCTGCTCAGTGCGTCCCAGGCGCTTGCCAGGCAGAAGGTGACCTGCATAGCCATTCCCTGTGTGACAGCCCATTATTTCCACGGGGAGCTTCAGGCGGCGGTGCCGGTTCCGGTGCTGAATGGGGTGGAACAGACCGCCCGGCTGCTCCGGGAACGGGGCTGTAAAACCGCCGGAATCCTGGCCACGGACGGAACGATTCGCTCCCGTCTGCTGGCCCGGGAGCTGGAGCGTGCGGGGATTACCCCGATTGTACCCTCCCAATCCGGACAGGCGGATGTGATGCATCTGATCTATGAAAATATCAAGGCGGGAAAGCCCCCGGAAATGGAACGTTTTCGCCGGGTCCATCAGGAATTGCTGGATCAGGGAGCAGAGGTTTCCATACTGGGCTGCACCGAACTGTCGCTACTGCGCCGGGACCGGAACATCGGACCGGGCTTTGTGGATGTGATGGAGGTGCTGGCCCGGGAGTGCATTCTCCGCTGCGGGAAAAAGGTCAGACCGGAGTGGGAAATCTGGGACAAGGAGGAGGGGCACAATGAAAAATATTCTGGAGTATCTGGAACACACGGTCCGGCAGGTACCAGACAAAACCGCATTCGTTTCAGAAAACGACTGCCTGACATTCCGGCAGCTGTTCGATAGGGCCATGGCGGTGGGGTCCGGCCTCCTTCGAGCCGGACTTTCCCGCCAGCCGGTGGCGGTATTGATGGAGAGACGGGCGGAAACCATTGCGGTTTTCCTGGGAATCGTAGCAAGCGGCTGCTTTTACGTCCCGATTGACCCTCAGAGCCCCCGGAAGCGGATGCAGCTGCTACTGGAAAAACTCGCCCCCGCTGCCTGTGTTTGCAGCACAGACCTTCTGCCCCTGGCGCAATCCCTGAGTCAGACCGGGCAGCTGCTGGACTGCGGAAATCTGATGAACGAGCAGATAGACTGGCCCGGGTTAAATGGGGTGCGTACCAGGCAGATTGACACGGATTTGATTTACCTGGTCTTTACCTCCGGCTCCACAGGGACGCCCAAAGCAGTGGCAGGCTGCCACCGGGCTGTGATTGACTATATGGAAGGGCTGTGCCAGGTGCTGGAATTCCACCGGGACACGGTTTTTGGGAATCAGACACCTCTGTATGTGGACGCCTGCCTGAAGGAGATTATCGCAGCTTTAAAGTACGGCGCCTGTACATACCTGATTCCAAAGCCGCTGTTTTTGCAGCCCGTCAAGTTGATGGAATTCTTAAATTCTCAAAAAATCAACACCATCTGCTGGGTTGCTTCCGCCCTTTCCCTGGTTTCCGCACTGGGGACATTGGAGAAGGTGCAGCCGGAATATCTGCGCACCGTTGCCTTTGCCAGTGAAGTTTTTCCCATCCGTCAGCTGAGACGGTGGCAGGCGGCAGCGCCGAAGGCCCGGTTTTTTAATTTATACGGTCCCACGGAGACCACGGGCATCTGCTGCTGGTATGAAGTGGACCGGGAATTTGCGTTGGAGCAGACCTTGCCCATTGGCCGTCCGCTTCCCAATACAGACGTCTTTTTACTGGACGAAAACAATCGGATTCCGGAACCTGGTGCTCCGGGGGAGATCTGCATCCGCGGCACCCGTCTGACCATGGGATACTATGGGGATTGGGAGTCCACACAGAGGGCTTTCGTTCAAAATCCGCTGAATCCCCATTATCCGGAGCTGATTTATCGCACCGGAGATGTGGGCCGATACAATACCCGGGGAGAATTGGAGTTCGTCTGCAGGAAGGATAACCAAATCAAGCATATGGGGCACCGGATTGAACTGGGGGAAATTGAGACTGCCGCAACGGCCCAGGAGGAGATTCAGGCTGCCTGCTGCATCTACGAATCCAACCGACAGTGGATTTTCCTGTATTATACCGGGGATCTGACAAGCGGAGCGCTGATGAGCCGCCTGCGGGAGCGGCTTCCCCGGTATCTGCTGCCCCAGAGATTGTGTCGGCTGGATGCCATGCCGTTGACAGATAATGGAAAAATTGATCGAAAAGAATTGAAGCAAAGGAGTGAGCAGCATGGATAAGTTGCTGGAGATTCTGCGCAGCCTGAATTTGGACATCGACGTAGAGACGGAAACCGGACTGATTGACAAGGGGATCCTGGATTCCTTTGATGTGGTGACCCTGGTGGCGGAAATCGACCGTGTTTTCGGCGTGGCCGTTCCCCCCGAGGAACTGACAGCGGAGAACTTCAACTCTGCCCAAGGGCTGGAAGCGCTGATCCGCCGCCTGCCGTCAAATTGATATGGGATTCGTTTCCTACTCCTTTGTGCTGTCTGTTGGAATCCTGCTGGTGGTGTATTACCGCATTTCGGGAAAATGGCAGTGGCCCATCCTCCTGACGGCGAGCATTGCCTTTGTTACGGCAGAAAGCGGAAACACACTGGCCTATCTCGGCGGCGCCGCACTGTGTGCATGGAGCGGCGGAAGATGGCTGCGCCGGAATCAGACCCGTTTTGACCGGACAACGGCCCGGAGGAAAAACAAAGTGGTTCTGCTGCTCTGCCTTGGAACCATGCTGAGCGTGCTGTGTGTTTGCAAGGTTCGTTTTTCTTTCCGCAACATTCTGCTCCCTTTGGGTATTTCTTACTATACCTTTCAGGCCGTCGGCTACCTGCTGGATATCCACCGGGGCAGGGAGACGGGAACGTCCAATCCACTGAAGCTGTTCCTGTTCCTGTCTTATTTTCCTCAGCTGGTTCAAGGCCCCATCAGCCGGTACAGCCAGCTGGCGCCGCAGCTGTTTGCGGCGCATTCCTATGACCCGAAGCAGGTCTCCATGGGCTTGCAGCGGCTGCTGTGGGGCTATTTTAAGAAATTGGTAATTGCTGACCGGATTGCGCCGGCGGTATCGGCTCTGCGCGGAAATGCCGATGCCGGCATCTGGCTTCTGAGTCTGCTTTATGGCGTTCAAATCTACGCTGATTTTACCGGAGGAATGGACATCGCCATTGGACTGTCCCAGGCGTTCGGTATCCGGCTGCCGGAGAATTTCCTGCATCCCTTCGGCTCGAAAAATGTGGCGGAATACTGGCGGCGCTGGCATGTCACCCTGGGTCAGTGGATGCGGGATTATGTGTTCTATCCCGTATCCGTCAGCGCACCTCTGCGGGCGCTGAATCAGCAGGCGAGAAAAAAACTGGGGCCTCTCGGAAAACGGATTCCTGTCTATCTTGCATCTGCCGTGACCTGGCTGTGTACCGGCATCTGGCATGGGATAACCCCCAACTTTCTGGTGTGGGGGATGATGAACTGGGGGGTTATCACCATTTCCCAGGAGCTTACGCCGCTGTATCAGCGGTTTCACCGCCGGTTTTCCTGGACAAAGCAGCCCTGGTATGGGGCATGGGAGGCAGCCCGGACATTCTGTCTGATGAATCTGATCCGGGCGGTGGACCTGTTTCCCAATGTGGGGACCTATTTCCGCCGACTCGGAACCATCCCGGATCTCAGTACGGCTGTATGGAAGGCACTGGGGCTTTCCGGGACGGATGTAGGAATTCTCCTGGCGGGAATCGGGCTGATGACCTGCGTCAGCATCGTCCAGACCAAAGCGGGCAGTCTGCGGGAGCTGATGTGGGACCGCCCGATTCTTCGATACAGCCTGACCTTTGCTCTGTTTCTGTGCGTACTGCTGATGGGCGTGTATGGTGTGGGCTACGATCAGGGAAATTTCATCTACAACCAATTTTAGGAGGCGGCATGAAGCGTATTCGACTCTTCCTGGTTTTTCTGACCTGCGGCCTGATCCTGTGGCTGCTTCAGCTGCTGCTGGTTCCCAAATACATGACTCGAACCCCGGAGGGGGCGCTGACTGGGGAATACTACGCCGAGGCCGGATACCAGGACGTGATTTTTATCGGTGATTGCGAGGTTTACGAAAATTTTTCTCCCGTCACCCTCTGGCAGGAGTACGGGATTTCTTCCTACATCCGGGGCAGCGCCCAGCAGACTATCTGGCAGTCCTATTACCTGCTGGAAGAAACCTTCCGCTATGAAACGCCGAAGGTTGTGGTGTTCAATGTTCTGGCCATGCAGTATGACACCCCGGCGGACACCGGGCCGGGAGCCAGGCGGGAAGCCTATAACCGGATGACACTGGACACCATGGCCTGGTCTCTTTCCAAATGGCGGGCCATTCAGGCGTCCATGACCCAGGAGGAATGCAATTGGCAGGCGGAGCTGACCTACCTGTTTCCCATTCTGCGCTACCATGAGCGATGGAATCAGCTGACCCGGGAGGATTTCACCTATTGGTTTCACCGGGACCAGGTGTCTTACAACGGCTACCTGATGCAGACGGGAATCAAACCTTATACGGAAGAATACCTGGAACCGCCCCCGGTGAATGAGAACTTCGGACCAAACAGCTGGATGTACCTGGAAAAAATGGTTCAGCTGTGTGAAGAAAAGGGAAGCCGGCTGGTGCTGATGAAAGCGCCGTCTCTGTCGCCAATCTGGTGGGATGCCTGGGAGGCGCAGATTCAGTCCTTCGCCCAATCCCATGATTTGCTCTATGTCAACCTGCTGGAAGCAGCGGAGGAAATCGGCATTGACTGGAGCCGGGATACTTATGACGCCGGACTGCATCTGAATGTCCTGGGGGCGGAGAAAACCGCTGCCTGGTTCGGGGAAATCCTGTCCCGGGACTGCGGCGTGCCGGACCGCCGGAACGAGGAGGCTCTGGCGCTGCGCTGGGCTGAGAAAATAGAACGATATGAACAGCAAAAGAAGGAGGCCGGATTATGAAAGCTGCAATGAAAGTGATGCTAACCCTGATTTTGTCCCTGTGCCTGGTGGGCTGCGGCGCTCCGGACGCACAGGAGCAGAAAGAATTTGGATTTTTCTATCAGGATACTTATATTCAGATGAACGCAGAGGCTGCGGCGGTGATTGGGGAATTGGGAACGCCCCAGGGATATACCGAGGAGCCCAGCTGCGCCTTTGACGGCATGGACAAAACCTACGATTATGGCAGCTTCTGCCTGACAACCTATCCGGCGGATGGGGTGGACTATTTCTACAGCCTTTGGTTTACAGACGAAACGGTGCAAACCGAGGAAGGCATCCACATCGGCAGCACCCGGGAGGAAGTGGAACAGCTTCTGGGCGCGGATTGGCCGGAGGGGGAAACGGTCCGGAGGCTGACGGCGGCTCACTCCGAATTACTGATTTCTCTGGAGGGGGACCAGGTCAGTTCCATCCAGTATCGGGCCATGGTACTGTGATAAATAAAAAAAGGGTGCGGATATTCCGCACCCTTTTTGTTTCAACATTAGATTTGCTGATCCAGATTCTGAAAATAGTCCGTCATCTGCTCCATGACATTGGAAAGATTCTCCCGGTTCAGCTCGTAGATCACCTTGTTGGCGGAAATGGAGGTATTGACCAGTTCCATCTCCGTCAGAACCGCCATGTGATAGGAGATGGTGGCGGCGGAAAGTCTCAGCGCCTGGGCAATTTCCCGGTTGATGCAGGGTTTGTGGGAGAGCAGCTTGAGAATTTCCAGCTTGCTGGCATCGGAGAACAGCTTCCCGAAGGCGATAATCTGCTTGCTGTCCAGCTTGTGCTTGGAAAGAGGAAGAGGGGCATGATAAGGCAGAAATGCACCCACCATAAACCAGACCTGCCCCGAATCGGTCACCTGCCCGCGCATGGAGAATCCGTCGAACAGAAGCATGGTCATCTCATTCGGGATAATGCTGGAATCCAGCTGATAGGTGCTCATCTCCGCCATCAATTCTTCCAGCGGCTTTTTCTGATCTTCCACAATCAAAGCGTCCCGGCAGCGGGAAAAGATCTGATTCAGTTTTTCCTCGTGCCGCAGCAGAACCCCCTGAACATGACGCAGCAGGGTAAACATGGCCTCTTTGTGTTCCTCCGGGTGGAGCAGCGCGGAGATCACATTCCACCGGACCGAATCCTCCAGTTCCAGAGACTGAAGCACTTGTGTGTAATCTGCCAACTTCTCTTCCACCGTGACTGCAGATGCTTCTGTCACGTGCTCCAGGCGATCCAGTAACGTGAGGGTATCGAACCGGACTTCCTCCTTGGACAGATCATCCAGCGCATGGATGGAGTCGAAGCAGCCCAGCAGGGAAGCGATGCATTCCCAGCGATTGTTCAGCTTCTTGAAGTAAAATTCGATCCGCTCCTGAGCAAGCCCATCCACTGCCTGCCGGGCAATGGCAGACAGAACTGCCAGATCATCCTGGCAGCTTTGGGGCAGCGTTTCCGGCTTCAGATATTGCGGCATTCCGTGGGAGCCGTCGGCGACACCGCAGAGCAAGGCAAAGCACTCCTGGGGATACGCAATATAGGACTGAAATTTCATACCGTTTTCTTCCTGGATTGATGGGGCATGGGGGCGCTGCCCTGGGTAAATTCCTTGGGCATGGATTTCTTCCGGAACATGATTCCGCACAGCAGCACCACCAGAACACCGCTGATGATAAAGAACATACCAACGGAAACGAATCCTGTCAAGAGGGAAACCATCAGGGAGACCACCGGCATGGCGGCAACGGTGGCGCTGCCCAGCAATCCGCTGAGACGGGACAGATAGTTCCGGTCGCATTTCTGGATAATGGAGACATTGGCGAAGGTGTTGATGGTGGCGACGCCCATGCCGACCAGGAACATCAGAACGCCCTCGGCGGCGAAAATTCCCATTCGGGAAGGGATCCAGGCGCCGATGGCCACGGTGCCCAGATACATGGCGCCCATCAGCAAACTGCATGCGGAAAGCAGCATGGACTTGGGAAGCATCTTTTCAATGGTGGGATAGGCCATGGAACCCGCAATCATACCCAGGCTTATGGTGATGCCTACCAGAGATAATATCTCTTCGCTGCCGTGGAGGATTTCCCGAGTCATGGCCGCCTGCAGGCTGTTGAAGGGCACCAGAAGGGCGTTCAGCAGGAGCGCCAGCAGCACCAGATACCGCATGGCGTGGCTTTCCCGGATGACGTTCACCCCATCTCCCAACTCATGAAGGATTTTTTTCGGAGAGAAGGACTCCTTGTCGGGGCTTACGGTTTCCTTCAGCCCCATGGAACTAAGAAAGACAGCGGAGAGCAGGAAGGTAACGACATCGATGAGCATGGCGCCGGTGTTGCCGAACAGACCAATGATCACGGCGCCGGCGCCCAGCCCGGCCAGTTCCGCAGCGCTGCTGCACCCGGATTGATAGGATACTGCCTGCGTATAATCCGCCGGTTCCACCACATAGGGCAGAATGCTGCCCCCGGCAGGCTGGCGAAAGGCTTCTACGGTGGAGATCAGGAGGGTGAATGCCAGCAGCTCTGCCGGCGTTGGAACTCCGGTGTACAGGCGGAGCAGGATGTATCCCACCAATGCGGCCCGCATCAGGTCGGTTGCCACCATAACAGGCTGCTTCTTCCGCCGTTCCATCAGAACCCCGGTGATGGGCTGAAGCAGCACGGTGGGCAGCCGATTGGCGGCATAAATCAGTGCACTGAAGGAAGCGCTCCCGGTGAGAGAGTAGGTCAGCCAGGTAAATACAATGGAGTCCACCGAGTCGCCGAAACGGTTGACGATGTTGGCCAGGACCAGCAGGAGATAGTTCCGATTGTGCAGCACCCGGGGGGCTTTGGGAAATGATATGTTAGACATGCAGCTCACATCCTTGTTAGAACTTTATCTAACGAGGATTATATACCATTGATAGATAAATGTCAAGTAGTTTATTAGATAAAATTCTAACAAATAATGTTTGAGAAATGTCAAAGAAAACAGCCCCCCCAGGCACGGCAAGTCCGTACCCGGGGGTGAAAATCAGCAGGAGGCGCCGCCCTTGACAACCTTGTTCAGGATGGCTTCCTTATCGATGGAACCGCTGAGCAGCTTCTCGTTGACATAGTCAAAGCCCAGGCGGTTGACGGTGTCGGCAAACCGCTCACCGGTGATGCCTTCATCCCGGAACAGCAGGATGGCCTTTTCCACCACGTCCATGACCTCTTCCTCGGAAGTCAGCAGACGGGTCAGTGGCTGACCGTGAGCAACCTTCTTGCCCCAGCGGCCGCCAATGTAAATCTTGTAGCCGTTCTGGTACTCTTCCAGTGCGCCGAAGGGGCACTTGCCCTTGCAGCGACCGCAGTTGTTGCAGGCGTTGGGATCAATCTGAATCTTTCCATCCGCAACCTTGGCTACCTTGATGGGGCAGTTATTCTCCACCTGGCAGTTCTTGCAGCCCCGGCACTTGGAGAAATTCACCATGGGCACCCGCTGGCCCACGATACCCAGATCGTTCAGATCCGGCTTGACGCAGTTGTTGGGACAGCCGCCCACCGCAATCTTGAACTTGTGGGGCAGGGTGACGGTGTGATAGCCCAGATAGAATTTCTCGTGAATCTTCTGGCTCAGATCGAAGGTGTCGATCAGACCGTACTGGCAGGTGGTGCCCTTGCAGGAAACCACGGGACGGACCAGGCTGCCGGTGCCGCCGGTCATCAGCCCATGCTCGCCCAGGAAGGCGATCAACGGCTCAATGTTGTCGTATGGAACGCCCTGAATTTCCAGGGTCAGCCGGGTGGTCATGGTCACTGCGCCGGAACCGAACCGCTCGGCGGCTTCCGCAATGGCCCGATGCTCCTCGGTGGAGATGAAACCGTTGCGAGTAATGACACGGACGTTGAAAACATCGTCATAGCGCTTGTCCTGCAGACAGCCCAAACCCTTGACCCGCTTGATTTCGGCGGGGCTGAGCTTGCCGCCCTCGGCCCGGGGCACCTTCACCACATTCACGGTGATGCCGCCCTCCAGCACCCGGGTGTTGGTATAGCCGAACGCCTTCAGCCGGTTCTGGAGGAAATAGCCCCGCTTGCCCTTGGTGCAGACCAGCAGCAGCTTATCATCCAGGTTCAGCCCGTCGATGGAGCCGTTCACCTTGTTCAGTTCCACCCACTGGGCGCCGGGAATGGAGGCAACAGCCTGCACATCCAGGACCTTGTAGCCCTTGGCGGCGCCGTTGGCGTACTCCGCAGGGGTAAAGCTGTCCAGAATACCGTCCATCTTGTTTTCCAGAATGCCGCAGGCCTGGGCAAAGGGATGAATGGCAGTGGAGAAGGGAGGCGCATAGGCGAAATCCAGCGTGGAGAAGTCGTCCACCTTGGCGCCCATGCTGATGCCGGTGACGGCGATGTCCACCATCTTGTCCACGGCGCCTGCGCCGACTACCTGGATGCCCAGCAGCTTCCGGGAAGTACGATCGGCGATCACCTTGGTGACGAAGCTGGAAGCACCGGGATAGTAATGTGCCTTGTCATCGGTGACGCAGGTCAGGCTTACGACATCGAATCCGGCGTCTTTGGCCTGACCTTCTGTCAGACCGGTCCGGCCGGCGTTCAGGTCCTTGGCCAGCTTCACCACACCGGTGCCCAGGCAGCCGCCGTAAGCGATGGTATCGCCGGTGAGGTTCCGGGCCAGGCAGCGGCCGGTGATGTTGGCAGTGGAGCCCATGGCAGACCACTGGCCCTTCCCGGTAATCCGATTGAACACCTGGGCGCAGTCACCCACTGCGTAAACATCGGGCAGATTGGTCTGCTGATACTCGTTGACCACAATGGTACCCCGGTTCATTTCCAGCCCGGAGCCGTTCAGGAAGGCGGTAGCGGGACGCACGCCAATGGCAAGCACCACCACGTCAGCGGGGAAGGCTCCGACGCTGGTACGGACGCCGGAAGCGGCTTCCGTGCCCGTCACTTCTTCCAGACCGGCGCCGGTCACAATCCGCATGCCCCGGGTCTGGAGCTGGCGGCGAAGATAGTCAGCCATATCCGTGTCGAACAGATTGGGCATAACCTGATCGGCCATGTCCACCACGGTGACCTTCAGACCCTTTGCCATCAGGTTTTCGGCCACTTCCAGGCCGATAAAGCCGGCACCCACCACCACGGCGCTGGCGCAGTGTTTTTCATCCACATAGTCCCGCAGGGCAATGGCATCGTCAGGAGTCCGCATGGTAAACACGCCGGACAGCTGGGTGCCGGAGACATTGGGGACGAAGGGAACAGCACCGGTGGCGATAATCAGCTTGTCATAGCTGACAATCTCTCCATTGGCGAAGGAAACCACCTTGGCGTTGGCATCCAGGCCGATGGCCTCCATTCCGGTGCGCACCTGAACCCCGGTCAGACCGGAGAAGCTGGCCGGGGTATTGACAATCAATTCCTCCCGTGTTTCAATGCTGCCGCCCACATAGTAGGGAAGGCCGCATCCGGCATAGGAGATGTCCTGGCCCTTGGTGTAGATGCAGACCTCGGCATTGCGATCCTGGCGCTTGAGTTTGGCAGCGGTTTTGGTTCCGGCTGCCACGCCGCCGATCACGATATACTTCATGCGTGTCACTCCTTAGTTTTGTGTTTTTTTCAAACCTGTGTTGATTATAGCATGAGGGCATGATAAAATCAATTTATCATTGCTTATCGTCTGATTTTTGCTGGTTATTGACGGGAGGCGCCTATGCTGGATTATCGGATGGATACCTTTCTTGCCCTGTGCGAGACCCTGAGCTATCACAAGGCGGCGGAGATGCTGCACATATCCCAGCCTGCCGTAACCCAGCATATCCAGTTCCTGGAGCGGGAGTATGGGTGCAAGCTGTTTACTTACCAGAACCGGAACCTGCTGAAAACCCCCGCCGCCCAGATGCTGGAGCAGTACGCCCTGTCCATGCGCAGTCAGGACACGGACATCCGGCGGCAGCTGCGCAACAACCGAATGTATGAGCTGCGTGTGGGCGCAACCAAAACCATCGGGGATTTTGTCATCAACGCCCAGGTCCAGCGGTATCTGGAGAAGGAGGCCAATTCCCTGACGATGATCGTGGACAATACGGAGCGCCTGCTCCACCTTTTGGACGAGAACCGGCTGGATTTTGCCATTGTGGAGGGATATTTCGACAAAAATCATTACAACAGCCGATGCCTGCGCCGGGAGCCTTTTGTGGGCATCTGCCATAAGGACCATCGATTTGCCGGAAAGGAAATCACCCTGAGCCAGCTGCTGGAGGAAACCATCATCCATCGGGAGAAGGGCTCCGGCACCCGGGCTATCCTGGAGCAGAAGCTGCTTGGCTACAATGAATCCTTCCTTCACTTCCGGCGGAATATCTGCATTTCCAGCTTCAAGCTGATTCTGGAAACGGTGAAAAGCGGCATCGGGGTTTCCTTTGTCTACAAGGTGCTGGCGGACAGCGAGCCGGAGCTGGGACAGTTTTCCATCCGGGGGGACGCCATCGTCCGGGAATTCAACATTGTATGGCTCCGAAATACGGATATTCAGGAAAAAATCCGGCTGTTTTTCGGAGAATAAGCGGATAAGAGATACCAGAAAAAGAGGAGACTTGTATGCCCTATTTTCCCATGTTTCTGAATTTGCGGGAGCAGCCCGTGATTGTGGTTGGGGGAGGAAGCGTTGCCCGCCGAAAGGTCCTGAAGCTGCTGCCCTTTGGTCCCAGAATTCGCATCATATCGCCCCGGATTGCGCCGGAACTGACGGCGCTTCCGGCGGTGGAGACGGTCTGCCGGGCGTTTTGTCCCGAAGATCTGTGCCCCAGGCCCGCCATGGTGGTGGCGGCAACCGACGACCGGGAAGTGAACCACCTGGTCTCCCGGCTTTGCCGGGAGCAGCACATTCCGGTGAACGTGGTGGACGATCCGGATGCCTGCACATTTGTTTTTCCTGCGCTGGTTCAGCAGGGGGGATTCTGCGCCGGGATTTCCACCGGCGGTGCCAGCCCAACGGCCGCAATTTACTTCAAAGAGCGGATACAGGGGATGCTTCCGGATCACTTGGAGGAACTGCTCTCCTGGCTGGAGGACCAGCGCCGGGAACTGAAGCGGACTGTCCCGGAGCAGACCAAACGGGCGGGAATATTCCGCCGGATGTTTGACGCTTGCCTGGAGCTGGGGAGGCCCCTGACCCAGCAGGAGCGGGAGAACTGCCTGAACGGCTTCTCGGAGGGCAGTGTAGCCATTGTGGATGCTGGAAATGACTGGGCATCGGAACTCAGTGTGGAGGGGCTTCGCCTGGTGCAGCAGTGCCAGGCGCTGGTATATGATCCCGCAATAGACCTGGCGCTGTTGGAATCGGCACCGGAAGCGGCTCAGCGGCTTCCACTGGAGGATTCCCCCCAGGTTTGGCCCCAGCAGATGGCGCAAATGCTGAAGGAACTTGCCCAGTCCGGGCTGCGAACGGTCTGGCTGGAAAGGGGAGGCGTACCCTCTGACCGGGCGCTTGTCCGGGAATCCCTGTGTTCGGCGGGAATATCCTGCCGGATTGTGCCGGAGGACGGAAGCGGACAGAAAACAGACGGGATCCTATCCGGCGTCCGGGTGGGCGCTGCCGGAGATGCAAAGACTGTGGAGATGCTGCGAATGGCCCTGGAAAAAATGGGGGCGGAAACCTGTCGGCTGCCGCTCCCGGCACAGAAAAATGATCTGGAAGAAGCCCCGGAGAGCCTGCCCCATATGGATTACATTTTCTTCTCCGACGCAGGGGCAGCCGAACAGTTTTTTCACTTATATGGCACATTTCGGATGGAAACCCGCTGTGTGTGTACCGGCCTTGATGCGGCGAAAGCGCTGCGTATGCATACGGATCGTCCGGTTCTTGTTGCGGATGAAAACTCGATTTCTGCAATTGCAAAGGCAATCGTCCGGGATGCGATTTAAATCAAACCAGCCTGCTCCTTATGGGGCAGGCTGGCTTTCGGTTACAGGGGCAGCTCCATCAAACGGGCAACTGCCAGAATATAGATTTTCAACGCCTTCAGGAGCAGACACTTGGGAACCCCTTCGTTGGCGCCATGCATCTGCCCCACAAAGTCCGGATAGTTTGCCTGGGGCTCTTCCATGCCGAAGCTGACGGCATTTTTGAAGTGACGGGCATAGGTTCCGCCGCCCATGGTGAAAGGCTTGTCATCCCGGCCGGTTACGGTCCGATAGGCCTGAATGCAGGCGTCAATTTCCGGAGAATCTGCCCGGATATAGAAGGGCAGCCGGGCCTTGTCCGCCTCGAACCGGGCGTTTCCCTGGGCGGCCAGGGCGTCACAGGCCTTCTGAAGCTTCCGGGGGGTGGTGCTGGTGGGGAATCGAATGTCAATGGACTGGCGCAGCACGCCGTTTTCCATGGAGATCACACCGCCAATACAGGTCAGGGGTGTGAAGTATTCATCCTGAGCGGCGATGCCGAAGGAAGAACCGTCGGTGGATGCCATCAGGGTGCGCAGCATGGTCAGATACAGGTTCTCCTGATCTGTGCAAAGCTGATTGTCCAGAAGGTAGTTGGCCACCAGGGCAATGGCGTTGACGGTGCCCTCCGGGGTGGAAGCATGACCGCCCTTTCCGTGGCCGGTAATGCGGACTAGGCCGTCTGCTTCTTCGGTTACTGTGATGGTCCCTGTGGATTTCAGCTCAGATGCCTTTCCACGGACAACGGCATAGGCCAGGTCCGGAACCACGTTATCGGCCACACCGCCCTGGAAATCCACCAGATTACCGGACAGCGGCTGGCTTACAAAGCTGCCGCCGAAGCCTCCCTTTTCACCGTGTCCCACCGGAAAGGAGCCGTCAGGCGTAAAGCAGAATGCGGGCATGGGATTGTGCTCCAGATAGTAATCCACGTCCTCCATTCCAGTCTCTTCCGCCCCGCCCAGAAGAATCCGCAGGGTATAGGGGAGAGCGGTTCCGGTCTCCTGGCAAAACTCCTGAAAGAATTTTGCCATGTACAGGGTGACGACGGCGGGGCCCTTGTCATCAGCCACACCTCTGCCCAGAACGTATCCCTCCCGCTGAGTCAGGGCAAAGGGGTCACAGTGCCAGCCGTTCCCGGCAGGCACCACATCCAGGTGTGTAATGGCAGCGATCTGCTTTTCGCAGGCGCCCGGCACATCGGCATATACCAGATAGCCGTCGCAATCCTGGGCTTTCAGACCCATCCGCTGGGCGATCCCCAGGGCTGTGTCCATGGCTCTGCGAACGCCGAGACCAAAAGGAGCGTGTTCCATGGGCTGGGAACGAACGCTGTTGACTTCTACCAGGGTGCTTAAATCTTCAAACAGGGCCGCTTTATTTTCCTCAATAAAGCGGTCAATCCGCTCGGCCAGCTGTGCGTTATTTTGCATTGCATATCCTCCTGCATGATACGACGATGGATAAAAATCCGTCGACCTTCTTTTTTTGAAGTTGATGTCTGCCTTTCAAAATAAACGCTTCCCAGAGGAAAGTCAAGTGTATTTTGAACTGCGGGATGGAGGTACCTGAAGTTTTGTGCATTTTTTCGTTTACTACCGAGACCAGAACCGGTATAATGGAAGGGAGAAGAATTTCTGCCGCCGGCTTCCCGGCGGCAGTGAGAAAAAAATTCAGGAGGGAATGTTCCCCAGCCGAAGGAGGAACAGGGTCACGGCATCCGCCAGATAGGAGCCGCCGGAAGCGGCGACCTGAACGGTCGTGGGCACGGTGGAGACGGCAATGGGAACGACGAAGGACTGTTCCGAGGAATCATTCGTGCTCTGGAAAACATGGGGAACCGTGGCGCCGGGGAAAACACTCCCGTTCACCAGAAGGGAAGTGGCCATGCTGACAGGAAATTTATTCTGAGAGGTGGCGGAAATGACGCCGTGGAAGCTGGCCTGGTAGACACCCGGCTGAGTGATGGTGAATGTGGTGCTTCCTGGACTGTGTGTGATGCTGGAACCATAGCTCAAACTGTTGCGGTCGAACTCAATGGGGCTGCCGGAGGCCAACCCCTGGGTGGGTGTAGAATAGGCGGACAGCAGATTAAGAGACGGGACGGTTCCAGCCGGACCTTGCGGCCCTTCGGGGCCCTGAGGACCAGCGGGACCCTGGGGCCCGGTTTCTCCCTGGGGACCGGCGGGACCTTGGGGTCCTTCGGGTCCTTGAGGACCGGCAGGCCCTTGCGGCCCGGTTTCTCCCTGGGGACCAGCGGGACCTTGGGGCCCGGTC
>CASFNR010000007.1 GCA_949296115.1 uncultured Eubacteriales bacterium | reverse complement strand
CAACATGGCTAAGATCACCGGTAAGTATGAGGTGCTCTACATCATCGACCCCACCCTGGGCGAGGAGGGCACTGCAGCACTTGTGGAAAAGTTCAAGGCGATGGTGGAAGCGGAGGGTACCCTCACCAACATTGATGAGTGGGGCAAGCGCCGTCTGGCCTATCCCATCAACGACATGGCCGAAGGCTACTATGTTCTGATGAACATGGAGTGCAAGCCTGAGTTCCCTGCGGAACTGGAGCGTGTGATGAAGATCAGCGAAGGCGTTATGCGCTGCCTGACCACTGCTGTGGAGGCGTAATTCATGCTCAACCACATTGTTATCATGGGTCGTTTGACCCGTGACCCCGAACTGCGCCGCACCGGCAGCGGAATCGCCGTTGCCAGCTTTACCGTGGCTGTTGACCGTGACTTCGGCGGCAGAGACGGCGGCGAGCGGGAAACCGACTTCATCGACTGCGTGGCCTGGCGGCAGACGGGAGAATTCGTCTCCAAGTATTTCACCAAGGGCTCCATGATCGTGGTGTCGGGACGGCTCCAGATTCGCAACTGGACCGATAAGGATGGCGGCAAGCGCCGCAGCGCAGAAGTCGTGGCAGACAACGTCTACTTCGGCGAGAGCAAGCGCAGCAGCGACAGCAACTCCGCTTACAGCGGAAACAGCGGCAACTACGGCGGGAATTCCTACTCCGCCCCCAGCTACAACAACGCACCCACCCCCAATTACGGCGGTTACAGTGCGCCTGCGGCGGCTCCGGCTTCGGATTTCGCCATGCTGGAAGATGACGACGCTCAGCTGCCCTTCTGATTTCTCTGAACTTTTTCTACAACGCTTACAAGGAGGGAATATCCATGGCTAACGAACAGCGTATGCGTCCGCGCAAGCGCAAGAAGGTTTGCGCATTCTGCGTGGATAAGGTGACCAGCATCGATTACAAGGACACCGCCAAGCTCCGCCGTTACCTGTCCGAGCGCGGCAAGATTCTGCCCCGCCGTACCACCGGTACCTGCGCCGCTCATCAGCGGGACCTGACCACCGCCATCAAGCGGGCCCGTCAGATCGCTCTGCTGCCCTACGTTGCGGATTGATCATCACACCCCCGGAAGCAAGGCTTCCGGGGGTTGTTTTTTTGCAGTTATCTGACAGCCCGGGGAAAAACCTTTCCAAAAAAGAACGCCCCTCATTTCCAGTCGGAAATGAGGGGCGTATTTTTGTCAGGGGACAGCAGTATTACAGCACCTCGTCAAAGCGGAAGTAGTGCAGGGTATTGTTGTAACTGATGTTCTCCACCATCTGGCCCAGGCGCTTCATGTCGGCGGGATACTCCCCGTCCTCCACCATCTGACCGAAAAGGTTGCACAGAATCCGGCGGAAATACTCATGCCGGGTGTAGCTCAGGAAGGAGCGGGAGTCGGTGAGCATGCCGTTGAAGCTGCCCATGGCGCCCAGGCTCATCAGGCTGGTCATCTGGGCCTCCATGCCGGGCTTGTGGTCATTGAACCACCAGGCGGAGCCCTGCTGAATCTTGCCGGGGATGCCGCTGTCGGTCTGGAAGCCGCCCATAATGGTGCCGATGATGCCGTTGTCCGCCGGGTTCAGGGAGTAGAGAATGGTCTTGCCCAGGGCGCCGGCATCCTCCAGGGTGCCCAGCAGCTTGGCCAGGCCCACGGCGTTGGGGGCGTCGTTCATGGAGTCAAATCCGGTGTCCGGCCCCAGCTTGCGGAACATCTTCCGGGAGTTGTCCCGCAGGCAGCCGAAGTGGAGCTGGCAGACCCAGTCCCGCTTGTTGTACTCTGCACCCACGGTAATCAACAGGGCGGTGTGGTAGGCCAGCTGCTCGTCCCAGGTGATGCCCTTGCCCGCCTTGGCCCGGGCCAGAATGTCGTCCAGCTCCGCCTCGGTGGCCTCCACGCAGAAGCAGTAGTCCAGGGCATGGTCGGACACCCGACAGCCATGGTCGGCAAAGTAGGCAATCCGGTCCAGCAGAGCCCGGCGCATATCCGCCATGGTGTTGATGGAATAGCCCACCACCTGCTCCAGCTGGGCAACGTAGGCGGGGAAGGTCTCCTTGTCCGCCCGCATGGCCTTGTCGGGACGGAAGGCGGGCAGCACCACAGCGGGCGCAGTGGGGTCGGCAGCCAGCAGCTCATGGGCCTTCAGGCTGTCCACCGGGTCGTCGGTGGTGCAGATCAGCTTCACCCCGGACTTGCGGATGATGCCCCGGACAGACATATCCGGCTGGGCCAGGATCTTGTTGCACTTCTCGTAGATCTCCATGGCGTTGTCGCCGGTCAGGGGCTCGGTGATGCCGAAGTAGCGCTGCAACTCCAGGTGGGTCCAGTGGTAGAGGGGGTTGCCAATGAGGTTGGGCATGGTCTCGCCCCACTTCTGGAACTTCTCCGCCGGGGTGGCGTCCCCGGTGATGTAATATTCCGGCACGCCGCAGGAACGCATGGCCCGCCACTTGTAGTGGTCGCCTCCCAGCCAGACCTCGGTGATGGAGTCGTAGCGCTTGTCCTCGTAGATCTCCATGGGGTTGATATGGCAGTGGTAGTCAATGATGGGCATTTTCTCTGCGTGCTCGTGATACAGCTTTTTGGCGGTCTCCGTTTTCAGCAGAAAATCTTCGTTCATAAAGGGAACCATTGTCTTATTCCTCCTATTTCTGCGGAGTTTGCTCCGCATTTGGTTCAGTTTGTGCCAGTTTCCGAATCCGTCCCACCACCGGGATGGCAAAAATGATGGCGGTCAGGCCGGTGCAGACATTGCTGACCATCATGGTCACGCCCACAGCCTCGCTGCCCATGGATGTGAACTGCTGCAAGGCCCACAGTACCGGCACCCGATAGACGAATACCCGGGCCACATTCAGAATCATGGTCAGACCGGAGTAACCGTAGCCCAGCAGCAGCGCTGCCGTGGCAGAGTGGATGCCCAGGGTGATGTAGCCCATCATCTCCCAGCGATGAATGGCCACGATCATGTCGCAGAACTCCTGGTCAAAGGCATTCTGGGACTGGGCAAACAGCCGGGCCAGCCAGGGCAGCCCCCAGGAAACCAGCGCCAGTCCCACCGCGCCGATGGCCACGTCGATAACCATCACCCAGAAGTAAATTCGCAGGGTCCGCCGGTACTTCTCCGCTCCCCGGTTCTGGCTGATCAAGGGGGCGGCACCGTCGGTGAAGCCGGTGTGAAAGCCTGTGGTCAGGCCGCCGATGTTGTTGGAGATGCCCAGGGCCCCCACGGTCAGGCTGCCATAGCGGCCGGACATGGAGTTGACGATCACCTTGCCCGCGGCGAAGAACACCTTCTCCGCCGACACCGGATAAGCCAGGTTCAGGATGGGGCGAATCACCCGGTAATGCAGGTCCACTTTCGACAGGGTAAACCGGAATGCCCCCTCGTCCCGGCTCATGGTCCACAGGGCATAGAGGAACATCAGCGCCTGGCTGATCAGGGTAGCCACCGCTACCATGGTCACACCGCTCTGCAGCCCATAGACAAAGAAGGCAGACAGGCTCAGCTTCACCACAATGACCAGGGTGTTCAGCATGAGAATTTTCTTGGCGTGGCCCCGGCTCCGGGCAATGGCAAGGTAGACCGTATTGAAGAATTGGATGACCAGTGTCAGAATTTCCACCCGGAAGTATCCCACGCCGGTATCAATCAGGTCCTCCGGGGTTTGCAGCAGCCCCAGGAAGGGCCGGGCAAAGGGAATCAGCACCACCGCCACCACCAGGCTCACCAGCACGGACATGGCATAGGTGTTGGCCACCCGCTGCTGCACCGCCGGGTAGTCCCCCCGGCCGTAGGCCTCGGAAATCTTGATGCTACCGCCCACCGCAAGGCCGGTGCCCAGGGCCGTGACCATCAGGGAAATCTGGCTCAGGGCCGCCACGGCGGATACCGCATCGGTGCTGATGTGGGACGCCATCAGGGTGTCCAGAATTTTGAACAGACTTTGCAGCAGCTGAAACAAGGCCAGCGGGGTACAGGTTGTGAGCACCACCCGCAGGGGCGACTGGGTCAGGGCATAGGTACGAAAGGCTTCATCCTGCTTGGATACAGATTGTGCCATGGATTGCGCTCCTTTTTACAAAACCACACCGTCTTTGAAAATGGAAATTTCCCGGAAGCCTTTTTCTTCGGTTTTGGTCTTTTTGCCGGAGGCCACTTCCAGCACCAGCGCCATCAGGTCCTGGGCCGCCTGGTCCAGGGTGCGGGTGCCGTCGGCCACCACGCCGGCATTGAAGTCAATCCAGCCGGATTTCTTGGTTGCCAGGGGGGTGTTGGTAGAAATTTTCATGGTGGGGGCCGGTGCGCCGAAGGGCGTGCCCCGGCCGGTGGTGAACAGAACCATGTGGGCGCCCGCCGCCGTCAGGGCGGTGGAGGACACCAGGTCGTTGCCCGGTCCGTAGAGCATATTCAGGCCCTTGGTGGTCACCTGGTCGCCGTAGCCGATGACGTCCATAATGGGGGCGGAGCCGCCCTTCTGGACGCAGCCGCAGGACTTGTCCTCCAGGGTGGTGATGCCGCCGGCCTTGTTGCCGGGGCTGGGGTTCTCGTAGACCACCTCGTTGTGCCGCAGGAAGTAATTCTTGAAGCCGTTGATCATGTCCACGGCCTTGTGGAACACGGTTTCATCGACGCACCGGTCCATGAGGAAGCCCTCGGCGCCGAACATCTCCGGCACCTCGGTGAGTACCGTGGAGCCGCCCTGGGCCACCAGCATATCGCTGAACCGGCCCACGGTGGGATTGGCGGTGATGCCGGACAGGCCGTCGGAGCCGCCGCACTTCATGCCGATGACCAGCTCCGAGGCGGGGATTTCCTCCCGGTGGAACTGACCGGCGTAGGCCGCCAGCTCTTCCAGCACCTGCCGCCCGGCGGCCAGCTCGTCCTCCACCTGCTGGCAGACCAGGAAGCGGACCCGCTGGGGATCATATTCTCCCAGCTCCGCCTGGAACTGCTCCAGGGTCAGGTTCTCGCAGCCCAGGCTCAGCACCAGCACGGCACCGGCGTTGGGATGCCGGACCAGAGAGGCCAGCAGTTTTCGGGTCTGGGCATGGTCGGCGCCGGTCTGGGAGCAGCCGAATGGATGGGTGAAGGTATACAGCCCCTCAATGGTCCCGGCAACCAGGTCCTGGTTCTCGCTGACCAGGGCTTTGGCCACGTCATTGACGCAGCCCACCGAGGGAATAATCCAGATTTCGTTGCGGATGCCAACCTTGCCGTCCTTCCGGCGGTAGCCCTGGAAGGTGCCGGGGGTCTGGGGCGTGGGGAAGGCCAGCTTGGGGTTGTAGGTGTACGCCAGCTCTCCGGACAGGTTGGTTTTCATGTTGTGGGTATGAACCCACTCCCCCGGCCCGATGGCCTGGGTGGCATGGCCGATGGCGAAGCCGTACTTCACCACCTGGTCGTTCTCGGCAATGGGGCACAGGGCCATTTTATGTCCCTGGGGAATGTCCATCCGGGCGGTTACCCCCTCCCAGACCGTACCGGCCGGGATAGGCTTCAGGGCCACCGCCACATTGTCCTTGGGATGAATGTGAATCAAATCAGGCATGGGACTCTCTCCTTTGTCTTGACAAATGGTCACGGGTCTGTCCGGTGACCGAGCAGACCCGTGGAAAAATTACAGACAGGAAGCGTACGCAGCTTTGGCGCCCTGGGTGCGGATGGTGTTCAGGTCAGCCACAACGGCAGCCTCCAGGCCGGGAATCTGGGTCAGATCCTGGTCCCACATCTGCTGGTTGCTCAGTACCGCTTTGACCAGCGCCTCGGCGGAGTCGTTCCGGTGCTCCCAGTAGAACTCCAGGGCCCAGCGGTCATCGCTGATGGTGTAGGTGTTGCCCTTGGGCCGGCGGCAGACCAGGCCCTTGTCCGTCAGCTCCTGGATGTCATTGGAATAGAAGGCGATGTAGGCAGCCAGGCTCATGGTCAGGCACACCGGCAGCTTGCCCTCTTTTTCGTAGTACTCCAGGAAGCTGGGCATATTCCGGGCCTTCCACTTGGAGGTGGAATTCAGGGAGATGCTCATCAGCTCGTGGTCCACGAAGGGGTTGTTGAACCGGTCCTCCACAGCGCTGGCAAAGTTCTCCAGGTCCTCTTTGTCCAGGGGCAGGGTGGGGATGACTTCCTCATGGAGCATCTTGTTCATAAATCCCCGGACGTCCGCATCGTTCATGCAGTCCCGGACAATGTCGAAGCCCGCCAGGTAAGCGCCCAGGACGAAGCCGGTGTGGGCGCCGTTGAGGATGCGAACCTTCCGCTTTTTGTAGGGGGTGACGTCGGGCACCACGATGCAGTTGACGCCGGCCTTCTGGAAGGGCAGCTGCTCACCCAGCCAGGCGGGGCCTTCGATGTTCCACACGCCGAACACCTCGCCCACGTCGGTCAAGGGGTCCTCGTAACCGTTTTCCTCCTCCAGACGCTTCACCTCCGCCGGGTCCTTGATCCGGCCGGGGACAATCCGGTCCACCAGAGTGGAGCAGAAGGTACACTGGGCGCACCAGGCCTTGAAGTCGGCCTCCAGCTGCCACTGGTCGATGTACTGGCCCACGCACTTCTCCAGCTCCTTGCCGTTGTTGTCAATCAGCTCGCAGGAGAGGATGACCACCGGCTTCTTGCCGGCCTGCCAGCGCTTGTAGAGCACCTGGGTCAGCTTGGCGGGGAAGGAAGCGGGGGGGCAGTCGTCCTTCTGGCAGGCGGGGTCGTAGACAATGCCCGCCTCGGTGGTATTGGAGACGATGTACTCCAGATCGTCGGAAACCGCCACTTCCATCATGGCGTCATAGTCCGCCTTCTCATAGGGGTTCAGGCAGCGGCTGACAGAGGAGATGACCCGCTTGCGGTCCACCTTCTCGCCGTTCTCCCGGCCCCGGAGGTACAGGGTGTACAGGCCCTCCTGCTCGTTGATGAGCTTGGCCAGGCCCGGGGCGATGGGCTGCACCAGAACAGCCTTGCCGTTGAAGCCGGCCTTTTCATTGGCCACGTCGAACCAGTAGTTCACGAAGGCCCGCAGGAAGTTGCCTTCACCGAACTGCAAAATCTTTTCCGGTGCTTTTTCCAGAATGTAGCCCTGATAACCGGACTTCTTCAGCACCTCATAATTGAGCTTTTCCATGATAATCCATCCTCCTGAATGATTAGGGCTGTTTGCCGATGTATGCCAGAATGCCGCCGTCTACGTACAGGATGTGTCCGTTGACGAAGTTGGAGGCATCGGAAGCCAGGAACACGGTGGGTCCCACCAGATCCTCTGTGGTGCCCCAGCGGCCCGCCGGGGTCTTGCTGATGATGAACTGGTCGAAGGGGTGACGGCTGCCGTCGCTCTGGGGCTCCCGCAGGGGGGCGGTCTGCTGGGTGGCGATGTAGCCGGGTCCGATGCCGTTGCACTGGATGTTGGCGCCGCCGTACTCGGAGCAGATGTTCTTGGTCAGCATCTTCAGGCCGCCCTTGGCAGCGGCGTAGGCGCTCACCGTCTCCCGGCCCAGCTCGCTCATCATGGAGCAGATGTTGATGATCTTGCCGTGGCCCTTTTTGATCATGCCGGGAATCACTGCCTTGCTGCAGATGAAGGGGGCGATCAGGTCCACATCAATGACCTTGCTGAAGTCCTCCACGGACATATCGGTCATGGGAATGCGCTTGATGACGCCGGCGTTGTTCACCAGGATGTCCACAGTGCCCACGTCCGCCTCAATCTGAGCGATCATGGCCTGCACCGCAGCCTCGTCGGTGACGTCCGCCACATAGCCCCGGGCCTGAACCCCAGCTTCCGCATAAGCCTTCACGCCCCGCTCGCAGCTGGCCTGGCTGGAGCTGTTGAAGCAAACCGTGGCGCCGGCCTTCGCCAGACCCACGCCCAGGGCAAGCCCGATGGAATGGGCGCCGCCGGTGACCAGGGCCACCTTGCCGGTCAAGTCAAACTGATTCATTTCAATGTAACCTCCTTATTCGATTGCAGCAATTCGGTGTAGCACATGAGGAACGGCGCCAGTCCCTTGGCGTCATTCTCCACCACCGGTTCGGAAATGTAATATTCGTAGCTGCCGTCCCGGCGGCGGTTGTTCTCCGGGCCAAGCCCTGCCACCAGGCAGATGCCCCCCAGGTTCAGCTTGCCGTCGGTTTCCTTCAGATACCGGTTGCAGATGCTCTGGAAAATGGACGCGCCGGTATCGGCGTAGGCCGGGTCCAGAATCCCCAGCCGGGCGCCCTTCAGGTAGAAGTAGGCCACCATGGCGGAGC
Source organism: uncultured Eubacteriales bacterium (assembly GCA_949296115.1). Classification (GTDB taxonomy): domain Bacteria; phylum Bacillota; class Clostridia; order Oscillospirales; family Oscillospiraceae; genus Faecousia. Next base: position 53,608 of record CASFNR010000007.1, on the reverse strand, counting down.
CGGAGGTTTCGGGATAATTCCCTTCCCGCCCAACCTGATTGGGCACCTGCCAGAGCATGCCGCTGTCCGGGTCAATGTAAGGCAGCAGGTTCTTTGCCAGCTCCCGGGCGATGTCCCCCATCTCCCGGCGGAAATCCGCCGCCTCCGAGGCAATTTCCGCACTGACGTCAATCAGGGCGGCGCTGAACCAGCCCAGGCTCCGCAGCCAGGGATTCCGGGACCGGCCGTCCGGCTCCGCCCAGAAGGCAGCCCCGCTGGCGTCATAGCCATGGCGGTACAGTCCGGTCTCCGGGTCGTACATCTTCTCCCGGACGGTGCGGAACTGGCGGCGGATGTCCTCGTAGGCCTTCCCGTTTTCAAACTGGGTGGTATAGCGGGTGTAGAACACCTGGGCCATATACAGGCCGTCCAGCCAGACCTGGTTGGGATAGATGGCCTTGTGCCAGAAATTTCCCTCGGCAGTCCGGGGCTGGCGCAGCAGCTGACCATGGATGGTCTCCATGGCTTTGCGGTATTTTTCCTTGCCGCTGAGGGCGTACACATCGAACAGCACCCGGCCCTCGCAGATGTTGTCCAGGTTATAGTCCTCCTCCTGGAAGCCCCGGATGCTGCCGTCGTCAAAGACATAGTAGTCCAGGAAATGCTCGGCGAAGGTGTAATAGCGCTCCTGGCCGGTGATCCGGTACAGGTTCAGCAGGGCGATCATCATGCAGCCGTCGATGTAGTTCCAGCCGTTGATCTTTCCCTGCTTCAGTTTTTCGATGTTCCACAGGGGCTTATCCGGGGCAGACTCCGCCAGAATCCGCTCCACATAGCGTTCAATCTGATTCAAAGCTCCACCACCTCGTCCACATGCTCGGTAATCAGCCGGTCCCCTTCCTGGCCGGTAAGGGTGACATTCTTCAGCGTCACCTTCCGGACCCGGTTGAAGTACAGGCCCCGCTTGCACTCCTTGTCAATAAAGTCCATCATGGCCGGATGGCCGGAACTGGCGTCCGGTTTGAAGGTAAAATTCACGTTCTCAATGGTAATGCTGCCGATGGGCTGCTCCGTCAGGCCGTAGAAGTAGCCCGCCGCCCATTCGCAGTCGGTGCAGTCCATATCCCGGAAGTGGAAGGACCCCAGGTAGGGGGTGGTGTCGTCCACCGGATGGGGCTCCTTGCTCCAGACAATCTCCTCATGGCCGTCCGGGTCGCAGAAATAGTACATATTCATTACCAGGGGCGCCATGACGTTGTCCATGCGGATATTGGAGAACTCTACCCCGTCGATGACGGCGTACTTGCCCCGACCCCGGCGGGTCTTGATCCGCAGCCCCCGGTCCGTGTGCCGGAAATAGCACTGGGACACCGTCAGCTCCCGGATGCCGCCGGACATTTCGCTGCCCAGCACCATGGCCCCATGGGCATACTCCATCAGGCAGTTGCGCACCAGATGGTTGCTGGCGGGAGTCTGGTACTTCATTCCCATGTACATCTTGCCGGACTTGATGGCGATGGCGTCGTCACCCACGCTGAAGCGCATGCCGATGTAGCGCACATCGTCGCAGGACTCCGGGTCGGTGCCGTCGGTGTTGGGGCTGTCCTTGGGCGCCTCCACGGCGGTGTCATAGAAGCCGATGTTCCGGCTGAAGAAGGGATGGAAGTTCCAGCAGGCGGAATTCCGGCCCAGAATGCCATGGAACTGGACGTCCTCGCAGTGGTTCAGGAACACCAGCTTGGGGCGGCCGATTTTCCGCTTCTTCACATCCACCCACCAGGTGCCCTGCAGGGCATTGCCGTCGATCACGCCCCGGCCCACAATCCGGATGTCCCGGGCATGGTGGGCGCTGAGGAAACTCTGCCGGCATGGGAAGGGGGCGCCTTCCCAGGAGCTGATCTGAATCTTCTCACCGGTGCAGGCGTCCTCCGCCTCGCCGGGGAGAATGGGATAGTGCTCCTCACAGGGGTCTGCCAGCAAGACGGCCCCGGCCTTCAGTTCCAGTGTGATGTGGGACTTGAGCACCAGGGGCCGGACAAAATAGGTGCCCGCAGGCACGGTGACTCTGCCCCCGGCGGGGCAGGCATCAATGGCGCACTGAATGGGGGCGGTGTCGTCACAGACGCCGTCTCCCCGGGCGCCGAAACTGCTTACGCTCAGGCAGCCGGACTCTTCCCGGGTGGAGAAGCACAGGCTGTCCTGCCCCACCGCCACAGTATAGGCCGTGGACGGCGTCAGGTCGAACAGGGAAAACACATTGGTCTGCACCCCCTCCAGGACAGTCTGGCCGTTGAGGGTCACGTCAAAGGACTGGGGGGCATAGTAGGGGCTGTCGTTTTCCAGCTCAAAGCAGGCGGAAACGGAGGAAACATAGAGAATTTGAAATTTCATAACCTTTTTCTCTCCAGGCAAGATATCCGAAACCGGCCGGGGGACGGCCCCCGGCCAACTTCTCAATCCACATAAATGGCTTCTTCGGTTTCTGCGTCAAACAGATAGATATTCTCATAGGGAATGGAGAAGGTAATGTCCTCGTCCATCTGAGGGGCATCATAGGGGCTGACCTTCAGGATGGCGTTGGTTTCCCCGATGTTGACATACAGGTTGGTGTTGTCACCCAGCATTTCCGTCAGCTCCACGGTGACATCCACCGGCAGGGCGTTCTCCCGGGTGCCCAGCACAATGGCCTCGGGGCGGAATCCGAAGTACAGGTCCTTCCCCTCATAGTCCGCCGCCCGGGCGCCCAGCTTCTGCCGGACGTCGAAATCCCGTCCGCCGATGGTCAGGCAGCCGTTTTTCACCGTGCCCCGGACAAAGTTCATGGGCGGCTCGCCGATGAAGCCCGCCACAAACAGGTTGGACGGACGGAAGTACAGCTCATAGGGGGTGCCCACCTGCTGAATGTAGCCCTGCTTCATGATGACAATCCGGTCGGCCAGGGTCATGGCCTCCACCTGATCGTGGGTAACATAGATGGTGGTAGCGCCGGTTTCCCGGTGAATCTGGGCAATCTCCGCCCGCATGGTCACCCGCTGCTTGGCGTCCAGGTTGGACAGGGGCTCGTCCATCAGGAAGATGCCCACCTTGCGGATGATGGCCCGGCCCACCGCCACACGCTGGCGCTGGCCGCCGGACAGCGCCCGGGGCATCCGGTCCAGGTACTCTGTCAGGCCCAGAATTTTGGCAACCTTCTGCACCTTCTGGTCAATGACATCCTCGTCCACGCCCTGCAGGGTCAGGCCGAAGGCCAGGTTGTCATAAACGGACATCTGGGGGTACAGGGCGTAGCTCTGGAACACCATCGCCACCTGCCGCTCCCGGGGGCCCTTGTCATTGGCGTACTCGCCGTTAATCAGGAACTCGCCGCTGCTGATGTCCTCCAGGCCTGCGATCATCCGCAGGGTGGTGGATTTGCCGCAGCCGGAAGATCCTACAAATACGATAAATTCTCCCTTTTCAATCTCCAGGTTAAAGTCGTGAACCGCATGAAACCCGTTGGGATAAATTTTATTGATTCCTTTCAAAGTCAGGTAAGCCATTTCCGACACTCCTTTCACTCAAGTAGATTCTCTCTGTCCGGGGTTCTGATTCTCCGCAGCCGGGGCGAATGACGCCCCGCTCACTTCTTCCCGCCTTTGCTCCGGCTGGGTCTCAGCCGCATCAGCAGGCTCTTGATATACAGAAACAGCAGGTCGAACACCGTGCAGAACACTCCGAACAATATGGGTTCCACTCCCAGGGCAACCACATCTACCGTCCCCGTCACCAGAGAAATCCCGTAATTGATCAGGTTATAAAGAAGATAGACGCACACCACGATGACCATGGCATAGAGCACGTTGAGGATTGAACCCAGCACGCCCTTGACGTTGACCATGATCCATCTTCGGTTGTCTCCCGCCTGCTTTTCAATAAAGCGCAGGACATTGTTGGTCAGCAGATCCGTTACCATCCCCAGCACCACGCCCAGTACAAACAGCATGTCCAGCATGCTGCCGATATACAGGCCCAGTCCCCACAGGATGAAAAAGCATACCGCCCCGGGGAACCATACCTTGATCAGCAGGATCTTGATGTCATCGGGAATGGGAAGTCCTTTCTTTGACCGGTACCGGTCCAGCTCCTCCTGGGAAAACTGTTCCGGCTCCTGGGAATCTGCCCCGGCCAGGGTCTCAATGGCTTCCTTCTTCAGCGAGTAATTCTTCTGCCGCCGAGCAATCTTTTCTTTGTTTTCGTTATCCATGCTTTGTGCCTGTCCTTACGGGAAAATTGGGTAGCGGGAATCGACGCACTCAATCGTTGAGTTCGATCTCGGCCATGGAGCCGTTGTCCTCCACCTCAACGGAGACGTTGATCTTCTTCAGCAGCTTGCTGTACACCGGCAGCAGCGCTACCAGAGCTGCGGAAATGATAACCAGCACCATGTGCACCGACAGCATATTGTAGGCCTGGGCGATGTACGCCGTCGAGGCATCCAGCTTGATGGGGCTGGACGCCCGGGTCAGAGCCGCGGTGATGGCGTTGTTATAGTGAATGTCGCAGTAAATGATGATGGCAAACATGATAAACAGCAGCACCACCATGGGGATATTGGCCTTCTTGCGCCGGGGGAAGGCGTTGAGCAGGCAAACCATAGACAGCAGGGACAGCAGCATGATCCCGAACTGGGCCAGGCCCATTCCAGTGCCCTGAATCTTGGCGGTGGTGTTGGACATTAACGTCAGATTAAATGAATATACCAGAAAGGCAACCAGCGCCATCAGAAGAGGAATGATCTGAGGATTGCGCTTCAGGCTTACCACTTTCTTCCGAAAAAACTCCCGAATACCGCTCATGCTTCCTCCTCCATTCGAATCGCCTGGGTGGTTTCCTTGTCGAAGAAATGCTTCTTGGTGATGGAAATGGAAACCACGTCGCCGGCTTTGTACTGGCACCAGCCATTCAGTTTACAGGTAATTCTCTCGCCGGAGCCGTCCCGGCCGATGTGGCCATGGACCAGGGTGTTCATACCCAGGTTCTCGTTGGAGAGCACCTTCATTTCAAAGTGATTGCCTACGCTGGTATTCTCCGGGCGGAAGCCCAGGACAATTTCCTTGCCCAGGTAGGGCCGCAGGGTTTTCTGCTCCGCATCCGTCAAAGGCAGAGCGAAATGCTTCGCCACAAGCCGGTTCTGCTCTACCTTGGCGTCCACGAAGTTCATGGGCGGCAGGCCGATAAAGCTTGCAACAAACAGGTTCGCAGGAGCGTCGTACAGCTCCAGGGGGGTGCCGATCTGCTGGACGTGGCCCATGGACATACACACAATCCGATCCGCCAGAGTCAGCGCTTCGGTCTGGTCATGGGTAACGTAGAGCATGGTGGCGTTGAGCCGCTTGTGCAGCAGCAGGATTTCGCGCCGGGTGGCGCTTCTGAGTTTGGCGTCCAGGTTGGACAGGGGTTCGTCAAACAGGAACAGCTGGGGATTGCGGACGATGGAGCGGCCCATGGCCACCCGCTGCCGCTGGCCGCCGGACAGCTGGGCCGGCTTCTTGTTCAGCTGCTCCGTCAGGCCCAGTACATCCGCCGCCGCCAGAACCTTCTTGTGAATCACATTGGGGTCCTCTTTCCGCAGCGTCAGGGAAAAGGCCATATTTTCATACACTGTCATGTGTCCGTAGAGCGCATAGCTCTGGAACACCATTGCGATGTCACGGTCCTTTGCGGGGGTGTCCGTCACATCCTTGCCGTTGAGCAGCATCTTTCCGTGGGTGATATCCTCCAGGCCTGCGACCATTCTCAACGTGGTGGACTTCCCGCATCCGGACGGGCCAACCAGGACGATGAGCTCACCGTCTTTTACATCGAGATTGAAGTCGAAAACGGCCTGAACCTTGTTGTCGTAGATCTTCTCCAAATGCTCTAAACGCAGTTCTGCCATAGCTCTCTTCCTCTCATGCGGCTTGATTTTCGATGGAACGCATATATTCCGCCAGGTTCTTATTGTTGATATAGCTGGTGACCGCCGCAATCAGGCAGCACACGCCGGAAAGCACCAGGCACACGATCAGATACCCGTACTGGGAGTTGCTCATCACCTGCACAGAGACGCCCTGAACGTCCAGAGAAGCGGCATGGGCCTTGGTGGGCAGGTAAAAAATCCGGGCAAACTGCACCAGGCCAATGAAAATCAGCAGGGGGGTATAGCCGCCGACCCGGTTCTTCACGCCCTCCGACGCAAGGAACGCCATGAGCATGAACAGCAGGTTGTATACAACCGACACGCCGATGACCCAGTTGTAGTAGTAGGTGCCCACATCAGACTGGTAGATATTCACGAAATACAGTGCGTCAAACAAGATGGCCACCAGGGTCAGATTCGCAGAGAACTTGTCCTTGGTGTAGCGCATCCGGTCACGCTTGATTCTCAGTTCCTCCTGGTTCATCCCACTGCCTCCTTCCGGGCGGCAAGGAGTTCATTCTCTCCTCGCATCAGCTGAATCTTCCACACGCAGTTTACCACCAGCGCCGCCACCGCCAGCACGGAAATCACTGCCACAACATAATGCACATCCAGCCAGAAGGTGGAGGTGGTGTAGGTGGTATTCCACATCTGGGAGAAGGACTGAAGCGCTTCAAAATCCACCGTGGTCAGGTACTGCACCTTGAATGCGGAAATCTGTACATGGGACCACACCACCAGCGCCAGGCTTGCCAGCGCATACAGGGCGGTGGCGACGTAATTACCGATGTAATACTTTCTGCGGCTGTTGGTGTTGGTCAGGAACAGCAGGCAGCCCAGCAGAATCAGGCCGATGCTGGCATTGACATAGAGCTTATTGAAGTTCTGCATGTCGTAGTAAATGATGGAGCCGGGAACCATGGTCTCAGTGGGATCATTGGGGTTCATCATGGTTGGATACAGGCTGTCGTAAATATCCGTGATGATTCCCAGGGCGTAGACAAAGGAGATACCGGCTGCGATGATGCAGAACAGACAGACAAATTTCTGGAAACGCAACTGTTTTTTATACATAATGACCTCCCCGTTGATCCTTGTCTCTGCCGGGGTTTCCCCCGGCAGAGGACGGAATCAACTTTTTTGGAAACGGTTTCCTGGGCGCTGCCCCCAGGGGCAGCCGTCAAGAGGTAGCAGAGCGCACAGCAGGATTAGCCCACCAGCGTCTCGTAGTAGGTCAGCAGACGGTCGTAAGCCTGCTGTCTCAGAGCCAGGTACTGGGTGCAGCCGTAGGTGTTGGCCACGGTAGCGGCAGCCTCTTCGGGAGAGCCCAGGCCCTGCTCGGCAAAGCCGGAAGTGATGATGTTCACGAAGGCGCTGCTCTCACCCTTGGCGTCGCCGAACTTGGTCTGCAGATCCGTGTAGCTGTTGATCATGTCGTTCTCAACCGTGGTGTTGGGCAGCACAGTGGGAACGATGGTGTACCAGGGGTTCTCGGTGATGGCCAGCTCGGGATGCTTGATGGTGCCCAGGGCGATGGCGTTGGAAATGTAGCCGGCGCCTTCACGGCCGACTTCGTGGGTGCACTGGTACTCAAATGCCTGGTTCTTCACGAAGGACAGGGTGGAGCCCAGGTAGTAACGGGCGTAGTTGGTGTAGTTGCCGGAAGCCTTCTCCCACAGTTCTTCGTAGGTGGCGTCCGCGATCACCGGCATCTCTTCGCCGTTGAAGTTGAAGGTCTCGCCTTCCTTGATGAAGGCATCGGGGCCGTAGGACATGAGGATCATGCCTTCGTCGGAGTAAGCGAAATCAATCAGAGCCAGGCAGGCATTCAGCTTGTCCTGGTTGCCGGCCACACCGGCAGCGGAGATGGCCCAGCCATCCACCTTAACGGAACGCCAGGACTCGGTGAAGCGCATGTAGACGCCGTTCTCATCGGTGCCGTCGTACCAGCGGGCCACGGGAACCATGGCAGCCATGTACTTTTCGCCATCCTGCAGCTTGGTCTCATTGTAAACGGTCTGGGTCTGGTTGTAGTCATAGCTCATGAAGCCCAGGTCGTTCTCCAGCATGGTGGCGCTGGACTCTTCGGACATATCGATGAAGGACTTGGAGATCAGGCCTTCCTTGGCCATGTCGTTCATCCGCTTCATGGCAACATAGGCGTCCTCTTCCATCCGGGCGTCATGCAGCTTGCCGTCAGAGCCGACGTACAGGTAATCCTGACGGGACTCCAGGCCGCGGACGCCGAACAGGGTGCCGGCAAAGCGGAACATATCCACCCGGCGCTGGTTGTTGTTGTCCTCACGGGAGAAGATGCCCTGGATGCTGTCGGTGCCGTTCAGGGTGGGGGCATTGCTGACCACGCAGCGCAGCAGGGCCACCAGTTCGTCAGCGTCCCAGGCAGCGTTCTGGCCCACGAACAGGTTGGAACGGGTGGTGCCGTAGTAGCCGTTGTAGGCGGTGTCGATGTAGGTACGCAGCATGTTGACAGCGGTAACGCCGTCCACCGTGCCGGCGGCCAGGGCCTCGTTCATGGTGGCGACGATGTTGCCGGCGGCATCGTAGTCCTTGGTCACAGTCTCAACGGCGGTGCCGTCCAGGCTGACCACGTCCACGTCCACCTTGCCGGAGGTGGGCATATAGGGTTCATAAGCGGCAGGGCTCAGGTTGCCGCACTTGTCGGCGGTGAACTCGCCTTCGCCGTCCAGCAGCTTCACAACCCAGTCGGCACGCATCAGAGGCATCCGCTCGATGTCGTTCACGCCGTCAAAGTAGGGGGAGAAGTAGATGGCGCCGGTGGAGGTGTTGCCGGTGATGGACAGCCGGACAACGGGGTTGGCCTCCAGATAGGCCTTGAAGTTGGGCATCAGATCCAGGTACTCGGCGATGTTCACCAGGGAACCGGCTTCGCCATACTCGGTCAGGGTCACGGCGGTGCCGCTGACCATGTCAACTTCGTTCAGGCGCTCTTTCCAGAACTCGAATTCCTTGGTGGCGCTGTTGCCCTGGTACTTGTCCTCAAATACCATGCCCAGCTTGTTCTGAACCTCCACCCAGGTGGGCTTCAGGTCGCCGGCCTGGTAGGTCACGCCGTCGGCCAGGGTCACGCCGTTGCCGGCGGTCTCCGCATCAAAGAACAGGCCGGTCTTGGTGCTGTTGTAGCCGGTGGCCATCCGCAGGACAGTGCCCTGGGCAAAGCTCAGGTCGCCGGCAACGGCCTCCGTGGCCTCGGTGCCGGTCTGCGCAGCAGCAGCCGTGGTTTCCGTGGGAACGTTCATACCGCCGCAGCCGGCCAGCAGCACGGCCAGCATGCAGATTGCCACGGACAGAGAAAGCAGTCGTTTCACGTTTTTCATAACAATCTCCTCTTCAAGTAAGTATTGTATAACCCGCCCGGTGGGGCGATTACACACCGGTTTCTTACTCCTTCACGCCGCCCACATTGACGCCCTTGGCGAAATACTTCTGGATGAAGGGGTAAATGATGAGAATGGGAATGATGGAGCAGACGATCAAGGCATAGATCACGGAGTCGGAGGAATACACCTCGTTCCAGCCGGCCATGGCCTCCGGGTCGGTGTACTGCTCCAGCTTCAGACGGATGAACACCTGCAGGGGATGCTCATTGGAGTTGGAAATCATCTGCCGTGCCCAGAAGTAGCCGTTCCAGCGGGAGATGGCGAAGAACAGGGCCACGGTGGCGATGGTGGATTTGGCCATGGGGATGTAGACCTTGGAAAGCACCTGGAATTCGGTGGCGCCGTCCACCACCGCCGCTTCCTCGATGTCGGAGGGAACGCCCTCGAAGGCGTTGCGCAGCAGGATGATGTTCATGGCAGCCATGCCCATGGCGATAACCACCAGCCACTTGTCGTCCATGATGCCCATGGCGTTGAACACAGACTTGGTATCCAGGTAGTTCAGGTACTGGGGCACAATACCGGCGCTGAACCACATGGTGAACACCAGGAAGAAGTTGAAGAACCGCCGGAACAGCAGCCGCTTCTTGGACAGGGCGTAGGCGCCCAGAATCGCCACCAGCAGGGACCACACCGTGCCGTAGAAGGTAAGGAACAGGGTGTTGGCGTAGGAGTTCCAGAACATGTTGTCATGGAACATCTGGGAGAAGGCCTGGAACTGCAGGTCCTTGGGGAACAGGATGATTTCACTGTAGTCCACCGCATGCTGTCCGCTGATGGCCGCAGAGATGGCGTAAACGAAGGGATACAGGCAGCACAGGGCAAATACCGTCAGGCAGGTGTAGCTGATGACCTTAAAGATCATTTCGGAAATCTCTAGTTTTCGCTTCACACGCTCGCCCCCTTAATACAGCGATACATTGGACGCCTTGCGGGAAATGGTGTTGGCGCCGATGACCAGCAGCATGCTGATGACGTTGCTCATCATTTCCGCCGCCGACGCCAGGCCCTGAGCCGAAGACGAACCGAGGCCGTGACGCTGGGCAAAAGTGGATACCACGTCGGCAGTCATGTAGATGTTGGTGTTGTACAGCAGCAGCACCTTCTCATAGCCGATGACCAGCAGGGAGCCGATCCGGGTGATGAGCATGATGACCACGGTGGACAGGATGCTGGGCAGCACCACATACTTCATCTGGGCCCACTTGTTGGCGCCGTCGATCTGGGCCGCCTCGTAGCTGGTGGGAGAGATGGCGATGATGGCTGCAAAGAACACGATGCTGTCATAGCCTGCGGTCTCCCAGATGCCGCTGATCTGGTAGATGGCCCGGAAGAAGGAGGGGTTGTTCAGCAGACCGGCGTTGGCCACCTGCTCGCTGAGCAGTCCCGCAGAGCACAGCAGCTGGGACAGCACGCCCATGCTGGAGGTCAGGGAGCCCTGCTTGACCAGCATGGTCACCAGGGAGGTCATAACGACGGTGGACATGAACTTGGGCAGATAGGTCAGCACCTGATAGACGCTGCGCAGGATGTTGGATTTGATTTCATTGAAGAACAGGGCGATGATGATGGGCACCGGGAAGCCGAACACCAGGCCGTAGAAGCTCAGCAGGAAGGTGTTCCGCAGCGCCCGCCAGAAGTCCGTGGACAGGCCGTCGCCGCTGAACAGCAGCCGCTTGAAATAGGAAAAACCGGAGAAGAACTGCTCCGACACCGGCTTGACCTGATCCGAGACCTTGAAGCAGCGCAGCAGCTCGTACATGGGGAAGTATCTCCAGAACAGGAACACCAGGATCATGGGAACCAGCATCAGATACAGCCGCCAGTCCTTCATGACGGTCCTGGCCACATGGCTCCAGTAACGCTTCTCCACGTCGTCGCGCACCAGCTGCTCCGGATCTGTCCGGTAGGCGTGGGTGGCTTCATCGTAGACCAGGAAATCCGCCGCCAACATTTTTTTCAAAGTGACTCTCTCCTTTCATCTTTTCTGCTCCGCTTGGATCCGGAGCAGATAATGTTTCTGGTCTTCAAACAGACCATCGACCCGGCGCGCCGTCCACACCAGGAACATGGTGAACAGGATGGACAGCGCATCCGTCGTCAGGAAACCGAGGCAGGCTTCCCCGGAATACCCCAGGGCCAGGGCCAGCCCTGCCCGTCCGAGCTGCATCAGCAGCTGGGTGCACAGGGCGAACACCAGCGCCCGGAAGGAATCCAGGCGGGTCTTTTCCTTTCCCATGGCTTTCAGCAGGAACATGGCCCCCAGGGCTGCCAGATTTCCCAGTCCGTAGATCAGGTACTGCTGGGCGGTTCCCCCCTCCAGCCGGGTGAACAGCAGCCCGCCCACCACTGCGGGAATGGCGCCGTACCAGTCCCAGCGCATCATCACCAGTGCCGTCATTCCCGCCACCGGAGAGACAATGAACAGCTGCTCCGGAAACCAGAATCGGACGGCCATGTGAATCAGCGCCTGGCACGCGGCAAGCACCCCTGTCAGAATGAGCAGGTCCACGGTGCGGTATTGGGCGAGGGTTATCTGTTGTTTCATACTGTCACCTGGAAAAAGAAAGATTGGTTGCAAACCGTCCTGCGGTGTGCTATGATACCTGGAAATATCTGCCGCAGGAGGTTACGATCCATGTCCACACAAATTTCCGTTTCCCCCGGAGAGAATCTGCAGGCCCTGTTCGACCGGGCGCCGGAGGGCGCCGTCATCCGTCTGGCGCCGGGGGTTTACCGGCAGAAGCTGCTCATCCGCACCCCGGGTCTAACCGTCACCGGCGCAGGCGCCGGAACAACGGTCATCGTCTGGGGGGATTACGCCCGGAAACGGGATGCCCTGGGCGCCGAATGCAACACCTTCCGCACCTACACCCTGGCGGTGTGCGCCGACAACGTGACCCTGACAGACCTGGCGGTGTGCAACGACGCCGGCGCCCCGGAGAAATTGGGGCAAGAGGTAGCCCTGTCGGTGTGCGCCGACGGTTTCCGCATGGAGCGGTGCCGGCTTACCTCCACCCAGGACACCCTGTTCGCCGGACCCCTGCCTTCGGACCTGATCGGCCGGTATGAGGGCTTTCTGCTGGACCCCCTGCGCCGGGGCGGCCGGATGCGCCAGATTTACAGCCAGTGCACCATCGAGGGCACCATTGACTTCATCTTTGGATGCGGGGAAGCGCTGTTCGACCACTGTGAGATCCGCTCTCTGGCAGACGTCCGGGGGGTGGGGTATGCCGCCGCTCCCTCCCATGCGCTGCGCCAGGAAGAGGGCTTCCGCTTCCGGCAGTGCCGCTTCACCTGCGAAGCGGGGGTCACTCCCGGCAGCGTGTACCTGGCCCGTCCCTGGCGGGACTATGGTCTGGCGGTCTTTGAGGACTGTGAATACGGCCCCCACATTGCCGCCGCGGGCTTCGACCGGTGGAACGGAACCCGCCGGGACCAGACCGCCCGGTTCTTCGAGCGGCCCGCCCTCCCGGGACGGGTGGACTGGATCAACCGGGACTGACCGGAAAGCCGTCCTGGTCTCGGATTTTTACAGCAGTTCGCTGGTGGGAATGCCGTCCATATCGTCGAAGTCCTGATTCTCGCCGCACATACCCCAGATAAAGGTATAGTTGGCGGTGCCCACGCCGGAATGGATGGACCAGCTGGGGGAGATCACGGCCTCCTCGTTGTGCATGACGATGTGCCGGGTTTCCTTCCCCTGGCCCATCATGTGGAACACCGCCTGATCCGGGGCGACCTCAAAGTAGAAATACACTTCCATCCGCCGCTCGTGGGTGTGGCTGGGCATGGTGTTCCAGACGTTGCCGGGCAGCAGGGCCGTCATGCCCATGCTCAGCTGGCAGCTCTCGCACACCGCCGGGTGGATGTACTGACGCAGGATCCGCTCGTTCACCGTCTCCTGGGAGCCCAGGTGATTATAGCGGGCCTTGTCCATGGGAATCAGAACGGTGGGATAGGTCTTGTGCGCCGGGCAGGAGTTCAGGTAGAACTTTGCCGGATTCGCCTTGTCCAGGGACTTGAACACCACTTCCTTGGTGCCCATGCCCACATAGATGCCGTCCCGGTGCTTCACGTCATAAGCCACCCCGTCAAGCACCATCACGCCGTCGCCGCCGACGTTGATAACACCCAGCTCCCGGCGGGCCAGAAAATAAGGGGCTGCCAGCTCCTTGCAGCTCTCCAGCACCAGATCCTTTTCCACGGGCATGACGCCGCCGGCGATGATCCGGTCCTGATGTGAATAAGTCAGGCAGATCTCGTCCTGCTCAAACACATTGGCGATGTGGTAATGCCGCCGAAGCTGGGCGGTGTCATACCCCTTGGAGTCGTCCGGGTGGTTGGCATAACGAACGTCAAATTTCATATTATACACTCTCCCATACCGTATTTTGACTGCGCTGTCAGATATATGCCCGCCGGACTGGGTGCCGGCGCCAGCATCAGAATCGGGGTGGGCGGCGATGCTTCGCCGCACCGGTGTTTCCGCCTGGAAAAAGCCGTTTCTCCGGCTGCCGTCCAGGCGGCTTTTTCGTGGGATGACGACCGCAGCCGATGATTTTCCCACAACGCAAAAATATTATAAAACAACATTTCGCCCAGCTCCATGTTTTTTTCAGTCCTAGTTATTGACAAAACGGATATGTGAACAGAAAACGAACAGGATTTTATGGCTGGTTCTCTTCCAGCTCCCGGCGGCCCGGATCGGTTTTGCTGATGGTGCCGCTCTGCTTGTTGAAGTTGGAGGGAGCGCAGCCGTAGTATTTTTTAAAAACCCGGGAAAAATACAGGGCGTCGTCATAGCCGCACATCCGGGCAATCTCCGACACACTGTACTCGTTGGTCCACATGGCGGTCAGCAGCTTTTCTGCGCTGCGCATCCGCAGCCGAGTCAGGTACTCCAAGGGGGACAGACCAGTCTCTTTTTTGAACAGTTTCCGCAGATAGTCATAGTGAAAGGGCATCTGCCGGATGAACTCGTCCAGGGCAAAGTCGCTGCGGGAAAAGTTGCGGATGATGGTGGTTCGGATTCGCTCCACCGGCGCAGAAAATTCGGAATTGCTTCGCTGCACCACAATGTAGGCCACAATCAGGTCCCCAATTGCGGTAAGAATCATCTCCCGCTGCTTGACGTCGGACATATAATAGGTTTTCGCCTGGGAGAACGCCATACGGATGCCCCCATCCTCGTCCTGAATCCGGAAAGTGGAATGATAGGGAAAAGAAGGCTCCTCCATGGTGATATGGATGTTGGAAAATCCCTCGGTGCTGGAATTGCTGTGAATCTCCTGGGGCGGAATTGCCACCACATCTCCCTCGCTATAGTGCAGAACCGTTCCATTTTCAAAACGGAAGGCCCCTTCTCCGCTGGTGCAGTAAACCAGCTCCCAATGCTGGTGGCTGTGCCAGCGCACGTCAAAGGTTTTCGGATGTTCCCCAACGAACAAGATGGTATTCATGGATCTGCCTCCCGGTGACTCCCGGCCTCGCCGGTATATCTTTGTTTATTTTGTATAAATTAAACGGTTTATTTTTGTGTTATATATCCAATTGCCCGCTTTTTATATCCGTTTTGTCTATGCGTGATTCTGAAATATCCAGTTCCCGCAGTTTCCATTATAGAAAGTTTTCAGTCTTACGTCAATAATCAGCTGTTTTTTTGTGCACCATATCCAAATTTTACCTTTTCTTTTCTCACCAAAAAACCACTGGCAAGTCAAAAAGCCCCGCCGCCGGCTTGTGCCGGCAGCGGGGCCAGTACAGACAATTCAACCGTTCAGTTCAATGGAAACAGGCGCTTCCTCCCACAGAATCCGCCGGAACAGATCCGGCCGTTCCCCCATCAGCCGGGCCAGCAGTCCCGCCATGACGACAGCTCCCCCGTAGGTGAGATGGGTGTTGTCCTGCTGTCCGGTAGCGAAGCGGGGGTTGTCCGACTCCCCCGGGGCCAGATTCATGAACAGCTTTTCCGAAGCCGCCTCCCCCAGCCGGGAAAGGTACGCTTCGCTGGCGGCGGTCATGTCCAGGCAGCAGATTCCCTCCCGCCGGGCCAGCTCCCCCATGGCCCGGGGGTAATCCCCGTGGCTGCCGGGCACAAAGACGCCGTTTTCAAACTTTCGCCGGGCGATGGGGGTAATCAGCACCGGCACCGCCCCCCGCCGCCGGGCCAGCGCCGCCATGAAACGCAGATTCTCCTGGTAGTCGCCGAAGGGCCGGGTATAGCGGGCCGGGTCCTGGATTTTCTCATCGTTGTGACCGAACTGAAGAAACACATAATCCCCCGGCCCTGCCTGCTCCAGCACCGGTTGAAACCTCCCCTCCTCCAGAAAGCTTTTGGTGCTGCGTCCGTTCTCCGCCAGATTCACCAGCCGGATTCCTTTCTTCAAATACCGGTCCATGGCCTGGGCAATCCCCGTCTGGGGGTAGGATTCGATTTTATTCTCCGTCACCGTGGAATCTCCCGCCCAAAAAATGGTTGGCTCCATGGCAATCCCTCCTTCTCCCCGGTGCTGCCGGGGATTTTGTCGGTTTTTATCATAGCACAGCCCTCGGAAAATGGGAAGTCCCCCGTCAGATTTTGGCGAATTGCATTTCCCCGCCAAATGTGATATGATACGGCATATTACCCACTGCAAAGGAGAATTTTCATGGGCAAACGTATCTTCAGCCTGTTTTTCTGTCTCTGCCTGCTGCTCAGCCTGACGCCCCGGGCGGAAGCCGCCCAGCTGGACGGGATCAATCTGGCCGTCTCCATTGACGGCGGCGACCCGGTGACGGTGAAGGCATATCAGAGTTCCTACGGCAACAACCTGCTGATTTCCCTGCGGGACCTGGCCGCCGCCCTGTCCGGCACCGCCAAGGCCTTTGACATCGCCATTGAACCGGACGAGGAATCCGGCACCCACATTGCCGTGCGGATGGGCAGGGATTACACTCCCGTGGGCGGAGAGAATGAGCCCACCGACGATCTGGAGGTGGCAGACAGTTTCTATGCCAGCACCGGCTACAACAAATTGTACATCGGCGAGCAGGAGATGCGCCTGCCTACATATCTGCACACCGAATCCGAGGAGCGGCCGGCAGACATCTACCTGCGGCTGGTAGATCTGGGCATGTACTGGAACCTGGCCCTGACCTACACCGGGGAGAACACCCTGTCCATCGATACCGCTGCGGACTATGTCTATGACCTGGCGGGTCTGGAAGCCGACGGCTATTTCCAGGACCTCCACGCCATTGTTCTGGGCGACGCCGCCACCGGCTGCATCCTCTACGGCAGCAGCGCCGACCAGCCCACCCAGATTGCCAGCACCACCAAACTGATGACCTATCTGCTGGTGAAGGAGGCCCTGGACGCCGGGGCCTTTGCCGAGGACAGCCTGTACACCGTCTCTGAGGAAGTGTACCGACTGGCCAATTCCGAGGACGGCATCTACCGCCGCAGCGGAAAGTACGGCACTCTGAAGGAGGGGGATCAGGTAACGGTGGAGGATCTGCTGAAGGCCATGCTGATGATCTCCGCCAATGAGGCCGCCACCGCCCTGGCGGAGATGGTGTCCGGTTCCGAGGAAGCCTTCACCCAGCTGATGAACCAGCGGGCCCAGGAACTGGGGCTGACCAGCGCCGTGTTCTATAACCCCCACGGGCTGCCCAGCTATACTCAGGACGCCACCACCACCAAGCGGCAGAATGAGATGAGCGCCGGGGATATGTTCCGGCTGGTGCAGTACCTGCTCCAACACCACCGGGATCACCTCACCGCCATCACCCGGCAGATCGAGGCGGACCTGCCCAGTTTCGGCCAGACCAAGGACGGAGTCACCGCCTACACCCGCAACACCAATTCCCTGCTGTACAACCTGCCCGACTGCCTGGGCTTCAAAACCGGCACCACCAACCGTTCCGGTTCCAACCTGGTAACCGGACTGCCGGTGACGGACAGCAACGGCGAAACCCACGATCTGGTGGTGGTGATCTTCGGCGCCGAGGACGATGCGGAGCGGTATGAAAAGTCCACCTGGCTGCTGAAATACGCCCAGCAGTATTACGCCGCCAACCCCTTCCCCCAGGAGCAGCCCGTGGCCGTGACGGAAGCAGTCCCCACCGAGACCGCCGCCACTGTCCCCACGGAGGAAACCGTCCCCACCACCGTTGCAACCGAGGCAACTCTGCCCGCCGTGGTGGAACCGGAGGAACCCGCCACGCTGTTCACCCCTGTTGTCTTTGCGCTGATGGGGCTGTCCTGTGCCTTTGGTGTGGTGATTACCCTGCTGCTGGTGCTGCTGGTTCGTGCCCTGACCAAAAAGCGGCGGAAATCCTACGATCCCCGGTACACACGCTGACACACAAAAGCAGCCCCGGCCAAATGGCCGGGGCACAGCTTGTCAAAAAAGTCTCACAGAGTTTGCCGCCTGTGGCGGCAAATAAAGTCAAAATCTATTTTCGACCGGGGCGCACCCCAGGGTGGCCTCTCTTGCCCCTGCGGGGCAATTCACCTTCTGTACCTGGTAGAAAATACTTCTCAGGCTGCAAGTGTGGAATTTGTCCCCCTGCGGGGGACAAATTATGCGCGCAGCAGACTGCAAAAACCTGTCGGAAAGCCCCGGAGGGGTTTTTCGACAGTCTGCAGCCCCGGCCAAACGGTCGGGGCATTTTTTCTATCATTCCTGACTCAAGTCCACCGTCCGGGTACAGATTCGCTGGGCCAGGTGCCGGTTGTGGGTCACGGCGATTACCGCCATGTTCCGCTTCTCCGCCTCGGCGAGCACCACATTCCAGATCTGGGCCTGGGTAATCACGTCCAGCATGGTGCTGATTTCGTCGCAGATCAGATAGCGGCAGCCGCTCATCAGGGCCCGGGCCACGCAGAATCGCTGCAGCTCTCCCCCGGACAGCTCCCGGGGAAACCGGTCCAGCCAGGCCGGCTCAATGCCGAAAGCCCCCAGCATGGTTTCGTCCAGCTGTCCGCTCTCCTCCAGCACCTTCCGCAGCCGCCAGCGGGGATTGATGGCCTTCTCCGGGTGCTGGTAGATTAGCTGCACCGGGCAGACACCGGTTTTGGGCAGGGGCTTTCCATCCAGGAGCACCTCCCCCCGGGTGGGCTGGAGATGCCCGGACAGCACCATGGCCAGGGTGGTTTTGCCGTAGCCGCTGGGAGCGAACACCCCCAGCCGCTCCCCTTCCTCCACCCGCAGGCTTCGGTTTTCCAGCACCCAGGGCAGGTTCCGGGCATACCGGAAGGACAGATTCTTCGCTTCAAGCGCCATGGTAGCACCTCACTTCTCCGCCCCGGACCGTCCGCACCGGGGGCACTGCCTGCTCACATTCCGGGGTTTTGTAGGGACACCGGGGGGCATACAGGCAGCCCTTGGGCAGATTTCCTGCATAGGGCTGAAAACCCGGCACCGGCTCAAAGCCGTTCTGAGGCAATGCCCGCCACAGAGCCTGGCTGTAGGGATGGCGCAGGGCTTCGGGGCCGGTCCGGAAGTCCGCCGCCGGAGCCGTCTCCACGGTGGTGCCGGCGTAGAACACCGCCACCCGGTCGGCAAAGGCAAAGGCCAGGTCAATGTCATGGGTGATGAGAATCACGCCTTTGCCCTTGTCCGCCAGCATCCGGAACAGCTTCAGCGCTTCCAGCGCCTGGTCCAGGCTCATCCCCGGGGTGGGCTCGTCGGCAATCACCAGCTGGGCGTCGGTAATCAGGGCAGTGGACACCAGCACCCGCCGGGCCATGCCCCCGGAGAGCTGGAAGGGATAGAGATTTTCGGTTTGTTCCGGCAGGCCGAGCCGGGCAAACAATTTCCGCCGCTTGTCGGTGGGCCGGGGTTTCCGGTGGCCGTCGGCCTGCCTGCCCACCTTCATCAGGGGGTCCAGGTAGGCAATGGACTGGGGCACCAGGGCAATCTCCGTGCCCCGGAGCTGGGCCTGCCGCTCCGGCGTCAGCTGCTGGCCCTTGTAGTGCAGGTGGCCGTGAACCGTGGCGTTGCCGGGGAGAATCCCCAGAATGGCCGAGGCCAGCAGACTCTTTCCCGAGCCGGAGGACCCGGCAATGGCCACCACCTCCCCAGGCCGCACCGTCAGGTGCAGGTCGGAAATCACCTGCAGATCGTGCTGCTCCAGGGCGTGGTCGTACATCCGGAAGGACACGGACAGATCGTGAATTTCCAGAAGGCTTTCGTGCTTTGCTTCCATAGTTCCTCCTTACTCCTGGGCGCTGTAGGGGTCCAGAATTTTCCGCAGGTTATCCCCCAGCCGGTCGATCAGCAGCACAATGGCCACCAGGGTCAGCCCTGGGAATACCGCCGGCCACCACATGCCTGCGGACAGGTAGTTCATGCTTTCCGCCAGAATAATGCCGATGGCAGGCTGCTCCGGGGGCAGGCCGTAGCCCAGGAAGGAAATCGACGCTTCATGCAAAATGGCGTGGGGGAACAGCAGAATCAGCCCCACAAAGAACTGTGGCACCAGATGAGGCAGCAGATGGTGAATCAGGATCCAGCCGCTGCTCTTTCCCAGCCGCCGGGACACCGCCACATACTGCTGGCCCCGCAGCTGCATCACTTCTCCCCGGATCAGCCGGGCCAGACTGCACCAATGGGTGCAGGCAATGCCCACCAGCAGGCCGGTCAAGCCCCGGCCCAGGGCAAAGGAAATCAGCAGCACCAGAATGGTGTGGGGCACCCCCATCACCAGGTCGATGATCCAGTTGATGACGCCGTCCACCCGCTTGGAGCCTACCGCCGCCGCAATGCCCACCAGCACCGCCACCACGGCGCTGATGCAGCTGGCGGCAATGCCTACCGTCAGGCTCACGGACAGGCCCTTGATGGTCCGCCAGAACAGGTCCCGGCCCAGGGTGTCCGTGCCGAACAGGTGGGTCAGGCTGGGGGCCTGCTTGGCCTCCAGGAAATGGGACGCCACCGCCTCCTCCGGCACCAGCAGTCCCGCCAGATACACAGCCGCCAGCAGCAGCCCCATGACCAGGGTGAGCGCCAGCACCCGGGTCCGCCGATTGAGCCGTCTCATTGCTCCACCTCCCGAATCTGGGGGTCCACAATCCCGTACAGGAGGTCCGCCAGCATGTTGCCCACGCAGACAAACAGGGCGGAGAACAGGGTAACCCCCAGCAGCAGGGGAACGTCGGAATTCAGTCCCGCCGCCGCCACGGCGCTGCCCAGGCCCGGATAGCTGAACACATTCTCCGCCAGCACCGAGCCGCCGAACAGCTCGGCGAAGGAGGCGAACTGGAGCGTCAGGGCAGGCAGCAGGATGTTGCGCAGGCCGTGGCGCCGGAGGATGGTCCACTTTCCCTCTCCCCTTGCCCGGGCAAAGAGCACATACTCGCTGCTCAGCACATCCGTCAGCTTCTGCCGGGTGTGCAGGGCGATGCTGGAAAAGGACATCAGGCTCAGGGTAATGGCGGGCAGGGCCAGATGGTGCAGCCGCTGCCAGATGGTCACATCCGCCTCCAGCACCCCGATGGGGCTGGAAAAGCCCACCGGGAACCAGCCCAGGGTCACCGCAAAGATCAGCAGCAGCACCAGCCCCAGCCAGAAGGTGGGCACCGAGGACAGCAGGTAGCAGATTTTCTGGAGAATTTTATCCGGCCACCGGTCCCGGTACAACCCCATCAGGCATCCCAGGAAAAAGCCCAGCAACCCGGAGAGCACCCAGGCGCAGGCCATCAGGGCCAGGGAATTGGCAAACCTCTCCCCGATGATGTCCGCCACCGGGCGGCGGTACATGGCAGACTCTCCCCAGTCCCCTTTCAGCAGATTGGAAATCCAGTTTACATAACGTTCAACCGGTGGGTCGTTCACCCCCCAGTATTCCTCCAGCGCCGCCCGGCGCTCCGGGGACACGGTGGTCCCCAGCTTCAGGATGTACTGCTGCACCGGGTCCACCGGGGAGGCGCAGACCAGAGCAAAGGCGATGATGCTCACCGCCAGCAGCAGAGAAAGAATCCGCAGCCCCTTGCGGATGAAAATGCGGCCCAGCCGCATCGCTGTCTGTTTCATTGTTTTCTCTCCTTGGCTTCCCCTGGGGGAAGCCCCTTCAAAACTGCGGGAGGGCATACCCGGTTTTCGCCGGATATGCCCGCTTGTTCCTTATTCCTCCCAGGACCAGTTCTGCAAATTCTGGATCAGGGGGATGGAATGACCGTGGGGATGCACCGGCTGCTCGCCGATGGACAGGCCGTCCCGGACAAAGTAGATGTGGTCCAGATTCACAATCCACACCCAGGGACAGCTGCCCTGCATGGCCGTGCCGGTTTCCCCGTCCCACTGGACCATTTTCCAGTATTCATAGGCTCCCTCCGGGGTGGCCGCTTCCATTGCCGCCTGGAGGTAGCCGTCGGTCACCGGGTTCATGTACCCCTCCGGGTTGTAATAGTCGTCCAGCAGGGCGCCTTCGCTGCGGTAGAGGTAGTAGGTTTCGGAGGGAGTGGCGGCACCCCAGCCCATGACCACGCCGCAGGTGAACATCCGCTGGGCCAGATCGTCCCAGCTGGTGCCCTCAATCACCATCTCAATGCCGATCTGCCGGACCTGCTCGGCGGCGGCCACGCCCACCGCCTGCCGTACCGAGTCCCCGGAGGGGTACAGCACGGTGAAGGAGGCTTTCAGGCCGTCCTTTTCCACAATGCCGTCCCCGTCGGTGTCCGCCCAGCCGGCGTCCGCCAGCAGCTTCTTTGCGTAATCCACGTCTGTTTCAATGGCCACCTCCGGATTGTTCCAGGGCATGCCGTCGTTTTCGGAGTAGGCGGGGCGGCCGTAGCCGTTCAGGGCCACATCCGCCACCAGCTGCCGGTCAATGGCATAGGCGATGGCCTGCCGGATTTCCAGATTGCAGGTGACATTGTTGCCGTAGGGGTAGCCGCCGGGGGTAAGCTTGCCTTCGTCGGGAAGCACCGGCAGGGTGATGCCCCGGTTGTCCGCAGAGGTCACCGCCTCCACATGGTACCCCGGCACCTGGACATTGGCCAGGGTAGCGGCGGAACAGGCGGCGTCCACCTGCCCGGCCTTCACCGCCGCCAGGGCGGCGTCCTCCGCCATAAAGACGATGGTCACGTTCTCAATGGCGGGCACGCCGTCATAGTAATTGGGATTTGCCTTGAGAATCAGCTGCTCCTGCTTCTTCCACTCCACAAACTGATAGGGGCCGGAGCTCACCGCCGGATTGTCGCCGTAGGTCTCCGGGTCATAGGCGTGCTCCGGGACAATGCCGATGGAGGAAACGGTGTTCAGGAAAATGGACACCGGCTGCTTCAGGGTTACTTCCACGGTGAATTCCTCCACCGCCTCCGCCTTCTCCACATAGGCCAGGTCGCTGGAAGACAGGTCGGCGATACACTTGTTCAGGGTGAAGGCCACATCCTCTGCCGTGACCTGCTCCCCGTCGGTGAAGTAGGCGTCCTGCCGGATGTGGAAGGTCCACACCAGGCCGCTCTCGTCCAGGAAATAGTCCGTGGCCAGGTCATTTTCAAAGCTCATATCCGATGCATAGCGGATCAGGGTGCTCTGAATCAAGGGGGCGTTGCCGTGGCCCCAGCCCTTGGTGGGGTCCAGGGTGTCCATCTCCGTGGCGATGGCGATGACCACGCTGTCCTTGTCCCGGGGGGCGGCGGTTCCGGCGGTTTCAGCGGCCGGAGCGCCGCAGCCCCAAAGGCTCAGCACCAGGGCCAGAATCAGCAGGCAGGAAATGCTCTTTTTCATAGGGAAATTCCTTTCTTCAGTTCCGGCGGTTCAGGCCGCCGGGGTCTTTTGATACAATCATACCGAAAGAAATCCCTTTGCGCAAGCCCCCCACGGGGATGTAAATTTCTGCCGGGCAGAAAGAACAAGGACTGCCCGGCGGGGCAGTCCTTCTTTTTCACGGCGTTACCGGCTCCAGGGCCGCCGCCACATAATTGAAGTAATCCCGGTCCAGAACGTACCGGCAATAGCTGATTTTGTTCATCACCAGGGTGCGGATATAGTCCAGGTACTCCGGGTCCTCCGGCTGGCCGTCGCTGGATTCAAAGGTTCCCGCCTGGGCGTCATAGCTGCCCCGCTGGGTCTTCCAGCTGAAGTCCGGCCAGAGCACCAAGGGCATTTCCTCGGAGAACACATCCCGGCCCACCAGCAGCCGGGAGTCGTACTCCAGGCCGAACAGGTTCAGCAGGGTGGGCAAAATGTCCAGGCTGTAGGTGGGTTCATCCACCGTGATGTTCTGCCCTTCCAGGCAGCCGCTCCAGAGAATCAGGGTGCTGTGGTCCCGGACAATGTGGTTGTAATCCTCCACCCCGTACAGCTCCGCCAGATGGTTGACGCCGTTGCCCCAGGTGCTGCTCTCTTCCAATCCGTAGGGGAAGTGATCCGGGGAGATGACAATCACCGTATCGTCGGCGATGCCCGCCGCCTCCAGCTGCTCCACCAGGTAGGTCAGCGCCGCCTCCAGCTCCAGATTGGCCGCCAGGTAGCACTTCACCGGCTCGGAATAGGGCAGGTCCGCCACCTGATCGTAATTCTTGGTGGCCATGGCGTTGGAGCTGCGGCTGTAGACACTGTGGCCGCTGACGGTCATGTAATAGACGCTGAAATGCTCCTGGCTCAGATACTGGGGCACCGTCTCCACCATCATTTCCAGGTCGCTCTCGGGCCACACCGCCTGCACGTTCTCCAGCCCGCCGTAAAGGGCGATGAAGCGGTCATAGCCCAGCAGGGTGTGGGTTTCGTCCCGGTCGTAGAAGCCCTTGTCATTGTTGTGGTAAGCGGCGCTCCAGTAGCCCAGCTTCTGCAGCTGGTGGCCCATGGTCAGGAAGAAGTTCTGCTGCTTGACTTCCTTCATGCAGCCGCCGCCGTTGGTGGGCACCAGACCGATCAGATTGGAAAATTCTCCGGAGATGGTGCTGGCCCCCCAGCCGGGCTGGTAGTAATCCGTAAACTGCACCCCCTGGGTAGCCAGGCGATACAGGGTGGGGGTCAGCTCCGGGTCAATCACCTCCCGGGTCAGAGCCTCGGCGGTGATGAGAATCAGGTTCTTCCCGGCAAACAGGCCGGTGTAGGCGTTCTGCCGGGCCGGGGTCAGGGAGTCCACATATGTATGGATGGAGGCGATGGCAGAATTTTTCTCCGTCTCGGCCAGTTCTCCGAAGTCCAGGCCCGCAATCACCTGCTCCGGGTACACCGGCTCGGTCTGCTCCGGTTCCGTTTCCCCAGTCTCCAGCCGGGCTGGCTGGGTGGTGGGAACCGGCAGGGGCTCGGCAAATTCCGGCTCCTGAACGCTGCCCGAGCCGTACCGGGCCTCCAGAACGAAACCCATCTGCAGGCCGTAGCAGCGCACCGTGCTGTCAAAGGTATAGGCCCCCTGGAAGCAGCCGTAGTCCCGGGTCAGGCCAAAAGCCGCACCCAGTCCCAGCAGGTAGCCGGCGACCGCCACAGCGGCAAAGAGGCCCCGGCCGGGAAGGCCGGTCTTTTTTCCCCTGCCCAGCAGGCCGTAGGCCAGCGCCGGCAGCATCACCAGAGCCAGCCGCCAGATGTTCCGGGCCAGAAGGCTCAGCACCAGTCCCAGATAGTCCCGGGCCACCCCGCCGGCGCCGTTGAAAACCGTTACCGGCGGCATGAACACCTGATAGGCGTCGGACAGGAAATACTCCAGCAGCCAGACCGCTCCCAACGCCGCCGAAACGGCAACTGCCGTCCGTTTTCCGGCGGCGGCGCCGGGAATCCAGCTGACCAGGAATGCCAGCAGTCCCCCGAAGCCCAGGGCGAAAGCAGTGAGGGCGGCGAACCGCCCCCACTGAAAAGTTTCCGTTACCCAGAAGTGAAGCAGCCACTCCAGGTAGACCGTGGTCCCCATCAGAAAAACACCAGGGGACAGAGTATATTTCTTCTTTATCGTCAGTGCGCTCATGTTCCGCCGTCTCTTTCCGAGGTATCAGCCCTCAGCGTTGGGTTTCGGGGGTTTTCTGCGCCGATTGGGCCGGCGGCGGGAAGGGCGGGACCCATCCCCCTCCTGGGCGGGCGTCGGCTGGTTTCCCTCCGTCGGAGGATTGGCCTTGGCCTGATTTTCCGCCGGTTTGCGGCGGCGGCGGGGAGAACGGGGCTTGTTCTCCGGTTCTTCGCTCTCCGTCTCCTCTACCACCTGCTCGGTGCTGTAGCGGAAGCGAATGGGGGCCAGCACCGGCTGCTCCTCCTCCTCGGTTTTCTGGGGACGCTTGCCCTGACCGGAGATGGGGGCATAGTCGGCGGGGATGGGGGGGTCATTCTTCCGGGCCTTGCCGTTGCGCAGCACCGCAATGTCGGCGTTGGCGAAAACGGCTATGGTCTCCGGATTCTCCTCCATCCGTACCTTCACCCGCTGGCGCAGCAGGTCCACCTCCACCACCGTGCCCCGGCCCTCGGGAGTATCCACCAGGGAGTCCATCTTGGGGCTGGTACGCAGCAGATCCTCGTAGGCGTCCTGCTCATATTTCAGGCAGCACATCAGCCTGCCGCAGGTGCCGGAAATTTTGGTGGGGTTCAGGCTCAGGTTCTGGGTCTTGGCCATCTTGATGGACACCGGCTGGAAATCATCCAGAAAGCTGGCGCAGCAGAAGGGCCGGCCGCAGATGCCCAGGCCCCCCACCATCTTGGCCTTGTCCCGGACACCGATCTGCCGCAGCTCGATGCGGGTATGGAACACCGAGGCCAGATTCTTCACCAGCTCCCGGAAATCCACCCGCTCGTCGGCGGTAAAGTAGAACAGAATTTTGCTGCCGTCAAAGGCCACCTCGGTGCTTACCAGCTGCATATCCAGCTGATGGGCGGCGATCTTTTCCAGGCACACCTCATAGGCCCGCTTCTCCTTGGCCCGGTTGTCCGCCACAATTTTCTCGTCCTGGGGGGTTGCCTTGCGCAGAACCTTGCGCAGAGGGGCCACCACATCCTTGGGGGGAATTCTGTGATTTCCTGTGGTGCAGATGCCGAACTCCGCCCCCCGGGCGGTGTCCATAATCACATGGTCCCCGGGAGCGTACACCGCCCCGTCGGGGTCAAAATAATAAATCTTCTGTCCGGGGCGGAACTGGATGTCCACCACTTCCACCGGGGCTGCTGCCTCCGGTGCGGGCAGGGCTGTTGTTTCTTCCATGGCGTGTCTCCTTCTATTCTCATCGGCGCAAGCCGCTATGTTCGTTTCCATTGTCCATCTTCAGCGCAGGGCCCATTCCAGGTAGCCGCATACTGCGCCGGGGGACACATTGCTGTCCAGATAGAGCCGTCCCTGTTTCAGCCGCTCCGCCGCCTGATACAGCCGCTGGGCCGTACACCCCTGGGCCAGTTCCCGGGCCTGACGGGTGGGGGCAGGCATCCCGGCCCGGCAGACCAGGGCACTCTCCACCAGGGCCAGCCATTGCTCCAGCAGCGGGGCAAGGGTTTCCCGCTTGCTCTTTTCCAGGGGTACCAGCACCCGGATCAGCTCCAGGGGGTCGGCGGCGGCAAAGGCCTTCAGGAAGGCTTCCGTCTCCGGCGGCAGGGCCGCCCCTTCCTCCAGCAGCGCCCGGGCCTGGCCCAGGAAGCCGCCGCTGCGGACTGCCGCCGCCTCCCGGTCCTCCGGCTGGGCCTGGGGGAAGTCCCGTTCCAGCTGGGCAAGGAGCCGTTCCCGGGGCAGGGCCTGAAGCTTCAGCTCCGTACACCGAGAGCGCACCGTGGGCAGCAGTTTGTCCGGGTTGTCGGTGAGCAGCAGGAACACCCCGTAGGCGGGGGGCTCCTCCAGCACCTTCAGCAGGGCGTTCTGTCCCGGAATGCCCATATCCTGGGCCCGGGGAAAGAGGTAAATTTTATGGTCGGATTCATTGGGCTGAACATACATATCCGCCCGGGCCTGGCGAATCAGGTCCACGGTGACGGTTTTCTTCTCCGGGTCATCCACGGTGATGAAGTCCGGGTGGCTGCCCTCCAGCACCTTCCGGCAGATGCGGCACTTCAGGCAGGGAGCGCCCTGCTCCCGGCACAGAATAGCCGCCCCCAACAGCCGGGCCAGGGTTCGTTTACCGGAACCTTCCGGTCCGGAAATCAGGTAAAAATGGGAAATATGTCCCCTGGCCAGACTTTGGGCCAGGTTCTGTTTCAGCCGGTCATTGCCCAGCAGCGTCTCAAAGCCCATAGTGGCCTCCTTCCGGGGAACGGGTTCTCATTTGGGGGATTATACCACAGTTTTTTCCGAATGTAAAAGGGAAAACCGGGTTTTTCTTACCCCCACAGGTCGGAAAGCATGGGAATAATCTGCTTTTTCCGGCTCATGACCTTGGGCAGGAAGGCGGTGTGGTTCTTGGGGGTGACGTTGAATGCCTGCCGGATGGTTTCATCATCGCCCACATAGAGGATCTGGGTCCCCTCCAGCAGCACATCGGTGAGCATCAGCACCACCAGATCCAGCTCCTTCTTCTTGGCGTGGCTCTCCATCAGCCGCAGCAGGTCCTCCTGCCGCTCCAGCACCAGGCCGCTGTCCACGCAGGTCAGCTGGGCCACCGCCAGGGAATGTCCCGCAATGTGGAACTCCTTGTAGTCGGTGAAGAGAATCTCCTCCGGGGTCTTGTGGTCCACCGAAGCGGAGAAAATCTCCTTGCCCAGCTTGTCCAGGGACACGTTGGCAATCCGGGCCATCCGCTCCGCCGTCCGGATGTCCCGGGGGGTGCAGGTGGGGGACTTGAACATCACCGTATCCGACAGAATCGCCGCCGCCATCATCCCCGCCAGGGCCGCCGAGGGCATCAGGCCCCGATCCTGGAACATGCTGGCGATGATGGTGTTGGTGGAGCCCACCGGCTCGTTGCGGACGTAGATGGGGTTGTTGGTCTGGATGTCTGCCAGCCGGTGGTGGTCGATGATCTCCAGAATTTCCGCCTCTTCCAAACCGGGGACGGACTGGGAGGCCTCGTTGTGGTCCACCAGAACCACCCGCTTGCGCCGGGGGCGGAGCAGATGGTACCGGGTCAGAATGCCCACCACCTTCTCCTGGGCATCCAGGATGGGGTAGCTGGGATGGCGGTATTTCAGCACCATTTCCCGGACGTCGTCCACCCGGTCGTCCAGATGGAAGCACACCAGGCCCTCGGTATTGCAGATCCGGCCAACCGGGGTGGACAGGAAAATCAGCCGGGCCGCCCGGTAAGCGTCGAAGGGGGTGGAGATGATGCAGGTTGCCGTGGGGAAGCTGCGGAACTGGGCGGGCAGCTCCGCCTGGCAGAGCACCAGGCAGTTCACGTTCCGCTCCAGGGCCCGGCGGATCATATCCGGCTGATTGCCGCACAGCACAATGCTCTGCTTGTTCTGGAACAGCAGATTTTCCCGGCTCTGGGGCAGGGCGATGGTCACCTCACCGGCGATGGTGTCGGTCAGGTCCCCGGCTTCGTTGAGAATCTTGCCCTCCAGCACGGACAGCACGTTGAACAGCGGCACATCCTCCAGCACCCCGGAGGAAATGCCGGACATGTTGTAACTGGCGATGTCCGTCCGGGACAGGATGCCGAACAGGGTGCCGTCCTCCCGGGCCACAGGCACTGCGGCGATGGAGGGGTACTCCTGAAGCTCGTCCCAGGCCCGTCCCACGGTGACGCCGGCGTTCAGCACCGGCGGGGCGTCAAAGTCCAGGTCCCGGACCTGGTTATACAGGTTCCTGATCCGCATGGGAGGTTCGAAGCCGAACCGGTCCAGCACAATCTGGGTCTCGTCGGAAACCTGCCCCAGGCAGGCTGCCTGATACTCCCGGTCGCCGCAGGCATTGTGCAGCGCCGTATAGGCAATGGCCGCCACAATGGAATCCGTGTCCGGGTTCCGGTGGCCGGTGACATAAATGGGGTCCATAAACCGCTCCTTTTTCCTGTTATCTCATTCTTTCCTATTATACCGTAATTTCTCCCGCCAGATTCCGGGCAAACAGCCCCCGGATTTCCTCCGGCTCCATGCCCTGACCGATGGCCCACATCAGCTTGGTCATGGCAGCCTCGGTGGTCATGTCCCGGCCCTGGATGACCCCCAGTTCCAGCAGTTTGGTGCCCACCTGGTAAACCGCCAGGTCGGCGCTGTCGTACAGGCACTGGGTGGTCACCACCACGCTGACGCCGTCCTCCACGCACCGGCGGATGCCTCGCAGCCCCCGGTGGAGCACGTTCATGCCGCCCAGGCCAAAGGCCTCAATCACGATGCCCTTGTAGCCCATGGCGCCCAGCATATCGAAAATTGCCGGGTTCAGCCCGGGGGTCAGCTTCAGCAGGAACACGTTCTGGCTGATGGCATCCAGCAGCCGGGCAGGACCCTTCCGGGGCACCAGCACCTGCTCGTCCGCCACCAAGCCCCGGTTGCTCACCCGGGCGGCGTAGCGGGCATTGACGCTCTCAAAGGCGGAGAAGCCCGAGGCCCGGACCTTCACCGCCCGGCAGCCCAGCATCACCTTCCGGTCAAAGGCCAGGAACACCCCGGGGTGTCCCGCCGCCGCCATGGCGAAGGCGGTGCGCAGGTTGTCCGGCCCGTCGGAGAGCATATCCGTCAGGGGCAGCTGGGAACCGGTAAACACCACCGGCAGGTCGATGTCCGGCAGCATGTAGGTCACCGCCGAGGCGGTGTAGGCCATGGTATCGGTGCCGTGGGAGACCACGATGCCGTCAAACCCGGCCCGGTCCTCAAAAATCCGCCGGGCAATCAGCTGCCACTCCTCCGGCCGGATGTTGGATGAGTCCAGGCACATCACGTCCCGGACGGTAATGTCATAATAAGTACGCAGCTGCTCCAGTTCCCGCTCCATCACCTGGGAGCGCTGGGGCACCAGTCCGTCCCCGCCGGGAACGGAGGCGATGGTCCCCCCGGTGGTCAGCAGGAGAATGTTCTTTTTATCCATGGATTTCCTCCCGGTTCAAAGTGCGCAGGAATGCTTCCATCCGGTCCAGGCCGGTTTTCAGGGTGTCCTCCCCGCAGCAGTAGGACAGGCGGATGTACCCTTCCGCCCCGAAGCAGCTGCCCGGCACCGCCGCCACTTTGGCCTCCCGGATCATCCGGGTGCAGAATTCCGCCGCGGTCATGCCGAACCCGGCAATCCGGGGAAAGACATAGAAAGCCCCCTCCGGCTCCGGGAAGGACAGGCCCATCTCTCTGAGCCGGGCGCACACATACCGCCGCCGGCGGTCATAGGCCTGCACCATGGGAGCAGGGTCGGTATCCAGGGCCGCCAGCGCCGCCTCCTGGACAAAGGTGGGCACCGCCGCGATCTCCGCTGCGCTGAGCAGCAGCAGCCGGTCCATCACATAATCCGGGCAGGTCAGGTATCCCACCCGCCAGCCGGTCATGGCATAGGGCTTGGAGAAGCTCTGGCAGAAAATCATCTGCTCCGCCAGTTCCTCATCCAGGCTCAGATCCGGGCAGTCCGGGGCATAGCACAGCTGGTTGTACACATTGTCGCAGATGACGAAGATGGGCCTGCCCAGCACCGCCGCCTTCACGGCGTCCAGGCTCTCCCGGCTGAAAATCACCCCGGTGGGGTTGCAGGGAGAGTTGAGGACGATGGCCTTGGTCCGGGGCGTGATGGCGGCCTCCAGGGCTTCCCGGGTAATCTGGAAGTCGGTTTTCGACACGTCCAGGGGAACGGTCCTTCCCCCGGCAATGGTGGTAATGGTCTGATACAGCCCGAAGCCCGGGGTGGGGACAATCACTTCCTCCCCGGGATTCAGGATGCCCAGCAGGGCGGTGAACAGGGCCTGGCAGGCGCCGATGGTGATCAGCACCTGATTTTCCGTTACCCGATGCCCCCGGGCGGTTTCCGCCGCCGCCACCGCCCGCCGCAGGGCGGCAGTGCCCTGGTTGGGGGCGTAGTGGGTCTGGCCCCGGTTCAGGGCGGCCCAGGCCGCCTCCTTGATGGGCCGGGGGGTGTCAAAGTCCGGCTCTCCGATTGTCAGCATCACGCACCCCGGCGTCTGACTTGCCAGGTTGGTATACACCCGGATGGCACTGCGCTCCAGGGTGGACAGGTTTTGATTCAGTGGAATCATACAAACTTCTCCGCCAATCGTTCAAAGTAGTCTGCGCCCCGCTCCAACAGGGCGTCGTCAAAGTCAAAGCTGCTTGCGTGCAGGGCCGGGGTGTCCCCGATGCCCAGGAAGAAGAACATCCCCTCCAGCCGCCGCTGATACCAGGAAAAGTCCTCCGCCGTCATGCTGGGGGCTTCCAGCGGGGCAAAGGGGGCGGCAGCCGCCACCCGCCGGGCCAGATCCGCCGGGTTCATCACCGCCGGGTAGCCGTCGTTGGTGGCAATCTCCACCCGGCAGCCGAATTTGCTTTCAACTTCCCCTCCGATTTCCTCCAGCCCACTGCGAAGGCCCTCAAAAATGTCGTCCTGAAAGGCCCGGAGACTTCCCTCCAGATGGGTATGGGCGGACAGGGCGTTGCGGACGGTGCCGCTCTGGAATTTCCCGAATTTCAGCAGCCGGAAAATCCCCTGGGGCAGTCCGGCCTCCAGCTCCATGGCCCGCCGGTAAAACTCCGCCCCCGCCGCCAGGGCATCGATGCCCTCCGCCGCTCTGGCGATGTGGGCGGACTTGCCGTAAATATCCACATTCAGCTCACAGGAGCGGGCCATCAGCTCCCCGGCCCGGCTGGCAATCACCCCGGGGGCCAGCCCCGGCCACAGGTGCAGCCCGAAAACGGCCTCCACCCGGTACTGTTCAAAGACGCCCGTTTCGCACAGGTCCCTGGCCCCGCCGGTGGTCTCCTCCGCCGGCTGAAACACCAGCAGCACATTGTGGGGAAGGTCCTTCTTCCCGCTGAGCCGCCGGGCCAGTTCCAGAAGAATGGCCATGTGCCCGTCATGGCCGCAGGCGTGCATCCGGCCCGGATGCTCCGAGGCATATTCCGCCCCGGACTGCTCCGAAATAGGCAGGGCGTCCATATCCGCCCGGAAGGCAATGGCTCTTTCCCGCCCGAAATCAAACCAGGCGCACAGCGCCCCCGCCATGGGGGAAAACACCCGGCAGTTCAGCCCGGTCAGGGCTTCTTCCAGGTAAGCCAAAGTCTGGGGCAGGGCCTTATCCAGCTCCGGAATCCGGTGAAGCCGGCGGCGGTGGGTACGGATGTCCATGGAATCCTCCTCCTGCTGAAAGGTACCCTATATTATACGGCAAATCCCCTTCCCTGTCAATTTCCCACTTGTGTTTCCTCGGAAAAGATGGTATGATGAATTATCAATGCAGAGGAGCGTTTTGACTATGGATGCACAACAGATTATTGAGTATATCCGCACGTCCGAGAAGAAAACCCCGGTGAAGATCTACGTCTGGGAGAAGGAGCCTGTGGACTTCCCCAACTGCCGGGTGTTCCCCGCCGCCCCGGGCTGCAAGATCGTCTTTGGGGACTGGAAGGACGTGGGCCCGGTGCTGGAGGCCAACACCTTCGACCATGTGGAAATCGAGAACGACTGCCGCAACTCCGCCATTCCCCTGCTGGACCTGAAGAACATCCCCGCCCGGATTGAGCCGGGCGCCATCATCCGGGAGCAGGTGGAGATCGGGGCCAATGCGGTGATTATGATGGGGGCAGTCATCAACATCGGCGCCGTCATCGGCGAGGGCACCATGATCGACATGGGCGCCGTCCTGGGCGGACGGGCCACGGTGGGCAAGCACTGCCATGTGGGCGCCGGCGCCGTGCTGGCCGGGGTCGTGGAGCCTGCCTCCGCCACGCCGGTGATTGTGGAGGACAACGTGCTCATCGGCGCCAACGCCGTGGTCATCGAGGGCTGCCGCATCGGCCATGACGCCGTGGTGGCAGCAGGCGCCGTGGTGGTGTCCGATGTGGCCCCCAACACCGTGGTGGCGGGCTGCCCCGCCCGGGTCATCAAGCAGAAGGACGAAAAGACCGCCGGCAAGACGGCCCTGGTGGATGCCCTGCGGACACTGTAACATTCCCTCGCAGCCGCCGGAAATCCGGCGCACATTTTCCCGCCGGAGGAATACCATGGAATGAGCGGTGAAGCTCAGAAACCAAATTTCGGGGGTATTCTTATGTGCGGTAATAACAACGGGCTGTGCGGCTGCATCGGCAACAACTGGTGGTGGATTGTGATTCTGCTCCTGCTGTTCTGCTACTGCGGCAATGGCTGCGGCAGCACCAACAACGGCTGTGGCAATGGCTGCGGCAACGGCTGCTTCAACAACGACAACGGCTGCGGCTGCTGCTGAGCGGCTTAAGTCCAAAGGCTAACAAATGAACAACGGGCGGAAAACTCCAAAAGTGGGGTTTTCCGCCCGCTTTTTTCCGTTCCCCCCCCGATTGCCCGGGTGAAAACCTTTCGACGCTTCCAGGTTTCGGCATAACATTCATTTCAAAATTGGTAGAATTGGAAATTTTTTTCATGCTACCATTTCTGTCGAAAAATGTGAAAAACAGGAGGTTTCACAGATGAATAAGAGAAAACTGGCATCACACACTGCCGCAGCCACGCTGATCCTCACTTTGATTCTTGTTCTCTCCCCACTGGCCTGGGCCCAGGACTTTGCCGGAGGGGACTGTCCCACGGAAACCGGCCAGAGTCCGGTCTCCCCGGACCAAACGGCTGCGGAAGCCACGGCATCTGCTCCGCCTGCGCAGGAAACCACCGCGCCTTCCTTGTCTGCGGAGGAAACCACCGCGCCCACCCCGCCTGCAGAAGAAACCACCGCACCCACGCTGCCTGCAGAAGAAACCATCGCATCCACCCCGCCTGCAGAAGAAACCACTGCGCCCCTTGACTCCACCATGCCCCACAGTCAGCCGCTGCAGGACAATTCCACCTTGTCCCAGGTACTGACCGTGGAGCAGGTACTGGCGCTGGACGCCGGAGACTCCGCCGTGGTTGTGGAGGGAACCGTGGTCTTTGCAGGCGGATCCCAGATTGTGCTCCAGGATGACACCGGCGGCATCCGGGTATGCTTCTCCGACGTAGTCCCCCTGTCCCTGGGGGATGTGATTCAGGTTTTGGGTTATCCCAGCGGCAGCTTTTCGGCGGTGAGCTGGGAACCGGTGGGAACTGCCCCGCTCCCCGCCGTCCCCGCCACTTTGGCGGATGCGCCGGAAAATCTCCGGATTTCCCTGCAGCAGGTCACCCTGGAAGGTTCCATCCTGACCCAGGGCGCGCAGAGCATCTCTTTCTCCTATTCCGGCGTGCTGCCCGTCTCCAACGCCGTTACGGCTGATGTCTGGGGTGTGCTGATGAACCAGTGCTTCTTCATCGATACGGTAAGCCTGACATCCTCAAGCGATACGCCCCCGGCGGAAGTTCCGCAGACGCCGTCTGCCAGTCAAGGGGTCTATTTCGGCCTGCTCCACGCCCACTCCGGTCTGACCGATGGCGGCGGCAGCGTTTCCGAAGTCTTTTCTTCTGCTGCCCAGGTTCCGGGGCTGGATTTTTTTGCCGTTACCGACCACAGCGGCGCCTTTGACAATGCCGATGCCGGGGACATTTCAGCCGACGGCGCTTCCCTCAGCGCCAGGTGGGCGGAAGGCCAGGCCGCCGCAGCCGCTGTCACCAATGATCGGTTTGTGGGACTGTACGGCTATGAAATCACCTGGCCCTCCATCCAATCGGTGGGGCACATCTCCACCTTCAACACCCCGGGCTGGGAAGCGGTAACCGGGGACCCCATCCCCAGCTTTGCAGATTACTGCACGGAGCTGACCCGTGTCCCCGACTCCCTGAGTCAGTTCAATCATCCCGACCCAGGATACGGCGCCTTTGGAAACTTCTCGGACTATTCCCCCCTCTGGGATCAGCTGATTCCCCTGCTGGAGGTGGGCTGGACCGGCACGATTACCGGAGAAGCGGCCTATGTTCAGGCGCTGGATCAGGGCTGGCATCCCGCTCCCACGGTCAGCGCCGCCAGTCTGCCGGGAACCCAGGCCGGAGAACCCCCCTGCCGTACCGGCGTGCTGGCCGATGCGCTCACCCCGCAGGGGCTGTATGATGCCATCCGGAACCGGCGGGTATACGCCACGGAGGATTCTGACCTGGCTGTCACGTTCCGGGTCAACGGGCAGGCCATGGGTTCTTTTCTCTCTCCCAGCGACAGCCTGACCCTGGAAGTTCAGCTGTCAGACCCCACCGACGGACCCGCCGGGCGGGTTCAGGTCATTGCCGACGGCGGCACGCCGGTGGCGGAACTGTCCGCCGGCGCAGATGGGGCGCTCCTGACCCAGACATTGCCGGCGGGATACCACTATTACTACCTGCGGATTACCCAGCCCGACGGGGACCTGGCCATCACCGCCCCGGTGTGGATTGAAAATTACGAGGACATGGGCGTCACTTCCTTCACCGCCGATACCGATCTGCTGACCGTCGGCGGGGAAGCCATGCTGTCCCTGACCCTTTACAACCGGGAGTGGGCGCCGCTGGTTCTGGACAGTCTGGAGCTGACCGCCAACGGAACGCCGGTGTATGAAGCAGAAAATCCCGGCACGGTGTCGGATACCCTGATCTGTCAGATTCCCTTTTCCTGGCAGGAGCCGGGAACGGTTTCCCTTCAGGTCAGGGTCTCGGGAACAGCCGCCGGCCAGAGCCGCAGTTTTCAGGCGGAGCTGGAACTGACCTGTCAGCCGGAGCAGCAGCTTCTGTCCCTCAGTTCCATTGAACAGGCCCGTCAGGCCGCTCCCGGAACCTGCGTCCAGGTCCGGGGCTACGTCACCGCCGGATCCTCCCATCCGGGAAATACCTTCCCGGATACCCTGTACATCCAGGATGACACCGGGGCCATCACCGTCACCGGAGCCATTCCCGCAGGCATCCAGGTGGGCTGTCCCGTGGAAATCACCGGAGTGGTCTCGGCGGCAGGCGGAAACCCCACCCTGGAGCTGGCTGACTGCGTGTTTCTGACCGATCCCTTCTACCGCTACACCCCAGACACCCTGTCCATAAAAACAGCCATGAACTATGACGTCCATGGCGATGCGCTGGTGCAGTTGGAGGGCACGGTGGTATCCGCAGATTACACCCCCGACGGAGCGGGGGTCATCCGGTTTGTGATCCAGGACATCCGGGGCGATCAGGCGGCGGTGGTGATTGAGCCGTATATTCTCTCTGGCTCTCTCGGGGTGAACAATCTGGCCCAGCAGGTGAAAGTGGGGCAGGTGGTCCGTGCCATCGGCCTGTGTCACCGGACTGAGGCGGGAGAAACGGTGCTGCGGGTCCGCAACTGCGACGAAGTGGTGCTGGTGCCTCCCCTGCCGGACTCCACCAACCCCAAAACCGGGGATTTTTTCACACATCTCTTCTGTGCCGACTGATCCTCGAGGCAAAGAAATAACCCCCGACCTGTTACCGAAATCACTGTAACTGTCGGGGGTTATCTCGCGGAACAGATGGGGTCAATCATTGGGTAACCTCGCTTTCTACAGATTAGACGCTGCTTTCGCTTCAGTTTGTATTGCTTCCGTCTCAATTCCTTTATTATCGTTTCCTAGAAATTTATGTTATCGGAAGGGGGTTGGAAAGCACGTCTTTCGATTCCGTTTTTCATGGGAATCTGGGGTGAACTAGAACATCGGTATCACCTCTCTGTACCTATATAATAGCGTGGGCTGCATCGGTTTGCAAGATGGAAATTCATCCAAAAAAGTTCCGTTTTATCCGTGCAAAACATAGAATACACCATTTTCTTTGATTTTATAGTTGACTGTCCCAAGCTCCTGTGATAGAATGGTAGTGTTGGGGCAGTCTGTTGGGACCGTCCCATTTTCCATTGAAAGGGCGGTTTTTCCCCCACTCTTTTCCTGTTTTTGTCATGTTTCCCTTGACTTATTGCCATTTTGCGCCCATAATAGAGCCGTTATCCCATTGAATTCTTTTGTTTCCAACCACAGGAGGCGTTTTACCATTGAGCACAAAAAAGAAAGTTGCGGTGGGGCTGGTCATGGCCACGGTGCTGCTGGCAGTGGCAGCCGGGCTGGTCTGGATTATACTGCATTTCCAGCTGGTGGATTTTCGGCTGTATGACCGCCAGTCCGAAAGCCTGGATCTGCGGGGACAGCAAATCAGCATCTCTCATTACGACAAGCTGCGGGAACGGTTCCCCAACTGCGAAATTCGCTGGGACATTCCCTTCCAGGGCAGCTATTACCCCGATGACACCACCGAAATTACCCTGTCCGCGCTGAGCAGCGAGGATGCGGCGGCGCTGGATTACTTTACCGAGCTGGAAACCGTCAACGCCGACGGCTGCACCGATTATGACCAGCTGACTGCCTTTCAGGATGAACACCCGGAGGTAGCGGTCCGCTATACCGTCACCCTGGGGGATACGGTCTGCCGCCAGGGCGCCAAGGAGGTTTACCTGGACAGCATTTCCTCCGACCAGATTCCCCTGCTGAAATACCTGCCCAAGCTGACCACCGTCATCGTCCGGGGCGGGCAGCAGATGGAGGGAATGGCCCAGCTTCAGCAATACTGCCACGAAAACGGGCTGAACTTCCGCATTTCCCTGGGCGGCAAAGTGGTTGCCGATGACGAAACCGCCCTGACCATTTCCGGTACTGACGACGACGAGCTGAACCTGCTCTCCCTGCTGCCGGAGCTGGAAAGCGTTCATCTGGTGCTGCCGGAGGCCAGCGCAGAAAATCTCATCGCCCTGCAGGAGTCCCTGTCCCAGGCAGAGGTTACCTGGGAGCAGGAAATCTGCGGAAAAGTCGTATCGCTGGGTGTGGAAGAGGTTGATCTTTCCGATGCAGAAATTGAAAGCCTGGAGCAGGTAGAGGCCGGCATGGCCTACTTCCCCGGCAGCCAGCGGGTGTTCCTGGGCGAGTGCGGCATTGACAACGACGAGATTGCCGAATTCCGGGAGCAGATGCGGGACCAGTATAAGGTTGTCTGGATTGTCCGCTGCGGAGAAAAGCTTCCCACCCGTACCGACACCACCTCCTTTATGCCCAGCCGGGACGGCGTGGGCTATATCCGGGATGACTCCACCGTGAATCTGCGCTACTGCGAGGACATCATTGCGGTGGACGTGGGACACATGGGTGTGAAAGACGTGAGCTTCGTGGAGTACATGCCCAATCTGAAATATCTGATCCTGGCCCACACCGAGGTCCAGGACATCACCCCCCTGAGCACCTGCAAGAATCTGGTTTTCCTGGAGCTGGACTGGAGCCCGGTGCGGGACTTCAGCCCCCTGGTGGGCTGCACCGCCCTGGAGGACCTGAACATCGGCAACACCGGCGCCGACGTCACCCCCATCGGCCAGATGACCTGGCTGAAGAATCTGTGGATGATTTTCCGGGGCGGCGGCAGCGCCTGGCAGATGACCCAGGCCCTGCCCAACACCCATGTGGTGGCCAGCGGCAACGCCACCGTGTCCAGCGGCTGGCGGCGGCTGCCCAACTATTACGCCATGCGGGACGCCCTGAACATGTATTACATGGAATGGTAAGGCTAAACATTTCTTAAAGATTGCCGGCCTTGACAGGGTTTGGCACTTCCACTATAATATGCTAAGGAGGGATTTAATTTATGAAAAAGCCACTGTTTTTTGCCATTATTGCCGTTCTGGTAATTGCCATAGCCGTCAGCGGATTCTTTGTTGTGCGTTATGTTGTGGAGGGAAAGCAGCAGGAGGACCGGTTCAACCAGCTGGCCAGCATTGCTGCGGAAGGAAACACCACCGCTTCTACCCAGGCTACCACCCAGGCTACCACGGCGGAAACCACCGCTCCCACCGAGGAAACCGAGCCCACGGAGCCGGTGATGCTCACGGGCTATCAGGAAATCTACAATCAGAACCCAGATACCGTGGGCTGGATTCAGATTTCCGGCACCAAGATCAACTACCCGGTCATGCAGACCCCCGATGACCCCAACTTCTACCTGTACAAGGACTTCGACAAGAACAGCAGCACCCGGGGCTCCATCTACGCCTGGGAGGCTGCGGACGTGAATGAGCCCAGCGACAACATCACCCTCTTCGGTCACTGCATGGCCGACGGCAGCATGTTCGCCGCCCTGAGCGCCTATACCAGCAAAACCGCCTGGGAGAACAACAGCCTGATCTATTTCAACACCCTGTATGAGTATCATACATATAAGATCTTCGCTGTGTTCAAGACCTCCGCCAACATCGGAGAGGGCTTCTCCTACCACCAGTTCGTGGATGCCGCCAACGAGGAAGAATTCAACGACTTCGTGGCCACCTGCAAGGATCTGGCCTTCTACGACACCGGCATCACCCCGAAATACGGCGACAAGCTGATTGCCCTGTCCACCTGCGAGTACACCCTGGACAATGGCCGTCTGGTGGTCTGCGCCGTGCGCATCAGCTGACAAAACACACTGTGCCATCCAAAACGCCCGGAAATATTCCGGGCGTTTCAGATTGTCGAAAAACCCCTTCGGGGCTTTCCGACAAGGTTTTGCAGTCTGCTGCGCGCATAATTTGTCCTCCGCAGGGGGACAAATTCCACACTTGCAGCCTGAGAAGTGTTTTCTGCCAGGTACACGCCCCGGCAGAAAACAATTTAGACTCTATTTGCCGCCGCTGGCGGCAAACTCTGTGAGACTTTTTGACATACCAAAACGCCCGGAAATATTCCGGGCGTTTTTCTTTACCCCCAAGGTTTTTTGTGCTATAATCGGGGATATTGACGTAAGCCGGAGCCGTTTCCGGTGGGAAGGATGGTTGTAATGGAAATTCGTTTTGCGCAGGTTTCTGATATTCCGGGCATGCTGGAGCTGCTGCGGCAGGTGGGAGAAGTGCACCACCAGATTCGCCCGGACCTGTTCCGCTCCGGCGCCCAGAAATATGACGAAGCCGCCCTGGAGGCGCTGCTCACCGACGAAAGCCGGCCCATCTTCATCGCCTGGCAGGACAACCAGGTGGCAGGCTATGCCTTCTGCATCCGCCAGACCACCCAGGGCGACCCGGTGCTCCGGGACCGGAAGGTGGTCTACATCGACGACCTGTGCGTGGATGAAGCCCACCGGGGCCAGGGCATTGCCGGGGCGCTGTACCGCCATGTGTGCGACTACGCCCGGGCCCTGGG
This sequence comes from uncultured Eubacteriales bacterium, assembly GCA_949296115.1. Classification (GTDB taxonomy): domain Bacteria; phylum Bacillota; class Clostridia; order Oscillospirales; family Oscillospiraceae; genus Faecousia. The sequence goes on along the minus strand of CASFNR010000007.1, from coordinate 13,259 downwards.
CTGCGATGCCGTCACCCTGAACGTGTGGTACGGCAACGAAACCGCCCAGAAATTCTACGAAAAGTGCGGCCTGAAGCCCCAGAAAATCGGAATGGAGTACATCCTGTAAGTTTCCGGAGGAACCCCAATGCTCATCAAGAACCAGATTTACGAAGCCACCATCACCGACTACACCGCCGAGGGCCAGGGCGTGGCCCACATTGAGGGCTGCGCCGTTTTTGTCCCCAACGCCATTGTGGGAGAGCGGGTCCGGCTGCGGATTGAAAAGGCCCAGAAAACCTGGGCTGCCGGAAAAATCGTGGAGCTGCTGGAAAAATCCCCCCACCGCCGCAGCCGGGAGTGCCCGGTGGCCAAGCTCTGCGGCGGCTGCGACTTCTGGCACATGGACTATGAGGAAGAAACCCGGCTGAAGGCTCAGCGGGTGACGGACTGCCTGAACCGGCTGGCGGGGGAATCCCTGGACACTCTGCCCATTCTGGCGGCCCCCACCTGCCTGGGCTACCGGAACAAGGCCCAGTACCCGGTTGCCCAAAAGAAGGGCAAGGCCTACGCCGGCTTTTTCCGGGCGGGAACCCATCAAGTGGTGGAAAACCCACGGTGCCGGATTCTCCCGGAGCAGACCGACGCTGTGAAGGGCACAGTCGTTGATTATGTAAACCAAAATCGTGTTTCCGTCTACGACGAAGCCGCCCACACCGGGCTGCTGCGGCACATCTACGTCCGCCGGGGGGCGGTGAGCGGTCAGATTCTGGTGTGTCTGGTGGTGAACGGCTCCGCCATTCCAAAGCCCGAGGCCCTGATTGCCCGGCTGAAGGCCATTCCCGGGTTTGCCACCCTGGTGCTGTCGGAGAACACCCGGAAGGGCAACGCCGTGCTGGGGGACAAATTTTACACCCTGTACGGCCCGGGGTGGATTGAGGATACCCTCTGCGGCCTGACCTTCCGGCTGTCCCCCCGGTCCTTTTATCAGGTGAACCACCATCAGACCCAGCGGCTGTACGAGGCGGCCATTGCCCAGGCGGCCATCACCAAAACCGACACGGTGCTGGACCTGTACTGCGGCGTGGGCACCATCACCCTGGCCATGGCCCGGTCCGCCGGGAAGGTCATCGGAGTGGAGGTGATTCCCCAGGCGGTGGAGGATGCCCGGGAGAACGCCGCCCGGAACGGCATCACCAATGCGGAATTTTTCTGCGGCGATGCCGGAGCCGCTGCCCTGGCGCTGGAAAAGCAGGGGGTGCGGCCGGATGTGGTGGTGGTGGACCCGCCCCGGAAGGGGCTGAACGCCGACGCCATTGAGGCCATGGCCCGGATGGCTCCGAAACGGATTGTGTATGTCTCCTGCGACCCTGCCACCCTGGCCCGGGACGTGGGGCTGTTGAAGCAGCGGGGCTACCGGCTGCAATCCGCCCAGGCGGCGGACCTGTTCCCCCGCTGCGCCCATGTGGAGAGCATTGTACTGATGACACGGAAATAAGAAAGCCAATGTCGTGGGAGGTTAAGATGGAGCTTTGGGATTTATATGATGAGCATCGGGAAAAAACAGGAAGAACACACATCAGAGGGCAGAAAATTCCGGAAGGATATTATCATCTTGTGGTTCATGTGTGGATCAGGAACAAACAGGGAGCATATTTAATATCCCAACGGGCAGCGAACCGGCCCACTTTTCCTTTGATGTGGGAGTGCGTCGGCGGTTCTGTACTGAAGGATGAGGAAAGCCTTGATGGTGCAGTCCGAGAAGTCGCGGAGGAAGTGGGAATAATACTTGACCGTTCAAAAGGACAACTTGTTTTTTCCAATTTTAGAGAATCCTTTCAGGACATTGTGGACGTCTGGCTGTTTGAATACGACGGGGAATTGCAGCTTGAAAACGCAGCAACAGACGAAGTTTCAGATTGCAGATGGATGTACCCAGGTGAAATAAGGAAATTGTCTGACGAAGGGAAACTGGTAAACACTTTAGGTTACTTTTTCGATGGTTTCTGCGGTAACAGCCGTTCTCACCATTGATGCGCCCCTTTTATGGGCGCATTCCCAATAATATCCAAGTTTCTACCCCAACGATCGTCAAAATCTCCGTCCCAGGAACAAACTGCACCCCGCTTGTTATTCAGTATGCCATACTGTCTAACAAACGGGGTGTAATTCAAACATTATCGCTGTTTTTCCTTTTTACCATAAACCATGCGGCCGCCCCGGCTATTCCTGCCAGCATCAGTACCACCACCGGCAGGAACCAACTGGCAGATGCTTCCTTTTCCGCCAGTGCCCCGGAAACAGACGTCTGATCACCTTCCACGCTCCCGGCGTCTGTCTCCTGCACGATTCCAGCTCCAGTCAAGACCAGAACCGAGCGCTCCTGAGCACCCAGATCATCATTTCCAAAGCTGTCATCGGCGGCCATTCCCTTGAGAATGATCCGGCTGCTGATCTGGCTTTCCTGAATGGGCCCTGTTACACGGAAGGTCACGGACATCAGCTCCGTCCCCTCCTTCAATGTCATGGCACAGTCTGTTTCTGTCCAGGATCCGGTGATGGTCCCGCTTTCCGCATCGTCCGCTGCCATGCATGATATGTCTCCGTCACCGGCTAACAGCGAATCTGTCTGCGTCTGAATGGACTCGGTCTGGAGTACGGAGGCATCATAACTCAAGTACAGGGTAATGGCGCCTACCCTCTCAACCGGTGAATCCGCCGCATAATGAACGGTAACCGTATCACCAACCTGCAGCGCTGCCTCTTCCGCATACAATCCGGCTGCATAACCGGCAGGGGACAGGGCAAGGATCCAGGCCAGCGCCCATATCACCCCTGAAAAACATCTTTTCGTCATGTTGTTATAATCCTTGTCTCATTCCGGGACCTGGCAGGCGGCCGCCTGCCAGGTCTCTTTTCCTTTTCTTTAGTGGATTTCTACAGTTTCCCCGGCCAGATATTTCATCAGGGTAATGAAGTCCAGGGTGTTCACCCGGCTGTCCCCGTTGATGTCTGTGGAGTTCGGCACAAAATACAGCTCCTCTCCTGCCAGCAGCCGCATCAGCGTCACAAAGTCCGCCGTGCTGACCCGCCCATCGCCGTTGACATCACCGGGCATGTGGCTGCCATTGGCTTTCCACACTGCGTACAGCGTTATATCCTCATCCGCCTGGTAAACATCTCCGGGCTTATACTCCGCAGTCAGCGCCAGCCGCTGGGACGCCCACCCCAGGAACGTGTACCCCGGATAGGACGGCACCTGCTGGGTAAGCGTCAGCGTGTCCCCTTCCAACTTCCGCTGGGCTTCCGGCGCACCGCTGCCGCCATTGGCGTCGTAGGTTACGGTGTAAATCACTGCCTTCACCGGTCTCGTTTCAACTTCTCCACACCCGGCATTCTGGCACACTCTCTGCTCCACGCCGTCTGCCGTAAGGCTGGGCGCCTGAATCACTTCCCAGGGGCCAAAGCGGTGTCCCGCAGCCGGGATAACCTCCTGGGCCACCAGGATTTCTCCGCATACCGAGCAATGGCTGCCTGCGGTCTTGCCGTTCTCGGTGCAGGTTGCAGAAACCGCCGGATCGCTGACCGCCGTGTGTCCCAGGGAAGGCGTTACCCGCTGTTCCACCAGAACCGCCTGGCAGAGACTGCAGTGGGAGCCCTCCGTCAGTCCCGTTCTGGTGCAGGTCGCCGGAACCGCCGGGTCAGTTACCGGTTCGTGCCGGCAGGAAAGGGGAGCGAAACTTACCGTCAGGTTTTCCTGTCCCCAGTCATAGCCTGCAATCTCCGGGTTCACAGCGTCGGGATCCGGCACACATACTTCCAGCACCTTCTCGCTGTCGGAGCTGAATGCCGTCTGGGCAATATGGATCGGATCTCCCGTTCCATGCTCAAATTCCACCGTGGTCAGCCGATCGCACCCTGCAAACGCCTGGGCGCCCACCTGGCTGACGCTGGCGCAGAGGGTGACCGTCTCCAGTCCGCTGCTGCCGGCAAACGCCAGCGTGCCAACCGACGTTACGCCCTCTTCCACAATCACGGTGCGGATGTCAGCTCCGTAACCGGACCAGGGTGCTTCGCCCTCCTGGGTGAAGTCCTCCATGGCTCCGCTGCCCTGAATGGTCAGCACCCCGCGCTCCGGGTCCATGCTCCAGCGCACATTCTCTCCGCAGACCCCCTCTGTGGGAAGCTCCTCCGAGATGCGCACATAGCTGTTGTCATTGCCGTAGTTCTGGTCTGTTTCCCGGTGCTCCACGCAGACATAGTAAACCTTTCCGTCTGCCTGCGGCAGAGTAAAGCTCACATTCTCCAGACTGAAGGGAGCCAGCTCCGTCACCACCGTTTCCGCCACTACATTGCCGCTGGGGCTTTCTTCCCGCAGCTCTGCTTTCACATTGCTCTGGGCTTCGTAGCCCTGGTTGACGATGCTGGCGTGAATCACAATCGTACCTTCGGTGGTGGTGCCCCAGCGGACATTTTCCACCTTCAGGTCATTCCACCCCAGCACCATCTGCGCCGTATTGTCCTCGGTGTTGGTTTCCGCCACTTCCGGCGCTGTCACCTTCAGGGTAATCTTCCGGCCCTGCACAATTTCGACTATTTTATAATTCACCGTCAGTTCTGCGCTCTGCCCCGAGAGAATGGTCTGGGAGAAGGACTCGGTATGCAGTACAGTCCCGCTTTCATCCAGCAGTTCTACCAGCAGATTGTTTACCGCCAGCTCCCCGGTATTGCTCACCGTCACGGTGATGGGCATATACTTGTCCTGGACATAGTTGGCGTTGTCAAACCACACCTCATCCACCCGCAGATTGCTGCCCATGGGTGCGTTGTACCAGATGATGCTGGTTTCGCCGTAGGGGTCGCCGGAGGCATAGTCTCCGACCACCGCCTGGCTCTGCATCAGCACGCTGATCTGTCCGTCCGCCGTCACCGAGGCGCTGAAGGCACGGATGCTGGTTCCTCCCTGGTACAGGGTGATGGGGCTGCCCCAGCTGCCGCTGCCATAGTCATAATAGGCTGCATTCAGCACCGACGCCAGACCGTCCTCCGTGACATACACCACCGCCCGGACGCCGTTCTCGTTGAGAATCTGGAACCGGTCGCTGGCAAATACCGTCCCCTCGGCCATGGCGTTTTCCCCGTTCTTCACCAGCGTGCCGCCGCTGTACCAGTACAGGTCTCCGCCGGACAGGCATACGCCGTTGTCCAGCCAGTCGTTGGCGGTCTGGGCGGTTCCGTTCCAATACACTTCCACATCCGTGTCCGTGCTCAGGTTGCAGTCGCCGTCCACGCTGTAGGCCACGCTGAGACCGCCGCTGTATTCCGCATCCAGGCTCAGAATGGGGCCCAGGCCGGAGTACAGGGTAGACGGGGTGCCCCAGCTGCCGCCGGAATACTGGCTGCAGAGGATGCTGTTGCTGGTGTCCTGGCCGAACCAGTTGTTGGAGCCGCTGCGCTGCCACACCACATACACCTGATCGCTGCCGCCGCAGAGCACGGGGTTCATATCCAGCACCCCGCCGCTTGTGACGGCGCTGCTGGTGAAGTGCCGGCTTTCCCGGTCAAAGACCGCTCCGGTGATGCCCATCATGCCGGCAGCGGCATCCAGCCCGGACCCGTCGGGAATGCTGCCGTTGGCGTCCTGCCACACCAGGTAGGCGGTGTCATTCACAACCAGCAGGTCGGGGTAGGCGTCGGTGGTTCCGGTCATAATAGGAGAAGTACAGGTTCAGGGCGTCCGCCCCGGCGTAGGCGCTGTTGTAGCCGATCCACACCGCCAGCCGGCTGCCGTCGGAGAAGCTGACCGCCTGGGGGTCTGCCCCTTCATAGGCGTTGGACACGAAGGGGGCGTTGTTGTTCACTGCGTAAGTACTGATTCCCGCCATGCTTCTGCCCATAAAGCTGGAGCCCCGGCTCAGATAACTCAGGTCATCCATGGTGTACTGGGAGGCGTCGAACATGGGATTGTAGCCATCTGCCGCCGTCAGCAGCGCAGCCCCCTGCCCGGGGCCGATGCTGAAGGAGGCGAAGAGGACTTTCAGCTTGGCATACCAGTCCAGCACTGCCCGGAGCTGGAAATACTGGATTTTTCCCTCATCCAGGTTCAGCTTTGAGGGAAGGGAACCTTTCAGCCCGCCGGATACACTCAGCACCTTGGCGAGACCGACGCCAACGCCGCCGCTGAGCGCCAGATCGCCCTTCAGCTCAATCTTCGGTGTAAACTCCTTGATCTTTTGATTCAGGAACAGATTGAATTGTGCTTCCACCTCAGCGCTTAATTCAAACTCGAAGAACATGGGCACCGGTCCCAGAACAAATGGCTTGCTCCCGTTGACTGCACCATCCAAAACGATAATGCCGCCGCTGGAAGTCAGCACAAATTGGTGATTGGCATCCAGATACCCTTCCGCAAAGCCCATAATGGAGATGCCGGCCTCCGCACCGAAGCTGCCATCGACCGTGGCCAGACTTCCGCCAAAAGCCTGCATGGCGTCTCTGATCCGTTGGTACCGGCTGATTGCATCTTCTGCATCGGAAACTTTCTCCAGCAAATCTTTTACGCCTTGGCAGGTTTTCTTTGTCCAAACGGTCTTGCCCTCTTTTTCCTCTGTTTCCCCGGCCTGTCGGAAACCGATGGCGGCAAAGACCTTTCCATCCTCCACGGAGACCTCCACCGGAACCATCTGACTCAAACCCAAACTGAACTTCATATCGCCCAAGGGGCCCAGGCTGTCCGGCAATGTGAAAGACAGACTATCCCCCAGTTTGAAGGAGAAATTCAGGCCGGGGTCTTCGCCGTTTGCAATCTTTACTGCTTTTCGGCTGGAAACCCCTTCGGTATTGGTGGCAACCAGATAAATCTTCTCCGTAATATCCAGGGATTTGGCGGGGATCACGGTATTCTCTCCTTCGGTCAGGGGAATGGAATTGCCATTCTGGTACAGGACCAGACTCTTCATTTCTCCTTCGCCCCAATATACCTCCGGCGTAATGGTGATGCTCTCCTCTCCCAGGGGATCCAGCTCCACCTCTTCCCGGAGAAGATCCGTTTCCCCCATCCACAGGGCATTGATGACCGGATACTTTGACTCCTTCTGTAAGTACACACTGCTGTTTTCCTTCAGCTGTTCCAGGGTCAGGGAGCGGGAAACATAGCCCTCTTTTTCAAATGTAACCAGACCACTCTGAGCAGAGATCGTGGCCTGCCCCTTGTCGTCTGTAAGAACGCTCTGAGCGTCTGTACGGACCGTCACGTTCGGGCAGAGCACAAACTTCTCCGTCTCCTTATCCGCCTCATTCTCATTGGCATATACAACCAAAGAGAGCGCAGAAAGCGGAATGTCTTCGACGTCTGCGGCTTCCGGGGAAAAGCGGACTTTGTCCAACCATGCGTCGTTATTCGTGCCTATTTCAATTTGTGACCACATTTGTTCCGTTCCACGGTAGTAAATGTCCGCCAGACGATCGCAGCTCACGAACACGGAATTGTCGATGTTGGTTAGGCTGCCCGGCAAGATAACAATGGCTAGGTTGCTACAATACATAAAGGCATTGCTTTGGATCGTTCTCACACCATCCGGAATCGCAATGCTGGTAAGACTGCTGCACTCATAGAACGTCCGATAGCTGATACTGGTCACGCCACCCGGAATTGTGATACTGGTAAGATTGCGGCACCAAGAGAATGCATGACTGCCGATACTGGTCACACCATCCGGGATCGTGATACTGGCAAGACTGATGCACCCAGAAAATGTCTGATAACCGACACTGGTTACACCATCCGGTATCGTGATATTGGTAAGGCTGCTGCAACCCTCAAATGCACAATGACCAATACTGGTTACACTATCCGGGATCGTGATACTGGTAAGACTGCTACAGCCATAGAATGCATAATTGCCAATGTTGGTCACGCCACCCGGTATGGTGATACTGGCAAGACTGTTGCATCCATAGAAAACATAATTGCCAATATTGCTCACACCATCCGGGATCGCAATGCTGGTAAGATTGCTGCATCCATAGAATATCCGATCGCCGATGCTGGTCACACTATCCGGGATCGTGATACTGGTAAGACTGCTGCATCCTTCGAATGCGTACGTGTCAATACTGGTCACACCGTCTGGTATGGTGATGCTGGTAAGACTGCTGCATCTATAGAACGCATAATTGCCAATGCTGGTTACACCATCTGGGATGATGATACTGGTAAGACTGCTGCATCTACTGAATGCAGAACCACCGATACTGGTTACGCCATCCGGGATCGTGATACTGGTAAGATTGCTGCATCCAGAGAATGTACCAAAGTTGATACTGGTCACACCGTCTGGTATGGTAATACTGGTGAGACTGCTGCACCAAGAGAACGCGCTTTCCCCAATATTGGTCACACTTTCCGGTATGGTGATTCTGGTAAGACTGCCGCAGTCAAAGAATGCAGAATCGCCAATACTGGTTACACTATCCGGTATCGTGATACTGGCAAGACTGCTGCATTCATAGAATGTATAGGTGCCAATGTTGCTCAGTCCCTCGGGCAAAGAAACCTGCGTAATTCTCGCCCGTTCAGGATACCAAGGAACACTTGCCTCATAAGGATAGTCTGCCATAGCCCCACTGCCGGAGATGGTCAGTACCCCCGCATCGTCCAGGGTCCAGGTGAGATTTTCGCCGCAGGTGCCGGAGGCAACAATCGTGCCGTATGTAACCGGGCCGGGTTCTGTTCCGGCGGCGTCCCCCTGGCTCTCTGCCGGGACGGTCTCCTCCGTGGGGGCCGTCGTTTCTTCCTGGGTGTCTTCGTTGGCTGCCGCCTGGTTTTCCTCCGGCTGCTCCGGTTCTGTTGTTTCCCCGGCGGTCACGGATTCCACGTCAAAAGTGTAGCCCACGGTGCCGGTATGCCGGGAAAATGCCTCCAGCACAGCCCCGTCCTCCGTCTCCGGCTGGGCCTGGCTCCAGACGGCGGGGTTGTTGTTGATCATGCCGGTGCCCTGGCTCTCTTCCAGCCAGCCCGCCGCCTGGATTTCCTCCAGTTCCCGCTCCGGGTCAGCAGCAATCCGGGCCCCCAGCCCCGCCGGGGCCATGAACAGAGCATACACCAGATGGGCTGCCTCGTCTTCCGCACCGCTGCTGCCGGTGCGGGCAATGGATTCTCCCACGGCCACAGCCGTGCCGGAGGGCAGATCTACCCCCTCAAGATGGCTCAGAACCGTATAGTAAGCCCAGCCTTCCTCCGCCGGATGCTCCAGAATCGCCGTATAACCCAGACTGTCCCACGCCCGGTCCGTCCACCAGATGGTGCCGTTGGCAGGGGCATACACCGGCGTGCCCTCCGGCACGGAAATGTCCAGCCCCCAGGCCCCATACCAGGCCTGGCCGTGATTTGCATCCCCGCAGCCGTTATGTACTTCGCCGCAGAACAGGCAGGGATTCTCTCCCCGGCAGCCGTTCCAGTCGGAAATATTTCCGTAGAATTCCTTATCCAGTGGGAACAGCCACATGCCGTCATCCCGGCTCAGGATCGCTGCCAGCTGCCCATCCTCCGGGGTGTAAACCGCCGGAGCTTCCGGCTCCGGAACCGTTTCTGCCGTGGTTTCCACCACCGCAGGCGCTGCTTCCGTGGGTTCTGCCGCAGTTTCCGGCACGGTAGGCGCCTCCGTCACGACCGTGGGCGCTTCTGTGGGTGCTTCCGTCCCTGCCGTGGTTTCCGTCACCGTTGGCTGCGCCGCCGCAGTTTCCGTCACCGTTGGTTCCACCACGGTGGTTTCCGCCGCTGTGGATTCTTCCGTTGAAACTTCCACCACTGTCGGGTCCGTGATTTCCGCTGCCCCGGCAACACCGGGCAGGAGTGAAATCACCATTGCCATGCACAATACCAGGGATATGATCCGTTTTGCCATCTGGCTTCCTCCTCATTTTCTACTCGTCTCTGGGTTCCATTCTTTCTGCCGTCAGGGAATCAGGGAAAAGACGGAAGGCAGTCCGGCGATATAGCGCCGAATCTGCAGCACATCGCCGCTCTCCAGTTCCTCATCTCCATCAGAGAAAATCCCTACATTTGCCGCCTTCAGGCGATCCGCCTCGTCCTCCGGACTCCCGCTGCCAAACACCGACGGTTCTCCCACAATGTAGCGCTGCAGCTGCTGGGCGTCGCTTTCCTGAATGACGCCGTCATAAACTACGTCCCCGTACAGCCACAGCTTGATAACGCCCAGATCAACTGTTCCCTCAATCTCTACGGGCAGGATTTTGACCACATACCCGCCGGGCTTGCAGATTGCCAGCTTGTAGCTTCCGGCCTTCAGGTTCCGGAAGGAGAACTGCTGCCTGCCCTCTGCCGCCGCCGTGTCAGCGGCATACAGCGCATCTTTTCCTCCGCCCCGAATGTCCTGTTCAATCTCCCCATCTGGTTTCTCCGGAGCATATAACGCCGCTGCCGCATCGCAGAGACTGTTCCATGATGCGATGGTGCCCGTCAGTCCGTGGGCTGCGATCTCCACTCCCCCGGAAACCACTGCAAAGTCCACCGGCTCCAGGGCATTGTTGCAGATGTCTCCGGATTCCAGCTTCACCGACACCGGCGCAAAACCGGGCTGGGCGTCCTCCCGCACCCGGAAGGTCAGGGTGAGAAAGCTTCCGTTATAAGCGCTGTCTCCCGAGGAACTGGCCCAAGTTGCCGCCTCTGCCGTATACCAGGTCCCATCCAGGCCCTCCGGCGTAATCTGGAGCAGTTCCAACCGCTGCCGGTCGTAGTCAAAATTCAATGTCATCCCTACAATTCCCGGATTTTCCGACAGGGATACGGCAAGCGAAACCTGACCACCGGGGACGGCTTCGCCCTGGGATACGGTGATGGTAGGGTCCTGCGCCGCATAGCCGGTATTCAGCGGACACAGCAGCGCAAAAGCAAGGAACAACAATAAAATCTGTTTCATGCCCTCTTTCCTTTCTGGATGAGTTCCGCCGCCAGCGGCCCCATCGGCTTAACGGTAAAATATACAGGTTCATCCATTCTGCAATCTATTGAAAATTATAGCATATCCAAGGATAAATGCAATTCTTTTATCACGCGTTTTTCGGCGAAATTGATGATAAAGCCCCGGCGCAGGACATGGATGTTCCTGCGCCGGGGCGCGGTTTCATTCGGGTTGTTTCCCGCAGGCGCAAAGCCCTGCGGAAAATCAAAGGAGATGGCAAGTCATGTGAATCCATCCTCTGTTTTCACTGACTCCGGGGCAACCCGCTCCAGCATGGCGTCCATGCTGTCATTCAAGGTGGTGATGCTGCTTTTGAGGATGCTGAACGCATTGGCATACTGAGGGTAATACTTCTTGCAGTAAGAGGCCATGGGAATCAGGAACAGCTTGGTTTCCCACAGATGCTTCGCCATCTTTTCATCGGTGAAGGTGTGGCGCAGCACTGGAAAGCGAAGCCGGTAAACTGGCCAAGGCGATGACGCCCAGGCTGAATCCCGGCTGCGTTGATCAGCAGGACAAAACCATGTCCCAGGATCTGGCGGAAATTATCAAGACCCATGCGCTGGGCGCCGCTGCCTCCGGCATCGGAGTAGCCTGGCTTCCCGGGGTCGGCAGCGGGGCCGCACTGGCCGCAATGGCGGGCTTCATCTGGACCATGTATTTCCGCATCAATTACCGTCTGGGCCTGAAATTCTCCAAAGTGGCCATGAAATCTCTGGCCTCTGCCGTACTGAGCAACCTCATGCAGGGCGCTGTTTCCGTCGTTGGCAGCGTTGCCCTGGCCACGGTGCTCTCTCTGACCGGCATTGGCAATGCGGCCTCCTCCCTGATCATGGCCGCCCTGGACTACTCTGTGGTCATGGTGGTACCTGAAGCTTCTCAATGGTCTTATGGGGGCTGGTACAGATCCTTCTGAAATGACCCCCAGGGAGATCGAGATCAAGATGGACGATGTCATGAAAGGCGAAAACATTGAGTCGTTGCTGAGAAACGAAAGCCGCAAGTACAAAGAAGGACGGAAGAATGGGACGATTACCGGAAACGAAACGGTAGAAATCACAAACTAAGCAAATCAAACAAAGGAGGATACAAATTATGAGACTGAACGAAGTTGCAAAAGGTCTGAAGTGCTATTATCAATGTGCCGATGAGGCGGAAAAAATCATTTTCAACTGCGCCATGGCAGCCGCCTGTGCGACGGCGGTTGGCGGAATGTTTCCCATCCTGGGACTGCCTGCCATGATTATCTCCTGCGTCGGCGCAGTGTGGGCAATGTACATCAAGATCTGCAAGTGTCTGACGATTCCCATCAGAGATAGCATTCTGAAGGTCCTGGCCAGTGCGGCGCTGTCCAACATTGCGGCCAACCTGGTCGGTGTTTTTGCGGTAGAGCTGGTGACCGCTGCGATTCCCGGAATCGGCTCCCTGGCCGGCGCTGCGGCGACCTTTGGCTGCATTTATCTGGCCGGAATGATGTTCATGGAGATGCTGCTTGGATTTGCCAAAAAAGGCAAGGTAGGCGCCGACCTTGGCGGTATCTCCGAAAAGGAATTCAAGTCTGCGATTAAGGATTATACGCCGACAAAGGACGATGTGAAGGATGCCCGGGATGCCTTTGATCAGAACTACCCCAATAAATGATGCTGCCGCAGGCCGGCCGGGAACAAGACGGGGATAGCAAAAGTCACTGAAATATGCTGCACCCCATTTGTCAGACAGGATCGCATGCCGGATAACAAGTGGGGCGGTTCCTGATTCCGGAAGGAATCCCAGGCCAACCATACACGTCAGAATTCAGAAAGTCATGATTGGGATTTTGCCGTCATACAATCAAAAAGAAGGGCACAGCGGCTCGAAGTATTCCCGTCAATTACTTTTACGCGCAGCAAGGCCCCCGGCGGATTGAAACCGCCGGGGGCCTTGCTTATGTTGGGTTATTTCCGCTTCTTCCGGCAGAGCACCGTGCCCACGCCCAGGCCGACCAGGGCCAGGACGCTGACGGCCAGGGCCGCCGTCCACAGCTGAATGTTGCTGGTGTCCCCGGTGGGGGCGCTGGCGGAGGTGGTCTGGAGGTTGATGACCAGCGTCTCCTCACAGCCCTGAAGGTTCCCGGAGCCGGTGAACTTGGCGGTCACCGTGTTTTTGCCCAGCTTCAGGCCGCCCTTGTCGGTGTCGTAGGCAAAAGTGGAGGTCTTGCCTTCTTCCACCTTCACTTCGCCCAGTTTGGTATTGCCCACCCAGAACTCCACCTTGGGAGCGTCAATCCCCAGCAGCCGCTGGAGGAAGGACCGGTTATCT